>NZ_CP102384.1:3151187-3754425 GCF_024628865.1 Sphingopyxis sp. DBS4
CGAGGAGCTTGGCCGCATCTGGATGGCGGCGCCAAACACGCATTCCTGTTTCGGACCCATCATCCGCCTTCTGATCGTCACCGGTCAGCGACGAGAGGAGGTTTCGTCGCTGCGTTGGGAGGAACTCAACCGTAAAGATCTCCTATGGACCCTGCCCGGCGAACGGGCAAAGAATGGCGAGCCCAACCGAATTCCGCTCAACGAACTTGCAGTTGCGATCCTCGACGAGGTTGCCGGGTCGGCTATCTGGCCGCGTAGCGGCAGGATGTTCACGACCTCCAGGGGCGGAAGGTTCACCGGATATAGCAAAGGCAAGATCAAGCTCGACCTGCTTATGTCGCAAGACGGCCGCGAACCGTTACCGGACTGGCGACTGCATGACTTGAGACGAACTCTTGCAACCGGGTTTCAACGGCTAGGCGTTCGATTTGAAGTGACCGAAGCTGTGCTCAATCACGTCGGAGGTTCCCGCGCGGGCGTCGCCGGTATCTACCAGCGCCACGACTGGAAGGACGAGAAGCGCGAAGCAATGAAGAGTTGGAACGATCATCTGGCGGCGATCATTCGTTTGGCGAATATGGCGCGTGATCGCGCATGGTAAGCGCTTATAAAAAGACTTGCTGTCCACGATCGATTGCGCCGAACAAAATATGCAGAGTGAATCTGTCGATTTCCGTTGCGAACAGCTCTTGCAGCCGGATCCGTTCGCCAACGACTGACTCTTGCGTTCTTGCTGAATCAAGGGGGATATTCGCGGCGTGCGTAGCAGCGCCAAAGTTGGAGACAATTCGAGTGAACAAGAAGGATGAAATTTACGATCTTCTCGTTAGCCGAATGGTTGGCGCGCAATATAATTTTGGCCAGCGGCTGTCGGTCAAGGATCTTGTGAGCGATACCGGAGCGAGCCGCCAGCCGATCATGGCCGCGCTCAACCGTTTGAGTTCGGAAGGATTTGTTCGCATAATTCCGCAGGTCGGTTGCGAGGTGATAAATCCAAGCTATGACCAGATCGCAGATTTCTATATCATGTTTGAAAGGCTCGAGGGACTGCTGACGGAACTGGCGGCAGCGCGTCGGACCGATTCGCAAACGCGCGATTTGCGCGCGCTGCAAGCACGTATTCTCACGATCGACTTTGACGAGCCGCGCAGCGCGGTAATTTATTGCGAACTCAACCGTGCCTTCCATCAGCTCATCCACGATATGGCTCAGTCGCCCTTTCTCGACGCGCGGCAGAACAGCAATTTTGACATGTCTGATTTCTTCATCAACCAAGCCGGTGGTTTCAATCATTTCATGGCCGATACCGCACGTGAACATGATGAAATCATTGAGGCGATCGCTTCCAAATCTCCTGCCCGCGCGCGCGGGCTGGCAGAATCACACATCGGCGCGGTCGCCTCGTCGGCGTTGGCGGGCCTGCGAAAACATCGCGCCGCCGCCTAACTAATATTCATGAGAGCATGGTGAGGAAGGGCATGATCGGAGGCTCCATCGTCGCTCGGTGCGGTCGATGAGGATCACCCTATTACTCCTCTTGTCTTTAGCCCCACTACTTCTAAGTCGCCCAGTCCGAGCTCTCTCCGCAGAACGGAATCAGTATTCTCGCCCAAGAGCGGTGGTGGTGTGGAGGCAACCGCGCGCTCGCCATCGACTTTGATGGGGCTGGCTATGCCTGGAAGATCACCCAATTCCTTGTGGTTGAGCGAAATCTTCATTCCACGGTGCAGAACATGAGCGTCCTTAAAGACGTCCGAAATTTCATTGATCGGACCAGCCGGGACATCGGCGGCGTCGAGCCGTTCTATCCATGAAGCTGCGCCCGCGCCTACAAAGATCGGCGCCAACTCATCTTCCAGCGCCTGTTTGTTTCCGGCCCGCGAACCATTGGTGCCAAAGCGTGGGTCGTCAGCAAGGTCACTCCGCCCAATTGCGTCGCACAGCCGACGAAACTGAGAGTCGTTCCCGATTGCGAGATTGATCCCGCGGTCGGCTGTCGGGAAAGACTGGTATGGCACGATGTTGGGGTGAGCGTTGCCATAACGGGGCGGATTCTCCCCCGTGGCGAAAAAGTTAAAGGCTTGATTTGCAAGGGTGGCAACGGTGACATCGAGCAACGACACGTCGAGATGAGCGCCCTCGCCGGTATTTCCCCGCCGGACAAGAGCTGCCAGGATCGCGATCGCCGAGTAGAGACCCGTCATGATGTCAGACAGGGCAACGCCCGTCTTCATCGGGCCACTTTCCTGCGAACCCGTGACGCTCATTAATCCGCCCATGCCCTGCGCGATAAAATCATAACCGGGCCGGCCGCTATAGGGGCCGTCTTGGCCAAAGCCCGTCACGGAACAATAGACCAGGGCCGGGTTGGCCTCTCGCAGCCTCGCAGCGTCGAGCCCGTAGCGCTTGAGCGTCCCGACTTTGAAATTCTCAACGACAACGTCGCAACCGGCCGCCAAATCTCGAATAATCTGCTGTCCCTCGGCGTCGGTGAAATCGACGGCAATCGCTTCCTTTCCCCGATTTGCGCACAGATAATAGGCAGACGTTGCCTCTCCGCCGGCATAAAGCCAAGGCGGCCCCCAACGACGCGTGTCGTCCCCTTCGAGCGGGCGTTCGACCTTGATAACTGTGGCGCCCAAATCGGCCATGAGCTGCGTTGCCCAAGGTCCAGCAAGGACCCGACTGAGGTCAAGAATCCGAATTCCTTCTAACATTCGGGTCATGGTGCCCCTCCAGCGAGCGCCACCTTATGCGCTTCCTTATTGCATTTAGAAAAATGTGATGCACTATGTGCAACGCGATGACGCAGATCGGATCATGGTTCAAGCCAAATTTTGCGAGCCAGAAGAAGCGCAGGGCGGCGCACCAGATCGGCAAACTGACCAAAAGGGGCATCCATTGACGCATCGATTTCCAATATTTCAGCGAGCCTGGGGTTCTGCTGGCTTATTGCTTTGTGCAGCCTCGCTTTTTTGGGCCCTCAACCCCATTGTTGCGCGCGCAGTTCACCACCTCGTTACCCCCCTCGGCATGGCCTTTTGGCGATGGGTCGTAGCAATGGGGGTAGGCTTACTTTTCGCTTGGCCGCATCTTGTCGCGGATCGTCGCGCAATTCTGCAGAATTGGAAAATGCTGTCGTTTCTCGGAACGCTTGGGATCGGAGCGTTCGCCCTCGTGGTTTATTGGGGCCTTCAATATACAACGGCGACGAATAACCTGATGATGCAGGGCGCCATGCCTTCGATGATACTCCTGCTTTCGACAGTGATCTTTCGAGACCGAATTACGATCGGTCAGTTGGCAGGCACGCTCGTATCACTGGCCGGTTTGCTCGTCATCGTCGCGCAAGGAAGCCTAGCCAATATTCTGGCCATGACGTTCAACCGCGGAGATGCCGCCGCCCTTTTCGGCGTTTTTCTCTACTCGCTCTACTCGACCCTTTTGCGGAAGAAACCCGCCATACATCAGCTCAGCTTTCTCGTAACGCTGTTCGCGGTCGGGGCCGCAAGCATTGCCATCCCGTATCTTCTGGAGATTGCGCACGGCCATTATATGGCGGCGAGGATTGAGGTTCCGCTCGCCATCCTTTATGTCGGAATTTTCCCTTCGCTCCTTGCATATTTCTTTTTCAACCGTTCAGTGGATTTGATCGGTGTCGCTCGCGCGAGTATCTATATGAATCTGCCCCCAGTCTTTGGGGTTGCGCTTGCAATTCTCCTGCTTGGAGAACATCTCGCTCCCTTTCACATTGCGGGCGCGGCACTTGTCGGTGCAGGGGTGTTCATGGCGACACGCCGCGAGGACGAGCCGCCAGCAGCAGGCCGCGTCGAAACTGTGGCCGTCGAGGCTGCATCCTCGCCGCGCTAATTTTCACGTTCGATTTGCCGGCGGACACTGGCACACGGCAGGAGAGCGGATACGCGCGAATGGCTGGCAACAGGGCGCAATCTGCCATTGCATAGGAATGCCGCGCGGGCAGTTGCACAAGAAACGACTTTGCATCTTGAGATATGAATTGTATCTGTTGTTGCTTCCTAGAACCCTCGTATCCCTGCAAAAGGGACAAAATAAGAGAATGGAAGAAGTTTGGAACGTCAGGCAAAAAGCGTGAGAGTGACAGAGCTTGAAGACGATCACTCCGATATGTCCGCCTCTTCCAAATCGCCGCGCGATGTTGCGCAAAAGCCTCGCAAGAGTATCCAGTCGGTAGAGACTGGGGTCCGCGTGCTCGAAGCGCTGATATCTTGTCCCGGCGGCTGCGCACCCCTTCGCGATATCGCCGCGGGAGCCGAGATGTCGCGCAGCCAGGCGCACCGATATCTCCAGGCCTACATTAATACTGGGCTGGTCCAGCAGGAGCCTGCGGACGGTCGCTATTCTCTCGGTCCAACCGCCCTCAAGATCGGACTCTCGGCCTTGTCGAGGCTCGACGTTATTCGCATCACCACCGCCTATCTGCGGCAGCTTGCGGATGATCTCGAGACCACTGGTCTGCTCTCGATATGGGGTGACTATGGGCCGACGATCATCCGTTGGCTCGATGGCGGCGTTCCAATTGCGACGTCTTTGCACGTCGGATCGGTCCTTCCCATTCAGCATTCGTCTGCAGGGCTAGTTTTCATGGCTTTCCAGCCACTCCCTGCCTATAAGCGGCTGCTTGAACGTGAGCGCGCTGCGCGGACGTCCATCGATGAAATCGAGCTGCAAGCTATGCTGACGGAGATCCGGAGGCAAGGCTACGCCAAGGTGGACGGCCAAGTGGTACCGGGGCTCGCTGCCATTTCAGTCCCGGTATTCGACATGCAGGAAAAGCTGATCGCGGTGATTGGCGTACTTGGCCGGATGACCGACGAAAAATTCTTTTGCCAGAGCAATATCGACAAAGTCCAGGCCGCCGCTCTCAAAGCCAGCAACGCAATGGGCTGGCAGCCGGAGGAGATGCGTGGGGATTCCTGACCCGCTTGGTGCGATCGCCATAAACGGGAGCCTCCCGGGCGCTGGCATGCGAGGGGATTTCGGGGGCAGGACGTGAAGCCACTCGATCCCGACACCTTCTGGCGTTTCTCGGTATCAGCTTATGCGCAGCCCGGTGTAGCGGATATTTGCCTCAGCTTGCAGGACGACCATGGCTTCGATGTCAACCTCCTGCTTCTGTGCTGCTGGTTAGCGCAGCTGCGGTCGATCGTGCTTAGCGAGACGGAATTGCGTTTTCTCCTCGCAGAAATTGAGGCGACAAATTCAGAAGTCATCGGGCCACTGCGTCAGGCCCGCCGGTGGCTGAAAGCTCCCGCCAGTACCAGCGGGGCCTCGGCTGCCAAGGCGCAGCGTGTCCGGCGCCTCGTAAAGATGGCCGAACTCGAAGGGGAACGGCTGGCGCAGCACCTGCTAATCAGCGCGGCGAGTGCGCTTGGAGCTGAGAGCTGCGCGGACCGAATGAACGCCGCAAACCTCAGTCTGACGGCCTATACGCGGATCGTTAACGAGACTGACGCTGCCGATGCCTTGCAAAGCCTTGCGCGCCTCGTCGTCAAGGAGCGTTCGAAGGACCCTTTGCCGTCTTGATGTAGGTGAATACAAGATCCACATCGGCGTCTGTCAGCTCGGTTGGGCGGAATGGCGGCATTTCGATCAGCCCGTTTCGGACGACCGAGTGGACATAGTCCTTGTCGAGGTCCTTGCGGCCAATGAGGGGCGCAACGGGTCGCTCCATCTCTTCAAGCAGCATAGTGGCGGGATGACCCGGGCCCGGGTCGTGACAACCCGCGCAGTTCAGGGCATATAATTCTGCACCGTCCGGTTTGTCCGCATCTGACGATTTCGAACAAGCGGTTAGCATCAGCAGAGCGACCGCCAGCAATCCCATCTTCATGCTTTCGATTCCCTTGTTTGAGGTCAGGCCGACAGAAAGAGGTTCGCGGGATCGAGCGCGCGTTTCACGCGCGCGTGCAGTTGAGTTATCGCGCCGCTTTCATAGGTCGCCCTAGCAGAGGCGGCGAGCGCCGGCTCGACGTGCGTCTGTCCAAATCCGGCACCTGCCTGCGCATCGATCAGCTCGATAGCGCAGTCTCTCGCCCGTTTACTGCCCGCGGGACTGCCATCGAAGCACAAATACTGCCGATGCTGGGCAGAGCGCCAGACGGCATTCGTTTCTCCGACAAAATCGAAACCGTGCCGGCCGGAAATATCGCGCGACAAGTCATAAAGGCGAAGCCCTTCCTTGCCATCAACCGGGCTGATGGGGCCGATGTCGAGAGAGGATCCTCCGGCCCAGGCCGAAGGGCGGCCAAGTGCATTACCGACCGAACCAAGCATCATGCCTTTTCGCCACGCCCACAGTCCTTCCATCCCGGCTGCGGGAGCGGCCAGCACCCGCGAGCCTTTGATCGATGCGAACGCGTCCTGGACCATCGACCAAGCGATGCGAACATTGTCGGGGAGCCCGTAAAGCGAGCCGTAAAGAGTCCAGTAGCCAAGCCCGATCGACTCCCCGGCTTTTCGAACCTCGCCGGCGGACATTGGGCCGGTGCCGCCGAAGTCGCGGCGTACCTTGCCCGAACGCGCTGCTTCGTGCAGCGCATTTGCCACCGCCACGCCATTGGGGACGACCATATTGGTCTTGAGCGGGCCCAGTACATCGAGAAGTTTGCCAAGATCGTCTTCGTCCGGCACCGTGACAGCAAAGGATTGCGCTGCCGGGGGCTGGGGCATGAGCCAGAGGCCGAGCTTGGTCACGACGCCAAGATCGGATTGTGTGAAGAGCCCGTCGATCCAGGGCCCGTAACCAAATTTGAAGAGCTGCCAGCAGGTACTCTTGGGCATAGCACCCATCCCTGTCCGGACACTGCGGCCGTCGGCCAGCATCAACTCAAGCCCGCATTGCATAAGATAATGATCGGCATATGGGGTATAGCCCACGCGCCGCTTCAGAAAGGCGCTCGCCACCGATTCGTCGGGCTCACCCGGGCAATCGACCCAGAGCTTGAGCCCCCGCTCGCCTATCTGTTCGGAGAGTTGCCGAAAGGTGACGCCTGGCTCGACGAGGCAGTAAGCCAAGTTCTCATTGATCTCGAGAATCTCATTCATGCGGCCAAGATCGAGCAATATGATCTTGTCGCGTGCCGCCACCTCCTGACCTGCGACCGCGCGGCACACAGGTTGAAGCGCCGCTCCGGCCTCGCTCGCCACCGCGAGGACCTTGGCAAGTTGCTCGGTGTCGCGCGGCGCGATGATACCCAGGGGCAGGGCGACTCCGGAATGGAAGGGTGCGAGCGCCGCCGGATCGCGCGTTACCCCATCGGCACCGACCAGTGCTTCTAGCGCGTCGAGCGCGGCGGCTTGGCGATTTGCGTCCATCTTGATCACCCCCTATTTCCGCATGGTCGAAGGTTGCAGGACGATCGGAAAAAGATCCGGCTCCGAAACATCGATCGCGAACTCCTCGGCGCGCACACGCGGGTCGATCGCACTCGCCGGCTCGCTGTCGCGCCAAGAGAAACAGCAGGCCGTGCAGCGATGGATTGTCCAAATCGTTTTCTCGCCATCGACGCCGCGGAAATCAGGGATCGAAGCGTCGGAGCCACATCGCGGGCAATGGGGTGCAGTCATAGCGTCTCGCCTCGTTGCATCGCCTGGATCCGTTTGCCGAGGTCATCGATAGTCTGGCCGGTGGGCGGGGTGACCAGATGTGCCTCGCCCACCGGATCGGGCGGGAGATAGCTTGTTGCGTCGATAATCAGATGGTGCCCCTTCCCCGGCGTCACGGCAGCGGGGTCGATCGGGACCATCGCCATGTTCGGCAGGACGATGATGTCCTCCGCGCGCGTCCGGGTCGACAGGGCCCACATGACCTGGTTGAGATCGAAGGGATCGATATCGCCATCGACCATGATCAGATTTTTCAGATACATGAGGCCATGGGGCGTACCAAGCGCGCGGAGCGCCACGGATTTTGCGAAGCCCGCCATCCGGTTCTTGACCGCGATGATCGCTGTCAGTCCGTGCTGGTACAGCGCATTCACCGCGGTGACTTCGGGAAAGGTCTGGCGCAACTGTGCATAGATGGGCGCCGACGTATGAAGACCGATCAACGTGTCGTGCTCCGTCCAGCCACGACCGATGTAGATATTCTCGAATATAGGGTTCTTTCGGTGCGAGACGGCGGTCACCTTGAAGACAGGGGCGCGTCGCACGCCGCTGTAGGATCCTGGGAATTCACCGAACGGCCCTTCGAAGACGCGCTCACCAAGCTGGAGCTCGGCTTCGATGACGATCTCGCTATCCGCGAGGATGTCGATACCGTTGCCGGAATTCGTCAGCCGGATCGGCGCTCCCATCATCGCCGAGGCATAAGCATATTCGGACTCGTCGTAGCCGATTGGTGTTGCTGCGAACAACGCGACGCCGGGATGGTTGCCGAGCATGACGGCGATCTTGAGCGGCAGGCCTTCGCGTTCCGCTGCGAGGATCTGGCGTCCCATGTCATGCGACGGGATCGTCATCAGGCTGAAGCGATCGGGACCCTGGATCTGAAGCCTGTAGATGCCGACATTCTGCTTGCCGAAATTTTCCGGATCCAACGGATCGCGCGAAGCCACCGACGCCTTGGCCAAATAGAAACCCCCGTCAAACTCGTTGATGCGATACACGGGCAGCAGGTCGTAGAGATTGATATTCTCCTCGTGCCGGCACTCATGGACAGGCGCCTGCCCCTCGGAAACGCGGCTGATCTGGGCAGAGGCATCGCCCCAGCGCCCGGCTATGTCGAAGAACATATCCCGGATTGTGGTGCCTTTTGGCTGACCCAGGAGCAGCGCGATATTATCCCAAGAGCCGTGCACCCCGACAACCGTGCGTTTCCCGGGGTAGCCCGCTATATTGTCGAACAGGATCGCAGGAGCATGGTTGACATCGCGCGAGGCGGCCACGGCAATGTTGCGCAGGTCGGGCTCGGGCATGATCCGGTCCGTCCAGGTAATGGCCTGCCCATATTCTTCGAGGAGCTCCAGAAAATCGCGCAGCGATCCGACGCCTCTTGCGCGATCGGCGAGGTTGGCGCGAATGGATGACTTTCCTTGAGACATCAGTGTGCTCCCCCAACGGCCGCGTCGGTCTGGATGCTCACCCATTTCCACTCGGTCATGATTTCAAGATCGGCCTCGGTGCCCTCGCGGCCAAATCCGGAAGCCTTGGAACCGCCGAACGGCACGTGAGGCTCGTCGTGCAACGTGGGCGCGTTGACATGGACCATCCCGGACTCGATTTCGCGAGCGAACCGAAGCGCCTTGTCGATGTCGCGCGTGAAGATCGCGGCGCTCAGGCCATATTCGGTGTCGTTGGCAAGCCGGAGGGCTTCATCGAGGTCATCGAACGGATAGAGCGACGTGACCGGCCCGAAGGTTTCCTGGGCCGCTACCTCCATCCCGGGCTGGACACCGGAGAGGATGGTCGCATGGCACACATGGCCCGTCCATTCGCCCCCGGCGAGTATTTCGGCTCCCTTGCCGCGGGCGTCATCGATATGCTGCCGCACGCGCGCGCGCTGACGCCCGGAAATGATAGGACCCAGCATCGTTGCGGGATCGCGCAGATCGCCGGATGAGAGTTTCGCAGCTGCAGCAGCGAAAGCCTTGGAGAACCGGTCGAAGATCGGACGTTCGACATAGATACGCGACGCCCCCATGCACACCTGGCCCTGATACATGAAGATGCTGAAGATCGCGGCCGCCACGGCCTTTTCGATGTCGGCGTCGGCGCAGACGACGAGAGGACTCTTCCCGCCGAGTTCGAGGGTATATTTCTTGAAGCCTTCAGCTGCGATGCGCGCGATATGCCGCCCGACCCGGGACGAGCCCGTGAAGGTGATCGCGCGAACCTTGGGATGGCCAGTAAGCGCATCGCCGATTTTGGCGCCGTCCCCATATACAATGTTGAACAGGCCTTCGGGCACGCCTGCTTCCTCCCAGAGGCGCGCGAGTTGATCGGCCACGCGCGGTGCCGCTTCCGACGGAAGCAGGACGAAGGCATTGCCCGTCGCGAGCGCCATGGCCGACTGCTTGATCCCCTTGATCAGCGGGACGTTGAACGGCGTAATGCCGGCAACGACTCCGACCGGTTCGCGAAAACTCATGCTGACGCGGCCGGGCGCATCGGATGGAATAGTCTCGCCGCGAATGCGCCGGGGAACGCCTGCGGCCGCGCGCAAGAAGCTCGTGGCGAACCGGGTCTCGAAACCGGCCTTTGCGATCGGCGAGCCGATTTCATCAACGAGCGTGTCGGCAAATTGCGATGCGTCACGCTCCATGAGAGCCGAAGCCTTTATCATCCATCCCTCGCGCGCGGCTGCGGAAAGGTCGCGGTTCCGGCGATAGGCCGTGTCGGCCGCCTCAACTGCTCGATCGACGTCGGCCGGAGTCCCGGCAGCCGCCCGGGAATAGAGACTGTCGTCAATCGGGTTCAGGCTTTCGAAATAAGCGCCGTCGCCAGGGGCAACCGGTGACCCGCCGATCCAGTGGTCAAGCCCCCTCACTTCGTCCTTACGCATCATGAATCTCCTGGGAGCGTGGGTCGCGTGGCATCAGGGACGCGCCGACTTCGGCCATATGCCCTGCTTTCCGGGCGAAAGAATGCCGTTGGGATCGAGAGCGTCCTTCAGGCGGTGATGGAGATCCCAAAGCGCCCCGTCGTTGTAACGATAGGTTCCAGCAATCTGGTCCATGAAGGCGAGATGAGTACGATATTCGCCGAACCCCGCCGCCGCGGCCTCATCCACCAGGAGACTGAAGAGATCGTGGGCGCTCTTGCGCATCGTTTCATCGGCCCGATTGTACATGATCATCAAAATGTGATGCATGTCCCGCCAGCCGACCAGAAACTCCCCGATGTAGTCGAAGCCGAATTCGTGGCAGCGTTTCTTGATCAGATTATATTGAGCCAAGGCTTCCGCCCCGTCGGGCGCGGAAATCGGGGAAAAGTTGACGTGTCCCCCTCCGCCGATCCAGTTCATGATGCTGAACTCGGTCATATTGGGTTCGCCGCGCATGAGCTTAACGCGATAATCCCACGCAGGATCATTCTCGCGCGCGAAGTGGAACTTGGCGCCCGGAATGTTGCTGAATGCCTCCTCGATCAATTTCCAATTATTCTCGATCATGGGCGGTGGTCCGTAGAGGGCGCCGTAATAATTCCACATCCCGAGATTGAGGTCCGCGGCGATCTTCGTCCGGATCGACGGCGGGAGCGGCCCCTTGCCGTCATAATAATGTCGCCGCGTGGTCTTCGCCGAGGCCTCCCACAATAGGTCGACCGCGACCGCTGCGTTAGGGATCACCTGATTCACCTTGAGCGGGCGCGTGATCTCGAAAATCTGCTCGAGATCCTCTTCGCGTGGAAAGGTGATCATGAACGGCTTGTAACCGGGCGGCTCCGGCATCAGCCAGATGCCGAGTTTGGTGACGACGCCGAAATTCGACTGGGTGAACATGCCATCGAACTGCGGTCCGAGCCCATGTTTGCTGATCTGCCAATGCTTGCTGTTAGAGATGCCTCCCTGGCCCGTGCGAACGACCTGGCCATCGGCAAGCACAACTTCCATCCCGCATTGCATAATGAAGTGATCGCCATAGGGCGTGTAGCCGGCGCCATGCTCGAGCGCGTTCCCCATGACGCCGCCCCAGGCGGGCGCTGCCGGATCGATCCACAATTTGCTGCCGATCCGCTGCAGGTGGCGATAAAGCTGCATGTAGGAAACGCCCGGCTCGACCAGCGCATATCCATATTTTTCGTTGACTTCGATGATCCGGTTCATCCGTTTCAGATCGAGGACAAGATATCCGGATTTGCGGGGTGCCGGCCCGCCATATGCGAAGTTCCGTCCAGTCCCGATGGTCCAGATCGGCAATCGGAAGCTGTTGGCGATGGCAAGGATCCGCTGCACCTGTTCGACGCTTTCCGGAGCGACGGCGGCAGAAGGAAGCAGAGTGCCATCGGCAAGCGGCGAATACGCGTCGCGGTAAGTCGACAGCGGAAGCTCGTCGACGAAAACCCAGGTTTTGCCGACGACGCCTGCGAGTTCATCGAGGGCCCGTGAAAAGTCGGCCGCCGCAATTCCCTCGGGCAGCGGCGGCCTCACCGCGTTTCTCCGGCAAGCCGAAAGGCCCAGGTCACAAGTAGGCCGGGGCTATTCGAGGCGAGTGCACATTCCCCCGAAATGCACGCGGCCCGGCGCGGTGATGATTTGTGGCCGTCCAGCTCATCGCGAACTTTCTGCGCAACGACGGCGGGCCAAGTATATTGCGGGAGCGCGCCCAAGCCGGGGGCGGCGCCGATGCGGTGTGTCCAGCGGCCCGCCTCATAGGAATGTTCCCATCGAAGCAAAGGCTCCGCTCCACTCTCGATGAGCAACTGGGCCGCAATCATTGCAGCGGGGTCGGAGGTCAGGCCTGCAATCACCTGCGCGCCGCGGGGCCAGTCGCCAAGCAACTCATCCAGCCCGCTTCCGACATCCAGCGCGAGAGACTTTTTCGAAGACGATATGAGGGACGCGGCAAAACGCTCGCTTTCCTCAACCCTTGGCTGGCTGACGACGAGAACGGCCTCTTCGTCCGCCGCACTTCCTGACCGGAAGCGGGAGGCTCCAACCAGACCCGCGCAAAAAACCCCGGCGCCCAATAGCTCCCGGCGCATCAGCACTGCCGCCATCAAATTGTCCTTTCCGATTTATCCGCCTGCGCCAGAGGCATCACTTCTGCGCCCTTCAGTCCGGTCCATCGGCGATCGGCGGCCCGATGGATGCCGAACTGGTCGAGGACCCGGATGCAGCTATGGTCGACGATTTCGTCGATCGACGATGGCCGAGCGTAGAACGCCGGGACGGGTGGGAAAATTATCGCCCCCATTTCGGTACAGGCTGCCATGTTTCGAAGATGGGCAAGGTTCAGGGGCGTCTCTCGCACCATGAGCGTTAATGGACGACGCTCCTTGAGCATGACGTCGGCAGCTCGGGTGATCAGATTGTCGGAGAGCCCATTGGCGATCGCCGCAAGGGTGCGCATGGAGCAGGGCGCGACAATCATGCCGTCACAGAGAAACGATCCGCTCGCGATACTGGCGCCGACATTCCGTATGTTATGAACCACGTCAGCCGACGCTTCAAATTTTTTCAGCGTTAGCGGCAGTTCCTCGCGGATGTTGAGCACGGCTGCCTGGGAGACCACGAGGTGCGTTTCGCAGCTCGGATCTTCACGCAGCATTTCCAGCAGACGCAGACCGTAGATTGATCCTGTCGCGCCGGTGATCGCGATCACGATCTTTTGCAACGTCATCGCCCCCGCCGGCGGAGGCCGCCTGTATCCGGTCGATTCGGCACTAGCATAGCCCGCTCCCGATTTCCTATTTGGACACAGCATACAATCCGTTGCTTATTGTGCAAGGCCAAAACCGGCGCGCGGATCGCGGTCACTGGCGGAATCGATCGAGCAGCCCGCGTGCCGCATCGGCGAGGGCGAACGCATCTATTCCGACAGCGACGAAGCTTGCGCCGCCGGCGAGATGTGCATCGAGAAGCGCGAGATCGCGCGACAGAATTCCCGCTGGCTTTCCCGCGGCAAGGATGCGGGACAACGCGCCCATCGTGAGCTCGCGCACCCGCTCCCGGTTGGCGCTTCCCAAGAGCCCGGCCGACGCTGCCAGATCGGCTGGACCGATGAACAGCGCGTCGATCCCGTCGACGCCGGCGATTGCTTCGATATTCTCGACACCCTGAATCGTCTCGATTTGCGCAATCAGACAAAGCCGCTCGTTGGCATCGGCAACATGGGTCGCAATGCCGCCCCAGCGCGATGCCCTTGCACCGCCGATGCCTCGGCTGCCCGATGGGGGGTAGCGGCATGCTTCGACCAACCGGAAGGCCTGCTCAGCCGTTTCGACCATCGGAACCATGAGGGTCGTCGCTCCCAAGTCGAGGATTTGACGGATCGCGACGGGGTCTGATGAAGGCACGCGCACGACGGCAGCGCAGGGCGGGCAGGACGCTATTGCCCGCAATTGCTCGATTATCCCGGGCAGAGTTTGCGGTCCGTGCTCGGCATCGACAAGGAGCCAGTCGAACCCCAGTCCGGCGCAGATTTCGGCGATGTCGGCGTTCGCCAGCGCCAGCCAGAATCCCATCTGCGTCCGCCCTTCGGCGAGCGCGACTTTGAAATGGTTGGGAGGATTTGCTGACGACATGTCAGACAAACCGCATCGCGATCGAGCCGAGCCTGCCATAATCCGCAGATATCACGTCGCCGCGCGACACAGGGACCGGGCGGGTAAAAGAACCGCCCAGCAGGATTTCGCCCGCCTGCAACTCTTCTCCCCACTGCGACAAGCGATTTGCCAACCACGCGACCCCTCGCGCTGGATGGTTTAGCACGCCAGCCGCAATTCCTGTTTCCTCGATGACGGCATTGCGAGATAATATGGCGCCGGCCCATCGCAGGTCGATGGCGTCCGGCCGGATGGGCCGGCCGCCGAGGACGATCCCGGCATTCGCCGCGTTGTCGGCAATCGTATCCTGGATTTTCCGGGCGCTGCCGGTCTCCGCGTCGATCGGCTGAACGCGGCTGTCGATGATCTCCACGGCGGGCACTACATATTCAGTGGCAGCGAGAACAGCCCGTGTCGTCACATCGGGACCACCCAGCGGCCGGGAGAGAATGAAGGCCAATTCGACTTCGACCTTCGGATTGATGAAGCGATCGATGGGAATTTCGCTCCCCTCCTCGAACGCCATGTCATCGAGCAACGTGCCATAGTCGGGCTCGGTGATACCAGCAGACGCCTGCATCGCACGCGATGTCAGACCAATCTTGCGGCCAATGGACCGACGTCCCGCCGCCTTCTTGAGCTCAACCCACGCGCGGGCGATGCGATATCCATCTTCTATCGTCATCTGAGGGAAGCGAAGCGACAGCTGCCGGACGGGTGTTTGGCTCGCCTCGGCGACATCCAGTTCACGCGCGAGCGATGCAACAGTCTCGTCGTCCATCTCGGCTACTCCCCGTCCCACAATTGCTTATCTGGCAAATGCATTGCACAATGAGATATGAGAGTCCAGTCGGCAGGTCGCTAGAGTTTACAATGGACAACACGATAGCCATTGTGCAATGTCCAGGTCGGATGGAATGCCATCGATAAGACGGAAGGGAGAGATTTCATGGGTTCGGATGTCATCCGGGAAGAGAAAATCGAAGGACGCGGGCTTACGTCGCACACGATGATCGCCGGCGATCCCAAGAAGCCTGCCATATTACTTCTGCATGGCGCCGGGCCGGGTGCGCACGCCGCATCAAACTGGCGCCACCTAATGCCCGATCTCGCCGAAAATTTCTTCGTGATCGCACCCGATCTGATCGGATTTGGCCAGTCCACCATACCGGATCCGTTCCCGGACAATGTCATGGCGTGGATCGGTGTCCGCGTCGAACAATGCCTCGGACTGATGGACGCGCTTGAGATCGACAGCGCCCATATCGTCGGAAATTCGATGGGCGGCGCGCTGACACTGCAGCTTCTGAGCGAAACGCCCGAACGATTCGATAAGGTCATTCTCATGGGGTCGATAGGTGCCCCGGCGCCGCGGACGCCGGAGTTGGTTCGGCTGCTCTCCTTTTATTCCGATCCGCGCCCAGCGCGATATCGCCAGCTGATGCACAGCTTCGCCTATGACGCTGACAAGTTCGAAGGAATGGAAGAGATCGTATCGTCGCGCTATCAAATTGCGACCGATCCCGCTGTCATGTCCATCGCGTCGAAGATGATCGATTCGATGAAGGTCGGGATCGAAACGCTTGCAATGCCGCCGTCGATCTTGGGCAAGCTTCCGCACGACGTGCTGATTTTTCACGGCAGGCAGGACCGGATCGTCCCTCTCGATACGAGCCTCTATCTGCTTGAGCATCTCCAGCATGCCGAACTCTATGTTCTCGATAGGTCGGGACACTGGAGCCAGCTTGAGCGATGGGACATCATGCGCCCGATGCTCGAACGCCATTTTGGCGCACGCGACTGGACGACGGCCTGAGGGCCGTTGTCACCCCGATGACGTACATATCCAAGGGCGCTGGCTCTCACCATCGCTCCCAGGTGTGACTAGATCGGATAGACCAGATAGCGGGGTAGTACCGTCGTATCGAGGAGGGTGCGACGGGAAAGAAGCTTAAGATCTCCATCCGCGCCTTCTCGAACGAGATCCTCATATTGCCCCGTCGCGAGGACTTCGGACACGCCGCTGTCTTCGGGCGTCATGAACACGCTGAAGTTGGACCGCGCTTTCCAGGTGTTATCATCAATTCGGTCCGCCGCGACGCGCTGAACGAAATGCCGAGTTCGATAGTCCTGAAATGTCCCGGCCCATATCTTCGTGATATAGGTCACTCGGTCGAGCAGGCGCGCGTGGCAGTCGTCGTACATGAAGCCCAGCGCGAGCCCCTGTTCCTCATTTTCACGCGACAGACAGATATAGGATGCGTCGTCCTCTTCCACATAGTTGGATAGCCAGCGCTGCATATCCTTGCTGTCGAGTGCGTCCGCGTCCGCGACGAGCAAGTCGTCGAGCGCGCGATTAAAGTTTTCGGGCGCCAAGGTCATGCTGCGCGCCTTTCGAAACCCATTATTTCCCGATAATATTCCCATCTCGGAAGATTTCCGCTCTCGTCGTTCTGAAGGAACTCGTCCTCGATCTTCTCTTTGTCACGGACACCTTTTTGAAAGATGGCCGCGCCGGGCGTGTGGTTCCCGATATGAATCCGGTGAAAAATCGACGCGTCTTCCATGCTGATCAGGCCGCTCGGACCCAAGAGGTTCGAACTTTGGCGCAAGCGGTGCCGCACCATCTCCTCATCGTCATCGGCATGCGCGAAATAAGCGTAATGCACTTCGACCCGCTCATGATCGATGGGCGTCGCGAACCGCAGGTTGATAACGTCCAAATGCTTCGTTGCAACGAAGGTCGGAAAGAGGCTGACGATCCGGGATCCGACGGAGGGGTCCTGCCCCTTGAACTCGATGATCGACGGATCTTCGAGCATCGTATCGCCACGGGCAACCGACAGCTCGGATTCAAAGCCTATATGGCCCCGTTTCGTGCTGGTGAACTGGCGCCCCTTACCGCCCTGCCAGTTTAGGAGATTGAAGGCCTGGTGCAGGAGCGGTGCATGATAGCCGTCATTGTCGGTATAGGACTTCCAGTTCGTGTTGTACCGGACCTTCTGGTAGCCGAGCAGCTTGAGGCGGCCGTCCCCCCCCACGAGCTCGCGGAGCGTTTCCACGATCGATCCGAGGCATTCGAGAAGGGGTTCGGTTCGAGCGGACATGGTGACGAACACGACGCCGTAGACGCTCTCCATCCGGGGTTGGGCCAAGGGATAGTCGGAGCGGTTGAAGCCAGGCACGAACTCGCGCTGGTTCGGACACCCGACCAGGTCCCCCCGCGTGCTGAACAGCCAGCGATGATATGGGCATTCGAATTCCTGCTTGTTACCCATCGGAGCGGTTTCGAGCTGGTTCCCGCGGTGCGAGCAGGCGTTGAAGAAGGCGCGAACGATACCATCATCGCCGCGCGCGATCAGCAGGGGAATACCGGCGAGACGAAACGTCTTGAAATCCCCCCGTTCCGGGATCTCGCTCTCATGGCAAACCGGATGCCACTCCTCGCCATGAAAAATGCGCTGCAGTTCGGTGTCGTAAACGTCCTTGCGTACAAAAACTTCCTTCGGAATCTCATTGAAATTGTGAGGCCAGTCCAAATCTAGCTTCGTCATGGGATTGCCTCCAATGATAATGGCGTGGATTGCTCGCGTTCCAGCTCGCGTCCCAGATCGGCCCACATCGTGCCGGATTTGCGCGCCCCGGCCAGAAACGGCTCGGGTACGAGATGATAGGGCGGCCGAACTGGTCCCGCTTTCATCCACCCTGCAGCGTCCATTCGGGCCTTCTCGAGGCCGATGTTATACGTTGAAAATTCCTTGAAGCTCCCATTCGGGAACAGGGGCGCGGCGGTGGGGCCCAGACGCGCCTGCAGCGCCCGCGCGGCCGCCCAGTCGCCGCTTGCCCTCGCCTTCGCGACAATATCGCGCAAACTCGTCGTCACGAGCGGATGGCAAACGGCGCCACTGGACCAGAAGGCATCGATCTCGTCGACCATCCGCGCCGCCGCATAATAATCGAAATCGATGGGGAGTAGCTTGATATTGCCCTTCACGGCCGCGAGATCGGCCAGCAGCGTACCGACCCCGATATATTTCGCGGTCACGACCTGGGGAATTTCCGCGACCTGCGCCCAGAATGCCCGCGGAAAATCGAACTTGAACGCTTCGGGGTTGGCGTAAATGGCGATATTCATTTCGGGGACGGCCTCGGCGACGTCGCGATAGAATTGCACGGAAACGTCGAGCGCGGGCGCGCACCACATCGGAATGCCAAGCATGGTCCCGTCGGCGCCAAGCGCAAGCGCTTCCCGGGTCAGGGCGATCGTATCGCGCGTGTTAAGGCAGGTCGTGCCCACGAACACGGGAACGCGGCCGCCGGCCGCATCGACAATCGCTCGCATATAATCGAGCTTTTCGCCGTGGGTGAGCGTTGCCGCCTCTCCCAAAGTTCCCATGCTGAGAATGCCGTCAATTCCAGCGTCGATCAGCCCGTTCACCACCCGCGCGGCTTCATCCAGGTCGACCGTGTTCTCTGAGCGCCAGTCCGAGGCGTTTTCGGTAGCGGGCGTCGGCACGATGGCCCAGGCGCCTTTGATATCATCGGGTCGGAGCAGCCGGCTGCGCATCATCCCTCTCCTTTTGGACCTGCAGAATCACGGCCCTTTCGTTGTTCATAGTGTAATGCATTACTCCTTGTGTTTGCAAGCTGCGACATGTAATTCCTGAATCAACCATTGCGTAACAATTCTATCCAGTTGATATTTATCAATTTTAGTTGCGCAATAATGGAGAGCTCACGATGATTTCCTCCGGGCGATATGCCGATAAAATTGCCGTGGTTACGGGCGGAGCCCAAGGCATCGGATTGGCGGTTGCGACCCGAATGGCCCGGGAAGGCGCGACAGTGACCATCGCTGACCGCGCCGAGGACGCCACGATGGCGGCCGTTGCGGGCCTTCGTTCCGACGGGCTCGACGCTTATGGTGAAATTCACGACCTTGAGAAAAGAGACGGCGCCTGTTCGCTTTACGGGAATGTGATCGAGCGGCATGGGCGCGTCGATGTCGCGGTCCATAATGTCGGCGGCACGATCTGGGCCAAGCCCTTCTGGGACTATTGCGCGGAGGAGATAGAGGCTGAGATCAACCGTTCGCTCTGGCCTACGATCTGGTGCTGTCATGCCGTGCTCCCGCATCTTTTGGCGGCGGGCCAGGGTGCGATCGTCAACGTCGGCTCGGTCGCGACGCGTGGGATCAACCGCTTGCCCTATGCCGCAGCGAAGGGCGGCGTTGCTGCGCTGACCGTGGCGCTTGCCCAGGATCTCGAAGACAGGCCCATTCGGGTCAATTGCGTGGCGCCAGGCGGCGTGAACGTCACGAGAGTCACACCCAGAAATCCGGCCGAGCCCACCGAGGCAGACAAGGCAGGGTTCGAGGCTGTCGTAAGGCAGACGCTGCGCGATACCCCGATGGCGCGCTTTGGCGAGGTCGACGAGATAGCTGCCGCCATCTGTTTTCTCGGCGCCCCCGAGGCCTCCTACATCACCGGACAGACGCTCTATGTTGCCGGAGGCGGGATAGGCTGAAGTTCGGGGACCTAGGAAGCAGACTTCTTCAATATTTCGCGCAGCGGGACATCGACATCGGCCAACTCCGCCGGTCCGACGCGCGCGCGGCGTTCGACAAGGCGCTTGGCGACTCCCATATCTGCCGACCGGTTCGCGGTCAGCGCGCCCATGACGAGATCTCCTGCGAGGAAGAATGCGCAAAAGGCATCATCCTCCACCCTCCCGCGCATGATGAGCTGCTGCTGCGCGTCGATGCGCCCGGTCACTTGTATGTTCAGATCATATTGGTCGCTCCAGAACCAGCACGGGCGGCAATATTCGACGGGTTGACCGAGCATGGCGGCCGCTGCAGCTGCGCCCTGCTCGGCTGCATTCTGATAGGTCTCCATTCGCACGCGGCCGCCGAAGAAGTCGGGTTGCTCGGCGACGTCGCCCGCGGCGAAGATGACGGGATTGCTGGTACGGCATTGCGCGTCGACTACGATCCCATTGCCGACGATCAGGCCGGCATCCGCTGCCAGTTCGACGGCCGGGACGATCCCGATACCCACAACAACTGCGTCGCAGGCAAGTTCTTCGCCATCATCGAGCTCGACGGCGCAGACTTTCGCGCCGCTCAGGCGAAGACCTTTGACCGATCGGCCGTAGAGCGCACGAACGCCCTGCATCCGGTGATGCTCGCCGAGCCAAGCTCCAAAATGGTCCCCGAGTGCCCGGATCATCGGCGAAGCGAACGGCTCAACAGCGGTAACATTGCAGCCCATTCGCCGCGCGCTGGCAGCAACCTCGGCGCCGATGACGCCCATTCCGATGATCACGATCTGCGCGCCGGGCCGCAGATCGGCGGCAAGGCCGGCGGCGTCGCCAAGGGTGCGAAGATGGTGCACATTGGCAGCCTCGGCCCCTGGCAAAGGCAGGCGGCGAGCGGCGCCGCCCGTTGCCAGGAGAATGCGGTCCGCCTGAACCGCTTCGCCGGACGCGAGCCTCAGCGCGCCGGCGCGCAGGTCGATCGCCGTTGTTCGCACGCCCAGGCGGAGCTCGACCTTGTTCGAGGCGTACCAATGCTCGTCATGAAGATAGAAGCTTCCAGAAGGCGTTCCGCCTTCCCACAGAAACTCCTTCGAAAGCGGCGGCCGTTCGTAAGGGCGCCACGGCTCCTCGCCGATGAGATGAATATGGCCGTCATAACCTGCGCTGCGCAGTGATTCCGCCGCCCTTGCGCCGGCCATGTTTGCGCCGACGACCGCAATGCTATTGATCACTATTGGTCACCCTATTGATCGAACATTCCAAGCTTGCCCTCGTCGAGGTTCACGATCACCGACTTCGTCTGGGTATAGTGGTTGAGCACCTCGTGACTAAACTCCCGGCCAAACCCGCTCTGCTTGTATCCGCCGAGCGGCATGTTTGGTTTGAGGTTATAATATCGGTTGATCCATACCGTCCCGGTTTCAAGCTTCCTTGCAATGCGATGCGCGCGCGCGAGGTCGCGGGTCCACACGCCGCCGGCGAGGCCGAAGCTCGTGTCATTGGCACGCGCCATCATCTCGTCCTCGTCGCGCCAGCTTTGCACTGTGGTAACAGGACCGAAGATCTCTTCTTGCGCAATTCGCATGTCGTTTGCGACCTTGGTGAAGATTGTCGGCTGGACGAAATGCCCTTTCGCGAGCCCGGCATCCGCCGAACGCGCGCCGCCGGCAAAGACCGTCGCCCCTTCCTCGATCGCGAGCGCGAGGTAGGATTCGATCTTCTCCATTTGCATAGTCGAAGCCTGCGCTCCGAGCTGCGTGGCAGGGTCCAGCGGATCGCCCTGCCTGATGTTGCCGAGCGCATCACGAAATTTCTCGAGAAACTCTTCCTCTATTGCCTCGTGAAGGAAGAGGCGCGACCCGGCGAGGCACACCTCGCCCTTGTTAAGGACGGTCGACATCGTTGCGCTCTCGACAGCCGCGTCGATATCGGCATCGGCACAAATGATGTGCGCCGATTTTCCGCCGAGTTCGAGCGTCTGCGGAATGATATTCGCCGAGGCATATTGGATCACGCGGCGCGCGGTCGCGACCGATCCCGTGAAAGCGACTTTGCGCACGTCGGGATGGGTTACGAGCGCCTCTCCGACGTCGGCCCCATAACCCGTGACGACATTCACCACACCCGGCGGCAGAATATCGGCCATCTCCACGAAAAATTCGAGCACCGAGAGGCATACCGTTTCGGCCGGCTTCAATACCACCGTATTGCCCGCCGCCAGAGCCGGCGCGATTTTGCACGCCATCATGAGCAGGGGAACATTCCACGGTATGATCTGGGCGCAGACGCCCAGCGGCTCGCGGTGCACGATGCCGATCGCATCGGGAAAGTCCAGCGTCTGGCCATGCAGGCCGTAGGCGGCACCCGCGAAGAGTTCGAACTGGCCGATCGCGTTGGGCAGGTCGAAATACAGCGACTCGCGGATGGGCTTACCGTTGTTCAGCGTTTCGAGGACGGCATATTCTTCAAGGCGCGCCTTGAGGCGGCGCGCAATTTCGTAAAGAAGGTCCTGCCGCTCCGCCGCGCTGCTCTGGGACCATGCGGGAAAGGCCGCTTTTGCCGCCGCCACGGCCCGACCAACATCGGCGGCGTTCCCAGCTTGAATTCGGGCGAGCGTCTCACCCGTAGCAGGGTTGAGCAGCGCGATTGTCTTGCCGCTGGCGCCCCCGACCCATTCTCCGCCAATCAGATGGCCATATTCGTCGCGAATGCCATAGTTGCTTTCAATCGCCTTCAGATTTGTCGACATGTCGCTTCTCCACCTTATTCCACAACTTCGATCGTCAGACGACCGAGAGGATAGAGCCGGCAAGCAAGGGCATAACCCGCCTGGAGCTCCGCGTCCGATACATGCGCCTTGCTCATCTTGCCGAGCCGATGCGCGCCTTCGATAACCCGTACCCGGCAGATTCCGCAGCCGCCGCCCCGGCATCCGACGCCGATGTCGCTCGCTCCGCTGCGCTCCATGGCAACGAGCACGCGCTCCCCGTCCGGGCATGGAAAGGCGCTGCCTCCCACGATTTCCACGAGATGCGGGCGCATAGCGACTATCCCCCGGACTCGCGCGCGCGCCGCGCGGCGAACGACTGGCCGCCAACTGCGAAATGTGCTGCGGGAACCTCACGCAGGATGACGCGAACCGACTCGATCGGCGCCCCGACGGCGGATACGGCGGCGTCGGTCAGCGCCGCGACGAGAGCTTCCTTCGCCTCCGGCGTTCGTCCCTCGAGCAAGGTGACCTCGATAATCGGCATCAGGCATCAACCCTGATCGAAACTGATCCGAGATTCTGGACAGTCGTGCGGATCGACTGACCCTTGGCAAGGGTCGGAGCAGCTGTGATCCCGCCCGCCAGGACGATATCCCCGGCCTCGATGCGCTCGCCGCCCTCCGACACCATGCGCGCGGCCGCAACGAGCGATCGTAGCGGATGCCCCAATATGGCGGCGCTGGACCCCACTTCGACGACTTCGCCGTCGATTTCGAGAATGACCCCGAGATTCGAGATATCCTGGTGCGGGTCGTTCCAGCTTCCGACGACAAAGCCCGAGGAAGAACTGTTGTCAGCGATGACATCGGCGAGCGCGAACTTGAAATTCTCGTATCGGCTGTCGATCACCTCCATCGCAGGCGCCACCGCGGCAACCGCGGCGAGCGCCTGGGCCATCGTAACCCTACCGGCGAGGGGAGCCGACATCAGGAAGGCGATTTCCGGCTCGATGCGTGGGTGGACGAAGTTAGCGAGCGCAAGGCTGCCCCCTTCCTCGATCAGCATCTTGTCGGTGAGTCGGCCCCAAGCCATCTGGTCGACGCCCACTTGTTGCATCTTGGCCCGGCTCGTGAGACCCATTTTGACGCCGACACGCCGCTCGCCGCGCTGGAGGCGACGATCGATGGACAGTCGCTGGATTTCATAAGCGTCCTCAACCGTCAGCTCGGGTCGGGCATGGGTCAACTGCGGCGTAGCCACGCGTTCGTGCGCGGCCCGGTCCAGGATTTCGGCCAGACTTGCCAAATCGCTCATTGCGACACCGCCAGTTCCTGGTCCCGAACGAGGTCGAGGGCGACATCGACGATCATATCTTCCTGGCCGCCGACCATCCGCCGCCTGCCGAGCTCGACCAGGATCTGGCGGGTATCGAGACCATATTGTTCGGCCGCCTTTTCGGCATGGCGCAGGAAACTGGAATAAACGCCTGCATAGCCCAAGCTGAGAGTCTCGCGATCGACGCGCACCGGGCGGTCCTGCAGTGGCCGCACAATATCTTCCGCGGCGTCCATCAAGCCCATCACGTCGCACCCGTGCTTCCAGCCCTTGCGATCGGCGGCGGCGATGAAAACCTCGAGGGGGGCATTGCCCGCCCCGGCACCCATGCCGGCGAGACTGGCGTCGATGCGCACCGCGCCGGCCTGCGCCGCGACGATCGAGTTTGCGACGCCGAGCGAGAGATTGTGATGCGCATGCATCCCGCGCTGCGTTTCGGGCTTGAGGACCCGATCGTAAGCTTCGAAGCGGGTCCGGACGCCGTCCATGTCGAGGGCTCCGCCGCTGTCGGTTACATAGATGCAATGGGCGCCATATCCCTCCATGAGCAAGGCTTGCTGCGCGAGCGCTTCGGGATCGATCATATGGCTCATCATCAGGAAGCCAGAGACGTCCATGCCGAGGTCCCGCGCAATCCCGATATGCTGCTTTGCAACGTCGGCTTCGGTGCAATGGGTAGCGACGCGCACCGAGCGGACGCCGAGACTGTGCGCGCGCCTCAGTTCCTCGACCGTTCCGATGCCCGGAACCAGAAGCGTCGTCAGCACCGCATGTTCGATGACATCAGCCGCTGCCTCGATCCACTCCCAATCGGTGTGGGCCCCAAACCCGTAATTAAAGGATGTCCCGTTGAGGCCGTCGCCATGCGAGACTTCGATGGCATCGACCCCGGCTGCGTCGAGCGCCTTTGCAATGGCTCGCACGCTGTCGGTGCCATACATGTGAAGGATGGCATGCATCCCGTCGCGGAGCGTTACATCCTGGATGTAAAGCGACTGGCTGGATGGATCGAAGGTCATGCTGCGATTCTCCCCGTCTGACGCACGAGGACTTCGGCGGCAGCCTTTGCCGCAGCGGTCATGATATCGAGGTTGCCGGCATATTTTGGCAAATAGTCGCCGGCGCCTTCGACCTCGAGGAAGACGCTGGTCTTCATTCCTTCGAATTCGCCATAGCCCGGGATCTTTAGCGGCCGGTTCGATCCGAACCGTTCGAACTGAATGTCCTGCTTCAATCGATACCCTGGCACATAACGCTGGACCTCGGCGACCATCGCCTTGACGGCATCGCAGACCAAGCTCTCGTCAACCAAGTCGGTCAGGGTGAAGATCGTGTCGCGCATGATCATCGGCGGGTCGGCCGGATTGAGAATGATGATCGCGCGGCCTTTGGCCGCTCCCCCAACAACCTCGATGCCCTTGGCCGTGGTGCGCGTGAACTCGTCGATATTGGCCCTTGTACCGGGTCCGGCCGACCGGGACGAAACCGACGCGACGATTTCCGCATAATGGACCGGCGTGACGCTCGACACCGCAGCGACAATCGGGATCGTCGCCTGTCCGCCGCACGTGACCATATTGATATTGCGAGCGCCCGAGGAGACCGCTGCGTTGACCGGCGGTACCACGAAAGGGCCGAGCGCGGCGGGCGTCAGATCGACGACAAGCTTTCCATCCGCTGCGAGGGCCTTGGCATGTTCGACATGCGCATAGGCTGAGGTCGCGTCGAAAACGAGCTCGATGTCAGGGTAATTCGTAAGCGCGCGCAGTCCATCGATACCTTCGTGGGTCGTGGTTACGCCGCGCGCGCGCGCCATCGCAAGGCCTTCGGAGGCGGGATCTATTCCTACCACAACGGCAAGTTCGAGTTCGCTCGAGCCCCGCAATATCTTGACCATGAGATCGGTGCCGATGTTGCCCGATCCGATGATCGCGCATTTCGTCTTCGCCATCTCTTTATCCCTTTCCGGTTGATCGCCTCAGCTTGCAAACGCCGCTTTGACGGTCCCGACTCCATTGATTCTGGCCTCGACGACGTCGCCGGCCGCGACGGTTGCCATGGGTCCGAGAGCGCCCGACAGAAGAACATCTCCGGCAAGAAGCGGACGGCCTTCGCGTGCCATGACGCGCGCCAGCCACAAGGAGGCACTGATCGGGCTGCCAAGACAGGCGACGCCCGCGCCGACAGAAACAGGCTCGCCGCGGCATTCCATCACCATCCCGCACGCGCGTAGGTCGAGCCCGTCGAGCTTGCGCGGAACGGCGCCAAGCACGAACAGACCGCTCGAAGCATTATCGGCGATGGTGTCCAAGATCCGGATGTCCCAATTGGCGATGCGGCTGTCCACGACCTCGATCGCGGGCACGACATATTCGACCGCCCGGATCAGTTCGGCGATCGTAAGGTCGGGCTGAAGGAGGTCGCGCCCGACCACGATCGCGATTTCCGCTTCGACCTTTGGCTGGATGACCCGCCCGAGCCCGATCGGCTCGCCCTCGGGCACATCCATATCAGCGAAGAGCATGCCATAGTCGGGCTGGTCCACGCCGAGCTGCTTCTGGACCGCCCGCGAGGTAAGCCCGATCTTGCGTCCGACGAGACGGCGCCCCGAGGAGAGTGCGTGGCGGGTGTTCAATTCCTGCACCGCATAGGCCGCCGCGACGCCACCGCCGCTGAGGCTTTCGCGAAGCGGGGGGATCGGCGAGCGCTTTTCGGCCGCCGTTCGCAGGGCGATCGCTGCTTCTTCAATGATGTCAGGGTCAAGTGTATTTTGTTCGGACATGATCATATCTTCACGCAGATGTTTTCGAGCTCGGTGTAGAATTCGAGGCTGTGCGCTCCGCCCTCGCGGCCTATTCCCGATTGCCCCGAACCGCCGAATGCCGTGCGCAGGTCGCGCAGGAACCAGCAGTTCACCCAGCACACGCCGACGGACATTGCCGCCGCGACGCGATGAGCTCGAGAGAGATTTTCTGTCCAGACGGTAGCGCACAGGCCATAATCCGTGTCGTTCGCCCAACTTATCGCGTCGTCTTCGGTGTCGAAGGGAATGATCCCGCAGCAAGGACCGAAAATCTCCTCCCGCATGACGGTCGAATCATGAGCGAGGCCGGTCCAGATTGTGGGTTCGACCCAGAACCCGCCCGCCGCCGCGGCATCGACGTTGGGTACCCCGCCGCCCGTAACGGCGATTGCCCCTTCGGCGATCGCCCGCTCATAATATCCGAGCACTTTCTGCCGATGTTCTTCGCTGATCATCGGCCCGAGGTAATGCGGATCACCCTTGTTCCCGGGTTTCAGTGCGCGAGCGGCAGCGGCAAGCTTGGCTACGAAAGGTTCGAAGACGGATTGCTCGACATAGACACGCTCGGTCCCCAGGCACACTTGCCCGCTATTCAGAAAGGCGGCGCGCGAAATGCCTTCGGCTGCTTTCTCAAGATCGGCATCGGCGAAGACGATCGCTGGATTTTTGCCGCCGAGTTCGAAGCTGATGTCGCGAACGCCGACGGCAGCCTGCTTCATTATGGCCTGCCCGGTGCCGGTTTCGCCTGTGAAGGTGATGGCATCGACGTCCGGATGGGCGGTGAGGAACTCGCCTGCTGCGCCGGGGCCGAAGCCGTGGACGACGTTGTAGACCCCCGTGGGCATTCCGACCGCGTCCATCACTTCGCCGAGAAGGGCTGCCGTCCGCGGCGTCTCTTCGGACGGCTTGACGATCACGGTGTTCCCGCAGGCCAGCGCCGGGCCGACTTTCCAGGTCATCAGCAAGAGCGGGAAATTCCACGGGCAGACGACCGCGATGACACCCTTCGGTTTACGCACAGCGTAATTGATCGCACCGCTCCCGTCAGGCGTCGGGGTACCGAACGATTCTGTCGGGAGGGTCGTGACGATGTCGGCGAACATCCGGAAGTTCGACGCGCCGCGCGGAACATCGATGTGCGCCGCGACCGCTCTCGGCTTGCCCGTATCGGCCACTTCTGCATCGAGAAAGTCTTCCGAGCGCCGTTCGATCTCATCCGCAACAGCAGCGATGAGCCGAATGCGCTCGGCTGTTGTCATTTTGCCCCAAGGTCCTGTGAGCGCACGCTTGGCCGCCGCTACAGCGCGATCCACATCCTCACGGGTCGCCTCATGAACGCGCCCCGTCTCCCGACCGGTGGCGGGGTCGATGTTGGGGAACGTCGCCCCCGAGCCGCCCTTTACGAACCGTCCGTCGATAAAGTTCAAGATATCCGCAGCGACAGGTCGGTTTCTCTCTTCCGGTTCGACCGCAAGCTGTTGAACCTGTACCATTCAGAACTCCTTCGCACCAATCGAGGCGGCGGCTGCCCGGGCGCAGGCGATGTCGAACTCCTCGGAGCCGCCCGAGACTCCAATTCCCCCGATGCAATTCCCATCGACTATGATCGGGACACCGCCGCCGAACATCACGACCCGCGGCTGATGCGCGATGCCGTTGCATAAGGCTTCGGAGCCCGAGACCAGTTCGTAGACCGCTGCCGTCGGCACTTTGAAACTTGCGGCCGTGAAGGCTTTGTCCTGAGCGATCTTTTCGGAGTGAAAGGGAGCCGCGCCGCCTTTCAGGAACGCGACCAGTTCCCCCGACGCGCCCACGACCGCAGCGACCACGGGCGTTCCGCCGGCGGTGCCATGCCCTACGGCAGCGGCGACCGCCTCCAAGGCGGACCCGTGTGCAATCGTGTGGTAGTTTTCGACCATCGCAGGAAGTCAGGTATTGACGGTCATGAAGCGGTCGTTGAGCGCCTTTTCATAATAGAAAATCGCCTTGCCCGCCTGTTCGACGCCCCACGACCGGCGAGGATTATCGGGGTAATAATCATAACCGCCGGCAAAGGTCTCGTTCCGATTTCCCGAAGGGTCGAAGAAATATATGGTCTGACCACGCGTGATACCGTGGCGCGTCGGGCCGATATCGAGTGAGATATCATAGCGACTGATGATATCGGCAGCATTTCCGACGTCGTTCCAGGATTCCAGGCGGAACGATGTATGGTGGATTTTCGCATCCTCGGGGCCTGCAAGGAACGCGATATCGTGAGCCTTATTGCTACAGCTCAGGAAGATGCCGAGCCGAGTGCCGCTCGCTTCGTCGACGAGTTCCTCGGTAACGGAAAAATCGAGCGCTTCGACGAAGATTCGCGCCGATCCCGCGACATCGATGCCGTTGAGCGCCGAGTGATCATATCGCATAGCGCGCATGCCGCGCGGCTCACTGTGCCAGACGTCCGGGTTCTTTGTGGGAGGACCGTCTGCCGATAATTCCATGTCGGCGTAAAGGTCGAAGATATGCCCGGTAGGAACCGCGAAGCGCAGCTTGCGTCCGACGCCCTCTTCCTCGCCCGCGGTGATCCATTCGACGTCGACGCCGGTGGCTTGCAAACGGTCTGCGAATATTTCGAGGTCGCTGTCGCGGCAAACCTTGAAGCCGATCCGATCAAGACCGGGCATATCCGCCTCGCGCAGGATGACGCTGTGTCGATCGAATTCGTCGAACCCGCGGAAAAATGCCCGGTCACCCGAACGACCGACGAGTTCCAGCCCGATCCGGTCGCGATAATGGGGGATGGCCTCCTCGAGATCGAGGACGCGCATCTGGACAAAGCCTGGTCGCATCACGCCTGTAATTGCCATCACCGCTCTCCCGGGAAATTTAAAATTTTAGGCCGTGACTGAAAAATTCGATCACGGCGCGATTGAAACTGGCCATCCGCTCGATCTGTACCCAATGGCCACACTCTCCAAAGAAGCGGACGTCTGAGTGTGTGATCAGGTTTCCGAGGCGCAGCGACACCTCTTGCGGAATGACTTGGTCGGCCTTGCCGTGCAGGACGAGCACTTCATGGGGAAGCGCGGCGATATCTTCCTCGCGGCTCGACAGCATAGCAATATTGGCCTGCCGGTCGGAACCGCCGAACGTCGCATGATAGGGCTCATGCGCTCCTGGGCGGATGCTCGCGTGATAACGGGAGTCGATCAGATCGTCGGTCAGCCGGCTCTGGTCCCATGCGAGCATCTTCAGCGACTCATGCATCATTTCGCGGGATGGCTCATAACCCCAGACGAAATCGAGCGCCGGCGTGAGCGGGAATTCAAGTCCAGCCGCTCCCATCAAAACGGCACGATCGACCCTGTCGGGATGGGCGATCATGAAGGCGAGCGTCACGCCGCCGCCGAAGGAATTTCCGACCATCGAGACCTGGTCGATTTCCAGGTCGTCGAGAAGACGGACCAGTTGATTGGTCCAGATGGCCTTGTCGGTGATCCGACCCACCGAGTCGCTGTAGCCGAAGCCAATCATGTCGGGAGCAATGACCCGGAATTCCTTAGCAATCTCGGGCATATTAAGCCGCCAGTTCGCCCATGCCGTGACCCCGGGGCCCGAACCGTGGACGAGGAGGACCGGCCTGCCCTCGCCGGTGTCATGATAGTTGGTTTTGATCCCGTCAGCGACGAATGTCTTGCCGATTTCGGGCCGGACCATGTCGGGCGCCGAACTCATTGGCCAGCAACCATGTAATCATCATGTCGGGCGACCTGCCCCCAAACGGCTTCAAGCATCACTCAATCTCCGTTCCACGGGCCATCATGTCGCAGCCCTCTTGGGACAATGTTTTGCACCATGGGAAACGCGTTTGCAACCGGTAAATGAAACCGGCGCCTCTGATCCGGTCACTTCAGGCTCTCGGCTCGCACGGCTTCGAGGACACCGGGCTCCTCTTCCATCCGGGCGCGGTAGCGCGTCAAAGCGGGGAAGCCCGCGAGACCGATCTCCACTCGAGAGGGCCACCCGAGGATGCAATAGAGATAGGCGTCGGCCACGGTGAAGGCGTCCCCGAAGCAATAATTCTTGTCGGTCAATTCCAGGTCGAGCGCTTGGAGATGGTGCATGACGTCCCGCTTTGCCTCAGCGCGGATCTCCGGCCCCGCGGTTTTGGAGAAGAGCGGCACGAAGCTCTTGTGCAGCTCGGAGGCGATGAAGCTCAGGCTGTCCGTCAGCGTGTAGCGAGCGATTGTTCCGGCCGGCGGGGCGAGCCCCGCGCGCGGTGCCAGGTCGGCAACATAGAGAAGGATCGCTATCGTCTCTGTGAGAAGCTCGCCCGAATCCAGAAGGAGAGCAGGGATTTTTCCCGAAGGCTTTATCGACCGGAAGTCGGCGCCATGCTCGGTTCTGCGCGTGGGCATGTCGACTTTTTCAATATCGAACTCTGCCCCTATCCGGCGCAGCGCGATGTGCGGTGCCAGCGAGCAAAGGCCAGGCGCATAGTAAAGGAGCATCTCATATCCTTGTGGACGACTTGAGCACAGCGCGCGAATGGCCGTGCTTCACGCCGGAGTTGGGCCGGCGCGTCAGCGATCCACCTCGGAAAAGCCCTTTCCGGCGGTCAGCACCCCACAAGTCCGCATGGCACTCAGCATCATCGATGGATCGGCTTTGCCCGTTCCCACAATGTCATATGCCGTGCCGTGTGCGACCGACATATGGAGATAGGGTGGCCCCATCATGATCACGCAGTTTCCCGAGAATCCCCATGTCTTGACGGCTATGTGGCCTTGGTCGTGAAACATCGCTAGCACGAGATCGTATCGGCCTTCGATACATTGGCGAAAGACGGTATCGGGCGCGGATGGTCCATCGACATTGATGCCGCGCGCGCGCGCGCGCGCGACTCCAGGACCGATGGCACGATCTTCCTCATCGCCGATGGCATGAGGATTGAGACCCGCGACCACGATCCTGGGGTTGGCGACGCCCCAGCTTCGAAGCGCCGCGTCGATTTGCTGTAGGGCGGTATCGATCAACTCGGGCGTGATGAGGTCGCAGACCGCCCGAATCGACATATGATCGGTGAGGTGGGCGACACGGAGCGGTCCGGTGAGGAGGAGCAGATAACTCTCGCCCGGCGTCGGGCTGATCACCATATCCAGCTTTCCCGCCAGTTTAAGCGATCCGGTGCTGATCGGACCCATCACTGTGCCGGCGAAGACCCCGTCGCGCGCGAGCGCATCGAGTTCGGCTAGCCACTTGGCGGTCGCAATGCCCGATTCGAGCGTATCTTTCGCGAAGGGGAGCGCGCGGTCGTCCAGCGCACCTGTATCCAGGATATCGATGACTGCCGGGTCGTCGCTGAGCGGCTCGAGCGAACGCATGACACGCAGGCGGGCCGACACTTTAGTCAGGTCAAGCGCTCGTTCGACCGAGGCCGCCGACCCCACTAATAGGGGAACCGACACCTCATGCACGCGGCCTGACGCCCAGGCGCGAACGGTAACCTCGGGTCCGATGCCTGCCGGCTCGCCGACCATGGTACCGATGCAGGGCCGGAATCCGGCCTGCTGCGACGCTACGCCGACCTCAAATGCTGTAGACATCGAGCATCGTCTGCGCGAGGTCGTTGATGACGACGGTATATTTGCGTTTTATCACAAAGGCGTCGCCCATCGGTTCGAGATCGTAAATGGCCGACCCACTGTAGACCGTCGGCCGATCCTCCAAGACCGAGGTCACCGACCAATTCGTCCGCGCCCGAATGACGTCGTCCTCATGGTCGACCGCGAGCAGGCAAAAGATATGGGAAGTGCGCGGGGCCGGCGAACTGGCCGACGACCGGCCCGTCCGAATGCGATAGACGCGGTCCTCGAGCCCTGCCCGGGTCGGATAATAGATCAGCGAAATCTCGCGCCTTGGGTCCTCGGTCAATCGGCCGCTGTCATCCCACGCGGGGACCCAATATTCGGCATCGGGATGATATAGATCGATCCAGCTATCCCAATCCTTGGCATCGAGAGCGGCCGCTTCGCGCCCGAGAAATCGCTGGATCGCGGTCCATTGCGCAACTTCGCTGCTCATTTCGCCATCTCCGGCTTCGGGGGTAACGCGCGCTCGGCCTCTTCGCTCGCAATGGCTCCGCGCATGCGCAATATCCATTCGTCGTGGATCGCGACGTAAAGCCCCTCGTCGGCCACCGCCGTGCCGCTAAGGATGGCGTCGACGCCCAGGGCTTCGCCGTGGCTGCTGACGCCTTGCACCCACCGTGTCGATCCCCGCGACATGTCGTTCATCCGGCCAGCCCCGCCACCGAAACCGACCTGGCAATTGTTGAACTCGGTCAGGTCGTCCGGCGTAGCCATGCCGCTTGCATTGAAGAAATCTTCATACTGGCGGATGCGCAAGGCGCGGGCGTCGTCACTCTCACCCACCGGAGCTATGCAGTAGGTTGTCACCTCGGTCTCATCCACCGAGATGGGCCGGATGATACGGATCTGGGTGCTCGTCTGGTCCATGAGGAAGACGTTAGGGAACAGCTCCAGATTGCGTATCCGGCCGTTCATCCAGGTAGCGCGCTCTTCGCCGCGCTCGCGCTTCAACCAGTCCAGGATTTCGTAATTCGGCCGGTCCTGATAGTTTGCATAGTCATTCCAGAGCACGCAATGGCCGTTGTCGAAGGAGAAAGAGCCGCCCTCGAGCTGAGCCCAGCGACCGAAATCGAACGCCCTGGTATCGTTCTTCGATGTCCCGTCGACCCGGCGTGCGACCGTCATGAAGTAATTCGCGTGCACCGTGCCGATATGATAGCCGTCGAGGCCATTTTCGACCTGCAGCTTCCAGTTCCCTCGATAGCGGTAGCGCGTAGCGCCTGGAAGAACTTCGAGCTTCTCTTCGACCGACTGATCAACCATGAGATCGATGAATGTCTTCGCGCCCGCGAGATAGTCCTCAAGAGGAACGACCTCGGGGTTGAGACTGGCGAAAATGAAGCCCCGGTAAATCTCGATGCGCGCAACATGTTCTAGACCATAGTCTTCCCGCTTGAAGCCCGGCGCGTAGCCACCCCCAGCCTCATCTGTCACGTCGAGGAGTTGGCCCGCGGGATTATAGGTCCAACCGTGGAAGGGGCAGGTGAAGTTGCGGCGGTTTCCGCTCTTCTCGCGGCAAACGCGCGCGCCGCGGTGCGCGCAGGCATTGATCAGACAATGCAATTCCCCGGCCCGGTCGCGGGTCAGGATGACGGGCTGGCGGCCGATAAAAGTCGTGAGAAAGTCGTTCGGCTTTGCGACCTGGCTCTCGTGCGCAATGAAGACCCAGTTGCGCTCGAAGATATATTTCAGCTCGAGAGCGAACACGTCCGCGTCGGTAAAGGCCTCCCGGTCGATCTGAAAGCGGCCGCTTCCCTCGTCTTTTACGAGCCATGCATCGATACGCGAACGCAGTGATTCAAGCTCTGCCACGGCTGCGCCGTTTCCGTCAGGTTGCAACATCCTCTCCTCCATTTCCGGCCACCGAGATTCGTAGGTCAACTATTTGGATCAACGATTCTCGGCTCAACTCTTTGGACTCTTCCGATCCCGAATGACCCAACATAGCATGCGTGGCTCATTGTGCAATGGGTTGCACAATGATCTAAATTGCCCTATTCGAATCGCGTTGCATCATGTGCGACACGTCAACCAGGCTGGTTCAGGCGTATAAAAGCCAAAAATGGCTTGAGATTTGGGAGTGCGAAATATGGTGGGCGTGACCGAGCTGGGTTATCTAGGCTTGTCGGTATCTGATCTGGATGCATGGAAGAGCTTCGCGTGCGGCGTCGGCGGCATGGAATATGTCGATGAAGGCGAAGGCGACCGCGCGTATCTGCGAATGGACAAATGGCATCACCGCATCACGCTGCATGCTGATGGCGGTGACGATCTTGCCTATCTTGGCTGGCGCGTTGCGGGTCCGGTAGAGTTCGACGAAATTGTCGAGAAGCTGACAGTCCAGAATATCGAAGTCGAAATAGCGAGCGACGAAGCGGCGCGCGAGCGCCGGGTCCTCGGCTTGGCCAAGCTCAAGGATCCGGGCGGTAATCCCACCGAAATCTTCTTCGGCCCCCAGGTCGACAATTACCGCCCTTTTCATCCCGGCCGCCCGATGTTCGGTCGTTTTGTTACCGGCGCCGAAGGGATCGGCCATTGCATCCTGCGTCAAGATGATGTGGCCGCAGCGGTTCGCTTTTATCAGCTGCTCGGGCTGCGGGGCTCGGTCGAGTACCACCTCGCTTTGCCGAACGGTGATGTCGCTGCCCCCTATTTCATGCATTGCAACGACCGGCAACATTCCGTGGCTTTCGGCCTCGGTCCGATGGACAAGCGGATCAACCATTTGATGCTCGAGTACAGCGAGCTCGACGATCTTGGCCTTGCCCACGACTCGGTGCGCGAACGAAAGATCGATGTCGCACTCCAGCTCGGAAAGCACGCGAACGACGAAGCGCTGACATTCTACTGCGCAAATCCGTCAGGGTGGCTGTGGGAATTTGGCTGGGGAGCGAAAAAGGCGGGCCCGCAGCAGGAACATTATCTGCGCGACCTCTTCGGCCATGGAAATGAAGCCGAGGGCTACGGAATGGACATCCCCCTCGGCTGACCACCTTAGGATATTTCAAGAGATGGATGTGATTGAAATGGAGAGACTTCGCCTGTGCCCAATTGACGCCCCCCAGGACGGCGAGCCGGTTGCGATACCGGCAGGCGCCTTCCCGGCGCTCGCGGTCTATAACGTCGATGGCCAGATTTATGTCACGGCCAACACATGTACGCACGGCAACGCGCAGCTTACCGATGGCTATCAGGACGGTGCGACGATCGAATGCCCCTATCATGGCGGCGCCTTCGACATTCCGAGCGGAGCCGCGACAACTTATCCCTGCCAGATCCCGCTTAAGACCTATGAAGTGACGATCGAGGACGGCTGGGTGACGATCGACGCTCCCGGTGCGCCGGAGAGCTGAGGCTATGGACCTTTCCACTCTGCCTCGCACCGAGCTCCTCCGGGAAGTGACGGACCTTATTGCCCTGCACGCCGAGCTGATTGACGACGATCAGCTCGAAGCGTGGCCCGATCTGTTCGTCGAGGACTGCCACTATTCCGTATTGCCGCGAGAGAATGCCGACCGCGGATTGCCGGTTGCGACGATCTTCTGTGACAGCAGGGGCATGCTTGTAGACCGCATCGTCTCGCTCCGGCGCGCCAACATTTTTCCGGTCCATCACTATCGACACATCATCAGCACCAGCCGCATTCACGAGGTTCGTTCAGATGCGGTTGTGGCACATACAAACTATCTAGTGCTCCAGACAAGAAACACCGGCCGATCATTTGTGTATAATGCTGGTAAATATGTCGATGAAATAGTGTTTTCGTCCGGGAAATTTCTTTTTCGGTCAAAGAAGGCGATTTTCGACACGGACCTGATCGACACTTTGATGGTCCGCCCCATTTAGCCCATTTCGAGGTTGCGATATGCTCAATGTTCAAGATACGGCCGTAGGTAAAGTGTCGACCGACACCGAGGAGCCCATTGGCTGCCGGATACCATATTCCGTGTTCACGGATGATGCCTTTTACAAGGCCGAACAGGAGCATCTCTTCCGCGGCCCCACCTGGAACTTCGTTGCGCTCGAGGCCGAAGTCCCGAACCCCGGTGATTTCAAATCGACCTTCATCGGCGACACGCCGGTCGTTGTGACGCGGGACAAGGACCAGAGCCTCCATGTCGTTGTGAACCGCTGCGCGCATCGCGGCGCGACGGTATGCCGCGCACGCCAAGGCAATGTGCCGCATCTCGAATGCGTTTATCATCAATGGGCTTATGAATTGAACGGAGACCTCATGGGCGTCCCGTTCCGCCGCGGGATCAAGGGCAAGGGGGGGATGCCGGCGGATTTCGATCTCAAGCAACATGGCTTGGTCAAGCTGCGCGTCGAAGCGTTGAATGGGCTGGTTTTCGCGACATTCTCGCAAGAAGTGGAGCCGCTGACGGACTATCTCGGTCCGCTCATCACCAAGCATGTCGAGCGGATCATGTGCCGCCCGATCAAGATATTGGGCAATCAACGCCAGTTCATCCACGGCAACTGGAAGCTATACGCCGAAAATACGCGCGACCCCTATCACGCAAGCCTCCTCCATCTGTTTCACAATACTTTCGGCCTCTATCGTTCGACGCAAACCGGCGAATGCCTGATGGACGAGAGCAAGCGGCATTCGTTCCTTTATTCGAAGGCGGGCAGCAACGACGCGGCGCGCGACAGCGAAGTCTATCAGGACTCGCGCAGCTTCGACACGAGCTTCTCGCTCCAGGATCCGTCGCTGCTCGCGGGCCGGAGCGAGTTTCCGGACGGCATCACCCTCGTCATCCTGGCCCTTTATCCCAACCTGATTTTGCAGCAGATCTCGAACACGCTCGCGGTTCGCCAGATCGTCACCCACGGACCGGATTCGTTCGAGCTCGTGTGGACCCAATTTGGCTATGCGGACGATGATGCGGAGATGGACGCGATCCGCCTCAAGCAATCGAACCTCATCGGACCGGCGGGCATGATCTCGATGGAGGATGGCGAGGCGGTCGAGATCGTGCAGCAGGCGGTCAGCTCGGACAGAAAGGCAAGATCCTATATCGCGATGGGCGGCGGCGGCGCCGATGATGCGGATCATCTTGTCACGGAAGGGGCCATCATCGGCTTCTGGCAAAATTACCGCGAGATGGTGGGAATCGAAGAGAGGGTCTCATGACCGCCACCATTGATTTCTACTTCGATTTCATCAGCCCGTTCAGCTATCTCGCACAGTTGCGTCTGCCGGAGATTGCGCGTCGGCACGGCCGGGCGCTCGCCTATCATCCCATCGACATCCCCGAAGCAAAGATTGCGGCGGGCAATTACGGCCCGTCCAACCGCGAGGTGCCGGCGAAGATAAAGGTTCTGACCGCGGATCTGCAGCGTTGGGCTCGGCGGTACGACGTGCCGCTTACCTTTCCATCGAGCTTCGAGTGCGGAGGCTGGAACACAGCCGCAATCTTCGCGGCCCGTCACGGTGCCGCCGAAGGCTTCGTGCGGGATGCCTATCGGCGCATCTGGGGCCTCGGAATCGATCCGCGAGACCGGGACGAATTGCGCGCCTCGGCGGCAACGGCGGGTCTCGAAGCCGATGCCGTCATGGCCTTCGTGGATTCGAAAGAGGGCAAGCGCGCCTATCGCGAAGCGCGGTCGAAAGCTTACGCCCGCGGCGTATTCGGCGCGCCGCTTATGTTTGTCGACGACCAGATATTCTGGGGAAACGACCGGCTGGATTTTCTTGAAGAGCATGTGCGGACGAATTGAAAAAAAGAATCAGGGAGAGGGAGAATGGACATGAGGACCAACAGTTATAATAGCGGGCGCGCCCTCGCGAGCGGCATCGCACTTTTCGCACTGGCCTGGAGCGCGGCCGGCCAAGCCCAGGATACGGCCCCGGCTGCCGAACCCGAGCCCGAGGCGCAGTCGAGTTCGGGTATCTCCGACATCATCGTGACGGCCACGCGCCGCGAGGAGCGTCTGCAGGACGTTGCTGTCGCCGTGACCGCGATCACCGGCGATTCGCTCTCGGCGGCAGATGTTTCGACGGTGCGCTCGTTGACCCAGGTGGTTCCCGGATTCATCGGGAGCCGCAACATGGGTGTCTTCCAGCCCGTCATTCGCGGCGTCGGGTCGACCGGCATCTCGATCGGCGACGAGCCAAACATCGCCACCTATGTCGATGGTGTCTACCAGCCAGAGTCGGCCGCCAACTGGATCGATCTCGTCGAAGTCGAGCGCGTGGAAGTGCTGCGCGGACCGCAAGGCACGACATTTGGCCGCAACGCCACCGGCGGCCTGATCAACGTGATTACCCCCGACCCCAGTTTTGACCTGCGCGGCAAGGCGTCGCTGCGTTACGGCCGCATGCGGAGGGACGCGGGCGATTATGATGCCCGCTTCTATATCACCGGCGGCCTTAGCGATAAATTGGCTGCCGATTTTGCCGCCCTCTATCGCAAGAACGACGGCTATATCGACGATCTGGTGCGCGGCGGCACGCTCGGCGACCAGCAAGTGATCAACTTTCGCAGCAAGCTGCTGTGGCAGCCTTCCGACAATGCCAAGGTCATCCTGACCGGCGAATTCTTCGACCAGAACAGCACGACCAATTCGCCCCAGCCGGTCAATGGGAATACGGCCGGCCGTCGCTTCCCGGGCGTTATACTTCCGACCGACGCTTGGCAGGCGTCACTGACCAGCATTCCTACGCTGGACTTACGGCGCTGGAGTGCGGCGCTGCATGTAAAACTCGAGTTCGACGGCTTCAACCTCGAGGCGACGAGCGGCTTCATGAATCTGCGCTGGTACCAGGAAACCGATTCGGACGCCTCGAACATCTTCCTCGGTAATTTCCCTGCAACATTTGCGACGGAATCGGGGAGCCAGGAAATCAAGTTCACGTCTGCCGACCCCGGCCGATTCCAGTGGCTCCTGGGCGGCTATTTCTACCAGTTCGGCGGTCATACTGAGTTGGATCTCGTCACGTCGCCGGGGCCTGGAATCCCTCCGACCACCCTCAACCTTGATCCCGCACTATCGGGTCGCTCGTTCGCGGGCTTTGCCGAAGGAACCTACGAGATCGTCGACGACCTGTTCATCACTGTCGGCGCGCGGTACACCACCGAGCGGCGGACCTTCGAACAGGTCGTTAATGGAAATCTGGTCGTTCCGAAGACCGCCAAGTCGTTCAACAAGTTCAACTATCGCGGCGCAGTCCGGTACCAGTTCGCACCCGACGGAAGCATTTATGCAAGCTATGGCACCGCATTCAAAAGCGGCGTCTACAATATGGCGGGCACATCGCCGAATCCGGTCAATCCCGAGAACATCAAGGCATGGGAGGCCGGCATCAAGGTCGACCCCTTCAATTGGCTCCGCACGAACCTCGCCGTTTATCACTATACGTACGACGATCTGCAAGTTCAGGCCAAAGACGCGTCGGGTCCGAGCTACGTCCTGCAGAACGCAGCGAGCGCCAAAATCTATGGCGGCGAGTTCGAGGCGATTATCCAACCGATTGACGATCTCAACATCCGCGGCTCGGCGGCCTACAGCCACGCGCGCTATCGTGATTTTCCGCTCGCGCAGAGCTTTTTCCCGCGCCCCGACGGAGGCAACACTGTTGCCCCGGCGGACGCGTCGGGTAACGTGATGACCCGCGCCCCGAAGTGGACGTTCAACCTGGGGGTCGATTGGGGCCATGAGTTCGATGCAGGGCGCCTTGGGGTCTCGGTCAACACCTTCTACTCGACCCGGCTCTATTATGACTTCCAGAATATTTTCTCCCAGCCGAGCTATACCCTTACCAATGCGTCGATATCCTTTGCCCCAACCGGTGATCGCTGGAAATTCAGCCTCTGGGCGACCAACCTCACCAACGAAAAGGTCTTCCAGACCATTCGTGTCGGGGCGCAGGCAACTGACGGCTTTTACGAACAGCCAAGAAAAGTGGGCGTCAGCGCCGAACTCCGGTTCTGACGCGCCCAAACGCGGTCCAAGGGCTTGATCCCGCGGATCGCGTGCGGCCGGGCTGCCGCCGTGTCCGCCAGCATGAGCCTCGGTGGCTTGTGCTGGCGGACTTTGTTTGCTGTCGCGTAAAGACGGTCCGTTCAACTGCTACTTGTCGAAGGATGCATGCATGACGATCACGGGACAAATGCAGCCTGCGCAACTGGCGATCGGCACGATCCTGACATATGCCGCCGCCGCGCACGCAACCCGGGAAGTGGTGTCGCGCGAAATCGGCAGCGATCGGTTGTGGCGTTATGATTATGCAGCGCTCGCCCGCCGGGTAGCGCAGGCTGCCAACATGTTCACCCTTGCCGGGATCGGGAGCGGTGACCGGATATCGTCGCTCGCCTGGAACACGCACCGGCATTTGGAACTCTTCTACGCGGTCCCGGGCCTTGGGGCAGTGCTTCACACCGCCAACCCCCGGCTCCCCGACGATCAGCTGATCTTTACCTTGAACCATGCCGAGAGTCGCATATTGGCGTTCGAGCCCAACCTCGCCGCGCTCGTCGAGCGGCTTGCGCCCAGCCTCCCGCATATCGAAAAATACATCGTACTGTCCGACGAAGGCGTCGGCATCGGCGAGGGGTTCGGGGCGCTGGCCTATGAGCCCTTGCTCGCGTCGGCACCGGTCTCGATCACCTGGCCCGAAATCGATGAAAATTCCGGGGCGTTTCTTTGTTACACCTCGGGGACCACAGGCGATCCCAAGGGGGTTCTCTACAGCCACCGGGCAGTCGTTCTGCATGCGATGGGAGCGGGCTTGGCGAGCGCGTTCGGCCTCACGTCGTTCGATTGCGTGATGCCTTGCTCCTCGCTCTATCACGCCACCGCCTGGGGCCTTCCGTTCGTGGCGCCGCTCTGCGGCGCCAAGCTCGTTCTTCCTGGCGACCGCATGGACGGTCCTAGCCTCCAGGCCCTAATCCGAGGGGAGGCGGTTTCTTTTACCGGTGGGGTGCCCACGATCTGGACCATGTATCTCGCCCACCTCGAGGCAACCGGCGGCGACACGGGAACGCTCAAGCGGATTATGATCGGGGGCTCCGCCGTACCTCGCGCGATGGCAGAAAGCTTCAAGGCCGACCATGATGTCGATGTCCTTCAGCTCTGGGGAATGACCGAGACCTGCCCGCTCGGTGTGATCGCAACACCGACGCCGGCCGTCGCGGACCTCGGCGAGGCAGCGATGCAGGATATATTGTGGACGCGGCAGGGACGGCTCCAGTTCGGCGTCGAGATGCGCATCTTGGGCGAAGACGGGCACCCCTGCCCCCACGATGGGGCGACGGCAGGCGCGCTACAGGTGCGGGGTCCGTGGGTGGTTCAGCGCTATTTTCGTCAGCCGGCGGATTGCACCGATGTCGACGGGTGGTTCGATACCGGCGACGTTGCGACACTCGACGCCCAGGGGTTCATGCGAATCACAGACCGCACCAAAGATGTCATCAAGTCGGGAGGAGAGTGGATCAGCTCAATCGACCTTGAGAATGTTGCCGCTGGGTGCAGCGGGGTCAAGATCGCCGCGGTCGTCGGCATTCCGCACCCTAAATGGGAAGAGCGCCCGCTCTTGATCGTCGAGCCTCATGATGGAATCCTTCCCGACGAAAAGGAAATTCTATCAACCCTATCCGCGGAATTCGCGAAATGGCAGCTGCCCGATCGCATCCTCGTCGGCGCGGTGCCACTTACGGCAACAGGGAAAATCGACAAGAAGCAACTGCGCGAACGCTATGGTAATGTCTACGCGGCTTGAGGGAACGGGACCCGATGGTTCGGCAGCAATCACTGCGCGGCGAGAAGCTTGTCATCGCAAGCTTCAACCAATAGCGTCTGGGCCGCCCGTCCCGTCGTTCCGCTCCCGCAGCGACTGCGCATAGCCGGACAGCAAGGCAATTGTCAGCTCGGTGACGCGCCTTGCCCGCTCGGGGTCCTTTCCGATCTGGGCTCGCACCGCCAATCCGCGGAGCACGCTCCACAGCAGCCACAATATGTCTTCGGCGTCAGACGGAGACAGGCCGGTCTTGGCAAAACGGCTGACCCAGACTTGCTCGGCCCCGACGCGTCGTTGCTGCGACATACCGCGAACATCGTCGGCGAGGGCCCGAAGCTTGTTTCCCGAGATGACGAGGTCGAGCGCGATCAAAAAATCTTCACCGTAGAAGAATGCCTCTGCATCGTCGCATGCAGCCTCGAGGAGGCCGTCATCTTCGATAGCCTTACCCGCGGCAACGGTCGCCTTCTCGAGGGCTGCCGAAAAAACCTGCTCCAGGCAGGCGGCGACTAGTTGGTCCTTTGTCGGAAAATGGTGAAGCTGCGCTCCGCGAGAGACGCCTGCGCTTTCGGCAACGTCTGCGACGCGAAACGCCGAATAACCTTTCTCGCGCAACAGATTGATAGCGGCCGAAAGGATTCGAGCCCGCATCTTTCTACTGCGTTCGCCTTGTGGCTTGTGCGAATTGTCGTGAGCTGGGGAAATGTCCGCCACTGCGTCTGCTACACCTCTTGCCGAGACCCTCATGCGGCCGAACGTACAGATGGCATAGCTTTCCTATCGGGCTTGTCAAAGTCATAGCTGCGAGATGCAACAGGATGCCGTCCGCACCCGGCTGGCCATTCCGCCCGCCTCGTTGCGGGCCTGTTCAGCGAAACGTCGTACCGCCATCGACGGCTATCGACTGGCCCGTCACAAATTCTGCGCCGTCGGACGCGAGGTAAAGCGCTGCGGCGAGCAAGTCGTCTGCGGTCTCGTGGCGCTTGATGCACTGCATGTTCAATATCTGGGTCTTTTGCGCGGGCGTCACCGTCTCGCGCTCGATCTCCGTGAAGGTTGCGCCCGGAAGCAGCGCATTCACCGTGATCCCGTCGGCGCCGAGTTCACGCGCCATGGCGCGCGTCATACCGACCACCGCCGCTTTGGAAGCCACATAATGTAAATAGTGCGGTCGGCCCATAGTCACCACCCCGGACGAGATGTTGATGATGCGCCCATGACGATTACCTCGCATTACCGGCGCGCACGCCTTGGACACCAGCATTACGCCATCGACGTTCACGCGCATGACCTGTCTCCACTCGTCAAACGGGATTTCCTCGAAGGGCCGCATTTTCAGCGTCGAGAAGATCGCCGCATTGTTGATGGCGACGTCAATGCGGCCAAAGGCCTCCAATGTCTCCGCTATGGCGGCGTCGACGGCTGCCGGATCGGCCACATCGGCCCGAATGGCGATAACGGTGCCGGCGCCACATTCCGCTTCGACCTCGGCCGCTACCGACCGTCCGCTGTCTTCGTTCAGTTCGACGATGGCGATTTTCGCACCGGCGCGCGCGAAGCCTTTGGCGAAAACCCGCCCGATTCCTTGTCCCGCGCCCGTGATGAGCGCGACGCGCCCCGCGAAGGTGTCTGTCTTGGTCATGTCGGTCATATCGTTTCCTCTTTCTTGCTGGTATTCGGGCGAGGCAACGGGGCATATGCGAGCACCGCGCCTGACGTCATCCGCCGCTTGCTCCTCGACCTTCGGTCACGTCCATCGCCGTCAGCCAACTCCACATCCGCTCAACGACGCCGCCGGCCAGGGTCTGGCGCGCGCGTATCTCGTCTTCATCGAGAAGCCCGTGTTGAGGGCCGAACCCCATCGAGCGCACGTCGCGCTCTACCCGCGCGGCGTCTTCGAGGAAGAAGGCAAAAGTCGCAGCTTCCTTCAGATCTTGCCCGACCGTAATCGCTCCGTTTCCTCGCATGACGATCGCACGAGCCTCGCCAAGGGCAATTGCAAGATTTCTCGCTGAAGCGTCGTCGCGCAGGAGCCTGGGATCGTCCCAAAGCGGCGGCCGGGGAGCGAAATAGGCGCCTAGGCCGTGCCGCGCCGCCGGTGTGATCCCGAGCGTCGACAACGACATGGTGGCGGCGGGCATGATGCGACAAATGCCGCCGACATCGGACCGCGCGGCATAAATCGCCTGGTGCGCGCGCACTTCGCCAAGCACTTTTTGGGGAAGGGCGCCATCGACCGAGACAATAGTACCGGGTTCGTCCTTGATAAGCCCCATGGGCATTGCGGCACAGACAAGAAAGTGCCGCGCATCGATGCGCGCACTGCAATGGCCGAACGCGTGCACGAGCCCGGCGTGCGCCAGGCCGCGCGCCGCCATGCGCACCTGCATCTGAAGTCCGGGGTCAATCGTCGCCGGCATAAAACCCTCTCCCGAAGCAGAGTGATTCGGCCATCTTCATCGCGGAGGCCATGCTGGCGTGCTGGGCGATGCCCTGTCCCGCAATTTCCATGGCAGATCCGTGCGGTACGGTCAGATGAACATAATCGAGGCCGATATAGATGGTGCACGCGCCTTCGAAGGCAGCCGTCTTGAGCGCAATCTGGCCCTGGTCATGATACATTGAGACAACGACGTCGTATCGCCCCTCCATGGCAAGACGAAATATCGAATCGGGCGACACCGGCCCCTCGACGCGGCGCCCCGCCGCGCGCTCCCGTTCGACCGCCGGCGCGATCTCGCGCACTTCTTCAGTTCCCATCGCGTGCGGATTCAGGCCGGCGACGCCGATCCTGGGGGCATTGACGCCCCAACGCCTGAAAGTCTCGTCAACGAGACCGATCAGCGACGACACCGCCGCGGCAGAGACAGTGCCCGGGACCTCGGCGATGCTGATATGCTCGGTGATTGGGACGATCCGCAACGAGGGGCTGACTCGCAATAGATAGGTTCCAGTCGGCTGAAGATCGTCGATCGACGATATTTCGCCAGACGCCTTGAGTGATTGCGAGTCGACCGGGGCCATGATCCAGCCATCGATCTCTCCATTGCGAGCCAATTGCTCGGCCAAGCGGATCCATTCTATCACCGCCCGGCCCGAAGCGGCGCCCGACTGTCCGATATCCCATGCCCCCCTCGCCAGCGAGCCGTGGTCGAGAACGGCGATTTCGCCAACCGCACCGGACACCTCATCCGGCGTTTCCACCTGGTAGATGGGAGGGCTAATCCCGCTCGCCGCGGCCGCGAACCGGACAGCGTCGATGCTTCCGATCAATAGGTGCCGCGCCGCGTGGTTGCCGGCGGCGAGTGCCTTGACACAGACCTCTGGACCGATACCCGCCGGATCGCCAATGACGGTAGCGATGAGTGGCTGCTCACGGCGCGGCTTGCCCGCTCCTTCGCCTGCACCTCTCATAGCAGGAAGGTCACATTGCGCATGGGCGCATCATTGTTGATCAGATAGACCTTCTTGCCCAAGATTTTGAAGCCATCGGCCCCCTGTTTCAGGAGGTGGGTCGCGCGCGCGAACAAGGATTGATGCTGACCGGAGCGCGCCTCGCCCAGGATGAAGTTTGAACTGACAAGGACATCGGATCCGCCGGATGCGGCGACCGTAATGTTCGAGACGATGCGGATCAGACGCGACTTCGGACTTTGCGAATGCATCCGCTTATCCTTCAGGCGGAATATTCGATCCGAGATCTGGTCATAATGCTCGTAGATGATCGAGACGGACCGATCGGGGTCGAGGTCGGCCTGATTGGAGGGAACCCAGTAGAGGCCGCCCGGCTCCCAGAGCGCGAGCCAATCGTCATAGGCGTGGCTGTCCATCAATTCGGCCTCAAAATACAAAAATGCTTCGATTTTGCCGAAAATGTCGCTCCCGGGCAGGATTGCCCGGCTCTCCTTCAATTCCGAGAAGACGGTGAAATCGCAAAGATCTGCTGCTACCATGTTCATCCTAACGCCTCCCATCGGGCGATTCTTCGGCCATCATCGCCAGCCATTGCCGGATCTGAGCGCGCTGCGGAACCTCGTCGGAAACATGGCCGACGATCGTCCCATCTTCATCAACCCACTCGCGCTCCATCCCGCGCGATATATTGATCCACGGATCGAGATTAGCCTCCAGGCCGAGTTGCACCCGCTCGAAAATCTCGGCGTCGTCTGTCGATCCGGATCCTGCGGGTCCATAAAAGGATTCATGCTGGCGAAGTCGCAGCGCATTGATTTCGGTGCTGACGTTGGAGAACAGCACAGGGAACATCACGACCTCGGTCTCGTCGACAGACAGGGGATTAACGATCCGGATCTGGTTGTTGATCAGTTGCAGGTTTGGAAAAACGCCGACGTGAGGATCGCCCGCCATGGCAAGCAGCATGTCCGCCCAGGCAACATCATGCTCTGCATAGAGCGCGTCGATATAGTCTGCCCCTCCCGGCGTGTTTTCCAGAAGCGCGCGATATTTTCCCGAGTGCTTGAGCCGATGCTTACGGAAATCGAGCATCGTGTGGCCATGACCGAAGTCGCGCGTTTCCGAGATTCCGTCGAAGTCGAAGGGGTTCGCACTGTGCGTGGCACCGAGGCTGTGACCCGAATCGGTGTGTCGTTCCCATGTCGCCAGCACCGAGGCATGGACGAACAACGGATGATATCCATCCATCCCGACCTGCTTCCAATTTCCTTTATAGATCGTCCGGTTGGATCCGGCTCGCACGCTCAACTCTCCGCCCGGTGCCGCGTCGACCAGGATGTCGATCACCTTGGCTGCGTTGCCGAGATAGTCCTCGAGCGGAAGGACCTTTTCGCTCAAAGCCGCGAATATGAAGCCGCGATAATTTTCGACCCGCGGCACCGGCGTGAGACCGTTTTCGCTCGCGTCGAAACTCGGCCCATAGCCGTCGGGCCCGGAAACGCTGACCAGTTCGCCAGCATTGGAATAGGTCCAGCCGTGATACCAGCAGCGGAAAAAGCTGTCCCTGCCTTCGTCCACCTCGCAGACGATTGCGCCCCTGTGTCGGCAGCGGTTCAGGAAAACGCGGATCTCGCCATCCTGGCCGCGAACAAAAATGACCGGTTGACGGCCCATCTGCCGACGCTTGAACTCGCCCGTTTTTGCAATCTCGCTCTCATGGCCGATGAACAGCCAACCGGTGTGGAAAATCCGCTCGAGTTCAAGATCGAAAATCTTCGCGTCGGTATACACCGCCGAATGAATCCAGCCCGGTGCCACAAGCGATCGCAGGCCTGCCGCGTCATAGTCGCGGCCGCGTATGTCGAGGCGGTCCGGCATGCGGTGCGGTCCTGACGGCGCGCGATCGCCCTTGCCGGCCGGCAAGGTGCCGCCGGCGCCCATTGCTAGATGATTTTCCGCTGACAATTTCATTCTCCAGACAATGATGATGAACAATTTGTGTCACACTGGATTGACGGCCTTCCACCTGGTCATGTCGCGCCCGATCGACGACCGCGCGCGCCAGAAAAGAAATGCGGAGAATGGTGCGACCAGGCTTGTAAGGATGAGGGCGGCACGCAAACTCCTGCCGGAATCTTGATCGAACTGCCACGAGATCGCGTCGCTGGCCGTCCCGACGAACAGCGGTCCCAAACCCACGCCGACCAGGTTCAAGACCAGAAGGAAGAGGGCGGTCGCGCCGCCACGGATCTCCGGCGGTGAGACGCTTTGCTGGGTACTGTGGACCGGGCCCATCCACATGGCCCCTAGCATGTTGGGAAGCGCAAGGCCCGCAAGCGCCAGCGCGCCACTGTCGATGCTGAAGATGACGGCATAACAGGGAAGGGCCGCCAGCGACGCAAACGCAGGGATGGTTACATAGGCTCGGACGTCGCTCCGGCCGAACCGATCGGCCAGCAACCCACCGAGCCACACGCCGGCGGCGCCTGCGAGACCTGTGGAAAGACCGAGCGTCAGGCCCAGGAACCCCGAAACCCCCATCCCGGCCTGGGTGGCCATGGCGACGATCTCCGGGCCATGATTGCGGATAAAAAAAGATGCGATGAAAGGTCCGAAGCCATATCCTACCGCGGCTTGCAGCGCAGTCGCGATCACGATGAGCCGGTAGGTGCGAACCGCCCAAAGCGTCTTTACCGCCGCGAGAGCGCCCGGCGGCGCCGTTCGCAACAGAGCGGCGTGCGCCTTGCGCGGTTCGCGCAAAACCAGCAGCAAAAAGGGGGCAAGGACGACACCTGGTATGCCGGCCACCAGAAAGGCGGTGCGCCAGCCATAGGCATCGGCAACCAGCCCTCCCAATGCCATCCCCGCCAACGTTCCCAACGGCACGCCAAGATAGTAGAGCGAAAGCGCCGACGCGCGCCGCTCGGGTGGGTAATAATCGACGATGAGCGAATTTGCGGCAGGTGTCAGGCCGGCCTCGCCAATCCCCACTCCGACACGCCCCACCAAAAGTTGGGGAAAGCTTCGCGCGAGGCTGCAGGCGATGGTGAACCCGCTCCAGACGAGAACGGAAAATGCCATGATCTTTGGCCGGTTGCCGCGATCCGCCCAGCGCGCGAGCGGGATTCCGGCGACGCTATAAAGCAAGGCAAAGGCAAGGCCCGACATCAGCCCGATTTGCCAGTCCGCCAGCTGCAACTCTTCCCGGATCGGTTCGGCTAGAATGTTGACGATCTGCCGGTCAACAAAGTTGAGTGTGAGAGCAAAGGTCAGGAAAAACATGGCGATGCGGCGGCGGAAAGCCGCCCCCGCCACAGCCAGCGCGGCTTCGCCCTCGCCAGGCGGCGTGCGTGCTGTGCCGAGCGCCGGTTGCAGCACAGGAGGCGCGCCCCCGCCCGTCACCGGTTGCCCGATCCCAACGAGATGAAGATATTTTTCTCCTGGGTGAACGCCAGCAGTTCGCCGAGGCATTCCTCACGGCCGATGCCCGACTGTTTCATTCCGCCGAAGGGGGCTCCAAGAATGTGGCGTGAGGTCTCGTTGATCCAGACATAGCCTACGTCGACGGCCATGGCGGTGCGGTGCGCGCGTTCGAGATCTCGTGTCCAGATTGAGCAGGTCAATCCATACTCCAGTTCGTTGACGACCTCGATCATCGTCGGCTCGTCGGACCATCGCAGGATTCCGAGCACCGGCCCGAAAACCTCTTCGCGGGCCAAGCGCATGTCAGGGGTAACGTCGGCAAACACTGTCGGCTCGATGTACAGGCCGCGCGCAAGAGCTTGGTCGGCCGGTGGCCCCCCGCCGCATATCAGTCGAGCGCCTTCCGCCTGGGCGCTATCGATGAATCCGACTATGCGCTCATGCTGTTTCGCGCTGATGATCGCGCCCATCGAAGTCGCCTCGTTGGACGGATCGCCCGGCTGAAACCGCTGGGCTTCCTCCTCGATACGAGCCAGAACCGCGTCGTAGATGTCCTCATGTATGAACGCCCGGCTCGTCGACCCGCATGATTGGCCGCACCACGCAAAATTCATGCCCTGGATCAAGGCTTTTGCTACTTCGGCGGGATCGGCATCGCCATAGGCTATCAGGGCATTCTTGCCGCCAAGTTCGAGCAAGACTGGCTTGAGCGTTGGACTGGCCTCGCGCATCAGAGCGCGACCTGCAGCCGCGCTCCCCACCAAGCTGATCATCGCCACCTTGGGGTGGGCCGCTAACGCCGCCCCCGTTTCGGCTCCTCCCGTAAGGACGCTGAACGTACCCGACGGCAACAAGCCGTCGATCAGCTCGGCGAAGCGGAGTGCTGACAGGGGAGCCTGTTCGGATGGCTTGACGATTACCGCATTGCCGGCTGCAAGGGGAGCGGCAACCTTGCCGGCGCAGAACAGAAACGGATGATTGAAGGCCAGAATGCGGGCGACGACGCCAAATGGCTGCCTGACGGAGAAGTTGACCGCATCTGGTCCGACGGGGACCGAAGCACCTTTCATCTCCGTCACCAGCCCGGAGAAATAGTCGATGAGCGCGGCTGCCACATGGGAGTCGGCCGCCAGTTCACGGACCGGGTTGCCGCAATCGAGAGCATCGAGTTGCGCCAATTCCTTTGCATTCTGGCGAATGACTGCCGCTACTTCGCGCAGCAGCCGGGCACGTTCGAGGGGTGGCACATCGCGCCAGACCCTGGATCCGACGGCGGCAGCGAGGACTGCCCGGTCGACATCCTCGCTTTCTGCCTGCGCGACATGTGCGATGAGCGAGCCGTTGGCCGGATTGTGCGAGGGACTGTACCCGCCCGCCGTCGGTGCATGCCACCCGCCATCATAGTAAAGGTCGTACTGATCTGGAATTGCCATCTATGCTCTCAATCCTTGAGGGGCGAGCCAGCCTATGACCGGCGATCGCATCAGAATTTCACTTCGACGCCGGCGCCGATACGCCGGGGCAGCTCGTACCTGAGATCGGTGCCAAGCGCGCCGGGCCGAACTTCCTGGATGATCTTCTCATTGGTCAAATTCGTCGCCCAGATCGAGAACCGAAACTTTTCGTCATCCGTTCGCCACGAAATTTCGCTGTTGATCGCCGTATAGGGATCCTGCTTCACGGAATTCAGGAAGTCGAAATAGACGACCGAACTGCGGAACAGGGTGCCGTTGATGTTCAACATTCCCGATGCGAGCGGTACGTCGAGACTTGGAGCGATGTTAAAGGTCCAGCGAGGTGCCCGCGGTAGGCGGTTGCCCGACACATCCGCTTGCGACACGATATTGCCTCCCGTTGGCCGGGGAATGAAAACTTGCGCGAGCGGAAAATCGTCATATTCCGCATGGGCGTAGGCGACCGCCGCGTTGACCCGGAAATGATCGGTTGGCGCCAAAGTGGTTTCGAGTTCGCCGCCGTAAAGAGTGGCGTTCGCGGCGTTCTGCAGGACATAACCGGGACCCAACGGATCGCGGGCAGTGACCTGCAAATCCTTATAATCATAACGATACAAGGCGAGATTGGCGCGCAGCCAGGGCGTGATGTCAGACTTGATACCGCCTTCGAGGGCTTTGAGCGTCTCGGGATCGACCGCGAGAGGCGACACGCCAGTCATGTTGAACACACCGCTTTTGAAGCCGGTGCTGTAGGTCGCGTAGATATTCGTGTCCGGTCCGATTTCGAACCGGACCGTGCCTTTATACGTGACCCTGTTAAAGGATTTTTCCGCTGTCTGCGGAAAAAGGGCGACGCCGTTTACGATCTGATCGAAACTTCTTTTCTCATGGGTGTAGCGAATGCCGCCCGTCACGAACAGGCGCGGGACGACCTCAAGCGTCGCCTCGGCGAATCCGGCATAGGAGGTCGTCTTCAGGACGGGGTCGAATGTGCGCACGAGCAGTGGCTGGCTCGGATCAGCGCGACTGCTCAGAATGAAGTTGGCGTCGCCGGAGAGGTGGAAGGCATATAAACCAGCGATCCATTGAAGCGGCCCGGAGCCGGACGAGAGCAGGCGCACTTCCTGACTATAATATTCCGATGCGATTTTGGGGGCCACAAAAGTCGCGAGCAAGATATTCGACGAATCCGAATCCGTCGCCTGAGAGGTTCGGTTGGAGGCATATGCCCCGGTCGTCTCCAGATTGACCCCGCCTAGATCGAAGCGTGTCTGCAAGGCGACACTGTATCGCCGGGTGGCGAGCGAGGGGCGCAGATCGGCGGACAGCTGCCAGGGTTTCAACGGGAGGATCGCGCCGGGAAAGGCTCGACCTGCCGTGTTATTCTCATAGGGCTGGTAGACATTCTCCGAGCCCTTGCGATCGAAATATTCTCCCGTGAGGACGATCTTGTTTCCGTTCTCGCCGCGGTACATCAGCTTGCTGCGGACATCGACAACCTGATAGCCGCCAGCTTTCCCACCGCGCACGAGATCGTCGACAAAACTGTCCGTTTTGCGGTAAATTCCGGCGATATCGGCTGCAATCGTATCGGACAGGCCACCAGTCAGATAGCCGCGCACATTATAGTCTCCGTCGCCCGTCTCGAGGGCGGCCGCGCGCGCCGAAACCATGCCGCTGAAGTCGAAACTGGGATCAGGCGTAATGACATTGATCAACCCGCCCGTCGCGTTCCGACCGAATATTGTCCCCTGCGGCCCGCGCAGGACCTCGACGCGGTCGACCTTGACGAGATCGGTCCAGGTGGAAAATGGGTCTCCCTGGTAGATTCCATCGACATAGGTTGCTACGTTTGACTCGTCCCCGACCGAAATACTGCTCGACCCCACCCCGCGGATAACGGGCAGGAACACGCCCGCAGCGCGGCCACCGAAGAAGCCGGGCACGACCTGAGTGAGATTCCGGATGTCGGCCGCACCCGAACGGCCAAGCGATTCCGAAGTCACGGCGGTCACCGCGACCGGCACATCCTGCAACTTCTGTTCCCGGCGCGTCGCGGTCACGACGATATCTACGAGGCCGCTCTGCGTCGAGGTTTGATCCTGATCCTCGGCTGGGGCCGACGGGCTGGGCGCGGACAAACCGCCAACGGGCGCCGTTTGCGCCATGGATGGCGCGGCGGTCACGGCTGCCGTCATCATCAGCAGCGCTTTGGATGCAAAAAGGCCTTTCATTTTCGGTCTCCCTCCCGATTATTTAGTAATTGATTTATAAGGTTATTCTGTCACCGCTCACAAAGGAAACACCAGATACCGCGGCACGACCGCGTTGTCGGTCACCGCGTTCCGCGACAGAAAGCGACATTGATCGTCTTCCATTCGAATAATGTCCTCGTAGGTCCCGGCGGCCAGCTGCTGCGGCAGCCCGGTATCGTCGGGGGTAAAGATCACGGAGAAGTTCGAGACCATGTCGACGAGACCATCCGCGCGGCGGCTGGCGTGCACGCGCTGAACGAAATGCCGGGTACGATAGTCCTGGAATGTACCCGCCCATATGTCTTCGATGAAGGTGCAGCGATCGATTAACCTGTCGCGGCAGTCGTCGAGCATCATCGCCACGCGCAGGCCGCTCTCGACATCGTTGCGCGCGATGCAGATGTAACTCGCGCTCGGATCATCTTCGAACGTGTCGAGCCACGACCGCATTTTCTTCCCGTCCAGTGCCGACATATATGCCGACTGGAGTTCATCGAGCCGCGCGAGCTCGTCGAGCGTCAAGCGCGTCATGCCTCCCTCCTCCGGAAGCCCATGGCGGCGCGATAATATTCCCAGTGCGGAAGATTGCCGCTCTCGTCGTTCTGACGGAATTCGAACCCGAGCCGGGATGGATCGGTGACGCCTTTTTGGAAGATGGCCTTGCCGGGGGTGCGATTGCCGATCTGGACCCGGTGGAAAACCGAGGCGTCTTCCATACTGATCAGGCCGGACGGGCCGATCGCGTTGGAGCTTTGCCTTATTCGGTGCAAGACCATCGCGTCATCGTCGTCCTGATGCGCGAAATAGGCGTAGGTGACTTCCACCTCGTCGATTGCGACAGGCGTAGCGAAACGGATGCTGATGACGTTCAGGTAATTTGAGGCGACGAGCATCGGAAAGAGAGCGAGCACGCTGGCGTTTTTCGGCCGCCCCTCGTCGCGAAACTCGATGACCGAAGCATCGCGGATTACGCTCGTGGGCTGGGGAACGGTCAACTCGGTTTCGATGCAATAATGGCCACGTCCGGTAGTCGCATACTGGCGGCCTGCGCCGCCCTGCCAGTTGAGCATCGTGAACGCCTGGTGCAGGAGCGGCGGATGATAGCCGTCGTTGTCGCTATAGGCTTTCCAGTTGGTCAGATACCGGACCCGATGATAGCCAATCAGCTTGAGGCGTCCGTCACCGGCCATGATGTCCAGCAACGACCCTTTCGCTTCCTGCAGGAAGTCGTCGAGGCTTTCGGTGTCCGGCGACAGCGTCACGAACAGGAGGCCGCCGACCGATTCCTGCCGCGGCTGGGTCAGCGGATAGTCTTTCTTGTCGAAACCGGGGATGAATTCGCGCTGATTGGGGCAGCCGACCAACTCGCCCTCTTTGTTGAACAGCCACCGATGATAGGGGCATTCGAATTCGGCTCGATTGCCCGAAGGCTTTACCTCGATCTGGGTGCTGCGATGTGAGCAGGCGTTGAAGAATGCCCTGACCCGTCCGTCGTCGCCGCGGATGATGAGCAGGGGGACGTCCGCAAGATTGCAGGTTTTGAAGTCCCCCGGGTGCGGCACTTCGCTTTCGTGCGCAACGGGATGCCACTCGGCTCCACGGAAAATCCGGTCGATCTCGGCTTGGTAGAGGTCTTGCCGGACGAAAATCTCCTTGGGGATTTCGTTAAAATTTGCCGGCCAGACAATGTCTTGAAGATAAGCCTCCGGAACCGTCATCTCCCATCCTTTCTCTTTGCTATTTCGCCGCCCGCGTCACCTCGCGATGCGGTCACATTCATCCCATGCCCGCTGCCCACCGGGGCCCAAGTCTATGTGGACAACTCCTTGATTTTCGGGGTTGCGCCCCACATGCAGAAGCTCTTCGGTTCAAAGCCGAACTGGCGTTCCCTGTAGGTCTCTTCGTCGACCTCGCGCACGCCGACGGAATATTCAAAGACCATCCCGTCGGGACCCTCGAAATATACGAACCGCGCGCCCGAAGTCGGATGCCGGCCGGGTCCGAAGACGATGGGAACCTTATGCTGGCTAAGCAGCGCGTAGCTGCGCTGCACATCGTCGATCGACTGAACCTGGTGGTTGATGTGCTGGATACCGCACCGGTCTGCGGGGACGAGCGCGATGCTGTGGTGAATCTGGCTCAGACGGAGCAGCGGGAGCTCGCCTACCCGGTCACTGACGCGTGCATTGCATATTTGGGTCCAGAAATGCTCATCGCGACCGGGATCCCGGCTGAACAGACCGACGTGACTGAAACCCGTAATTCCCGCGTCGCGAGACAGCTGCGCGCCATTGCCACCGATCTGCGGCGAAACCGCGAATTCGATGCGTCCCCCGCTGGGGTCACGAAAGGCTATGAATTCGGAAACGTGCCGCTGCTCGCGTTCCTCATGCGAACCGTAGCACACCTCATACCCTAATGCTTCGAGCGTTTTCGCCGCATTGAGGAGATCCTCCCCATTCGCCAATTCGAAGCCGACAATCGTTTCGGATGGGTCGCCGATCTCGTAGCTCATCGTGCTCATGCGACTATCGGAGCGAAACGACAGGCGATCAACCGCGCGATCGACAGGCTCCAGGCCAAGTATTCGCGTGGCGAAATCGGTAGCGGCCGCGACATCCGGTGTCTTGAGACGAGTATAAGCGATGTCAATGATGTTGATGGTCATGGCAACGTTCCTCCCAATTCTTCGAGGTTGGAGGTCGAACCCCAACTGCATAGCGAGGCGGGAGAATCGGCAAACTGCCGTGGCCGGCGTCCGACGGGCGACGGATCCGATCGGGTCGAATAGGTGAAATAGCTGTCGGGCGAGGGCCCGCTGAAGGTCAGAAACACTTCACCGCTCGCGGGTTCCTTGCCTGGGCCGCGGACAATGCCGACCTGCCGGTCAAGGAGAAAATATTTCGACTGCATCACGGCGTCGATGCTCTCGACCTCAAACCCCACGACGAGGAAGCTCTCGCGCTTGCTCGGCACAATCATGATCCTGTGATGCTGATCGTCCCAGCCGAGGTAGATTGCGTCGCCCACCCGATCGGTGATCCGCGCTCCGAGGATGTCCACCCACACAGCGGCGTCAGACGCCGGGTCCCGGCTGCCGAGGATCACGTGTGACAGGCCGACAATTCCCGCATCGCGCGATGGAAAATATCGCTCGCCGCTCTCCTCGGCCCGAACGACCAGCTCGATGAGATTGCCGCTTAGGTCGCGACAGGCGAGCCCCGCGTGATAGCGGCGGCTTCGACACAGATCGTGAGGGATCGCCTCGACATCCCAATTTCGCTCCCTGAGTTTCCCGGAGACTTCCTGCAGCTGCTCGACGGTTCTCAGCGACACCGCCACGCTGGGCCGGAGGCTGCTCCCGGAACCGTCGAACTCCAGGCAATAGGACCGAGAGTCAGAACGGAACCGTTCGGCTTCCGGCAACCGTTCGCTGTGCTGCAGGCCGACGGTATCAACGGCGAGCCGCGTGGCTTCGCTAAGCGACTGAACCGGGATCCGTACGAACCGTAGCTGCTCCAGCATTTGCCACCTCAAATCCAATGATCAGTCAGTCTGTACTGTTTGTTTTGATTCGGGGCAAGCCTTATCGCGAGTCCCGAGAGGGGTGTCGTCATGACCGGGGCGATGTGCTGAGCGGCACCTGGCAGCATAGGGTTGTTATCGCCCGCTCGTCGCGAACGTTCGATCCTTCAACGCGCAGGGCCCGAGGCAAAGAGCGGCCGGCTTCGGCGAGCCCGTCGAGAGCGATCTGGTAGTCCCCGCTGCCCCGATATCAGACGTGTCGTGTCGGGCGATCCGCCGAAAGGGGAAGCACTAGCTTGTTCGGTACCCGACCGCGTGCGAGCCTCTTCAGGATTGGAAGCGCGTTGGGATAGGCGTCGGCGAATGCCAGAGGCTGACCGTCGGCGCCCAGCCTCACTTCAAAGACCGGCCCGTCGCCACAAGCGCAGCCACCGGCACTCTGTCCTCGCATGAAGCGCTCGGGTTGAGCCATGTCGGTCTCCAAGCAGAGATTCGTTTCCTAGTAGACAACACGTTGCACAAAATGGCTCGTCGGTCAATTGGCGTTGGCATGCGAAGCCAAGAGCGGTCTGCCTCGAGGAAGAGCCCTCACCGCCGAAAGATCGCCGGCTCGGTCGGACGATTTTGCTGACACGACAAGAGGTTAGGTAGGGCTCCCTGCCGCCATATTCGCAATTCGTTAGTCGTCAGTGCTGGCGATTTGGTGCAGAGGGGGCAGAACGGCGGCGGTGCGCCGCCGCAAACGCGAGCGGCGCCAATTGGGGAAATCGGCTTGCTGACGATGAATGGCGTCGGCCATTTCAAATCTTTCAATGCTTCTATCGAGGAGGCATGTCTTCCGATCCGCTTTCGAGATTGCCTGACATTTTCGTCAGCAATGCGCGGACCGCGCGTATTTCAGTCGGTGAAATCATATGGAGCAGCCGCGCGTAGATCATGTCGGCTTCGGCGCGCAGCTGGGGCAGGATTTCGATCGCTCGGGGTAAGAGATGAAGCTCCCAGACGCGCCGGTCGCCCTTGGCAGCGCGCCGTTCCGCGAGCGTCATTCTTTCCAGCTGGTCGACAACATGGCCAACGCTGGCACGCTCCAGTTCGAGCATTTGGCGAGATCGGTCTGGGTAATGCCCGGGGTCCGATAAATATAGACGAGCGCGCGCCACTGGGTTCGGGTCAATCCGAAGCGCGCCATTGAGGCGTCGAACAAGCGGCGAAGTTTGCGTGGCACTTCTTCGATGACAAAGACAAACTCGTCTGAGTCCGTCAGAAGACTTTTCCCGAGAGAAGCATCGCTGGTGCTGCGAAAGTCGACCATCGGCTGAAACTGTAAAGCCACTATCGGCATATGAACATGCTTTACTGTAAGATATGATACAGTATGATGCCTGAATGTATGATCGGACGATCACGCTTGCGGGAAAAGCGGGCCATGCAATCGCGGCGTCGATCGATGGACCGGAACTGGGCTTTCCGGTGATTTTGGCGCACGGCGGCGGCCAGACCCGCCGGGCGTGGAAGTCGGTGACCCGTCAACTCGCGAGCCACGGTTTTCGGACGATCGCCGTCGATATGCGCGGGCACGGCGAGAGCGCTTGGGCCAGTGATGGGGCTTATGACATTTCCGATTTCGCGGCCGATCTCGTTGAGATCGCTGCGGCGATGCGAAGAAAGCCGGCGATGATCGGCGCATCGCTTGGGGGGCTGGCTGGGATCATTGCGGAGGGAAACCGCGCACCGGGGAGTTTTGGATCGCTTACCTTGGTCGACGTCACGCCGCAGATGGAACCGAGCGGCGTTGCCCGCGTGGTCGGTTTCATGGCGGCCCATGCGCGCGAAGGGTTTGCGTCGGTGGAGGAGGCCGCTGAGGTCATTTCCGACTATCTGCCCCATCGGCCTAGCCGGAAGGCCTCGCCTGGGCTCGCCCACTATCTGCGCCGCAAGGACGATGGGCGCTTCTATTGGCATTGGGACCCGACCTTCATCGAAGGAGTTACGCGGCAAGGCGGTGTCTCAAGCGACAATGGCCGCAGCGAACTGAGCGCCGCCGCTGCCAGTTTAGCCTTGCCTGTGCATCTGATCCGCGGTGGGTCGAGCGACCTAGTTTCGCTGGAAGCCGTCAAGCATTTCCGAAGATTGGTCCCGCATATGGCATATAGCGACATCGCGAATGCGACCCATATGGTGGTGGGCGACGAGAATGACGCGTTTGGCAAGTCAATTGTGGAGTTTTTGCTCAGCACCCATGAAATGGAGATGAAGTCATGAACGCCCCACGGGTCGCCCCTGGGCTTGAGGAACTGGGGGAGCTGCTGTTGCTTGCGCCTTTCCACCGCTGGCTCGGGCTCAGGATCGCCGAGGTCGGCACCGACGAGTTGGTGATCTCAATGCCCTGGCGAGACGAAATAATCTCAAATCCGACGGTCGGCGCAGCGCATGGTGGCATTTTATCGGCGCTGATCGATCTTACCGGCCTTTACACGGTCATTGCCATGGGAGGGTCTGCGCGGGCTACGGCAAACTTGCACGTCGATTTTCACCGACCGGCCTTGCCAGGGCTGATGCGGGCGATCGGCAGGCCGGTCAAACTGGGTCGGCAGATAAGCATAGCCGGGACGCGGATTGTGTCTGCAGACGGAACCTTGATAGCGAGTGGTAGAGGTGCTTACGTCGCCTGACCATCGCGCAAGAGTCGTGGCACTTCTCGCAGCCATCGTGCTGGTGCGGTCCTGCCTCGGCGACCTTTTGATCATCGCTGATCGGCTGCGGCGAGTTATCGAGCGGAACTAAGTCTTAGGGCATAGTTGCGGCACCGCGTTTGGCGCTGTCATGCGTCGCGCCGAACGCTCGAGCAAGATGCGCAGGGCGAGATGGTCCGCCTTCGGTTCTACTTGCTCTACTCGCGTTCGTATTGAACCGCTCCATGATCGAGAAAGCGGTCCTTCATGCCCTTCGAAAGCCGGCTGTCAGCACAACCACGCGGTGTCCAGCCCCCTCCGTTGAGCCAGACCGCTACCTCACGGCGCGGCCTGGCCCAGGCACCATAGGCGAAGTTTTGCCGATCGGGTCAGGGCGCCGGAGTGCGGTTCGCAATCGCATCCTCGATCAGATCCTGCATGACCTGCTCGAGCTCGACGCCCTTGCGGTCGCCTCCGCTCGATATTTCGGTCGCGATCAGGGCATAATAGCCGGTCTCGCGATCGATCCAGCCGGTCCAGCCATAGGCGCCGGGCGAAGAGTTGATCTTCGACGTCGCGCACGCCGAGGGCGTGTCGCATTCGACGAAGGAGCCGAGCGCATATTCCCAGTTCACTGTGCTCGCCGGAACGAAAACACGCGGCAGTCCGATCGTGCGCGGCTGCGTGAAGGCCGTCATGTTGGTGATGAAGCTGCCGCCGAGGAACGCGCGCAGCAGTTTCGCATAGTCGCGCGGCGTGGAGAAGGCGCCGCCGGCCACCCACGGATTGGTTGGGACGGTCGCGGGGGGGTGGGGATCGTACCACGTGGTGCTTGACATCCCGAGCGGGATGGTGACGTGCTGCGCAAACAGTTCGTGGAAGTTCCGCTCGCGTGCTGGCGACGTTCCTGGTTCTATGCTTGTATCCTTGGCCTCCAAATACGCCCCTGCGACCTGAATGCCGTGAGGACCGTAGCTATATTGAGCACCAGGCGCATTGCCCGGGCGCAGGATGTCGTAGCGCAGGTCGTGGATGCTCTTGGCGCAGTTATAGAGACCAAAAGTCGGGAGAAGCTGGCAGCCGCCGACGAGCGGGCTCGCATTAAAGCCCGATGTCATCGACAGCGTATGCTTGAGTTTGACATCCTTCTTCGTTCCGCTCGTCGTCCAGAAGGCGAGTGGTGGCCGCATCGGATCGTCGAGCGTGGCAATGCCCGCCTGCACCATGCGCATGCCGAGCGCGCCAGCAAACCATTTGGAAGCCGAGGCGAGCGGTGTCACCCGGTCGATGCCAAAACTGCCCTTGTCGAATTCGAAAAGATAAGTGGGATCGGACGCGTTCCCGACAATGAAATAGCCACTAGCGACTTCGGTGTCAGCGACGATCGCGGCCTTCAGCGCTGTCCAGTCATAGGTGTAACCGCCGACGGTCGTTGTGAGGCTTGCGGTCGCGAGCGCCGACGCAGCGGATGCCGTCGCCTTGGCGGCGGACGGCGCGGGTGGCAGTTGGACCATCGGACGCGTTTCGCCGCCGTCGCTGCTCCCGAAGCCACTTTGCGCCGCAAAAACCGCTACGCCGACCAATGCGGCGCCGGCGGCAAGCCATATCGATTTCCGTCGTCCAGACATTTTATCTCTCCCAGCTTCGTTGCACGTTTCGAAACGGTGGGCCTGTTTGGCCGAGCGGGCTAAGGCCTGGGTTGGCCTGCCGCGAAATGGATTTTCAGCAGGTGGTCGAGTTGCGCCTTGCGAAAACCGGCGACGACGGCTGACCGGGGCGCGAGATGTGCGAGACGGTCGTCAGTCGGCTGGTACCGGGGCCAGTCAGGCACCAGCGCGCAGTCGGGTACGCCATTCTTCGCGAAAGCGACCCAGCAGGCGGACACGCCTTCGCCGAAGCGGCGATCCTCGTCGTCGACGGGGCCGGCGAGCGAAGCGAAATAGCCCAGCGTCCCGAAAATATAGGGAATTTCGGAGCCATGCCCGGCGCCCTTCGCCCGATCGCGGCGCGCTGCTGCAACATAGTCGAAATGATAGAGGTAGGACGGCGCGCCGGCGGACGTCCGCGCCGCGAGCCATCGCGACGGTGCGACGAACCAGGCGTCGCCCAGAATTTGGCGGGCCAGTTCGTCATCGGCGAGCCCGGTGCCATAGGCGGCGCGGCCCGCCGCCTGGTCGGGCCCGAGATAGGTGAGCGCGGCCGCCGGCGGCACGCCCATGGCGAGGATTACGCTGGCTTCGTTGCTGTTAGCGCCGACGAGGAGCGGCACGTCGATCGGCTCACTGCGCGCAAAAACGCGCCATGGCGCTTCGCGCACCAGCTCGCCGTCGAGAATGGGGCCGACCATCGCGCCCGGCGTCCGGACATCGCCGGCCGCGACGAGCGCGTCGGCCGAAAGCGCCCGGAGCGCGTCGATCGTCGCCGAAGGCGGCGCGCCGGCGCGAGCCGCCAATGCCGTGCCTAGCGCTTCCTGCTCGATAAGCGGGCGCGGGTCGAGTAGGCCGACGCCCGACTGTACGATGGCGCGCGCGAACAGGCCCTTGGCTTCGGAGTGGGCGAGGATCGTCGTCACGCCGATTGCCCCCGCGGACTCGCCGAACAAAGTGACCTTCCCCGGATCGCCACCAAAGGCTGCGATATTTTTCTGGACCCAGCGAAGGGCGGCCATCTGGTCCATGAGGCCATAATTGGCGAGCGCCTCGCGACGCGGCTTGGCTGCGCTCAGAGCCGGGTGGGCAAAATAGCCGAGTGCGCCGAGCCGGTAGTTGATCGTGACAAGAATGACCCCTTGCCTTGCGAAGGCTGTACCGTCGAAAGCCGGGAACGTACCCGACCCGATGACATGCGCACCGCCATGGATCCAGACCATGACGGGAAGTTTCCGCGCGCCGGCCGGGCGCCAGATATTGAGCTGTAGGCAGTCTTCGGATTGATCATCCGCTACTCCACCGGCGACGAGCGCAGGCCGCACCATCTGCGGGCAAGCGGGTCCGAACTTCGCGGCATTGCGAATACCCGCCCAGCGCGGCGGAGCCTGCGGCGCGCGCCAGCGGAGCGCGCCTACGGGAGGCGCAGCGAAGGGAATATCGAAAAAACGCTCGACTCCTGCCTCTGCAGCGCCCGTTAGTCGCCCCTGCGCCAGCGTCGCTTGCGGAGGGGCAACCGCCGCCGCGGCGGATGCTGAAGCGAGCAGCGTCGCGGCTCCAGCACATGCTGCCATGACCCATTGCCGCATTTCGCCGTCCCTTTCGTCTCGGCTGGCGGCCGCAGGCCGCGGGCAAGCATATCCCCTAGAAAGAAATGCGGCCCTCGACGCCTATCACCCGGGGTTGGCTGTAACGGTTGATCGTCGGCGCCTGGGCAACATAGTAGAGCTTGTCGAAGAGGTTGTTCGCGAAGGCGCTCACATTGACCTTTCCGAAGTCGACGCCGATGCGAAGATTGACGAGGACATAATTGTCGAGGTCGACCGACGTTGCGGTCAGCTCCTGCTTGCCACCCCATTGTCCGCTGACAAGCACATTGCTCGTCAAGGCAACGTCGCCGGTGACCGGATAGCGAAGATTGAGGTTCGCCGAGGCGAGCCAGTCGGGAACCTGCGCGAGATCGAGACCGTCGTATCGGCCCGTCTTGACCTTGCCGCCCTGCCGCGAGCCGCTGAGCGCGAGGCGGCCGTCGCCTTCTCCAAGGTCGAATCCGTGGCTATATTCTGCCTCGATACCCCAGCTCTTCGCATTACCGGCATTAGTGAGATAGGCGACCGCGGCGACCGGGCAGGCCGCGTTGGTCAGCGCGCATCCATCGTCGACCTGCGCGATCAGATCCTTGAGCTCGGTATAATATCCCGCGATTGCGAAATAGCCGCGCCGCACCGGGCTGCCCTTGATGCCGACCTCATAGGAGGTGCTGCTTTCGTTGCCGAACAGTACCTGTACCGGGCTCGGAGCGCGGGGATCGGACAGGCGCGTGTTGAAACCGCCGGCGCGGTAGCTGCTGCCGACCTTGCCATAGGCGAGAATATTTGGAGTAAGTTTGTACGAAAGCGTCGCATTGTAGGAGAGATTGTCGGCGCTGATGTTGTCGTCGATAATCCGCGATGACCCGCCTGTTGGCAGGCCTGTCGCGAGATCATAGAGCCGCGCGCTGATGCTCCGGCTGTCGCGTGTATAGCGGAGCTCGCCGGTCAAGTTGAGGCTGTCGGTGATATCGAAACCGAGCGAACCATAAGCCGCATAGCTTTCGAAATGGAGCCGGGCGGGGGCGATGTTGCCCGGAGAAGGATTGGCAAGCGTCGGCGTGCGCGTCGTCGTCACGGAGAAATCGCTGTCGAGCAGCAGCATCTCGGCGCCCACGAGCCAGGTCAGACGGTCGCTCGCGCCCGTCACATGGATGTCCTGCGAGAAATTGTCGGTGGTGTCGACGACATAGGAGGCGCCGCTCGGGTCGAGCGGGGTTAGCGCCCCGATCTGACCTGCAGCGCGCGCGCGCGCAAGTTCGGCCGGGCTCACCGCGTCATTGTCAAGGTCATATTCCGAGTGGCGCTTGCGAAAGGATGTTGTCGAGGTGAGGTCGGCGCCGCCCAAGTCCACGCGGATAATCGCCTGCAGTCCATCGACATCCTGGCTGGCACGGGGCGCCGTGTTCCAGGGATAGCGGAAGCGATCCTGGGTATATCCCCCCGGGAAGCCTGGCGTGCCGGCGGGGATGGAAATCTGATAATGAACCGCCGGGGTCGTCAGCCGCTGGGTCTCGGCCATGATGATCGCGTCGACGGGTCCGCGTTTGAGACGGATCTGGCCGCGCAGACCATGACCCTTCTGTTGGTCGAAATAGACGTCGTTGTCCGGATTGTAGAAGAAGCCCTTGTCCTGCTCGACGAGATCGCCGCTGAGACGGATCGCAAGACCTTCGGCAAGCGGAACATTGATCGCGCCTTGCGTCTGGAAGCTGTTATTCTCGAAGCCGTAGCGCGCACTCGCCCAGCCTGAGAGATCGAATTCGGGCTCGGCCGAAATGATATTGATCGCGCCGCCGACCGCGTTGCGGCCATAGAGTGCGCCCTGTGTCCCCCGCAGCACCTCGACCCGGCCGATATCGAGGAGATCGAGGCGGGTGAAGTTTCGCCCGCCCACGGGACCACCGGCGATATAGGCACCGTTGCGATACAGGCCGACGCTGGGATCGCCATTGGTCGCGCGCGCGGTCGACGAGGCGCGGATCGAAATCTCGGAAGTGATCGATGAGCTGAGATTGTTGAACCTGACGCTCGGCTGGTCTGCTAGCAATTCGCCGCTGCCGCTTGCGCCGCCGCGATCGGTGAGTGAGGTGATATCGATGACAGAAGCGGCTGTAGGAACGTCGGCGAGCCGCTCCTCGCGGCGCCGCGCCGTCACGACGATCGCGCCGTCATCGTTCGCTTCCGCCGCGTCCGGAAGAGCTTCGGGCGGTCTGTCTTGCGCGAAAGCAGGCGGAGCGACGGCTACCCAAATTGCGGCCGTGCAGAAAAGAAGGTTCGCCCTGCGTCCCATGGTCACTCTCCCCATTTTGTTATCGCAATTATTATCGATAATTTTGTGCAGAAAACGCGAGCGAGTCAAGCCGGAAAGCGCAATGTCATTGCACGTGGGTCACGGGTTTAGGAGACGACGGCGCTCAGCAGGTCGCGGACGCCCCGCGCCGTAGCGGCAAGCGGGTCAGGTGTGACGGTAGATAAATCGTCGGTCACAGCGTGGTGATGACGGTGTGCGCCAAAGATGCCAGCATGACGTGTGTAGCCGGCCTTTATCACTTCCGAGAGTTCGCCCGCTGTGCCTTCCGCCGAAGGATAGGCCATTTCCAACCCTGGCTGGCCTTTGAATATCTCGCGCGCACGCGCAACGAATTCGGGCGATGTCATGAGAAAACGATAGGGATCGGCACTCGGCAGCGGCAGCAAGCGCCCCGGCATTTCCTGATAGTCACGTGCTGCGGCATTGGCGCCGAGATGCAACCAGAAAGCCGTCTCGCTGGGGGCTGGACCAAACTTGTCGGCGATATGGCTCGCACCGAGATTCTCATATTCATGCCCGCTGTTGCACAGAAAGAGCAGGCTGTGCTGGGGAAACGCTCGGGGCATCCAGTCGGCGAGCGCGAGCCACATCGCGATGCCCGGCCCCCGCTCGCCGGCGCAATCGGTCCAGCCTGAACGCGGCGTCGAGACGACGAGCCAAGGGCGGCCGGAGCGAACGAGTCGCCCGATTATATTCTGAGCTGCCCGAGCCCCACCGCGCCCGCGCAGCGCTAATTTCGCCGCGGCACCGTGGCGCGCGGCTTCAATCACCGGGGCGGCGAGTCGCGGCGCGAGCAAGGCAAGTGGCTTTTCCGATACGGGATGACCGGCCGGGACATTGAGGAGCAAGGCCTCGCCCGTCGGCCCGGTCGTAATGAGAATGACCCCGCTCGCACCGCGCGCAAGCGCATCGGCGAGCGGCTCGCGCGCTGCACGATCTACGAGGCTCGACCAGCGGCGGAAAGGCAGGCGCACTACGGCGATCGCGCCGTCGAGGCGTTCAGGAATTTCTGCGAGGCGCAGCGGCGCAGCGAGTCCAGCCTCGCCGGTTTCGATGGCGAGCGGTTGTGCGACGAGCGGTATCGTGATGTCGCCGAGCCTGAGGTCGCAGCGCGAGGCCTCGAACCAAGGCACGTCAAACGTCTGGCGTTCGACTTCGAATCCGGCACTGGACAGCCGCTTCGCTGTCCAGTCGGCGGTCCAACGATCGCCCTCGCCGCCCGACTGCTTGTTGCCGGCCTCGGTATAGCTTTGGACGTCGGTGAAGAGGCGTTCGGAGCCGAACATGGTCAAATCCCGAGATACAGCGGCAGCGGAGTTAACCTGCAATGCGATCGGCGCCGCGAGGCCCGCCTTAAGCAACGTGCGGCGGTCGGTCGGGAGGCGGCTCATGTCACTTTTGCGCGGCGGCGGCTGGGCTTAGTCTTTGCGTGCCGGGCCTTATATTCCTCGAGTGCGCGCCCGAAACTATTCTGAGTAACGCCGATCAGATCGCGCGCCACCGCATCGGCGGCATCGCCATCGCGCGTGACGATATGGCGGCAAAGCGCGTCGTAGAGGATGGCCGATCGCTTCGCGGCGTCATTGCCATGCGTCTCGATATAGCTGTCGGTATAGACATTGTGCTGCCAGCGCGCGAGCAGCGCGACCCGGTCGAGGAGCTCCAGCGCGAGCGGCGCATTGCTCCGCTTGGCGATGAAGCGGCCGATGCGGTTCGAGACTTTGATATGCTCGAACGTATTTTCGGTGCGCTGGGTGACATCCTTATATTCGACCAGACGGTGCATCAGTTCGCGCCCGTCGCGATCCGTCATCTCGACCGCAGCCAGGCGGCAAACTACACCGAACAGGGATTTCCACAGCTCATAGACCTCGTTCGCGGCATGCTCGTCGATATCGATCACATAGGTTCCGCGCCACGGGACCACCTTCACGAGACCGATCCGCGCAAGATGACGGAATGCTTCGCGCACGGGCGCATGGCTCACCCCGAAGCGCGCGGCGATTTCGCGCTCGCGCAGCCACGATCCCGGCTGGATGCGCCATTCGACGATGTCGTCAGTCAAGAGACGCGCAATGACGCGGTCTTGAGTCGGTGCACTGTCGTCTTCGGTCTTCGTCGCGCCCATTTCTCTCCGTTCGGCTTTCCCTGCTACCGGCACCATCCTAATCGGACAGTGCACGCGAGCAATCGATGATTGCGAATGAAATTATTATCGATAATATCGAGAATGACAAGCACCAGAAAATGGGAGTCGGAACTTGAAGCGCACCATCCTCTTTTTCGCAGCAGCCGTTGCGGCACAGCCGGCCACGGCAGGCGAACCCGCTCCTCTTCCCGGCTGTGCCGCGGCGATCGCCTATTCCGAGGCAAACTCTGGCGTGGCGCTGCTGATCCTTGAGGATGGCGAGGTTCGATGCCGTTCTGCAGATATTGCGACACCGCAGGAACTCTGGTCGGGCACCAAGAGTCTTGTCGGGCTGATGGCGGCGGCGGCCGTACAGGACGGGCTTTTGACGCTCGACGAGCGGGCATCAGAGACGCTCGCTGAGTGGAAGGGCGACGCCGAAAAGGAACAGATCACGCTTCGCCAACTGCTGTCGATGACAGGTGGTCAGGCCTCAACCGTCGGGAGACCCCAAGGGTATTTGGACTCGGTCAAGGCACCGCTCGCGGCGGCACCGGGCGGGAAATTCCAGTATGGCCCTGCTCCGATGCAAGTCGTCGGCGAAATCATGCGCCGAAAGCTCGTCGCCAAAGGCGAGGACGGCAACCCTCGCCATTATATCGAGCGTCGCATTCTAATGCCGCTAGGCGTAACGGTCGGCGATTGGCGCAGCGGCCCCGATGGCGCACCGCTCATGCCGCAGGGCCTAGTGCTGGCCGCATCCGAGTGGGCGAAGATCGGCGAGTTCGTCCGCGGGGGCGGAAAGCTCGAAGGCAGGCCACTTGTCGACGAAGCGACATTCGGCGAGATGTTCCAGGGTAGCCAGGTCAATCCTGCCTACGGTCTCACTTGGTGGCTACCCCGTAGCACGCCGGCTGTCGATATTGTTACTCGGTCCACCGATATCACCAGTCATGCCGCCGAACTACCGGCGGATATGGTCGTCGCCGCCGGCGCGGGCGATCAACGCCTCTATATCATTCCGTCGCTTCGGCTTACGATCGTGAGGCAGGCGAAACTCGACATTGCCGCCTTAGCGGCGGGGAAAAAAGGTGATTGGTCCGATTGGCGGTTCCTGTCGCTGTTGCTGAAACCAGCGAGTGAATAATTTGAAACGCGGGCGAGAACATCTCGGGGGCGATCGAACCTAAGCCGTGCCGCTGCAATATGATCATTGAGAATTGCTGGCTGAATGCAATCGCGGCCCGTGGAGTTTGCCCATGGGCCAGCATGATGACGGTCATTGACAGCCAGCGCGGCGATCGGAACCGAGAGGCGGAACCGTGCGCGCGACGGCGCAGTGGGGCGAAGAAGGATGCAGCATGTTGCGGGGATTGATGCAGGACGCGCCGCTGCTGATCAGCGGAATATTGGAATATGCAGCGCGCGCGCACGGCAAGAGGGAGATCGTCTCGAAGGCTGTCGTGGAGCCGGTTTGGCGGTATGACTGGCACCGCTGCGATCAGCGTGCGCGTCAGGCTGCGCAGGCCCTTGGCGTCCTCGGGATTGCGACGGGCGACGGCGTCTCCTCGCTCGCCTGGAACACTCCCACCGCCACCTCGAACTCTTCTATGCGGCGCCGGGCATGGGCGCCGTATTGCACACCGCCAACCCGCGTCTCAGCGACAAGCAGATCGCCTTCACTATCGCTCATGCAGGGAGCCGCATTCTCTTCTTCGAGCCCAATCTAGCCGAGCTCGTCGCACGGCTGCGTCCTCTCCTTCCGGGTATCGAGCGCTATGTCCTTCTCGCGGAGCGCGGAACGATCGCGCCAGATGTTGCCGACACGTTGAACTACGAAGCGTTGCTGGCAAGCGAGGACGGAGCCCTCACCTGGATGAGCTTCGATGAAAAGGCAGCCGCATTTCTTTGCTACACTTCGGGGACGACGGGCGACCCCAAGGGCGTCCTATACAGCCACCGCTCAATCGTTCTTCACGGGATGGCGGCCGGTCTAAGCAGTGCCTTCGGGTTCAGCGCTTTTGATGTCATCATGCCCTGCTCGTCCATGTATCATGCAACGGCATGGGGACTTCCCTTCACGGCAGCGATCAACGGCTGCAAGCTAGTGCTTCCTTGTGACAGGATGGACGGTGCCAGTCTTGCCGACCTGATCAACGAAGAGGGCGTCACCTTTTCGGGTGGTGTGCCGACGATCTGGACCTTGTACCTCGCTCATCTCGACACTACGGGGACGGGGGTCGGCAATCTCAAGCGCCTCGTGATTGGGGGCTCGGCCGTCCCCCGGGCGATGGCCGAGACATTCCGAGCCAAATATGGTGTCACTGTGCTGCAGCTCTGGGGCATGACCGAAACCAATCCGCTCGGCGTGATTTCGACGCCCTCCCCGCTCCTGATGGCCGAAGGCGAGGATTTCGCGAACGACCTCCCGCTGACGAAGCAGGGTCGCATGCAATTTGGCATCGAACTGCGCATTATCGACGGCGATGGCACGCCGCTCCCCTGGGACGGTGAGCAGGCGGGTGCGCTCCAGGTCCGCGGACCGTGGGTCGTCGATCGCTATTTCCCCGATATTGAGGGCGCCGGGAGCGATGGCTGGTACGACACCGGGGACATCGGTACGATCGATCGCTTCGGCTTTCTCCGGCTGACCGACCGCGAGAAAGATGTGATCAAGTCCGGGGGCGAATGGATCAGCTCGATTGATATCGAGAATGCGGCGGTTGGGTACCCCGGCGTCCGGGTCCCGGCGGTCGTTGGCGTATATCATCCAAAATGGGAAGAGCGCCCCCTTCTCGTGATCGAAACGCATGAAGGTCAAGCCGTCACAGCCGACGCAATTCGCGCGCATCTGGAGACGAAGGTTGTTCGTTGGTGGCTGCCGGACGACATCCTGTTCGCGACAGTACCGCTCACTGCAACGGGAAAGATCGACAAAAAGGCCTTACGCGAAGCGTATCGTAACCAACTCGCCTAGATGAGATCACACTGCGTCCATTCCGTGCGAATGGCAGCGATCCTTTCAGGCGGGATAATTTCAGCGGGCCTCGTGAGTCTTGCATAAGCCCGGGCAATCTCGGTCGGGCTGTCCAAGGCAAAGCGCTCTACGCTTGCAGCGCGGTCAAGGTATGGCCAAGATGAGGCATGGCGTCGACCCAAAAAACCAAAGAACCAGCTTCCGGACGAACAGGGAGGCCCACTCGACAAGCCTCGCAAGCACTTTCGAGGAAAATTCTCCGTGTCGCCCGCGATGTCTTCTTTGCCGACGGATTCGGTCGTTCAACGGCTGAACGGATTGCTGCAAAAGCAGGCATCTCCAAGCGCACGTTGTACGCCCGTTACGGGGACAAAAAGCTGCTTTTCGAAGCGGCAATACTCATGGAAATCGAGGATCGGCTCTCCTTCCTTGAACAGCACGTTCCCGAACATGGCGACGTTCGGCTCGAGCTTGAAGAGCTGTCCGATGAACTGCTATCCTGGATGCTTACCGACATTCACGTCGCGTTGGAACGCGTTGTAATGGCTGAGGCTGCACGTTTTCCCGCTTTAGCGCGAAACCTTTACGAATTCGGCGTAGGACGCACGACGAGATTGGTGGCAGAGGTCTTGCGCAAAGCCGAGGAGAGGGGAGAAATCAGGGTGTCAGACGCGAATTTTGCTGCGGAGCAGTTTATCTCCAGCGTCATTTTGTCACCTTTTCGTCGGGCCGCTCTTGGAGTGGGAGTGACCAGTCACAATGAAACCTCTTCAGCCCGAATGAGGCAAGCTGTCGATCTATTTGTGTACGGCTGCCGCCCCTCCCTGAAGGGGAGCCACCCATAACATTCCCGCTTCATCTTGGGCTGGGCCGTTGTCCCGACTAAGTTTCCATTGGCTTCACGCTAGTTGATCGCCGCAGCCGTCCAACTCGCGATTTCGTCGGCCATTTCAAGGCTCGCGCGATCAAAGGCTTCGACGATACTCGAAACGCTATTTGCACTTGCTGACCTATCAAGGACGATGCGCGTGACTGCCAGTGGTTCCGATTCTTTGGATCGGCTTAGTTCCACTTGCGCGGCGATGCGAATGATCGGGGCCGCGTCGGGCCCCTGGTCGTAATAGGCTGCAAAAGAAGAAAGCCGTGCGGATAGGACGTAATGATCGGAAGCAACGCTCTGGACAGGGATATATGCGTGATCGATTTTGCGCGCTACGCTTCCGGCAATAGCCTCGCGGATCATCTCGGGCGCAGGCCTCATCCACCGTGCTTTGGCCAGATACGTGACTTCGCGATTCTCGATCGTGAGGATCCTGTCTCCATCGGCCCCAGGCGGAAGCGTCGGTCGCGTAATATACACCGGAATCCACTGTCGTGCAATTTCACGCTCCGGTACGGGCGTGCTACTGATCCGGTACAACGTCGATTTGCCGCCAGTTCCCAGAATATTCCCGCAACCAGAAAGGCAAATTAGCGCGCCCATCAGCAAAAACATTCTTGCAGAGATCGTTTTCATTGGGGGAGCTTCCTTTCACGAGGGGTCCGTCGTAGCTGGCCGGCGAGCTGCTCGATTTCCTGCGCCGCGCTATCGAGCGATTTCAAAGTTGCAGCAATCCCGGAGCCGTCGGGCGCCGCCAATCCACTCGCGGCGTCATCAAGCCTGTGAATGACCACCCTCGCCTCGGCGATCCCCTCTCGAAGATCTCGAGCGGCTGCCGAGACATCGGCAAACGTCTTGCGACCGTCGCCATCGATCGCCGTGCGCGCCGATGCGGCCGCGGCCTCGATATCGGCCGCCGCCCGGTCCAGGCGTGCAAACGCTTGTTCAGCCTTGCTGAACATTCCGCGACTAGATCGCAATTCCGCCGTGGTAGCTGTTACATTCGCAATAGCAGCCGAAACATTTTCGATATTCTCGTCGGACAAGGTCCGGTTGACCCTTTCCAGGGCCTGCGAAGCATCCGCCAACAATGCGCCACCTCCATCCATCAGGGATTGTAGCGAACTTTTTTCCGCCTTAATCACTGGGAGCGCTTCCTTGGAAACCTCCTTCAACAACGGCTTAGAGGGCGTCCCCGCACTGATCTGGATGTAGCTTCCGCCGGTTATGCCTTGCGACTCCGTCGCGGCGGTAGAATCGACGCGCACAGGCGTATCCTCGCGCAGGCGCACTCCTGCAAGCACCCTGTTTGGATTTCTGGGATCAAGACTAATACGCGTGATTTCTCCCACCGGAATTCCGTTGAACTGCACCTCGCCTCCCTCGCTCAGCCCGCGGACAGGACCATCGAAAATGATCCGATACTCGTCGAAATCACGCGCGAATTGGGATTGACCGAGCCAGAGGATGAAGCCGAAAGCCGCCGCTAGCAGAGCCAGCGTCAGGCCCCCAATCAGACCGTAGTTCGCGTCGCGTTCCATTAGCGGTTCCTTTCCTTGGCGCGCTCCGCCCGCCCTCCCAAAAACGCCCTGATCCAAGGATGGTCAGACCTCTCAAGTTCCGCGATTGGCGAAACCTCGACAATTTTCTGATCCGCAACCACGGCCACGCGGTCGCTGATGGAATACAGGCTGTCGAGATCATGGGTCACCATCACGACAGTAAGCCCCAGCGTGTCGCTCAGCGTCCGTATCAGCTGGTCAAATTCCGCGGCTGCGATCGGGTCGAGGCCCGAAGTGGGTTCGTCAAGGAACAGCAATTCTGGATCGAGCGCCAAGGCCCTCGCTACGCTTACACGTTTTCGCATTCCGCCTGAAAGTTCAGCGGGCATTTGCCGGCCCACCTCGGCATCGAGTCCGACAAGGCCGATTTTCATCAGAGCCACGGCCTCGAGCCACGGCTCTCTAAGACGGGTATGTTCGATGAGAGGAGCCTCGACATTTTCTTGCACACTAAGAGAAGAAAAAAGCGCGCCATTTTGAAACATGACGCCAATTCGGTGATTAATTTCCGTACGATCAAAGCGACTCCCAATTTTTTTCTGAAAGATTTCGATTGTCCCATGGCTAGGCGCAATCAGGCCCAAAATGGTGTTCATCAGGACGGATTTTCCACTACCGGACCCTCCGACGACACCAAGAATCTCGCCACGATGGACTTCTAGGTTCAAATCCTGGTGGATAATGTGATCGCCAAATCGGGTTTTAAGATTCTCCACCCGAATAACGACGTCCGGATCGCAAATCATATTTCGAGCACGTTGAAGAGAATTGCAAAGGCGGCATCCAGAAGGATGATTGCGAATAGCGCTTGGACAACGGCGACGGTCACCCGCCCGCCCAGATCCTCAACATCTCCGCGTACCGAAAGGCCGTGGCGACATCCGGCAAGCGCAATCACAATGGCCAGCACCGGTACTTTTGCCATTCCAACCCAGAAGTGTCGGATATCGACCGCAGCCGAGAGTCGTTCGGCGAAATATGTCGGGCTCACGTCGAGTATGCCCCAGCTGACGACAAGCCCGCCGGCCAACCCAGCCAGCATGGCAACAATCGCCAGGAGGGGCATAATTACAAGCAATGCCAATACGCGTGGCACAACCAGCGCGTCGAACAGGTCGATGCCCATCACCTTCATTGCCTGCGTCTCTTGATTCATTCGCATTGCGCCGATCTGGGCCGCGAAAGTGGAAGCGGACCGACCGGCAAGTAGTATCGCGGGAATGAGGACGCCGAACTCGCGGAGGACGGATATGCCAACCAGTTCGACGACCAGTTCCGATGCACCCAATGTCTTGAGCAGATCGCTTCCTATGAGAGCCACTACTGCGCCGATAAAGAATGTCATGATCGCTATGAGTGGCAGCGCATCGAAGCCGGCCTTCTGAATTGACGACGCCAGTGCGATCAGTCGCATCCTTTTGGGATGTGCAAGAGATTTCATGAGCGCCACCTCAAGTTGCCCGAGAAATCGAGCGCTTGCGCCGATTTCCTGGACAGCTCGATAAACTTTTTGGCCAAGACGCACGTGAAATGGGGGAGTTTTGATAGACGGGACATCGCGGTCGGCCATGGCCGAGCCCACCAGCGCGAACAGATCAGCAAGATTGGCGGGCAGGTCTGCGGTAAATGCCGCATTGGGTGCGAGAGTCAGGATGGCGAGCGCGCCTGCGCTGTCTATCCTTCCCAGGTTTCCGAAGTCGCTTGAGAAGGAGAGGTTCGAGGGACTCAGAACATGCCCGGAAAGGCCTGCGATCGAAATCGCTGTCCAGTCACCTTCAACGACCAACGTTGAAATGCCATCTCCTTCGCGAACGAAGATGTTCGGTGCTGTGCGCGCATTCATCGCAGCAAGTCTCCAACCGGTGTCGGGAGAGCGGATCGCCCGTGGCAACTTCCTCTCCCATAGCCCGTCGTCGAGCGGATCATGCCAGCAAGCGGGACCACTGACCCCACACATTTAACCATGCCGATCCACACATCGCGCCTTGCCTCAATGACATTATGTAGACGTCAGCGTAGCGTTATATCAGGTCGCTTGCAAGGAGTATGCTGCGCACAAATCGGCCGACAGATCGTTTGAATAAGCACAGGATACTCTTGCTAAGGTTAGATAAAATTGTCAGGTGAAATCCCTATGAGATTCTTTCTGAACCGATATCGCACCTTGGAGTTTATATTAACAACACTCGTAGGTGACATTAAATCTTTGCTTGCATTTGCCATCCCAGGCCGAGTGATTTTTGCAGGGCGATCCATGACAGCGTGAGCGCCGCCTTTCCCCGGACGAGGTCGGTTGCCGCCTGCTCCTGTTTGCGAAGCGTGCGATTTAGGTCAGCGCGCGAGATCACTCCGCCGGCAAATCGTTGTCGATCAAGATCGGCTGCGCCATCTGCCTGGGACTTGATCTGCGCGAACGCCACCAGGGCAGAGCGCTGCTGGCCAAAGCGCGACAACGCGCGCTCGGCGTCCTGAAGTGCAGAAAGCACTGTCTGTCGATAGTTGGCAACCGCCTCGGCACGGGCGGCGCTCGCCTGATCGACCGAGGCATCGACCCTTCCGAAATCGAGGAAGTTCCACTGCAGCTGCGGAATAGCGAGAATTGACGGGTTGCTCACATCAAAGAGATCGTCTGGCGACGTTCCGCCAAGTCCCAAGATTCCCATGAATGACAGCTTCGGAAATCGTGCGGCCTCCGCAACACCGATCCGAGCCGTTGCTGCCGCCAGGCTGCGTTCGGCCGCGCGGATGTCGGGCCGACGTGCGACAAGGTTTGAGGGGTCGCCCACCGCGACCTGTTCCGGCGGGAGGGGAACATCGAAGATCTGTTTCAGCGCTTCGTCCGTTGTCCCTGGGATCTGCCCAGCTAAAATGGCAAGCGCATCGAGCAATACCGCCGTGTCAGCTTCGGCCTCGGCGAGCTGAGACTTGAGCAACTCGAGCTCGGCATTTGCATTGCCGAGAGGGAACAGGGGCAAAACGCCTTGCTGATACCGTTGATAGGTTAGCGAGAGGATTTGATGCTGCAACTCGCACTCGGTTCGGTACGCTTTGGCTCGAAACTGGGCCTCGCGCAGGTTGACATAGGCATTGGCGACTTCGGCGGTCAGCTGGACCTTGGCATCCTCCACATTGGCAACCGCTGCCGCTGCCTGAGCGTTGCCGGCCTCGATCCGTCGCTGCGTTCCTCCTGCGAAATCCAGCTCCCAGTTAGCGTTGAGCCCGAGATTGTAGACACTGAGGCTATCATCCGCCTGTCCCTGCGGACTAACAGGCGCGCTCGCCGAAGGCGGGGCACTGTTCTGAATATCAAGGCCCGGCAAGCGGCCCTGAATAGCCGTCGCCTGGGTTCCAAGCGTCGGAAATCTTCCGGCCTTCTCCTGTCTCACGGATGCCCGCGCCTGCGCGATCCGCGCTTGCGCAGCCTGAAGCGAAGGATTGTCCGATAACGCGGCCTCGATAAGCCTGTTCAATTCCGGATCGTTCAAAAGGAGCCACCAATCTGCCAGCTCGGGCTCGGCATCGCTGACGTTACCGCCGGCACGGACAAAGCCGTCATTTCGGTTCGCCGAGAATACTTCTGGAGGCCCGGCGTAGTCTGGGCCCGCGACACAACCGGCCAGCAGAAACGAGGCGAGAAGCGATATTACAGATTTTTTTATCATATCAGGCTCAGTGCATCGAAAGGGAAACATTCCTGGGAAGCGGCTTCAAAAAGATGACCAAAGGAACGGTCATCAAGGTTAGGACGCCCATCGCCAAGAACACATCATTGTAGGTCATTACGAACGCGTCCCGCTGGATGGTCCGGCCTAGCATCGACATGGCACCCTCCATCCCGCCGAAGCTTTTCGCGAGTTCATCAAGATAAATCTGGAGCGAAACACTGTTGGCATTCAGCGTTTCTTCCATGCGCCGGCTATGGTGCCAGATCCGCTGGTCCTGAAACGAAGCCAGTCCGGCCAAAGCGAAAGATCCTCCGAGATTTCGAGCGGCGTTAAAAATACCGGAGGCATCGCCAGCATCTGTATTTGCCACTGAGGCTACGGTAGCCTGGTTCAGGAACATCATGGACAGAATCATGCCAACACCCCGAATAAGCTGGCTTTCGATGAATACGGCGCCCCCGGATTCCGCGGTGAGGCTTATGCTGACGAAACAGCTGGCCGCCATCAGAAGCATTGCGACTCCGACGGCAATGCGGATGTGGAGCCTACGGATCATTAAGGGCAGGATCGGCATAAGCACAAAGGCCGGAATACCCATCCAAAATATAACGAGCCCGGTTTGAAAAGCGTTATAATCCGATATGATCGCAAGAAATTGGGGAATGACGTAGGTCGAACCATACATCACCATTCCCAAGGCGAGAGCCATCACCGCAACGCTTCCGAATTGGCGATTGAGAAGGAGGCGGAGTTTCAGGACGGGCTTGGACGCATTCAGCTGCCCGTAGATCAGTGAAGCGAAACCGATGACGGCAATGAGGGCCAGCCAGCGAATAAGAGCGGATTCAAACCATTCCTCGCGATGCCCCTCCTCAAGCAACACAGTCAAAGCGCCCAACCCCAGAATCAGGCCGGCAATGCCCGCCCAATCAGCATCGGTCAGATACTCCCACTTCGGCTCTTCGTGAGGAAGCCCGACGAATAGCAGCAGCAGCAGCACAGCGCAGATTGGAACATTGACAAAGAAGGCATAGTGCCAGCTCAAATTTTCGGTCAGCCAGCCACCGATCAGCGGCCCCATGACCGGACCCAGAATCACTGTCATGCCGAACAGCGCCATGCCGATCGGCTGTTGATGGGGCGGCAATCTTTTCGCCACGATGGTCATCGCAGTCGGTATCAGCGCACCACCCATGAAACCCTGACCCGTGCGACCGATGATCATGGTCGTGAGGTCGGTCGCCATACCGCAAAGAATTGAAAAGCCGGTGAACGCGGAAACCGCAATGATGAGCAGATTTCGCAGTCCAAAAAGGCGTTCAAGCCAGGCGCTAAGCGGAATTACCACGATTTCGGCTACGAGAAATGCGGTGGCAATCCAGGTTCCCTCGGTGCCGCTGGCTCCGATTTCGCCCTGGATCACCGGAAGCGCGGAATTGACGATAGAGATATCGAGTGTTGCGAGCATGGCGCCAAGTGCGCCCGCTGCGACCGCTATCCACGCGGTGATATCGGCATTCCGCCTGTCTGCAGTCGGAGTACCAGAGGCGCTGTTCGATGCCAACTCGGCGGTCATTTGTCGGTACTCGAGATCTCTTTCAGCTCTCCGGCAGCATTTCGCGTGTCGACAACTGCCACAACCGACATGCCCGGGACGAGCAGACGACGCACTTTGGGCGAGGCTATTATCGCGATACGAACCGTTATCCGCTGAACAATCTTGGTGAAATTCCCTGTGGCGTTTTCGGGCGGCAGGATTGAAAATTCTGCTCCGGTTCCGGGGGAGATGCTCTCAACGCGTCCGGCAATCTCAAAGTCGGGAAGTGCGTCGACCTCGAGCTTGACCGGTTGCCCCGCCCGCAAAAGGCCGACCTGCGTCTCCTTGAAATTAGCGATGACGTAGATTTCGTTTACCGGAACCACCGTCATCAATCGCTGGCCGGGCTGAACGAATTGGCCGACCCTTACTGTTAGATCGCCAACGCGACCTCCCTTGCTGGCTCGCAGCAGGGTCGATGTGACATCTAGGTCGGCCGCTTCCAGCTGCGCGCGGGCCGCGTCAGCTTGGGCTTCGGTCTGGTCGATCTGTTTGAACAAGGTGGCCCTCCGACCGTTGGCGGCAGAGACTGCTGCCTGGGCAGCAACAAAGTCGGCGTGCGCTTGCTGCGCCTGTGTCTCATATTGTTGAAGCTTTTCTCGCGGCTCCGCACCGGTCGCGGCGAGGGGGCGATACCTCGCTACCTGCTCATTGGCGAGGTCGAGCGCCGCGCGCTTGGCGGCGAGTTGGGCCCGCGCCTGTCGAATCGCTGAGTCCTGTTCGGTTACTTGCGAGCGGATTGTGTCGGCGCCGGCCAGCGTCGCCGCAATCTGCGCACGCGCCTGTTGCGCCTGGGCTCTATAATCTCGCACATCCAGTTGCACGAGCGCCTCGCCGGGACTGACCCACCCGTTCTCAGAGACGAGCACCGCGTCCACGTATCCGGCCACTTTTGATGAAACCACAACGCTGTCGGCCGCGACATAGGCGTTGTCGGTCGACTGCATGTACTGCCCATAGGTGACATGCCTGTAATACCACCAACCACCTGCAATCAGCGCAGCAGTGATGGCTATGATGAGGATGAGGCGAAATTTGGGTTGCGATTTCAGGCTGGATGCGGGCGCGCGATCCTGTTCCCGCTCATTTGGTTCGTCGGTCATCTGCCTCTTTCGAAGGATTTTGGACATGTGCTAAGTCGCTTCATGGCGTGGCGTAGACCGTTCCATCCAGTTAGTAAAATCGTTTAGTAATTTGCGTTTTGGCATTCCCACGAAACGGACTAGGCAGCGGTATGAACGCAAATCTCGACACAATGCCGCCACGGCTTCGCGAAGGCGCCCTCACCGACGACGACCGTATGCTATATTTGATGGACGAGATTAGTCGGGGGGCGAGGCGCGCTTATGACGCACGGATTGCCAAGAGCGGCCTCAATCAGACGCAGTGGCGCATCATCGGACAACTTCTCCGCGAACCATCGTTGACGCAGGCCGGAATTGCCAAGCGACTAGAGTTGGAATCCGCCACGATCGGTCAAGCCGTCGCTGGCCTTTGTGAGAAAGGATTGATGGAAAGGCGACGAGCCAAAACGGACGGCCGGGCATGGCAGCTCATCCTGACCCAGGAGCTCGACAGGTTGTTGCCCCAACTGAGAGAATCCGCGGACGGGCTGCATAGGGTCTTATGGCGGAACGCCACGCGCGACGAAAAACGGACGTTGCTGGACATTCTTGTGCGGATTGCGTCGAATCTCGATCAGAGCCGGACCGATGCGGAATAGGACATATGCCTGGGTTCCGAGATAAACCGATAGGAGACATCGCACGCGCCGCCGAGATAGGACAGATTCTTGTCCGGCACGGCGCCAAAAGCCTGGCGGGCGCGCTCGGCGTCATTCCGCATCCTGCCAATTCAATCGATCCAGGTGAATTGCGGCCGGCGGCGGTCGTCGCACTCCTGCGCGACATTGGTCCGGTCGGAATAAAGCTTGGACAGCTGCTGGCGACGCGCAGCGATCTGTTTTCCAGGTCCTGGATTGCTGCCTTCGCGACGCTCCACGATCAGGTTTCTCCGGTGCCATTCGAAGAAATCGAGCCCATCCTTGCCGCAAGCTGGGGAGCTGACTGGCGAGGGGAATTCACCCAATTCGATGAACAACCACTGGCTTCGGCTTCGGTAGCGCAGACCTACTCTGCTTCGCTGCTCGACGGCGCCGGCGTTATCATAAAGGTGCGGCGTCCGGGCACTGCTGCGCGAATGGAGGCCGATGTGCGGCTGCTGTCGCGCCTCGCCGCCGTTGCCGAGGATCGATCCCCTGAAATCGCCCGCTATCGCCCCGTAGAGTTCCTGCGAACCTTTGGCAGAAATCTTGCCTGGGAAATGGATCTGGCAGCCGAAGCTCGTGCATGCGAGCGTATCGGTGGCTATCTTGACACGCTTGGGATCAAGACTCCAACAATTCATTGGGAACTGACGGGGATACGGGTCAACGTCCAGGAGCGGCTGTATGGAACGCCCGCGTCTGCGCTCGAGGCCGGCTCGACCGACCCACGCGTGGCGGCGTTCGCGAGACAATATGCGAATGCAGTCCTGCGCATGATCATTCTGAATGGCGAATTCCATGGCGATCCGCATCCGGGCAATGTTTTCCTTATCGGGGAACAGGATGTGGGCTTTATCGACTTTGGATCGGTCGGCACTCTCACGAAGGCGAGACGCGAGGAGCTGGTGCGACTTGTCATGGCTATAGCCGACGAGGACACAGCCGACGTCGCGAACGTGTTGCTCGAATGGGCCGGAAATCCAAAAGTTGACCGTGATGGGCTCACCCAGAATTTGGACCAGCTGATAGGTGAATTCAGAGGAACCGTCCTTTCGGGGATTGAGTTCTCGCATATTTTCAGCCGCGTGTTCGATCTCCTGCGAGACTATCAGCTCGCACTTCCGCCTGATCTGGCGATCCTTCTTCGAACATTGCTCACGGCGGAGGGGTTTGCGCGTTCCTTTGCGCCTGGTTATAATATTGGGGAGGAAACACGCCCCATCATGTTGGAGCTGTTCGCGGAAAGATTCTCTCTCGGCCGAAATCAGCCCAATCTAAAAAAAGTTCGCCGAAAACTCCTCGCCTTGGCGGCGGTCATGCCCGACCTTCTCGATAACGCCGCCGTGATCGCCAAGTCCGGGTACGTGCCTGTCCAGATCGATCCGGCCAGTTTTGAACGGCTTGCAGCCATTCGCCGCGCGAGCCAGCCTGTCAAAGGTCCTGTGGCGGCCGCACTTATCGTCTCCGCGGCGCTGCTTGCGAATCAGTCCTGGGTGCTTGCAAGTGTTGCACTGGCTCTTGCCGGGTTGGTTCTTCTGCGCAAATGGCGATAAGATCGTTGCTCAGCCTGAACGGGCCAGCGTCCAATATCAGGCCAATTCAAACTGGAGTTTATGATGACCCTGCAGAAGCCAGTCAATCCGGTCCCCGCAGCCACCATGCTGTTGCTTCGCGACGAGCCGGAGTTCCAGGTGCTGATGGTCAAGCGGCATCACCAGATCGATTTTGCATCCGGCGCGCTGGTCTTTCCGGGTGGAAAGCCTTCTGCTGCCGATGAAGCGCCTGAATGGGCCGATTATTGCAGGGGTTGGAAAACGCTAGATCCTACGCAGCGCACCCTCCGGATTGCCGCGATTCGTGAAGCCTTTGAGGAAGCAGGCATCCTGCTGGCCGATCATCGCGACGGTAGCGAGTTCGAGGATATTTGCGATCTTGAAAGCCGCAAAGCCGTCGAGCGAGGCGAGCGCGAATTTTTCGACATTGTGCGTGAGGCCGATGTGCAACTGCGCCTTGATCGCCTGAGCGAGTTCGCGCGGTGGATCACGCCCAGCTTTATGCAAAAGCGCTTCGACACTCATTTCTTCGTCGTTCGCGCCCCAGAGCGCCAGATCGCAGCATGTGATGGATATGAAACCGTTGATGCGGAATGGCTTTCGCCAAGCAAAGCCCTGAAACTGGGTGTCAGCGGTGAACGAACGATCATCTTTCCTACGAGATTGAACCTGCAACTGCTAGCCGAAGCTGCGAGCGCAGACGATTGCGTCGCGCGGGCCAAGGCTCGCGAAATCGTGCCGGTCCTTCCAGAAGTCATCCAGCGAGACGGCACGAACATCCTCACTATTCCCGCCAACGCGGGATACGGCGCAGCGTATGAAATTTTAAGTTGAAAGGCACTGTTGGCACGCCCCCCTCGACTCGCGGGCGCACGAGAGCTAGGTCAGCACAGATCCGCCATTTGATGCTGGGACCTCTGAAAGGTAGCGAGTACCTCCTGGTTGAGCTCTACTCGCGATTTCAGACAGTCGAGCGTCGTGTGAAACACGCGTCACGCAGGCATGTCAGTATTGCTGCTCGGGAACATGCAGAATCAGACCTTCCACCAAGGGCTCGATGGGAATCTGGCAAGCGAGGCGACTATATTCGTTCGCCCCTTCCGCAAACTGCAGGAGGTCTGCCTCCGCACCGCCTTCGGCCAAGCGGCCGACCTTGTCGATCCAGGCCGGATCCACAAACACATGGCAGGTTGCACAAGCGCACACCCCGCCGCAATCACCGTCGATGCCCGGCACATCGTTGAACAGCGCCGCTTCGCGCGCTGTCTCACCTTCGGCTATGTCGACTGCCCTCCGCGTTCCATCGCTGGAAACGAACGTCACTTTGACCATATCAAGCTCCGCTTTTTTTGAATCAGCCAATCAGCGGGCGTGGAGCCTCACCGGCAGTTTCGTAATCCCTCGCACTAGGTTCGAGAACAGGCGCTCGGGTTCACCGGTCACTTCGATCTTCGCGAACCGCTTGTGGATCTCTTCCCAGATGATCCGTAGTTGCAGTTCTGCGAGCCGGTTGCCCATACAGCGATGAATGCCATAGCCGAAAGACAGATGATGCCGTGGGTTCTTACGGTCTATGATGAACTCGTCCGCCCTGTCGATGACCGTCTCGTCGCGGTTACCCGACAGGTACCACATCACAACCTTGTCGCCTTTTCTGATCTTCTTGCCGCCGATCTCCCAATCTTGCAGCGCCGTGCGGCGCATATGGGTCAGCGGTGTCTGCCAGCGGATGATCTCTGGCACCATGCTAGTGATGAGCCCAGGATCGTTATTCAATTTCAAATACGCGTCCGGGTTCTGGTTCAGTGCCAGGACACCACCGCTGATCGAGTTGCGCGTGGTGTCATTGCCGCCCACGATAAGCAGCAAGAGGTTGCCCAGAAACTCCAGGAAGGGCATGTCCCGTGTCGCCGGAGAATGCGCCATCATGGAGATCAGGTCATTCTTCGGCTCCGCATTGATGCGCTGCTCCCACAGACCCTTGAAATACATTGCGCATTCGATCAGCTCTGCGCGCCGCGCCTCATAGGATGCGACGATCCCAGTTTCAGGGGCGGCCGTTGTGACGTCGGACCAGCGCGTGAGCTTGCGGCGTTCCTCCCACGGGAAGTCGAACAGGGTCGCAAGGGTCATTGTGGTCAATTCGACCGCCACCTTATCAACCCAATCAATATCTTCGCCGACCGGCAAGTCGTCGAGGATTTGGCATGCTCGTTCGCGGATAGTTGGCTCAAGCAGCAGCAAGTTGGACGGCGCGACCGCACCAGTAACGGCCTTTCGTTGCTGGTTGTGCTTTGGTGGGTCCATCGCGATGAACATTTCAAGTTCAAGCGCGCTTTTCGCCGAGTGCATGTCCTCGATGGCGATACCGCCGAGCTTCGCCTCTGACGAAAATACCTTATGGTTGGTGTCCACGGCCATGATGTCGTCGAACTTTGTAATCGACCAATATGGTCCGACATAGCTTTCGCGGCAGTAGTGGACCGGCTCCTCTCGGCGAAGCCGCTCGAAGAACAGGCCGACCGTGTCTTTCTGGAAAAGGCTCGGACGCGCAACATCAATCTCGTCGATCGGGATGAAAGCGACCTTTTCGCGGATATTCGGCTCCACCATGTCGGTATCCATGTCGCGCCCTTCGTCGATAACAGCACAATTGCCCTACTTGAAATCGTAAATCCCTTCTGAGGCTCAGTCAATAATGCTTATAAGGTTTTATCATTTTTTTGCATCTGAAACATTTTTATCTCACGACCATGGACATAAACGGAACTTAAATCTTATAAGGCTTCGTGACAGGGGTGAGGCAGAGTGATGTTGCTGAAAGTCGAAAACGCGAAGAAAGCTAAGCGCGCACTCTCGCTTGCCCAGCACATCGTTCGCGATATCGAGGCAGGTGCACACGCCCCGGGCGACAGGTTGCCGCGTGAGGAAGAAATGCTTGCGCGATATGATGTCGCGCGAGCGACCTTGCGCGAAGCGCTCCGCTTCCTTGAGCTCCAGGGCGTTATCCATCTTCAGCTGGGCCGTAGCGGCGGTCCGGTGGTTGCGCGTCCGCAGACCGGCGACTTTGCAAACAGTCTCTCGCTAATTCTGCATTTCATGGACGCCGACCTCAGAGGCCTGCTCGAACTACGTGAAGCGATCGCCGCGGATGTTGCCGCCTACGCCGCCCAGCGCGCGACTACCGGCGACCTGAGCGCACTCGCCGATTGCCTCAAAGAGCTGGAACGAAATGAAGCCGGAGGCCAGTTCGAGGAACTGAACCGTCGTTTTCATGACCTTCTCGGCTGGGCCAGCGGCAATCCATTGTTCGGGCTATTAACGTCGACGCTGCATTTAATTACGCGCGAATTCTCTCACTCACTTGGCTATTCGGCGCAGGAGCGAGCGGTCCAATTGCGATTCCTCCGCCGTGTCCTCGAAGCAGTACGCACCGGGGATTCCGAAGCGGCGCGTCAGGCCATGGCCCGGCTCGTCTCGGGATCCGCGTCCTATCTGGCAGAGCGAAGCCCCGAGCTTGTATCCCAGCGTGTCAGGTGGGGGCAGATTTAGAAAATTGCGTCTGATCGGGCGCGGAACGGAGAGGGTAGGATAATGGCGCTGAAGAGCCCTGTTTGCAAAATTCTCGGGATCGAATATCCGATTCTTCTGGCTGGAATGGGCGGGGCGAGCGTGCCTGCACTCGCTGCCGCGGTGTCGAACGCAGGCGGACTTGGTGTTCTCGGCGCTGCCGCATGCTCGCCCGACCAGTTACGTAGCTGGATCAGGCAAACCCGCGAGATGACCGACATGCCTTTTGGGGTCGATACCTTGCTGCCGGCGTCTGTCAGGCGCGGTTCGGCGCCGGAGAGCGGAGGTGTAGCAGAAAACCCCCTGGCTTTGCTCGGCGAATATCAGGAGTTCACCCGCGAATTCATGGAGCGCGAGCATTTGCCCGCAGTGGACGCCGCCACGGCGATGCGCGCGGCGGGCGCCCCGGACATGGGCAAGGGCGGACTGCAGCTGTTCTCGCGGGAGTTCTTCGAAGCGCAGATGGAAGTAATCATCGAAGAAAAAGTGCCGGTCTATGCCGCAGGCCTTGGCAATCCCGAACCGTGGATGGAACGCCTTCATGCCAATGGCACCAAGGTCATGGCGGTGATCGGAAAGGTCAAGCACGCCCTGCAGGTAGTGGAATCGGGTATCGACCTGATCGTCGCGCAGGGTCACGACGGCGGCGGCCACAACTCTCCTGTCGGAACCTTCTCGCTGATTCCGCAAGTGGTTGATGCAGTCGGCGATCGTGTTCCCGTAATCGGTGCGGGAGGAATAGCCGATGGTCGCGGAGTCGCCGCAGCGATGATGCTCGGCGCCCAGGGGGCGTGGATCGGATCGGCGTTCCTCGCAACCGACGAAGCAGGTATCGAACAATTTCAGAAAGAAGCCATCACCGAAAGCGGCGATGCCGATACGGTGGTCAGCCGATCGCTAACGGGCAAGCCTGCCCGGATGATTCGGAACAAATGGGCCGATGCTTGGGTGGCGGCCGGCAAAGAGCCGCTTCCGATGCCTTATCAGTCGATGGTTTCGGGGCCTGTCATGGCTTCTGGCATCAAGGCCGCACGCAAGGACATCATGCCCGGCTTCGCAGGCCAGGGGATTGGTCTGATCGATGCGATCCGCCCAGCGGCAGTCGTGATGCGCGACCTTATAGAGGGCGCGGAGAGAGCATTGGCCGGCGCCGGAACTCATTTCTGACCGGCGAGCGAGACAGGGACGCGGCATGAATCTTTCATCCACCCTTTCCTTTGCCGACAAGGCAGCAATCACCGGGGTCGGCCAGACCGATTTCGTCAAGGGCACCGAGCGGACTGCAGTGGAAATGATGCTCACCGCCTCGCGCCGGGCCATCGCGGATGCTGGACTGAAACCCTCCGATATCGACGGCATGGTGCCGCCGCCAATCTATACGACGTCGGAGGAGATGGCCGCCAATCTGGGCATTGATGTGCTGCGCTATGCGGCAACCGTGCACATGGGCGGCGCCAGCCCGACAACGGCACTACAGAATGCCGCCATGGCGATCGCCTGTGGTCTATGCGATCATGTGCTCGTGACACTGGGCTGGAACGGCTATTCCGCTCTCAGACCTAAGCCGGGCGCCCCGCCCACCCGGCCGATGAACATGAACACCCTGACCAATACGATCCAAGGCTACTACAGCCCCTACGGCGTATTGTTGCCGGTGCAGATGTACGCCTGGCTGGCGACCCGTCACTCGAAGCTCTACGGCGTTGGCGAAGATGCGATGGCGGCCGTGGCGCTCGCCTGCCGCCGTCATGCGCAATTGAATCCACGCGCCTTTACCTATGGCCGCGAACTCGACGCGGAAACCTATTATTCGGCGCGCTGGATATCTGAGCCGTTTCGCCTCTACGATTGCTGCCTCGAGACCGATGGCGCCTGTGCTGTCGTCCTCTCGCGCATGGACCGTGCCAAAGACATGCCGCATGTGCCCGTCAGCATCGCCGGCGCGGCCGAAGGCCATCCCTATCCCGCCGACGACATCCCTTCCCGCCCCGACCCCTTCAAGATCGGCCTCAGCGATGCCGCCCCGCGCGCATTCGATATGGCGGGCGTCACGCGCGACGACATGGACTTCCTCCAGATCTACGATTGTTTCACCTATATCGTTCTGCTGCAGCTCGAATCGCTCGGATATTGCGAGCCTGGCGCGCAGGCCGAATTTGTCGCCAATGGCCAGATCGAGCTGGGCGGGCGCTTACCGATCAACACCCATGGCGGCTTGCTTAGCGAGGCGCATGTCTGGGGTCTCAACCATGTTGTGGAAGCAGTACGACAGCTGCGCCATGACTGCGGCGAGCGTCAAGTGATCGGAGCCCAGACCGGCCTTGTGACAGGCTGGGGAGACCTTGGCGATGGCAGCATCGCGATCCTCAGGAGGTTTGCATGAGCGACGAGCATGATGTGCCTCCCAAGGCGCGGCCCTCCGCGCAGGCAACGCCGGCCAAGCCGCAGCCGCGGCCGCAGGACCCGATCGAACAGGAGTTCTGGAGGCTGTGCCAGGACGGTCAACTCTATTTCCAGCGTTGCGGAAGTTGCGGCATCTTTCGCCACCTGCCTCGCTACATGTGTGCACGATGCGGCTCGCCAGACTATTCCTGGGAACCCAGCAGCGGCAAGGGCACGCTTTTTTCCTGGACCGTGACCCATCAGGCGCTGCACCCCGCTTTTGCCGCCGACGTCCCGTTCGTGGCTGCCGTGGTGGAACTTGAGGAAGGCGTGCGCATGGCCACGCGCCTCGTGGATTGCGAGCGTGACATCCTCGCACTCGATCTGCCGGTCGAACTCGATTTCGAAATGATCGGGGGGGACTTTCGCCTTCCTGTTTTTCGTCCGCGTGAAGGGTAGAGACGACATGGATCTCGACTACGGCCCCCAATATGACGCCTTCCGCGCGGAGATCCGCGCCTTCATCAATGCGCACAGACATTTGGCGCCACCCTCCGCCACCCGGTTCTCCCGGCCCTCAGCCGAAGCTATCCGATGGCAAAAGCTATTGATCGAGCACGGCTATACGGCGCGCACGATACCGGCCGAATATGGCGGCTACGGAGCGGCGCCGGATATACTCAAATCGCGCATTATCGCGGAAGAGTTTTCGCGAGCTCGGCTTCCGAGCGGCTTGGCGAACCAGGGCATCTCAATGCTCGTCCCGACTTTGCTCGAGTTGGGCACCGATGAACAGAAGCGGCGGTGGATCGCAGCAACGCTGACGGGCGAAGTCGTGTGGTGCCAAGGATATTCCGAACCCGGTGCGGGATCGGACCTCGCCAACCTCAAGACCAGCGCGCGCATCGAAAATGGAGAATTCGTTATAAATGGCCAGAAAATCTGGACCAGCACCGCGAAGCAAGCCGACATGATCTTTTGCCTTGTGAGGACCGAACTCGAGGCCTCGAAGCATAGCGGTATCTCTTATCTGATTTTCTCGATGGACATACCGGGGATCGAGGTACGCCCCTTGAAGACGATGACCGGTCACGCCGAGTTCAACGAGACATTCTTTACTAATGTGCGGGTTCCGGTGGACCAGATCGTCGGCCAGCGAGGACAGGGCTGGTTCGTCGCGAACGCAACGCTTGGCCACGAGCGCGGAATGCTGGGCGATCCCGACGCACTCGAGAACCGGCTGCAGGCATTGATTGGCCTGATGCAGCAGGAATCCATCGGCGAAGGTCGGGCGATCGACAATGCGGTCCTGCGCGACCGGCTGGTGGCGCTCCAGGCCGAAGTGACGGCGATGAAATGTAATGGAATGCGCATTCTATCGAACAGCCTCAAGGGCGAGCCTGGCGGCATGGCGAAGCTGATCGTCAAACTGCAGAGTTGCGAGGTCGCGCATCAGATCTCTGCGCTGGCGATCGACGCGATGGGCGAGATGGGCATTTTGTATCACCGCAGCCCGCGGGAACGAGACGGAGGGGCTTGGCAATGGAACTATATGTTCCAACTCGGCCTCATAATAGGTGGCGGCACCGCGCAGATCCAGAAGAACATCATCGCCGAACGTGGCCTAGAGATGCCGCGCGAGCCGAAGCTGGCGCGGATTTCCGACGAAGCGAAGGGAGCGGCAGGCATGCAGACCGACAGGCAGGGAGCGGCGTGATGGACTTCGGCCTTTCGCAGGATCAGCAGATACTGCGCGACGCAGTTGCGCGGTGTCTTGCCGATACCTCCCCGCTTGAGCATGTCCGCGAATGTGCCGGGCGCGACAACCCGTTAAGTGACACTATTTTCGGAGCCCTCCACGATCTGGCGGTCCCAGCCATGCTTGTCCCCGAAGAGCATGGTGGCCTAGGCATGACCCTTCTCGACGCTGCGGTCGTGGCGGAACAACTCGCCTATGCGGTCACACCAGCGCCATTTCTAGCCAGCGTAGTTCTCGCCCCGATCGCGCTGAGCGAGGCAGGAACTAACAAGCAAAAGTGCCAATGGCTTCCGAAGATCGCGCGTGGCGAGGCCCGTATCGGAGTCGCGATTTCCGCGACGGTCCAGGCGCGCGACGGCGCGGGAGTTCAATTCGTCGAAGGGAAGCTTAGCGGCACCGCCCTGTTCTGCCTCGATTTCGAAGGCGCGGACGCGTATCTCGTAGCGGACGCCGGTGGCAGGCTGCACCTCGTCCCAGCCCTAGCATCGGGACTCAAGGCGACCCGCCTCACCACCATCGATCGCACGCGCAGCGTGGGAGAATTGTCCTTTGCGGCTGTCGAGACCGATCCGCTTGCCGACGACGGCGGCACAGCATCGGCTCGGCTGCGCGATGCTGGCCGCGTGATCCTTGCCGCCGACAGCTTAGGCGCAGGGCAGGCCATGATTGAAAAGGCGGTCGATTATGCTGGTCAGCGAGAGCAGTTCGGCCGCCCTATCGGCAGCTTCCAGGCGGTAAAGCACATGTGCGCCGAAATGGCCGCACGCCATGAACCGTGCCGCGCGCTGGTCTGGTACGCCGCCCATGTCTTCGATGCGCTGCCGGAGGATGCATCTCTCGCGGCTTGCCATGCGAAATCCCTCACGGGCGACGTCCACCGATTTGTCGCCCGCACCGCCACTGAAGTGCATGGCGGGATGGGGTTCACCGATCTGCTCGGCCTGCACTACTGGTTCAAACGGATCGGCTTCGATCGGCAGGTCTTGGGTGGCCCCGAAGCGGTGCGAGCCGAGGCAGCGGCTCTGCAGGGTTGGACGAGAGCAGCCTGATAGTAACGGGAGTCATGCGCCCCGATGCTGCGGCCCCGTCCAGAGAGGAGAATCAATGTGATCGACTGGAATCTCGGGGATATTCTCGACGCGATCGAGCCCTTCATGCCCGAAGATGCGCCGGCTCTGATACATGGAGACCGGATCGTCACCTGGCCCGAGATGTCGGCGCGCTCGAACAATATCGCCCGCGGGTTGCGCCAACGCGGCATCCGCGATGGCGCGAAGGTCGCCTTCTATATGCGCAACCGACCCGAATATGGCGAGTTGATGGCGGCCTGCTTCAAGGGGCGTTTGACGCATGTGAACATCAATTACCGTTATCGGGCCGAAGAGGTGTTTTATATCTTCGACGATTCCGACAGCGAGGTCATCGTTTACAGTTCGGAATTCCGCGACACTATCGTCGAACTCAACGACCGGCTTAGGAAGGTTCGCACCTTCGTCGAAATTGGCGAGCTGTCTTCAATCGCGCCCTTTGCGATCCACTATGAGACTCTCGCGCAAGAGGGGGACGGATCGGCGCTCGGCATCACACGCTCGCCCGCCGATCTGCTTTTCATCTATACGGGTGGTACGACCGGAATGCCCAAGGGCGTGATGTGGCGTCATGATGACATGCGCAAGGCCCAACTCGACGCACAGAAGTTGCTCGGCCCCGTTCCAGAGACACTCGAAGAAAATGTCGCGCTGATCGCCCGCGAAGGCCCGGGCAGGCGCACGCTTTCCTCTTGCCCGCTGATGCACGGAACGGGCTTTATCACTGCGATCGGCACGCTGATGTCTGGCGGCGCGATAGTTACGTTGGAGGCATGGTCTTTCGATGCCGAGGAACTGTGGGATACGGTGGAAAGGCACAAGGTGGAAGGTATAGCGATCGTGGGCGACGCCTTTGCCAAGCCAATGCTTTCCGCGCTCGACGACCACCCTGGCCGCTGGGATACCAGCAGCCTCGTTACAATCCTCTCTTCCGGTGTGATGTGGAGCAAGGAGGTCAAGTCCGGCCTGTGCCGGCATATTCCGCAAATCGTACTGATGGACAGTTTTGGCGCATCCGAAGGCCTCGGCTTCGGCCTTGCCGTCACCACTGCGGAGGGCGGCACGAACACCGCGAAATTTGGGATCGGCGAGTTCTGCGATGTTTTCGACGAAACCGACCAGAAAGTCGAACCGGGGAGCGGCGTGCCGGGATTTATCGCCCGGAAGGGTGCGATCCCCATAGGCTATTACAAGGACCCCGAGAAATCCGCGAAGACGTTTCGCACGATCGATGGGGTGCGCTATTCCATTCCGGGCGACTGGTGTCGGGTAGAAGCCGATGGCAGCCTGACCTTGCTCGGCCGCGGAAGCGTCTGCATCAACACGGCGGGAGAGAAAGTTTATCCCGAGGAGGTCGAGGAAGTGCTCAAGACCCATCCCGCCATCGGGGACGCGCTGGTCGTAGGCGTGCCGGATGATAAATGGGGCCAAGCCGTAACCGCGATCGTCCACCTCAACGACCACGCCCAGTTCGACGAACAAGCGGTCAAAACCCATGTGCGCGCACATTTGGCGGGATACAAAACTCCCAAGACCATAATTCCGACAGACATCCCCATGCGAGCCTCGAACGGCAAGGCCGATTATGCAACGGCAAAAGCGATTGCCGAACGATCGAATGTCGCGACGTGAGATCGACTGGCTCTCCCGATTACGATGCCGTGATCGTCGGTGCAGGCTTCAGCGGCATCTATCTGCTGCACAAATTGCGTGACGCCGGGTTCAAGGTGCTGCTGGTAGATGCGGCCGCCCAGCCCGGCGGCATTTGGTACTGGAATTGCTATCCCGGTGCCCGCGTGGACTCGCAGGTACCGCTCTATGAGTTTTCGATACCCGAGGTTTGGAAATCATGGGCCTGGAGCGAGCGCTTTCCCGGATGGAAGGAGCTCAGAGCCTATTTCCGGCATGTTTGCGATACGCTGGGCCTTTGGCCGCTTATGCGGATGGGATCGAGGGTCCAAAGCGCAAGGTTCGATGAAGAGGGACGACGGTGGCGCCTGCAGCTTGAGGGCGGGGAAGGAATATCGACACACTTCCTTCTGCCCGCTTTGGGATTCGCATCGAAGCCGTATATTCCCGATATGCGAGGAATCGCGGCGTTCGAAGGCGATTGGTGTCACACGGCGCGATGGCCGCAACAGGGTATCGATCTTTCGGGCCGCCGGATCGCCGTCATCGGCACTGGTGCGAGCGGAGTGCAGATCGCGCAGGAGGCCGCCAAATGCGCAGAAAAGCTGACCTTGTTTCAGAGGACTCCTATTCTGGGCCTGCCCATGCGCCAGGAACGGCTTACCGAAGACATTCAGCAGCGTGATAAGCAGGGCTATCCCGCCATTTTTGTTCGGCGCAAGCGAACGAACGGGGGATTCGAATGCCAGTCGCTTGACATCTCCGCGCTCGATGTAGACGCCACGACGCGCAACAACCATTTCGAGACCCTGTGGCGGCAGGGCGGCCTCAAATTCTGGTACAACAACTTTGCCGACATACTGACCAATCGCGAAGCGAACCGCTACGCCTATGAGTTCTGGCGCAAAAAGGTTCTCGCGCGGATTATCGACCCCGTTCTGGCCGAGAAACTTGCGCCTGCGGAGCCGCCGCATCCTTTCGGCACGAAAAGACCCTCGCTCGAACAGGGATATTATGAAATTTTCGAGCAGGATAATGTCGCGCTGGTCGATCTGAAGGCAAACGCGATCATCCGTATCGAGCCCCAGGCCATCAAGATGGAAGACGGTGAGGTCGAATGCGATCTGATCATTTTTGCGACCGGCTTCGATGCCGGGCGTGGCGGGTTGATCGACATGAACATCACCGGGAGGGAGGGGCTTCCCCTTTGGCAGGCGTGGGAAGACGGTGTGCGCGCCTATCTCGGCATGGCGGTGTCGGGTTTTCCCAACATGTTGTTCGCTTATGGTCCTCTCAGCCCGTCGGGTTTCGCCAATGGCCCGACAAGCGCGGAAATACAGGGCGACTGGATTTGCGATTTCATGGTCTGGTTGCGTAGGAGGGACATCGATCTTTTCGAGGGCAAACCGGCTGCCGAAACTGGCTGGACTGAAATGGTTGCCGCGGCTGGCGCGATGACGCTCTTTCCCGAGGCGGCCTCATGGTACATGGGCGCGAATATTCCGGGAAAGAAGCGCCAGCTCATCAATTTTCCGAGCGTGTCTGGCTATGCCGCGCTCTGCGACGAAGAGGCGGCCGGCAGCTATGCTGGCTTCGCTTTCGAAAAACTCACACGCAAGGACGGCCCAACAATATGAACGAGGCGGTAAAGATTGAAGATTGCCCCGAGGACATCGACGCTCTCTGGGCGGGCGATGGTTCGCATCTGCCCGAATGGTTCGTTTCCGCTCTCAGGGTGCCGCGCGAGGAAGGCTATGTAGAGATCGAGGGTGCCAAAGCGCATTACTTTCGCTGGGGCGACCGGGCGAAACCCAAGGTACTGATGACGCACGGTTTTCTCTCGCATGCCCGCTGCTTTTCCTTCATCGCGCCGTTTCTGGCCGAAGATTATGATGTGGTGGCCTTCGATCTTGCCGGCATGGGCGACAGCGAAATGCGAGGGCACGCCGACCCCTTGGCCAGGGGGCGCGAGTTCGGCGAAATTGCCGAAGCGCTTGGACTGTTTGCGGATGGCCACAAGCCCACGATCATTGCCCACAGTTTCGGTTCTGGCGCAGCGTTGACGGCCGTCACCCAATCGCCCGATACCTTCTCCGGCATTGTGGTTTGCGACCTGATGGTCATGCGACCTGCGCTCTTGCAAGCGTATTGGAATCTCCGCCGCGCCAGCCCCGGATCCGGCGACCCGGACAAAGCCAAAAGTCGCTATCCCAGCTACGACGCGGCGCGCAGTCGATACGTCCTTTCCCCACCCCAGCCTGTCGGTGAGCCATTTCTTTTGGACTATATGGCCTTTCATTCTCTGCGGCGTGACGGGGAGGGTTGGACGTGGAAATTCTCTCCCGAAGTGTTCCGGAGGAGCAACCGGCCCGACGAGTGGCTCACCATCGGCGAGCGCCTAGTGAACGCGCCGGGCCGCAAGGCTATCGTTCACGGCGAGGAGAGCCAGCTCTTCAACCGGGATTCCGTGGCATATGTTCGTGAACTGGGGGGAGGAGCCATTCCGATCATTGCCGTGCCTCAAGCCCGCCACCATCTGATGCTCGACCAGCCGCTGGCCTTTGTCACCGCGTTGAGGAGCCTTCTCCGGCTTTGGGAAGCGCCGACTTGAGCAACGTCTAGCGCGATTTTATGGTTGCATGCGACCGTAATGGCGATGCGAGAATTGCCGATCCAACATTTAGTTAAACGATGAGGCCTCTTTTGCACAGCAAGACATAAATACTAAGGCCGAGGCAGAAATAACCAAGCAGAGTTCATATGTTCTGTTTAGATCTTCTTCTCTTGCCTGTGTTGCTTGGCGCCACAAAGAAATCTATCGTGGCACAGTTGGTCGATATGCCTTCCGAGGCAAACAGCAAGGCAAGGTCATGGAGCCACAAAAGGCTGTCCAGCTTCGGCGGGACATGCGCTCGGGATCGGGCGTGCCGTACCGCAGCCGCATCCAAAAGTCGTCGGCGCGCGCTCGACCGTGCCAAGGCTGAAGCGCTGACAGCAAGCATCGGATGTATAAACTGATTTCTTCGGATCTGAGATGGAACACCTCCCAGCGCCCCGAGCAATATAATAAAGTGCCATAATAAAGTTCTTTACCAAATACCGAAAAACTGCTCAGCTTCAAGCCGGGCGGCGAGAATCTTTTCCTCTCCGGAAATCTCCTTCTGGCCACCTCTCAAACTCGGGGCAGCTCGGCGAGCTGCCCCATTTTTGAACATCGACTACCGGGGAAAAGGACGGGTTCGCGTAAGAAACTAAAAAATCGAGACAGGGAGAGAAGGGTGATGAATAACAAAGCTTATTTGTTGGCAAGCGCCGTCCTGATGGCGTTGCCACAGGTCTCAAATGCTCAGGAAGCCATAGCTGAAGAGCCAGATGGCGGTAACGATGTCATCGTCGTGACGGCGCAACGTCAGGCGCAAAGCTTGCAAGACGTGCCGATAGCTGTCAGCGCATTCAGCGCTGAGGCGCTTGAAAGCCAGCAGATCGAAAATGCCTCGGATCTACAGCTGACGCTGCCCAATGTATCTTTCTCGAAAGGCAATTTCACCTCAGCTTCATTCACTATTCGCGGCGTTGGCGACCTGTGCGTCGGCGTCACCTGCGATGCTGCGACCGCAATTCATGTCAATGGATCACCCTTGTTCGGAACACGCCTGTTCGAGACCGAATATTTCGATCTGGAACGGATTGAAGTCCTTCGCGGACCTCAAGGCACCCTGTTCGGTCGGAATGCGACCTCCGGGGTCGTGAATGTCGTGACCGCGAAACCCAAACTCTCCCGTTTCGAGGCTGAAGCGCAATTCGAGTATGGCAATTTCAACAGCATCGAAGCGCGTGGCATGGTCAATGTCCCGATCGGGGATATGATCGGCGTGAGACTGGCGGGCATATATGTGAACCGCGACGGTTATACGACGAATCTTTATGATGGATCGGACATCGACACTCGGGACCTTTACGCGTTGCGAGGCTCACTTCGTTTCGAGCCCGGTCCTGATACGACGATCGATCTCATGGGCTATTATTTCCGGGAAAAGGACACGCGCCTCAGAAACCAGAAACAAACGTGCCAACGCGATCCATTGGGCGTGCTCGGATGCCTGAACAATCGACGTGATTTCGATACCACGAACGCAAATTCCACGGTCGGTGCGACGCTCAGTTCTTCCGAGTTCTTCGCCATTCAGGGCATTCCCGCCGTACTCGGCCTTGGCAGCCTTTATGGCCCTGACGGGTTTTCCGGGTTTCAGGAGCCTGGCGATGTGCGTGTCGTCAACACGGCCTATACGCCCTTCTATTTTGCGGAAGAGCTACAGGTGCAGGCGCGCCTTGAGCAAAAATTCGGCGCGATGACCCTGACGGCCACCGGCATTTATCAGGATACTGAAGTCGATTCCAGGCAGGACTATTTTCTTGGAATTCAAAGCCGTGCCGGTTTCGCCCCGGCGCTCAATACGCTGGCCTTTTTTGCGGCTAACGGATTGCCGACGGGTCTTGCTCCGCCGGCGCCGGCCTTCATTCCCGGCTCCTCGGCCTATTTTTCGCCGATTGCCGGCGCTCTCATCCCGGACGGTCCGCAGGGCGTGCTGTGCACCTCGGATAATGATGATGGAAGCAGAGGCGCTTTCGAAGGGAACTCGCTGTGTTCCGAAACGCCGCTTTCTTTCGATCGATCTTCGGAACAACGCGAATCGTGGAGCGGAGAGCTCATCCTTACGAGTGACTTCGACGGGCCGTTCAATTTCCTGTTGGGGGGAATTTACGCGAAATCGAAAACCACCGACAATAGCTATTATGTGAACTCGTTTGCGCTCGATTACGCCAGTGCCATATTGGGTTCATTCGGCTCCTTGTCGGGCGGCCTTCCGCCATCCTATTTCGCGACGTCGATGTATCGGAACAACTCGCTGGAATCGAATCTGGAGAGCTATGGGATTTTCGGCGAGGTCTATTTCGATCTAAGCGACCGGCTGACGTTGACCGGGGGGCTGCGTTACAACAATGACAAGAAGGATGTAACGGCGCGTACGACACTGATCAGTTTCCTGAACCCTTATGCCAACGATGGAGATCCGTTCGATACCCCGATAACGCCTCTCACCGGGCCGTCTGGACTTTTCGATGCCGACCCGGGGACACCGGGCCAACAGCTCGCCCAGTTTCGCGAAGTAAGCTTCGACGAAATTACCGGACGAGCAGTTCTGGCCTTCGAGGTTACGCCGGACAATTCACTCTATGCATCTTACTCGAGGGGTTACAAATCCGGCGGTATCAATCCTCCGCTTTCTCCGATTTTCGCCGTCAGCGAGAGTTTCGGCTCTGAATCGATCGATGCCTTCGAGATTGGCTCCAAGAACGTCTTCGCAAACGGCGCGTTGCAACTGAATGCCACCGCATTTTACTACAAATATAGTGGACTGCAGCTCAGCCGCATCGTGGCAAGAACGTCTGTGAATGACACGGTTGACGCCAATATCTGGGGTGTCGAACTGGAGTCTGTCATCAGGCCGGACCCGAACTGGCTTATCAATCTGTCCTTCAGCTATCTCAATGCCAAGGTCGCCGGCGATCAATTCTTCTCCAATCCGCGTGATCCGGGCGGCGGAGATCCTGATGCCGTGATTATCAAGGACATCAGCAATGGTGCGCACTGCGCTGTCACGGGACCTGCGCCTGGCGTTGCTGATGCGTTCGTTGCGGGAGTAAATGCGGCTCTCGGCCTTCGCGCACCGCAGGAATTTCCTTCGGACGGCAATATCGCCTCCAGCGGCGCGTTCGGCATTTGCGGTGTCCTCGCGAGCGCTATCCCTGCGAACAGCGGGATCCAGGTATTGAGTCCTGGCGTCGAGGTTAACATCAAGGGCAACACATTGCCCCAAGCGCCGAATGTCAAGGTCTCGATGGGCGTGCAGTACACGGCAGAGGTTGGGAATGGTATGACACTCGTCCCCCGCGTCGACATTTCCCTTACCGGAAAGCAATATGGCAATATCTTCAACGGCAGGATTAATCGTATCGAACCTTTCGTCCAGGCAAATGCGGTTTTACAGTTGAATGGCGCCGACGAGCGCTGGTTTGTCCGGGGGTTCGTTCAGAATATTTTCGATAGCAACTCGGTTACCGGACTTTATGTCACCGATGCATCTTCCGGTAATTTTACAAACATCTATACTCTTGATCCGCGGCGTTATGGTGTCGCCATCGGAGCAAAATTCTGACGATTTAGCGGTTCCAATCTAACTCGCATAGAAATCGCGGCGTCGGAGAGACGGGGGAACCTTCTCCGACGCCGGTTTCCATGCGCCAGGCCCAAGGCACCAAACGGGGGCATCTGCGACGGAAAGAGGCAAGTCATCTGGAGCCATCTCAAGGATCTCCGAATTTCGCGGCCTGTGCTTGCGATGTCGCATGCGACCGACGCGAACGGCGCGCTGACCGTTGCCCACGGGCACTTGTAGGAAGCACGCTGGTCTCCGGCACCGCGAGCTCGCGATCAATCCGGCAGCGTTCGGAGGCGGCACGATCATCGCGGCGGTTTGTGGCCCCTGATTGCCGAGTGCAGCATGACACTCTTGGCCGCCGCATCGATCACGATATTCCCAAGCTTGCTTGCGAACCTATAATTTTTGAACAGAAAAGAGATATCCAGATCCCAATCTGGCAGCCTGGTTTGCGCGGTAATTGAGCCATTCGGCGAGCAAAACACCCATCTGACGCGCGGCGCATCTTGCCACGCGAAGGCCCAGCGGTTCCCACGCAAAGCGACGAGCATTTGACATGGGACCATCGGCGAGTTCGGGAACGCCAGTCGGAGACAGCGCGAGGCACGCGTTCATGATCGAAAAACTCATCCGCGATGGCCGAACCGATAGCGGTTGTGGGCATTTGTCTCGACACGTCCGAAACCGGAAGACCAAACTTCAGCGAGGAAGCTTATTGAGATTCACCGCGGCGATTGCAGTTGACGGCTTGAGTTCCGTGCGAGCAAAATTTCGAAGCGCTTTGGCTTCTCTGCGCGCCCGCCAAATGTGCATCATTGGCGTTAAGGTCGCGGTGGCAAACCGTCCGAGGTCGGCGTCTCGAGTTCAAGGGGGCCGACGGAGATGAGACCTTCTGGATCGGACAAGGGCCCGGTCTGGCTGACCGTGATTTCTGTTTGAGGTCCAGCCTCGCCATTGCGGTCGCTGCGCCTAACTTTCAATGCGTCGATTTCGCGTTTGCGCAGTTCCAGATAGAGGGTCCGTGTCTCGACATAGGGATCAAGGCTTTCCTGTTGCAAGCGCTGGATTTGAGCGTCGCCCTCGATGCGGTCATTGAGTTGCCTGACCACAGTTGTCGGAACGGCATATGCCGTGCGGTCGAAAGGCGCGCCGACCGCGGTCGGCACGACGAGCAAGTCAATGCTGTTGCCCGCCAGATCGCGCAATGTCGTCGACCCGATAAGCGGAAGATAGAAATAGGGACCGGGCTCGACGCCGTAGAAACCCAATGTATTGGCAAAGCCGTTGCGTCGGTAAGGCAGATTGAAAGGCATTGTCTTCGCGACATCGAAAAGGCCGCCGACACCAAATGTCGTGTTTACGGCGAAACGGCCGAGCGTCTCGGCAGCCTTGCCGATCTTGAACTGTAACAGGAAGTTCAGAAAATTGACGGGTTCGCTGAGGTTACGCAGTGCATTGCCCAGCCCGTCGCGAACAGGTTCGGGTACGATACCTTGATAGCCCATCGCGACTGGGGCCACGAGCGCCGCATCGATCGACTGGACCGCCCGATAAGAGGCAATATTGACCGCTTGAAGCGGATCTCCCGGCGGCGCATCGCCACGGGCCGTCACCACAATATCATGGGGCGCCGAGGGCATTTCGGCCATAGTCTCGTCGTCGGAGGTTGCTGGCGCGGCTAAAGAGGGATGCGGGGTGTTGCCGAGTGCTGGCACAACGATCGGCGGCTCGGGTGGGGCCGAGGGATCATCTACCCGCTGCAACTCGGTCTCAGTCTGGCTTTCGGATGCGAGGTCGGTCGGAGGCGGCGCTACCCCGGACAGAAACAGAAGCGCGGCGACGGTTGCAGGGCTCATCGCGCGCGCGATCCCGCCACCATGAGAGGGGCGAACATTAATTCCATTTGCCAAACTCCTGCTTCGGCCAAGGGCCCGAAACGACGACCGACGACGCTCCCTCCATCGACCCATGTCAGCTGACCCACGATGCGGCCAATCCAGCTTTAATACTCCCCCATGAGTAGGGAAACATAAAGAAGCTCGGCCTGCCGTTTAGCCCAGCAACGTCCGTACGGACGGGCAATGGGACCAACCTGTTCTATCAGGTACGATTTTCGCTGGAGGACCCGGCATAGGCACTTTGCCGACGGTCGCTTAGTTCCGGGCTGGGCGGAAGCGGCTCGAAAACTAACTCTGCGGACGCGCCCGGTCTCAGCGCGAGCAACAGTACCGCCGTCAAGAGCGAGCCGAACATGCTCCGGATCAATGCTTTGCCCCCAACCACATTGCGCAACCCGATGACGAAAGTATCGCACCCTGCCTGAGACGCGAGCAGTGCTTGCCCGATCGAACTATTCAGGTTGTTCAGACAACCGCGCTGCGGCTTCAAAGGCGCGGCGCGTGTTTAGCGAGATTGATCGCCGACCCACGGCATGTCCCTAAAAAAATTGGACGCTAGCCCGAGAAATCATCCTTTGGTCACCCGGTCAATTAAGGGTTGGATGTCGTCAGGAGAAATTTTTCCGGTGGCGATCCGAGGTGAGGAAGCAGGAAAATGCGGAATGTGGGGCGGTTCGGAATTTCATTGCAGCGAAGCGTGATTCCAGCAGGCCTTTTGTGCTTTCAAGGCTTCGTTGTTGGCTGCAGCGAGGCCGAGACGCGTGATCCTGACGCTAAGGGCCCGACAAAGATGCCCGAGACGGCAAGCGTTGAGGGCAGGGAGGAGGGCGTGTGGCAACCCCAGCGGGCCATCAGCAGACGCCACCGTGGCCTGGAGCGGCGCCGAACATGGAGGATGTCAAACTTCCTCCAGAGTATAGCGAAACGGCAACGAATCCGAAACGCTTCGCCGGACGTCCGGTTACCGGCGCCTTCAACGTCACTGTGCCCACTCTCACGGTGTTTCCCGCCCAACAACCAGGCAATGGCACAGCGATGCTGGTTTTTCCCGGCGGAGGATTCTCCAAGCTCGCGATCGATCTGGAAGGTAGTGAAGTTCGCGACTGGCTGACTTCAAGAGGCACCACTTGCGTGCTCGTCAAATACCATGTTCCCAAAAGCGGCCACCATTATGATGAAGACTGCCATTGTGCAGTGACGCCCAAGCACCTCCTTGCGTTGCAGGTCGCCCAGCGTGCGATACGCCTGGTGCGCTCGCGCGCCAGCGAGCTCAAGATCAACCCCCGCAAGATCGGTGTCATAGGCTTCTCAGCCGGAGGGTATCTGGTCGCGCAGACCAGCAATATATTCGAACCTGCTTATGAGCCGGTCGACGAAATAGACAAAGTGAGCAGCCGGCCCGATTTTGCCATCGCAATGTTCCCAGGCCACCTGTGCAGATCGGGGGGCTCGCTTGATCCTGGTATCAAAGTTACCAAGATGACCCCGCCAACATTTCTTCTTCAGGCTTGGGACGATCCCGTCGATCCGATTTGCAATAGCATAGTCTATGCGCGAGCGCTGGACGAGGCAGGTGTTCCAGCGGAAGTCCATCTCTTTGCCAAGGGAGGGCACGCCTTCGCCATGCGCCCGCTGCGTCATCCCGTTGAGCGATGGCCGACGCTCGTGGAAGATTGGCTAAAGGACACAGGAATTCTTTGAGCAAATAGGGCAAGAAATGACCCCCTCTCCCCGGAATGTTCGCTACTCAGGGGAATCGCTGGTCTTGGCCGATCGGAGATCGCCGGGTTTCTGACTGAAACTAACCGAAAGCCGACAACGGTTTGAGCTCCAGGGTATCTTTTGGCGCTGCCGTACAATTATCGGTCGGCTCGCGACGCTATCCGCGCGGTGCGACCCAGAAGAGCTCTTCCTTTCAGGAAACAGAGATCTTCATCTGACGCCCGCACGGTTTCGATCGCGCGGGCGTCTTTTTTTTGGCGCACCGCCGCCAGCGGTTTGAACGAACACATATGGGTGATCACGCCTGACCGACGTGAGGATGACGCCGCAGACACTCAGCGCCGCCGCCGTTCCGTCGCAAATCCACGATCGGTCGCGATAAAGCGCTCGATCATCGGCACCGCGATCTTTTCCGGCGCCATAGGCGCCGCGAGGCCATTAGCCTTCGCATGCACCTCGGCATAGACGAGCAATTCGCGATGGAGGGATCCCGTCAATTCGATCGACAGCTTCACGGGCTTGTCGTCGGCGATGGGGCCTAGGCGCAGCTTGCTCATGGGGCCGCACCCGCCGGCGGTTCGAGTATCAGATCGCGTGTGACAAGGACCCGCAAAGCGAAGCCGGGGCGGATCGTGAGGGTTGGCGGGATGTTCATCTGACGCTCGACGAGCCGCCGTCCCGACTGGTTGACCGTATCCTGCGGCCCGTCGCGAAGCGCCCGCACGAGCGCATCATCCCCGTCCGAGCCAAGTTCGGCTCCGACGCCGAGCAACGAAGAGACGAGCGCCGCGCGCAGCATCGACCCCCAATGATGGTCGGTGCGATCGGCAATCCCCGCCATGCCCCGCGCATCGGCGCCGGGCTGACGATCGAGCCGGATCGATCGGCCACCGGGCAGGATCAACCGGTTCCAGGCCAGCAAGACGCGCTCCTGCCCCACGGATATTTCGCTGTCATAGTCGCCGATCAGCCGGGCACCCTGCGGAATGAGGAGAATGCGACCCGTCGGGCTATCGTAGACATTCTGGGTCACCTGCGCCGTGACCTGTCCGGGAAGGTCGGACCTGATCCCAGTGATCAGCGCGGCCGGAATGAGACTTCCCGCCTGAAGGATGTATGGCGAAGCAGGCGCATGAAGGCGCTCGGCACTCTCGAACGGTTCGGCGGAGCCGCCCGCGAGAAAGGCGCGCCGCGCCGCCGCCGGAGTCCGCGCGCCGCCTTCGGGTGCCGACATGGTCGCGGCGGACGGTTCGATCGATCCACGCTGCGCGTCTGCCACCGGCGCGCCCGAGGTCCCTCCTCCAAGGAATATCCGGCTCGCCGTGGCGGCCTCGCGCTCCAGCCGCGCCCGATCGCGCGCCTTGTCGGCGGGTGAGCGCCCGCCGGCGGGCGGATTTCCCATCGGCGGCACCGGGATCGTCTCGCCGTTCTGCTGCGCCGAGACGATCGGTCGCCCGAGATCGCCGGGTAGCGGCGGTCCGAGCTTCGGCACCTTGCCATAGTCGGCGGGCGCACCGGTGACGACTTCGGCGCGATTCGCTCCATCGGCCGTGTAGAGATTCTCGGCGGTCTTCGGGGCTACGGGTTGCAGCGCCCAGAGCAGAGCGCCGCCGATCGCGGTGCCGCCGGCAGCGCCGATCATCGCGAGCGCCTTGCGCGAAAGCCGCATGACCCGCGGCGTGTCGCCGCGTAGCCGAAAAGGATCGACCTCCGGGCCGGGCGCCGTGCGCTCGCCCGCTTCCGGCACGTCGGCGGGCGCCACCGCCTCGCTTGCCGGCCCGGTCACGACCGCCCCCGGCGGCGCGGCATTTCACGCTTGATCCGAACGACGCGGGCCTGCTTTCCGGCGCCCAAGCGGAGTTCGCCGCGCTCGAAAAGGCGGTCGACGATCATGTAGCGGCCCTGCACCCGGTAGTTGACAAGCTCTGCCTCGCCGCTGCCGCCGATGACGAAGAGTGGCGGCATATCGCCGGTGGCGATATCCTCACCGAATTCGATGATTAGCTGGCGCGAGTCGTCGAAGGCGCGCACCGGCCGCCACGCGGCCTTGTCGCCTGCGATGCGGTAGCGGAAGTTGAGCGCGGCGAGATCGATCGCCCCGGCAACGGGCGCCACCCTCGCCGCCTCGGCCTCGGCAAGCTGCAAGGCGATCAGCTCATCGGCGGGATAGGTCCAGGATACCGATGCCATATAGGCCGCGGCGGTCGCGCGCAGCTCGACATGATAGGTGCGCCGGTCGGTGTTGATGATGAGATTCGTGGCGATATCGGATCGGGTGGGTTTCGCCAGAATATGCACGCGCCGCCGGGCCCCGGTCCCGCTGACCGTATCGCCGATGATCCAGCGCACCGTGTCGCCCGCGGCGACCGGCCCCGGGCCGACGAGCTGTTCGCCTTCCTGAAGGACGATATCGGTGACCTGCCCTGGCGCAGCATAGACCTGAAAGAGCGCGCCTTCGGACCAGGCATATTGCTGGATGGCGTTCCGATAGCCTTGCCGGTCGGGCTGCACGCGCGCCTCGGCGTTGGCGCGGCCGACGCGCTGGCGGGGATCGGCGGCCTCGCTCGCCGCGGCGGGCGCCGCAAGGAGGGACAGCATGGCTCCGAGTGCGATCGGAAGCAGAGGATATCGCGTCATTGGCTGAGTTCCTTCGACCAGTTGATAGCATTGACAAACAGCCCGATCGGGTTGCGGCGAAGCGCGTCGGGCGTGCGTGGCGGCCGGATCGCGACGGTCACGATCGCCGACCAGCGCGAACGCTCGACTAGGCTGCCGTCCTGATATCGGCGCTCGCTCCAGGCGATGCGGAAGCTGTCTTTCGAAGCCCGAATGACGCTCGACACATCGACCGCGACCTGGGCCTTGCCGACCTCGGCAAAGGGATCGTTGGTGCGGGCATAGTCATTGAGCGCCTGCGCTCCGGTCGCGGTGGTAAAGTCATAAGCGCTGAGCCAGTCGGCCCGCAGCACGACCGGATCGGCGGGAATGCTGCGAACATGTTCGATGAAGCGCGCGAGATGGAACGCGACCTGCGGATCGGTCGGTTGATAATCGCCGTCGGCCGGCGCGACCGCGCGCGCTTCACCCAGCTTGTCGACCTCGACGACCCAGGGCGTGATCGTCCCGCGGGCGGACTGCCAGACCAGGCCGCCGGCAAGACCACCGGAGATGATCAGCGCGCCGAAGAAGGCGAGCCGCCAGTTCTTGGCCTGGACCCGCGCAGAACCGATCCGATCGTCCCACACTTGCGCGGCGCGCTGGTAGGGCGTGACCGGCTCGGGCGCGCGGCCATAATGATTGGTGGGTCTTTTGAACATGGGATCAGTCCTTTTCGCTGATGTTCGGCGCCGAGCCGGCCCCGTGGCTGTCGCCGCTCTTGAGCGTCTGCGCGCCGATGGTCGCGCCATGCGTCATGGTCTGGCGCCGCCGCATCGCCGCCGCCCAGGCCGGAGGCGCGCTGGCAGCTTGCGCTGGCGCCGCGCTATCGGTGGGACCGTCGCGGCCCGACGCGAAATTCGCGCGAACCCGTTCGGCCATGCTGCGAACAGGTGAAGCTGCGCCGCTGGCTGCCGTACGTGCCACATTCGCAAGTCCCCCGCCGATGGCCTTCGCTCCGCTCTTCCCGGCCGCGCCCGCCGCATAAGCTGTCGACGCGCTCCCCGCTCCGCGGGCACCGGCAGCAGCTGTGCCGCGCGCCGCCGCTGCAGCCGCGCCGGTGGCCAGGGTCGCGCCAGCCGCCCCGGCGGCAAGCGTTGCGCCTGCGGCGACTGCGGTGCCGGCGGCGGCCCCTGCTCCGAGTTGCGGACCGCCGGCGACGATCCCGTTGGCGATCGAGGGACCGAAGATGCCGAGGCCGAGCAGCGTCAGTGCGCCGAGCGCGATCGCCATGACCTGTTCGATGTCAGGCTCCGGACCGAGGCCGGCTTGCATGAAGCGGTCGAACAGGGTCACCCCGATGCCGGTGATCACCGCGAGGACGAGCACCTTGATGCCCGAAGATATGATGTGGCCAAGCACGCGTTCGGCCATGAAGGCGGTGCGGCCGAAGAAGGCGAACGGCAGCAACACGAAGCCCGCGAGCGTCACCAGCTTGAATTCCAAGATGGTAACGAAGACCTGCACCGCGAGAATGAAGAAGGCGAGGACGACGATCACCCAGGCGATCAGCAGGATCATGATCTGCACGAAGTTGGTGAAGAGACCGACCGGGCCGACGAGGTCCGCCGACGCATCGAGCAGGGGCTGCGCCGCATCGATGCCGGTCGCGGCGACGACGCCGGGACGCATGAAGTCGCCGATCGCCATGGCGCCGCCGCTCGCCTTAAGGCCGAGGCCAGCGAAGCTTTCGAGCATGATGACGGCCAGCGCCTGGAAGTTGCCGATGATGAAGGCGAAGACGCCGATATAGAGCGTCTTCTTGACGAGCCGCTGGATGATGTCCTCGTCGGTGCCCCACGCCCAGAACAGCGCGGCAATCGTCACGTCGATGACGATGAGGGTCGAGGAGAGAAAGCCGACTTCGCCCCCGAGCAGCCCGAAGCCGCTGTCGATATAAGTCGAGAAGACCGCCAGAAACTGGTCGATAACGCCGGTGTCTTCCATCGGGCTAGTCCTTCTGTCCAAAGAAATGGCGGCGCCTGGCGTCCCAGGCCGCTTCACAGTCCGCATCGGCGACCGTGACCGTGCGGCAGCGCTCGGCCACGTCGGCGGCTGCCGGGTGTGCGCCCGCCGCGGAGATCGGGGGGGCGGGCGCACGAGGCGTAGGCGGCGATGACGCATGCAGAATTGCCAGCGTGATGAGCAGGCCGCCCAGCACCGCGACCGCCGCTATCTTCGCCGCCCGGCCCATCTCAATTGCCTTTGCGGAAGCGGCGGAAGCGCTCGCGGCCTTCGGCCTCGGCGGCGGCGCTGCGCGCCGCGTCGAGCATCTGCGCCCGGCCCTGCGCGGCGAGAGCGGCGGTGAGGTCGGAGATCTGCTGCGACTGGACGGCGAGGATCTGGTTGCCCGCCTGCGCCGCCTGCAAGGCGCCGGTCGCCGACTGGCTCGCCGAGACGAGGGTTCCGATCGACTGGCGCGTGCCGCCGATGTTGGTGACGACGCCGGCCTGCACCTTCATCGCATCCTGGAACGCGCCGACGCTGTCGTTCCAACGCGCCTCGGCGTTGGCGACCATCGCGGCCTGCGGCCCCGACAAGGCTGCGCCCTTGTAGCGGGCATCGAAAGCGGTCTGGATATCGCCGACGTCATAAGCGACGCGCTGCGCTTCACTCAGCAATTGGCGGGTGCGATCGACCTGGCCTTGCAATTCCTTCAGCGTCGAGACGGGCAGGCTGGTCAGATTGCGCGCCTCGTTCGCCAGCGACGTCGCCTGGTTTTGCAGCATGGAGATCTGATTGTTGATCTGCTCGAGGGTGCGCGCGGCGGTCAGGATATTCTGCGCATAGTTGCGCGGATCGTGAACGATGCCGCCGATCTGCGCCGCGGCGGGAACAGTCACTCCGCTCGCGATCAAGGTCGATCCGGCGAGCAGGGCAGCAAGCAGCACGCGGTTCTTCACATTCTTCATAAAAAGGACTCCTTCAGCTGGTCGGGGGTTTCGAGGTTCGCGAGCAGATCGGCGGCCCAATAGAGGCCGCGGTGACGCAGCCAGAATTCGGCAAAATCGGCGTGGCCGCGCGTCTCGATCAGCTCGCCGATCTTGATCTGGTCGGTCTTTGAAGAGGCAGCGGTGAAAGCGAGTGCGATGTCGCCGAGGCCGAGTTCGAACAGCCGGTTGCCGCGTCGCGACTGGCAATAATAGTCGCGCTTCGGCGTTGCGCGGCTCAATATCTCGATCTGGCGATCGTTGAGCCCGAAGCGTTCATAGACCCGCGCGATCTGAGGCTCGGCGGCGCGTTCGTTGGGCAGGAAAATGCGTGTCGGGCAGCTCTCGATGATCGCCGGCGCAATGCGCGAGCCCTCGATATCGGCGAGGCTTTGCGTCGCGAAGATCACGCTCGCATTTTTCTTGCGGAGCGTCTTCAGCCACTCGCGCAGCTGCGCCGCGAAGGCGGGGCTGTCGAGCACGAGCCAGCCTTCGTCGATGATGATCAGCGTCGGTGAGCCGTCGAGGCGGCCCTCGATGCGGTGGAACAGATAGGCGAGGACCGAGGCCGCCGACGAGGCGCCGACCAGCCCTTCGGTTTCGAGCGCCTGAACACGCGCATCGCCAAGATGCTCGGCCTCGGCGTCGAGCAGCCGTCCCCAGGGACCGCCCACGAGATAGGGCGAAAGCGCGAGCTTCAGCTCTTGCGATTGGAGCAGGACGGCAAGACCGGTCAGCGTGCGCTCGCGGATTGGCGCCGTCGCGAGCGACGTGAGCGCCGACCAGAGATGCTCCTTCGCGGCCGGATCGACGTCGACCCCTTCGCCCGCGAGCAAGGCGGCGAGCCATTCGGCTGCCCAGGCGCGCTCCGCGGCCTCGTCGATGCGCGCCAGCGGTTGCAGAGCGACCGACCCGGCGCTGCCGGCATCGTGCAGCGCGCCGCCAAGATCCTGCCAATCGCCGCGCATGGCAATCGCCGCGGCGCGGATCGAACCGCCATAATCGAAGGCGAATATCTGGTTGCCCTCGTAGCGGCGGAACTGGAGCGCCATCAGCGCGAGCAGGACCGACTTGCCCGCACCCGTCGGGCCGACGACGAGGCAATGACCGACGTCGCCGACGTGCAGCGAAAAGCGGAACGGGGTCGAGCCTTCGGTCTTGCCGTAAAGCAAGGGGGCATCACCGAAATGCTCGTCCCGTTCCGCCCCCGCCCACACCGCCGACAAGGGAATGAGATGGGCAAGATTAAGGGTGGAAATCGGGGGCTGGCGAACATTGGCATAGACATGGCCGGGGAGGCTCCCGAACCAGGCCTCGAGCGCATTGACGCCTTCCACCGTGCAGGTGAAGTCGCGGCTCTGAACGATTTTCTCGACGAGGCGCAGCTTCTCGGCCGCGAGCGCCGGATCGCGATCCCAGACGGTGATCGTCGCGGTGACATAGGCGATGCCCGCCTCGTCGGCGCCAAGCTCCTGCAGTGCCATGTCGGCGTCGGCCGCCTTGTTCGAGGCATCGCTGTCCATCAGGACAGAGGCCTCGTTGGTCATCACCTCCTTGAGGATCGCGGCGACCGACTTGCGCTTGGCGAACCATTGCCGCCGGATCTTGGTCAGCAGCTTGGTCGCGTCGGTCTTGTCGAGCATGATGGCGCGCGAGGACCAGCGATAGGCGAACGCTTGGCGGTTCAATTCGTCGAGCAGGCCCGGGAAGGTGACGCTCGGGAAGCCGGTGATGGTGAGGGTGCGCAGATGATGATCGCCGAGCCGCGGCTCGAGCCCGCCGACGAGCGCTTCGTCGGCGAGCAGCGCGTCGAGATAGGCAGGCGTCTCGGGCACCCGGACGTGCTGGACCTTGGTCGAGACACAGCTGTGGAGGTAGGTTAATGTCTCGCCGTCATCCAGCCATTCGGCCTCGGGCATGAAGCCCTCGACGAGATGGAGCATGCGCCCCGTGCGATCGACGAAGCTTTTCAGCAATTCCTTGGGGTCGACGCCGGTCTTCGAGCGGCCCTCATAGAGCCAGTACTCGGCGCGCGCCGCTTCCTCTGCCGGCGGCATCCACAAGAGGGTCAGATAATAGAAGCTCTCGAAATGGGCGCCTTCCTCGCGGAACTGCTCGCGGCGTTCGACATCGACCAGCTCGGACACCGCATCGGGGAACTCGGACACCGGATAGGTCACCGCGGGCACACGCTGGGCTTCGACGAAGACTGCCCAGCCCGACCCGAGGCGCCGCAGCGCGCTGTTGAGGCGCGCGGTGACCGCCACGAGTTCGGCGGGCGTGGCGCTGTCGAGGTCGGGGCCGCGGAAGCGCGCCGTGCGCTGGAACGCGCCGTCCTTGTTCAGCACCACGCCCTCCGCCACCAGGCAGACCCAAGGGAGAAAATCGGCGAGGCGGGCGGATTTCGTGCGATATTCGGAGAGATTCATCATGAGCGCATCCAGACGGGATATTTGAGGTGACGCCGGGCGACGTCGACGAACTGCGGGTCGCGGCGGGCGGCCCAGACCGAGAGGGTGTGGCCGACCGCCCATATCGCGACGCCGACGATCCAGAGCCGGAGGCCGAGACCGACGGCGCCCGCGAGCGTGCCGTTGACGATCGCGAGGCTGCGCGGCGCCCCGCCGAGGAGGATCGGCTCGGCGAGCGCCCGGTGAACCGGAGCAAAGAAGCCCGGCACTTCCCCTTCCCGGCTCATCACACGAGCGCTCCGCCGCCGAAGGAGAAAAAGGACAGGAAGAAGCTCGATGCAGCGAAGGCGATCGACAGGCCGAACACGATCTGGACCAGCCGGCGGAACCCACCCGACGTGTCGCCGAAGGCGAGGCTGAGACCGGTCACGATGATGATGATCACCGCGACGATCTTTGCGACCGGACCCTCGATGCTCTCGAGGATCGACTGCAGCGGCGCTTCCCACGGCATCGACGAGCCGCCGGCATAGGCCGGCGCGGATACCGCAAGCGCAACGAACATCGCGGTCGAACAGAGCATGGCGCGCCGTGCGCCATGCCGAAGAGCATGGATCATCGATTTTCTCCTTCAGGGGTGATGAGCGGGGTCAGCCGATATTCGAGGTTCAGCCGGTCGAACCCGTCGATGCGGGCGAGTTCGGCGAGGCGCCGGCCCGTTCCGTCGCGGACGAGCACGGCGACCAGATTGATCGTCTCGGCGAGAAGAGCGCGCGGGACGGTGATCACGGCTTCCTGGATGAGCTGCTCCATACGGCGCAGCGCGCCAAGCGCACTCCCGGCATGGATTGTTCCGACACCGCCGGGATGACCTGTGCCCCATGCTTTCAGGAGATCCAGCGCTTCGGCGCCGCGCACCTCGCCGATCGGAATGCGGTCGGGCCGGAGGCGCAGCGAGGAGCGGACGAGATCGGACAGCGATGCGACACCGTCCTTGGTGCGCATCGCGACGAGATTGGGCGCCGCGCACTGCAGTTCGCGCGTGTCCTCGATCAACACGATCCGGTCGCGGCTGCCCGCAATCTCGGCGAGCAACGCGTTGGTCAGCGTCGTCTTGCCGGTCCCGGTGCCGCCCGCAACGAGGATGTTGAGCCGGTCACGCACGCCGCAGCGAAGTATGTCCGCAGCATCCGCCGACATGATGCCCGAGTTCACATAATCGCCGAGCGTGAAGACCGCGATTGCCGGTTTGCGGATCGCAAAGGTCGGCGCGGCAACGACCGGCGGCAACAATCCCTCGAAACGCTCGCCTCCTTCGGGCAGCTCGGCCGATACGCGCGGCGCGCTGCCATGCACTTCGGCGCCGACATGATGCGCGACGAGACGAATGATGCGCTCGCCATCGGCGGCGCTCAGTGTTTCACCGCTGTCCTCGATCCCTTGGCCGAGGCGGTCGACCCACAGCCGACCGTCGGGATTGAGCATGATTTCGATGACCTCGCGGTCGGCGAGCCAATCCGCGATCGCACCGCCCATCGCGGTGCGCAGCATGCGCGCGCTGCGGTGACGTGCCTCCAGCCGGATTGGTTCTGCGCCCATCGGGAACCCCGTTTCATGAGCCTTGGCGATGATGCCCGGCTCGACGGGGATGAGTAAGAGACGCAGAGAAAACCCAAATTCAACAAGGTTTTCGCGCCGTCGTACCGTCTCGTAGAAAGACAGGCCGTGGCGTAGGTCGATCCGCATCGGAACGGATAAAAATCATGGTGGAACTTGTGAAACGCCCGATTTTGACAACAGTGTAACAATGACTGATTCGGTGTCGCAGCCGTCAGAGGATGAATTGTGCTGGGCGCGGCTCACGGACAAGCAGCGCGCTTGTCTCGATCTTGTGCTTGAGCATCAGACCTCAAAGCAGATTGCGCGGCGGCTCGACATCTCGAAACAGGCCGTCGATCTCAGGCTCACGACCGCGCGCGATATTCTGGGAGCGGACAGTAGAGCCGAGGCGGCCGTCCGCTATGCGCGTCTCAAACGGACCTATGACCGAATACCATGGGATCCGATCATACTACCGCCGCAGGCCAGACTGATGCCATCCGATTTCCCGGACGGAGAGCCGGCCGCATTGGCGCTGAACGATCATGCATCGCTCGCCAAGCATCCCAATGCGGTCGACCCGCCGTTCAAGGGTCTCTGGAGGCGCGATCACGCGCGTTCGAGCAAAGTCTGGATCATGGCGGCGATGTTCGCCGGATTGATCCTGCTGACGCTGGCGGGGGTGACGATCGGTGAAACGCTCACCCGTCTGATTTCCGGCTGATCCTTTCATCCTGTCTGTCACCAATAGGCCGGAGCGATGCTTCCGGCAGAGGAGAAGTCATGTCCCAAGCACTTACAATCACGGCAGCCCGTCTGATCCGCGACGTACCCGCCGCCGAAGTCAGGATCGACGATGCACTCATCGCAGTGTCTTCGCTGATGACCAGCGTCGTCACCGCGCGGCGCGACACCGCCGGGGTGCCGGCGACCAGAGGGCAGGCAACGATCCGCCGATTGATGAAGGCGCAAATGGCGCTGGTCGATGTCAGCGGCGATATTCTGCGGGTTCATGGCGAACTCGCCGATATCGGGCGCGAGACGGCGGGTTATGACCTCCATGAATGCCCGTCGATCGCGGAGGCGGGAACGAGCGTGCGGGCGGCCGCAGCCTGACGCCGGTTGACCGGGAGCGACAGCCGTGAAAGTTTCAGGGCATGCGCATCGCCTTGTTTCTCGCTTTCTTGGCTGTTGCTGTCGGCTATGCCGCCTGGAAGGGCGGCGGGCCGGAACGGACGATGGCGGCGATCGCAGCAACGATGGTGGGCTTGGATCAATTGCTCCACCTGTTCGTTCCGCCGACCTTCGCTTCACTCGACACCGGTCATCTCGCGATCGACCTGTTTGGAGCCGCATCCACCGTCACGCTCGCGCTGTTTGCGCATCGCTTCTGGCCCATGTGCATCGCCGTCTTGCACATGGTCCCGCTCCTTGCGCACTCGAGCCGGATTCTCGACGTGGCGCTGCATCCGGCAGCCTATCTCGCGATGCAGGTGGCGACGTCCTGGCCGGTGCCGGCGATCCTCATCCTCGCAACCTGGCGCCACCAGCGTCGGCTGGCGCGCGGCGCCAACGAGCCATGCTGGCAGATCTCGTCGCGGCCATCGATCCCGAGCATTGCGAGTCCCTAGCCGAGCGACTGCTCGCGGAACATCGGACACTCGCACGCCTTTTCGCCCAGTCCCCCGAAGCGCTGGCGCGAACGCTCGGCAAGGACAGCCCGGTCGGCGCGATGCTCGTCGCCGCACGGTGCGCGACATTGGAGGCCATGCGCGAAGAGCTGAGCGGTCGCGGCATCGACCCCGACAATCCCAAATTGCTGCGTTATCTCAGGGCATCGATGGGCGCGCTTCCCGATGAGGCGCTGCGCGTGCTGTTCCTTGACCCGTCGCATCGCCTCATCGCGGATGAACAATTACAGCGCGGAACGCTCGGCCATCTCGCAATCTATCCCCGCACGATATTTCGGCGAGCGATCGAACTCGACGCCGCCGCGATCATTCTCGTCCATAACCATCCTAGTGGCGACCCAGCGCCCAGCCGGTGCGATATCGAGGCAACTGAACGCCTGGCTACGATCGGACAAGCGCTCGACGTCGAGGTGCTGGAACATATCATTGTCGCGCTCCGAGGGCATCGGATGATCCTCCGGGGACGACCTGCCTCCGGTCGGACGTCTTCGCCCGGCACGCTACTTCGCGACAGAATTGCCGATTGGCGGAACTCACCCGATGCCGAGTTGGCGCTCGCCAACGCGCAGCGCGTATGGCGGCGGCGCCTTCTGCGCCGACAACTTGTCGGCGCAGAAGGCCTGTTCGGCGAACCGGCTTGGGATATGCTCATCGATCTCTTCATCCATGAGGCAGCGGCGAAATCAGTATCGACCAGCTCGCTTTGTATCGCGTCGGGCCTTCCGAGAACGACGGCCCTCAGGCTGCTGCAGCGCCTTTGCGACGAGGGACTGTTGGCGCGGGAGCCGGATCGCCACGACGGAAGACGCAATTTCATCCGGCTGGCCCCCGATCTCGCGCAACGCCTCCTGGCCTATTTCGCGGCGGGCGACGAATGATCGCCGTCCACGTCGCGGGACAATTCGTCACCAAGCTTCGGCCCGAGCTCCATCCGGCGGCTCAGCGAATCGACAAAGGCCTCCCACCGTTTCTTGCCAGTCACTTGCGCCGCCCGGAGTGCCGCGTCAGGGAGCGGGGGATTGTTGATCAGCCAGGAGCGGACGAACAGCGCGAAGCCTTCGTTCGACAATTCGACATGCCATTCGAGCCGGTCGAGTTGCCGCGACAGCCGATCGAGCCGCCGCGTCAGCACGGCCTCAAGTCGCTCCTCATGATCGGGAGTGAGCAAAGATGCGAGCGCGGCCTCGACGATGTCGGTGCGCGTGATGCGGCGGCTGCTCGCGCGTTCGTCGAGCTGGCGCGCCAGCACGCTATCGATCCGGAAGGTCCGCTTGACCGACGACTTCCTCATAGTTCGATCCCGTCGTCCGGATCCTGCGACGCCAGGCGGGCGCCGCGGCGCATCGCACCGTCGATCGCCTTGCGCTCGCGGACGGGGTCATCCTCTCGTTCCTCGGTTGCGAAATCGAACTCGCTGACATCCGGGCGAGCCTCAGATACGATATTCTCATGGTCGGCCATCGCCGGCTCCTGCCGGATACCGCTGTTGGCGTCGCTATCGTCCTCCTCGCCGTCGCTCGCATCGGGGATCTCATCATGAACTGCGATCTCGACCTTCCCGCCGGACAGGTCTTTCGGTCGTTCCAACGCGCTCCAGTCGTCGGGACGGCTTTCGCCGACTTGCGGCGGCGCGGGCGGCGGCAGGATCCGCGCCATCAATCGGGGGTCGGCATAGTATTTGGCCTTGCTCGCCCGGATCGGCGCGACGCCGGCGACCATGACGATTTCCTGATCGGGCGGCAGTTGCATGACCTCGCCGGGCGTCAGCAAGGCGCGGGCCGTCTCGGTCCGCGAGACCATCAGATGGCCAAGCCAGGGCGATAGCCGGTGCCCGGCATAATTTTTCATTGCGCGCATTTCGGTGGCGGTGCCGAGCGCGTCCGAGATCCGCTTGGCCGTCCGCTCGTCGTTTGTCGCGAAGCTGACTCGGACGTGACAATTGTCGAGGATGGCGTTGTTCTGGCCGTAAGCCTTCTCGATCTGATTCAAGGACTGGGCGATCAGAAACGCCTTGATCCCATAGCCGGCCATGAAGGCGAGCGCGCTCTCGAAGAAATCGAGCCGCCCCAGCGCCGGAAATTCATCGAGCATGAGAAGAAGGCGCTGCGACCGCGCACGCGGATTAAGTTCCTCGGTGAGCCGCCGCCCGATCTGATTGAGGATCAGACGAATGAGCGGCTTGGTGCGGCTGATGTCGCCGGGCGGCACGACGAGATAGAGCGAGGTCGCCGTCTCCCCCGCCACAAGGTCGGCGATGCGCCAGTCCGACCGCCGCGTCACCGCAGCGATGACGGGGTCGCGGTAAAGCCCTAGAAAGGACATGGCGGTCGAAAGGACGCCCGACCGCTCATTGGCCGACTTGTTGAGCAGATCCTGCGCCGCCGCCGCGACGACGGGATGGATACCCTTCTCGCCGAGATGTGCCGTCGACTGCATGATGCGCAGGGTCGAGGCGATACCGCGCCGCGGATCGGAGAGGAAGGCCGCGACGCCTGCGAGCGATTTATCCTCTTCGGCATAAAGAACATGCAGGATGGCTCCGACGAGAAGCGAGTGGCTCGTTTTCTCCCAATGGTTGCGCTTCTCGAGGCTGCCTTCCGGATCGACAAGTACGTCGGCGACATTCTGGACGTCGCGCACCTCCCACGCGCCGCGCCGCACTTCGAGGAGAGGATTGTAAGCGGCCGACGCGATATTGGTGGGATCGAAGAGCAGGACGCGCCCATGCTGGGCCCGGAACCCCGACGTCAGCTGCCAATTCTCGCCCTTGATGTCATGCACGATGCAGCTGCCCGGCCAGGTGAGCAGCGTCGGCACGACAAGCCCGACGCCCTTGCCCGACCGTGTCGGCGCGAAGCATAGGATATGTTCGGCGCCGTCATGGCGAAGATAGCTCCGACCAAAGCGCCCCAAGATGACCCCAGCCTCGTCGAGCATGCCTGCGCGGCGGATATCGCCAGCCTCGGCCCAGCGCGCTGAACCATAGGTCTCGGCGCGCTGCCGCTCACGGGCCCTCCACACCGACATGGAAATCGCGACAATGATCGAGGCGAAGCCGCCCGACGCCGCGATCATGGCGCCGCGGTAGAAAATCGGCGGCGCATAGGCATCATAGGCAAACCACCACCAGAAGAAGGCGGGCGGCGGATAGACCGGATAGTCACCGATGCGGAACCAGGGCGCGCCGAGCGCCGGCTGAAATCCAAGCGCGCCCGCGGTCCACTGCGTTGCTGCCCAGACCGCGAAGATCACGATCGAACCGACCGCAGTAATCTGTCCCCAGAGGATCTTGTCGTTCATTGCAAAATGCCTTTCTAAATGCCTTTCTAGATGCCGATGCCCCGGCCCAGCGCCCAATCGACCGAGCCGCCGGGGGACATGGTGCCGGTGATGTGCTGGCCGAGATGGCGGTCGAGCGCGGGGCGCCAGGGGACGAGCTGGAAACCCAGCCCGTCGTCGATCATGGCGAAGCGCCCCGATGCGAGCGTCACGCGCTCGCGGTAGACGCCGCTCACATAGTCGCCGGCAGCCGACGATTTGTGGGCAAGGCCGGTCCGCTCGGCAATCGATGCGGTCGCGGCTTCCAGTTCGCGCGAAGCGAGCTTGTCGATGAGCCCGGATGACAGGGTCAGCCGGTCCCCGGCGCGCGACGCCAATCCCTGCTCGACGAGATAGCGCGCCCGCTTCTCCATCGCCTGGCGGATTTCGAGACCGAAGCCATTCCCGCACGCGACCGGTTCACGGGCGACGAGTTGGCGGTCGAGCCAGGTCGCGCCGGGCGCGGTGACCTGCGACGCGAGCGGGAGGTCCGAGCGCGTCGCAAGCGACATATGCGCGCGCCCCTTGCCATCCTCCCAACTGCGGAGCTCGACGATCGAGCCCGGCCTGGCATCACCGGTCATCTCCATGTAGTTGAAGCGGATGTGATGGGTTCGCCCGTCGGCGCCGTCGACGATCGCATAGGCGCTGCCGGCAAGTTCGTCATGCAACCCCCGCTCGACAAGGCGGCCCACGATCGCGGTCTCGGGCGCGCCGTCGTGAAGCGCGAGCGCGGCGGGATCGAAGCGGCGCCCGCCGCGCGACAGCGCGCGGTGCATCGTCTTGATGATATCGCCGCGCACCGCGACCTCGCGCAGCGCCGGCTCGGCGCCGGCCCCGAGCGCCCAAAGGCCGGCGCCCTGCCGCTCGGCGAGACCCATCTGCTCGAGCCGGGCGGCGCGGCCGACCAGCAGGCCGTGCATATGCCGGTCTTCGTTCGCTGCGGGGCGCAGATCGATGACTCCGCCCGCTTCGTCGGCGAGCCTCTGCAGTCGGGCATCGAGACTTGTCCAGCGATCGGCATCGACTTCGCGCGCGAGCGCGCTTTGCATGTCGAGCTCACTGCGTGGACCGAGTTCGAGCGTTGCAAGTGCTTCGGCCCGTCCGCGAATGCCTGCGGCGATATAGCCGCGGTCGATGACGAGATCGGCGCCATCATCGGTGACGCCGCGCACGAGGATATGGATATGCGGATTGTCGGTGTTCCAATGATCGACCGCGACCCAGTCGAGGCGGGTCTGGAGATCGCGTCCCATGTCCGTCATGAGATCGCGCGTGAAGGAACGGAGATCGCCGAGATCCGCGGCGTCCTCCGGGCTCACGATCAGCCGGAAGTGATGCCGGTCGTCTTCGCAGCGCGCGGCGAAGGCATCGCGATCGGCGGCGTCGCCGCCCGCATCGAACATGCTCGCGTCGCGGCCGTCACGGGTCACGCCTTCCCGCTCGAGATAGGAGATATGACGCGCCAGCGGCGCGGCGCGAAACCGCGCGCCTTGGTGGCGGACGACGCGCGCCATGACCGTGACGCGCCGGGCGCCAGGCTGACGGCGCATCGCCGCCATGGCCCGCCGGCCCCGTCCATGCGTGCCGGTCCCGCCGCCAGCGCCGCGGCCAGGCCGCGAGCGGGTGTAGCCCGACCGCGAGGCTGCTTTGCGCACCTGCGTAGCGAGCCGCTTGCCCTTGCCTGCCGACCCTGCCCCGCGATCGCGGCTCCGTCCCGGCCTGATGCGGAAATCATGGTCGTCACCGCGCATCGGGGGCGGTGCCATACGAAAAGTTGGGAGAAAACGGCGCGTTCAACGCGATGATATGGCAGATTTCGGCAGAGCCATACGCGCAAACCCGCAGAAAACCGACCATGGAGTGCCCGAAGCTGGCACGGCTTTTATCTTGCCCTCCCCCATGTCCCTTCCAGCAAGCGACCACCGGCCCTGAGCAGAGCCTGTCAAAAAACCCAGCGGCCCCGCCGTCCGTCACCGGTCACGGCCATCGGACAAGGGAATGAAAATGGAAGCACCTGCAGCCCGGGCAGGCGCAGCCGTTCCCGACGGGCTTGCAGGTTGTGCGTCGTCAGACGGCAAATTTCGCTCAGCGAAGAGCGCCGCATCGCGCCATCCCGGCGCGGGCGACAGCATCGACGGAGCAGTTGCGGCGCTGCCTGATACATGCAATTCGGGTGCGATCTTGGCGACATAGGCGATCGTCTCAGCGGGCAGACCGCGGCGCCCCGATGCGAAGGCATCGGCGCGGCCCGGCCCCGCGTTGTACGCCGCGAGCATCAACTGAACGTCGCCATAGCGGTCCCACATCGCGCGCAGATAGGCTGCACCGGCGAGGATATTGGCGCGCGGGTCGAACGGATCCGCCCCGAGCCGATGGCGCGCGGTCAGCGACGCCCAGGTTCCGGGCATGATCTGCATCAGCCCCATCGCCCCGGCGTGCGAAACCGCACCAACCTTGCCGCGGCTTTCGGCGTGCATCACGCGCCAGATCCAAAGCTCCGGAATGCCGAAGCGCTGTGCGGCTTCGGCGACCGGTGCGGCATGAGGATGGCGCGCCGGTTGCACCGCCGCGGCAGCGGGCGGGCAAGCCAGAGGCATCGCGAATGACGCAAGAAACGCGCCGCAAGGCACGCTGACGCGAAGCGCGAACCCACCCACGAAGCGCAGCAGCAGCCCCATGGCTCAGTTCCCGGCCTGCGGTTCGGGGCGCGAACAGAGAATAGACAAATCGCCGTCGTCTGGGCCCAGGCGAACCAGATTTGCGCGCAACGGCGCAGCAAGGCTCGGGTCGTCGATCTGCAGCGCAATATATAAACCGCGCGGACCCGTGCGATCCCAACCGGCCCCGATCTCCGCACCGAGTGCGGGATCTCCGATCAGTAAGCGCCAACCTGGCGCATTCTCTTTTTCAGAATAGGCTGCCGGTGCGAGCTCGATTTGCGCGTCGAACGCGAGCGTCTTGATCGAGCCGGAATATCCTCCCGTCGTATTCCGGCGCATTGTCCCGATGATCATGATGACGTCTCCTTGCTGCGTGATGGCGGGTGGTCGGGTTCGGCGGAGCCCCAGCGAAGCGCCGCCGTCGGATGCGAGCGGGTGAGGATCGGGTGCGCGGTGCCGAGCAGACCAGCTGCCGGCATCGCCCCGAAATAGCGGCCGTCGAGGCTGTCGCGCGCCGCATTGACGAGAAAGAGTTCGTCACCGCCGACGATCCGGCAACCCGTCCAGACGGGGAGCGGACGACCGGCCCGATCGCGCGCCAGCGCGCGGGCGGCCGCGACGCCATCGAGCGTGACGAAGACGCCGGAACGACAGACGAGCGCGCCGGGAAGACCGGCGACCCGCTTCAGCATCGGCACGTCGCGCGGCAAATATCCGCGCTGCGCAAGGAATGTCCCGAGTGCGGACGGCGGGGCGATGGCGACAAGGTCGCCGAGCCGCGGCGGCGCGCCCACATCGACCCAATAGAGGCCGGTCGGAGCGCTGGCGCTCACATTCCAGAGGAAGCGCGGCGCGGGCTTGAGCCACGCAACCGCGACGAACGATGTGCTGAAGATCGCCGCGGCCGCCGCCGTGGCGCGAAGTGCCCGGCGGCTCATAACTCGACCGCCCGGCGGCGCAGCCATGCCGTATGGCGGTCACGGGAATATGGCCGGAATGGCAGCCCCGCCGAAATCCGGCTGCCGACATGGCGCCAATGATCGGGCGCCGCATCGCAGGCATCGATGCCGGTCGCTTCGACCGCGTCGATCGCCTCAAGCGCCTGTTGCACTTTCGGCCAGCCGTCGATCCGCGCGAGGATATCCGCGCCGGGATGGACGAACGGCAGCGTTGCATAAGCTTCGCCAGGCACAACCGCCGCGGCAATCGCGATGGTCGAATGGATCGTCCCGAAGTCGTTCGACGTCCAGCGCACGTAAGCAAAGACGGCGCCGGGCCGGAACGCCGCGACGCGCTTGGCGCGGCTCAAGATGCGCTCGGCTGCGATGCGGCCGAAGCGGATCCACTGCTCGTGTCGCCCCTCGATCCAGGTCATTTCGACCTCAGTGAGCGCGGTGTCACGCGGCGACGGGTGTGTGCCAGCGTTGCAATTAGCGGTTAGCCGCGGGCGCAGCGCCCGTTCAAAATCGACGCCGCGCATTAGCGCTGCACCTGCCGCGCCGGGTGCACGGTGCCGGTGCCGGGATCGGACGTCGACGAACGCCGGCCAAGTTCGACCCAGGCATCGAGTTCGTCGATCGCATAGACGACCCGGCCGCCAAGCTTGCGATAGGCGGGACCCGTTCCATAGCAGCGATGCTTCTCCAGCGTCCGGTGCGAGAGGCCGACCCGCTTTGCGGCATCGGGGGTCGTCAGAAAACGCGGTGGGTGACCGGTGGTCATGGGGGGCTCCTTCCAGCGGCCGGACCGGAAAGCGCGGGCCGGCGGGCGATGTCGCGTGGTGGCGCGAAAGCGCGCGCGCGGGGGAGCGGCAGAATTGCGGCGCTATTTTTGTCGCCCCGCCCGGTCTGCCAGCAGCGCGCGGTATCCGCCCGCCGCCAGCGCCTCGGCTTCGCGGATGAGCCGCTGGGTCCGGCGCCGCTCGGGAGAGGATTTCCACGCCGAGCCGCGGCCGACATCCAGGCGTGGATAGATGAGCCGGCGGGCGACCTCATGGCTGGTCACGTCCAGTTCGCCGCGAAGATCGAGAATCGACAGAAGCAAATCGAGGCGCTGTGCCTGGTAGGATGTCGGCCGAGACACGGCCGACGCCGACGATATGCCGCGGAGCCATCGTTCCAGATCCGCTACCGCCTGTAGGCGCGTCTCGGCCATGCCATCGCACGGAATCAGCGCAGCAAGCGCACCGTGAGCTGGATCGCAGCGCAGCCAGATCCGGTGCATGATGCGGTTTTCGCCCAATATATAATGACCGCCGTCAAGCGCGATCCGAGAGCAAAGGCGATGCGTCCAGCGAGCCGGATCGAGGCGCAGGTCAGCGGCAAAAGTCGGCGGTGCAGCGTCGAGGATCACGATATAGGGGCAGACCGCCGCGTCCCAGAAGGCTGGCGCGTCGAGCGCGGAAACACGCGGATCGACCGGGAAAGCAGAGGCCCCATCGCCGGGCCATGCCCTCCTGCGACGCCGGATCGGCCTTGCGATCCGACATCACGCTTCGATAGTCACGGCGATAGTCCGGACTGCGGCGCAGAAACTCCTGGGCGTAGCCGGGAAAGTCGAGGCGCAGCGGCCCTTCGCTTTTTGCCGTCGTCTCGATCGCCATAACAGCCTCCGGGGAGACCGAAGAGTTGGCGATATGCGGGCATGCGCCAATTCCAAGACGCGGGGATATCCATCCCCAGTAATGGGTATCCCGCCCGGCGCTGCCGGGCGGGTCCCTGCGGCTCAGTCGCCGCGGCGGGTCTGGCGGCTCCAGACCAGGTCGTGCTCTTCGCCTTCGCCCGCGAACAGTTGCGCGAAGATCGGGGCGGTGAAGCTCGGATCGTCGAGCTTGACCGAAAGATAGGGGCGCTTGTCCTGCGTCTGCTTTTCCCAGGCTGCGCCGACTTCGACGTCTCCAACGAAAACACGGTGGCTGGGAGCATTGCCGCTGGGGTCTTTTTCGGGTGCGATGCGAACCGATTTCGCCTGCACCGAGAGAGTGGTGATTTGACCCCGATATTCTCCGGAGACTTTCTTGAACGTGCCGATCTTGGCCATGTCGCATTCCTTCCTTGGCTCGGGCCGCACCATCGCGGCCTCGATGCGCATCGGTCGTCAGCGGGGGACCGGCGGTGCAGCCGCAGGCCCGCAGCGCAGCGGAGGATCGCGCCGTTCGTCTTTCTTGTTTCGCGAGGAATGGCGGCACGCCAGGGGAAGAAAGTCGAACGGCGCGGTTGCACCAAGCCGGGCCAGCGAAGCGGCGCGCTGACAGATGGCGCATGTCGAGAGGCCGCGATGGGACGGCTCTGCGGACGGTTGCGTTGCCGGTCGGCCGGGAAGCGAAGACGATGAGAGGCGGGCGAACGCCTAGCTGTGCAGCGCTGGTCGCTCGATCCCACCCCCCGGCGACAGGAGATCACGCCAACCGGCATAGCCGGTGACGACGGCGGTCAGGATGGACATGCCGCGCTGCGTCCAGGGATTGAGGTCGGCCAGCATCGCGAGCGCGACCCCAACCTGAAAGCCAGCAGCCGCGGCGGCGCCAACGAAAATCAGGATGACGCCAAGCCTGACGGCGAGCGGAGCCGAGCCGCGCGCCAGGTGCCGGCCGAGGGTATGGACGGAGACACCCGCGAGCAATCCCACCGCTAAAATGACCATCCAGCCGAAACCTTGGTCCCGAAGCGTGAAGGCCAGACCAAGCCCGGCGAAGAGTGGCAGCGCGTAAGTCGCGCAGCGAAAGAGCAGGAGAAGGCCATAAAATGCCGCAACCGCGCCAAGGATCAGCATCAGGGTCATGAACGTCCTCCCATCGGACGCGCCCGCCACCACCTCCGCAGCGCAACCTGCAGGCACAGCATAGCCAAAGCCAGCTCGGGGGAGACCCCGAACCGGCTCCAATCTGGAACCAATTCCAGACGCTTAGCGATTGAACGGGTCATATTCGCTGACGATCGTTTCGGGGTCGCCGTCGAACTCATCGAGCGGCATGACCGAATATCCGGCGCTGGTCTCGATGAGGATGATCACGGTCATCATGGTCCGGGCGAGGCTCCATCCGAGCGACTGGGCGGTGGAAAGCGGCATGGGATCAACTCCTGTCCTTGGGAGCGGGCCATTCCCGCTCGACAGGCGCCCCGCCGGACGGGGACAGGCCGCAATCACCGCGCGCGAAGCCGCGGCCCGAGCGAAGCGTGGGGACCCTTCACGGGTTGATTGAAGGAGGCCTGGCCTCGGCCAAGGGATCAGCGGCAATCGAGAGCGGGTATGGCCCGATCCCATGCGGCAGAGCCCCCACGCCCCACCCGCCCCCGGTTCGCCGCCGCGTCCCGGCCCCCTCGCTGACCTTTCATTTCGAAGACCTGTCGACATTCTGCCGTTCGCAACATGCGCGGCACTCGTCGTCTGCGACAGCCCAGTCGCCGAAAAGGAGGATAACCGAGTGCCGGGCCCCGGAAACCCACACTCGTCAGCACAAGACACGAAAAGGCGGCCCAGAGGACCGCCTTCACGTGATGAAATCAATCGGCTCCGCCCGAAGGCGGAGCCGGGGTGCCCGTCAGGCAGGCGGGTTCCAGATGATGACCTTTTTCATCGGGTCGTCGCCGGGGGCGTTTGCGACATTGCCGTAGATGGTCCCGAACTCGGGGGCCGACATCGTCACTGCGATATATTCGGCGCCGGTCGATTTGGCGGTCTTGACCCAGGCTGCGCCAAGTTCGAAGCCGTTCTTGCGGCTGAGGATGCGATAATCGGGTTCGTTGTCCTTGGCCTTGCGGCCGTTCGGGACAATCGCGATCTGCGCGGTGACGTTGAGGGTGGCGAGCGTGCCTTCGAAGCTGCCGTCGGCCTTGACGTTGAGGTTGGCGATGGTGGGCATGGACTTTCTCCTTCGGTTGCTCGGGGGACATCCCCGATGGCGCCAGAAGAAGGGACCGCGAGCTGCCGTCACCGAGCGGAACGCGAGGGCGAACCCCGCATGGGGTTGACGGCCAGAGGCGAGCCGGGCCCGCAGAAAGGCGACAGAAAAGGGGTGGCCTTGAGCAACTGAGAGAGAGCTGCCGCCGCGTCCATTCAACGATCCGCGCCGGACTCAAAGGCCGGTCCACCTGACCCACCCGCCCGATCCGGTCCGATCAATCGCAGCGATGCGCACCCCAATATTTGTCCCAGCGCGCGGTGAGGCCGCTGCGGGTCATCGCACAGGAGATATCGCCCGACCGGGGCGATGTGCAGAAGGCGGCGGTGCGGGTGCCGCCGGCCCCGCCGCGCGATAGGCAGCGCATGGCCGGTCCGCGCACGAGAATATGGCCAGTCCGGTTCCGCCCTTGCGGCGTCCCGAGCAGGCCGACGAGATGATCGCGCGCCGCGACCGGATCGGCGTCCGGACAGGGATGCGCTGAACTGCAGCTGCCATTCATTTCGCGTGCGGCGACCCCGGAAAGGCGAACATGCGGACCTTCCGCGCACCAGATCGGCCCATCGCCATCCCAGACTGCGACGGGGGTGCAGGTGAAGGATTGGCCGGCCGGAACGACCGAGGCGAGCAGGAACAGACTGAATATCATTGCGGGATCCGTAGTGCCGACCGCCGATCGATTCAAACCCCGTAACTATCGCAAGGCGTCAAAGAACCGCGCGAAGCGCGCAAAGGCAAACGCGCTCTTGGCGAGGCCGCAGCCGGGCGGCGTGCGCGCGGGCCTGTGGGCCAGCCGCCGTCCGGCAAGGATAGCGAGCCAAGTGCGCTGCGCGGCCCAAGATAACGCGCGGCCCCTGGCGCCGCCTGCCGGCGCCAGAGCACGCCCATTCAGCCGCGCTCGATCTTTCCGCGGCGAATTGCGAAGTTCAGCCTTTGTAACGAATGACGTGCCGCGGCTCGCCGCAAAGGCCGCATGGCTCTTTGAGCCGCTCAAATCCTCCGACGCCGGCAGCTGCTCCGGTGGCGACGCTTGCCTGTGACACCGAAGAAAGGTCGAGCCGGTCTGTAATGCATTCGTCGCAAAGGGGCGCCCCATCCATTCGCCGGACGAGCGCCTCGACACGTTCTGCAATGGTTGAGCGTCTAGCCATTAGGCGGCTGTAGAGAGGGACCGAGTTTTTGGAAAGTCACCGATGTCGGACCACGGGATCGACTCGATTTGATCGTGAGAAACACCGAAATCCCCCCATATCAGGTCGACGTTCTATGTTATTCTCGCGTCATGACCTCCGGCCTAGAACGAGTCGCCCGCGCACTTTGCGAGTTGGATGCAAATCCACCCAATGCGCGGATGGATGGCAAGTCGCTTTGGGAAGACTATTTGCCGGAGGCACAGGCCGCGATCATGGCTCTTCGCGAACCCGACATGACGATGATCAGCGCCGCAGCGCTCGAGGCTGGCCACGTTAGCAAAGATGAAGTCGGAAGAATCTATCGAGCCATGATCGACGCCGCGATGATCCACCAAGTGCCGACCGCAGGCAAAGCCGAGCGGTAGGAAAAGCAGAACTGGCCGCAAGCAGACCGACAGGTTTTAGTTTCCTGGGATGAAAAGGGGACGCCGCTCCTTAAGGCGCGAGGTGTGGAGCAATTTTGATAGAGAAATCATCCTTCGGGCGCCTCAACACGTCGCCGCTCCACGCAGGGACAATTATGAGCCCGCGCTTCCTTAAGTCGTTAGCTATGTCACCGAGGGCGCCGTAAGTAACCGCGCAAAGATCCAACACACGCGGCCAGACATCTTTCCATTTCAAATCGGCCGAGCTCTCCGACAGGATTTGAAGCATCGTTGACCGCGCGGCCGCCTCGCCTTGGGATATTTCGCGAGCGCTTCGCTCGCCCGGTTCCATGGCAGATTGGCCAGCAAACATGTCGTTCATTCCGCTTGCAACCCTCCGCGTCTCCGCCTTTTTCGCCGATTTGTAGGTCGCTTGGGTCTCGAGAGACTTTCTGTGTGCGTCACGGAACACCTTGATGCCGGCTGGGTGCCGAGTCAGGTAAATGAGCTTGTACAAGGGCCGATCGACCGCCGTCTCGTCGACGGTTAACGCCGGCGCGAATTTATAGTCCCCCATGCGCCGCAACGCTTGGCGGGCGCGCTCGGAAATGGCCGCTTCTCTTTCGGATCCGCGCAGTTCAGCGAACTCCGCTCTCCAACCGCCATTTTCTTGCAGATCGCCGAGCCATCCTTCGAGTGTCGGCATCCGATCCTGTGATCCCGCAAAGCGGTTTGCGAATTGGAACATGAAATTCATGAGAACTTCCGTTCGATCCGGCGAGATCAAGCATCGAAACTTCCGAACGTCGGGAACACCTTTGGGGTCTATGACGACGAACCGGAAGGCTCTCGCAGGAATGGCGGTCGCGATTGCGGATGCGTGATCCTCGGCCTGACCCGGGTGACAATGTATTTCAACGTCGGGAAAGCGCTTTACGGCGTCGATTAGCTCTGCAAAATTAGCGGGATCTTTCTCAACGAGGTGAGCCACCATGGTCACTTTACGGCCGAGTTCCGCCTGCTTCGCTTTGGCTTCCGTCATCCTGCGGAGGGCAATTCCAAACGATGTGTCCGAATAATCGCCGCTCTTTGACTGCCACGGTCCGGCAAAGAGATCGACATAGGTGAATTCGTTTGCCCAGCTGACGATCTTGGGAATTTGGGCCGGCATATAGGTATCGAGGAACGTGTGCTTCACCAGCGCCTGTTCCCGACCATCGTACCAGCGCGGATCGAGCATTTAGCCGGCCGCCCGCGTCAGGCGGGGCCACTCACTCCACTCGCGGCCATCAAGCTCCCGTCCGCCAGACTTTGGTCGAAATCCGCCCCATTGTTTGAAGAAGAAAGGCACGCGCTGTTCTCGGCACGCGTCGCGTATCTCCCGTGCCCACTCGATCCGCATCACGCGGGCATTGGGACCGCTTTCTCCGCCCGCTATGACCCAGTGTATGTCCTTCAGGTCAATAGGGCCTACAGAGCCTATGAGAGGTTCCACCGATAGAAAGCGGACTGCGGATTTGGCCGCACGAAGATGGGCAACCCGCGCCGCGCCTTTCTGGTCTTCGACGGATACGCCTACCCATATGTGCGCGGGCGGGCTTCTGTCGGCATAGCGGCCATTCATATAGTCCCGGAGCCTCGGGCTCCGCTTGGTCAGGACCTGGTACGTGTGCCAATTGGCCGCCTCCATCGTGTCGAATATCCGATCGATGAAGGATGTCGGTATGGCCTTATGGAAGAGATCGCTCATCGAGTTTACGAAAATCATCCGTCCACGGCGCCAGCGCAGTGGCTGATCCAAGCGCTCGGGCCGGAGGGTCAGGTCAAACCCGTTTTCGAAGGGATGGCCCGGCACTCCACGGAACCGCTCGGAGAAGCGCGCGGCATAGCAGTTATCGCATCCAGCGGTGATCTTCGTGCAACCTGTGACGGGGTTCCACGTAGCGTCGGTCCACTCTATTGCGCTGTGATCAGCCATTGTCGTTCTGCTTTGCCCCGTCTCGAAATCGATTAGACAACCGAATTTTCGTGAAGCTGAATCTCACATAATCCGTGCGAATGGAATCCGGTTTTTGCAGTAGAGGATTTGAGGCTTCCTGCTGAAGGTCCACAGGCTGGGCGCGGCGCCATTCTGTCTGTCCGAAGAGTGCAACATGCTTCGGACATAGCTGTCTGAAGTTTACATCATGGTTCGGACATTGCCGTCCGAACGAAGTGACATGCTTCGGACAAATTAAAATAGACATTGTCCGAAAAATGTATCATGCTTCGGACATGATGGGGAAATCGTCCGGAGCCGACGATGATGTGGGCAGGAACATCATGCGCCGAGTAAAGCGAAAGCTGGGCCAAGCATGGACCCCGGCAGACTTCAGCGACCTCGGCAACCGGCAGGTCATCGACAAGAATTTACAGCGTCTGACCAAGGCTGGCGAACTCCGCCGCATCGATCGAGGGCTCTACGATCGCCCCGTCCACAACGAACTTACGGGCAAGCCCTCGGTCCCCGATTATCGCGCGGTCATCGAGGCGGTCATTCGCCGGGACCAAGCCCGCATGGTTGTCGACGGCATGACAGCCGCTAACGACCTCGGCCTGACGACGGCTGTGCCGGCGCGGATCGAGGTCTTGGTGGATGCGCGGCTGAAACCGATCACGCTCGGCAACCAAGAAATCACCTTCAAGCACGCCGCTCCGAGCCGCCTCTATTGGGCTGGCCGCCCTGCAATGCGAATCGTGCAAGCACTCTATTGGCTCAAGGATGTGATCGACCGCAGCGAAGAGGAGCGCACTCGCGTCTATGACGCGCTCTCCGCGATATTGTTGGACCCAAGGCACGGCCGGACCCTTCGCAAGGACTTGAAGGACGGCCTCGCCGCACTTCCGATCTGGATGCAGGACTTCCTCCGCGAACTCGTCACGCCGGCCAAGGTGCGGCGCGCGTGACCCGCGCCGGCTACCAGCAGATCATCGGGTCGAGAGAAGCCGATCGCCGGGACCTGTTCCTGTCGGCCGCGAACCGGCTTGGCACGCCGCTCGGCAATGTCGAGAAGGATTTCTGGGTCTGCTGGACGCTGGACCAGCTCTATCATGAGCGCAGCGCCGACCAGCCACGGCTGCTCTTCAAGGGCGGCACCTCGCTTTCGAAGGCGCACGGCCTCATCAAGCGCTTTTCCGAGGATATCGACGTCACCATATACAGGGACGATCTCGGCGAAGCCGCGAGCGTCGACGAGCTCGAAGCGTTGTCGGGCAAAAAGCGTGAAGCGAGACTCGACGCCATCCGGGACGCCTGCAGCACTTATATCACCGGTCCTCTCCAGACCGATATCGCGGCGCGCCTCGCCGAGGCCACGAACGGCGCGGGACGCGTAGAGATCGACAAGGCCGACCGCGACTCCCAGACCCTGCTAGTCTGGTATCCGTCGCTCGAACATGACGAAGCGAGCTATATCAAGCCAGCCGTCCGCATCGAATCTGGTGCCAAATCGGCGCTCGATCCGAACGGCAAAGCCACGGTCACGCCCTATGTCGCCGAAGAGTTGCCGGATCTAGATCTCGCGGTTGCCGAAGTAACGACGATCGACGCCGAGCGGACCTTCTGGGACAAGATCGTCATCGCGCACGGGCTGCGCAGTTGGTTCGATCGCCGAGGCGTCCTCAAGAATGAGGGCCAGCGTATATCGCGCCACTATTATGACCTTCACTGCCTTGCGGATACCACGCTTGGCCGCGAAGCGATGGAGAAGGATGAACTTGGCGCCGACTGCGTGCGTCATGCCCGCATGTTCTTCAATCGACCCGACTTCGACCTCGCCTCAGCGGCGAAAGGAAGTTTCAGCCTCGCGCCGGCCAAGGCGATGCGCGAGGCGCTGCGGCGCGACTATGCCGCAACCGAGGCAATGATCTTCGGCAAGGCTCCAGCCTTCGACGAAATCATCGCAACCACCGAGAAAATCGAAGCCAAGGTGAACGGCCAATGATCGCCGACATCCAACTGGATTCGGAACAGAAATTCCCAACCGGTTCGCAGAAAGTCGTGCGGCCTTTAAGGAATACTGCAGTTTTGGGGCTAAACGGCGGCGATATTCATTGCCGACTCGCCCTGTGTTTCGTAGCGAAAGCGAATCATTGCGCCCTGCCGGCCCGGCAGGGCGCGTTCGATTCGCGAGGAGGACCCATGAAAAATGGTATAAAGTTACTCGCGGACAATACCTACGGACGTGTAGAGATTTCCAATCGCAAGGAATTCAAGCACTTCAATCTTCGACCATCGAAGAAGGCCGTCGAAGAAATCGAACGGCTCGAAGAGCTGACGCTCGCGGCAGAACAGCGACTCGGAAATTTCGTCGTCGGCGCGAACCGCGGCTGATCGGGAGGCAATCGCTGAATGCAGGCTCAAATCCAGGTAGGACCCCTGCTCGGCGAAGACGACTGGACTGAATTGGCCGAATTGGTGGGGGCCGACGAGTCCGCGCTGCTGCAACAATTGCTACGCGATTACAGGGAGGCGGGTGCGAAGGCCTATCTCCTCGAGCGGGCCTATATCGACCGCGACTTCTCCGCCGCCTATTCGGCCTTCTATTCGACCCTATTCCATCCCTATCTCAAATATTGCCAGCGTCTCCACTTCTTCGGGTGTGACCTTTCGTATCTCGGCAAGGTCGATAGCCCCGAAGGCCTGTCGCGCGAGGTCGCTTCACATGACGACGACTATCTTGGCTTTGTGGTGCTGCGCCCCGTTTCCCACGCGCCGGTTGCAGCGGCGGTAATCTCGGCAGCTGCGATTGCTTCCGACCCCTCGACGATCATCGACGTAACGGCGGATTATCCCGTTCACCTCGTGGGGGCTGACCTTACTGTCACGGGATTCCCGCTCACCCAGCAAGACACACGCGTCGGCGCCTGCGCGCAGGCGGCAATCTGGATGGCAGGACGCCATTTCCATCGCGCGCATGGCGGACCCTGGTTCTCGATGCCTGACATCAATGATGCGGCGCTGAAGCCCACAGACAATTTCGTGACCCGCTCACTTCCCGCCGGATCGGAGTTCCTGAGGCCCGACAACATAATCCGGGCGCTACGGGCGATGGACCGTCATCCGGTCTTCGATCTCGGCAAGGCCGCGGTCGAACAAGGGGTCGGCATCAAGCCTCTGCATGAGGTGATTGGTCGTTATCTCGATTCCGGCATCCCAGTGCTGATCGGGCTAAAGGGCCGGGACGGCGCGACGGTCGGCCATGCTGTCGTTGCCATCGGCCGGGTGATGCGCGAACGCGGCGATGACGACCTGCCCGATGACCCGACCTCGGCCGAACTGATTTCGCATCTCATCGTCGCCGACGACCAGAGGGGGCCGGTCTGCCGCCTGCCGGTCTACAAGGACGACGCGCTGGAGGCGGGCGCGCCCGGTGCCTATCCGTGGACGCTCGAAGAGGATGCGGTTTATTCAGTGACGCCGCTGCCCGGGAAGGTGTTCATGACCGGCGAAGTTGCCGAAACACTGAGCCGCGACTTTCTTGCGAGCTGCGTCGAGCGCATCGAAGAGTATCGCGAACTCGCCCGCATGCGCGCCGGCGAAGGCAGTGCTGCACTCGGCAAGGCGATCGCCGTCGATCCCTCCTTTTTTGCGGTTTCGCCTTCAAGACTCGTGGCGCGGACCTATCTTACCTATGGCTGGCGTTATAAGGGCAGGACGCTCCGCAATCGGCTTCCCGATATCTTCAAGTTCGAAATCTTCCGACACCAATATCCACGCTACGTGTGGGTGACCGAATTCTCGCTTCCCGACGATCTTCGCGGTTTCGACCAGTGCCAGCGGAAGGTGCGTGCCCATGTCGTCGTCGACGCGACAGGCAGCAAGTTCGGCGAGAGCATGCTGATCGTCCAGGTGCCCGGGCTTTCGATGTTCTGGACGTTTGACGCCGACAGCCCGACCCAGACTTATAACCTCATTTTCCGGACGACCGACGAAGCCGAACCCTTCCTGCCCAAGGTCCGCAATTGGCCCGACTTCGACCAGTGCGAAGTGCCGGACGCCGGGTCAGATTCGGACGCCAAGCTGGCTTAACAGGCGGCGCCACCACGATCCGCTGGTCGGCGCCACGCGCGTCTCCTCCCGTTCCGTTTCTGACTGCCTTGCCGGCGCCGGACGTCGAACATCGAACAGCGGGTCACCGGTCTCGCATGCGCCATGGTGCCGACATGTTTGCCCGGCGACCGCCTTTAAGCGATTGCTTGTCGCGACCTGATGACGATTGCCATCATATTCGAGGTAGACGCTGGCGACGGGTTCGCGCATCCACGGCAGCAGCAGTTGCATGACGAGGCCCACGGCCAACGACGCCAGCACGCCGTTCGGCCAGACCACCTGCGGTTTGCCGCCGGCGGCGCCATATTTCTGCGCCTCTTGCTCAAGCCGCGCGTCGGTGAGAACGCCAAGGCACCAGAGGCATGGCCCGCCCGGGGAAGACAGGATGACCTGGCCGCCGATCGCGAATTGATCGCCGAGGTCGTGAACGTCCATGCCCATATCGATACAGGGGATCATCATCCGGCGGCAGAAGGCTTCGAGTTCGCTCCGTTCGCGGTAGGAATCGACGCCGCCGACGATGATGTCGCATTCGGCGAGCGCCTCGGTTGCATCCTGCCACCTGCATGCAAGAGCAAGGAAACGCGGCGCCGCGACGAGCCCGCGCACCATTCGTTCGGCGACATCCGCTTTCGGCGTCGCGTTCTCGGCGTCGGCGGCGGTTGCACCGACGAGGCGGTTGAGATTGCTGTCCTCGACGATATCGGGATCGACGCAGACGAAGCCCCCGATTCCCAGATGGGCGAGCTGCTGCACCACATGCGAACCGCCGCCGCCGAGGCCGACGATGCCGATCGTCACGGCGCGGAGCCGGGCGTCGCTGTCCGGCCCCAGAAAATCCTGCCGGTCATAGCGGCTCATGACATCGCTCCTTCCATCCAGAGGGTGGCGCCGACCGCGGTGAACCGGGCAATGGGGAGCGGTCCCTGACCACGCGCAAGCCAGAGGTCTCCCGCTATATTGTCGGCGCTCAGCACGATCGCGCCATGCGGTACATGTGCGGCGACGTTGAAGAAGTCGGGCACGAACTTCGCATTCTCGCGAATGTCAGTGCCGCTGAACCCGGGACGGCCGCGATGTTCGTGCATATGGACGTGCAGCGCCGCAGTCCGCGACTGGTAGCTGCGCTGCAGCGCCTTGCGGATTGCCTTTGACCCCATCATCGCGCCGACGCTCGGGTCGTCGATATAGTCGGCGTCCTCGACCGGGTGATAATCCTGCGCGAGGAGAAATAGGCTGCCATCGCCGATGCGCGACACGCCCGCCGAAATCCAGCCAACGCGCTCATATGCGAAGGCGTGACGCCGCCTCAAGTCGCCTCGAATGGCGTCGAGAAGCGGGGCGCGGATCTTGAAATGGACGTTCACCGGAAGGCCGCCAGATGATTTGCAAGGATGGAAGTCCATGGCTGTTCTGCCTCGATGTAGTTCCAGGACCAGCAAAACCAGTTCCGGGTGAAGAGATTGTGCTGGGTCCAGTTTGCGAGATGACCGGGAACGGCGGCGTTAAGGAAGAGCCGCGTCTTATAGCCGCTATGCTCGTGAGGGCAGAGCAGCGCATCGCGCGTCACCGGTCCCGCCCGCGTCGCGATCACCAGCCCGGGCAGATGGACGAAGGTACGGCCACCTTCGACCAGCGCGACCGCATCCGGGTAGATGGCCTTGATGCGGTCGAACTGATCTTCGGCATTCACGAGGAGCCGCCCTGGCGAACGTGGCTGACGAACTTCATGCGGGCGATCACGCGGATCGCCTCGCCGGGCTGCAGGGTGCGGAAGCTGCCCTGCTTGTCGACGACGTCGAGGTCGAGATCAGCCGATACGCCGAGCGCGTCCTTCAACGTTTCGGTCGTATAGTCGCCGGCGAGGATCCGGACCTTGTCCCCGTTGAGGTCAACATTGACGTAACGCGGTTCGTCCGAGCGGTCGGCAGTGTAGAAGTGCTCGACCTCCTTGCCCTTGAGGGTGACGCTCTCGGTATCCTCGACGAGGTCGTCCCTGCCGCCCTTCGGGTCGAAAAAGATATCCTTAGCCGCCGGCACTAGCGCGAGAACGCGGAGTTCCGCGCCGCTGATCTCATCCTTACCCCAAGGGAAACGGCGCCCGTCGACGACAAGGAAGAAGAGGCGGTCGGCCTTCACCGAGCTGAACTCTTCCTTGCCGCTCGCGCGAAGGTCGATTTCTTCAGCGAGGTTGATGTCTTCGAGCAACCCGTCGCCCTGGCGATAGAAGAGCAGATGCTCGTCGACCGGGATACGGCCCGCGATTTCGAGCAGGTCGCGGCCCTTGACCAGTGGGTCGCTCAGCAGATGTTCGACGCCGTCGATCGTGATCGCAAAGCGCCCAGACATGGAATTCTCGTTCGTCACAACATTTCTCCATACGAAGGCACTTGCGCCTTGTTGACGTTTTCGACATGATGATCGTGTCGATAACGCTAAAATAGGAAACATGTCGTTTATGTCAATATATTCATCGCGAAATCGCCATGACCGATAACAGCGGATCAGGTGAGATTTTCCGGGCCCGGCTTGCAAGTGCCCGTGATGCAAGGAAAATCAGCCAAGGCGACCTAGCAAAAAAAACTGGCCTCCCGGCAAGTTCGATCTCGCATTTCGAAGGTGGCGGTCGCAAACCATCTTTCGACAATCTGCTGAGGCTCGCCGACGCGCTCGATGTTACGACCGACTATCTGCTCGGGCGCAGCGAGGATGTGGGCACGTCCGTGGCTGCGCAGAAGCTCCAAAAGCATCTGGACGGGTTGAATTCCTATGATCTCGATATTGCAGAGAAGTTCATCGAAGTTCTCGCCAGCAAATCGACGAAGCCACCCGGGTAGAAGGTGCGAAGTGTAAGTTGCGAGCTCAGGGCGTCCGCGGTCCATCAAGCCGATAAACCGGAACCGTTGAGGTCATTGACGGCTAGGGAGCGGCGTTTCCCGACCAGAATCCGATCCGTTACCTACGGCTTCGGCGACCTCAAGCCGCTCCGGACCGACCTCCCGCAGGTGATCGGGGTGAATCATGATTGGATGCTCATATCGTGATGCAAGCTCCTCCATGTACTCATAGAGATCGGGGACCATCGGCCGCACGTCAATTGGTCGAAAGGATACCGAACTGTAGACGCGCTGATCACGCGTGGTGGGCTGAAGTTCAATCTCAACGCCGTAGCTAATGCCGTCGCCCGCGAGCTCGGCACTGTTGAAGTAGATCGCCTTTAAGGCGCCCCCATCCCCCGCGATTGTATCCGTGTCGAATGCGAACCGAGCCTCTGGCTTTGCCCGAAGAAGCAGATCCGCAGCCAGCTGGATCCAGCGGCTGTCCCACAGGTCACCAATCGCGAGGGAGGCCTTGGATCGCACGCCGGCCAGTTCAAGCAACCGCCGCCAATCGGAGGCGATCTTGTAAAGCGCCGGCAGGTCCTCGACGTCGGGGCCGGTTAGCACATTGCTCATAGGCAGTTTGATCGGGCCAAAGCGACCGTCGTCACCGCTCATTACGATTGCACCTTCGCCCGAGGCGAGGTTGGCCATTGCGCGGAGCAGCATCACGAGGTCGTCGAGCGTCCGGCCGCCCTGCTCGAAGATGCCCTTGGTCTCGAAATCCGCCTCGCGCTCATGGAACAGGAAGCTGAAGTCGGCGTGACGGATGAGCATCCGCAGGCGCGCGTCGAAGGGAGGCGCGAAGAATATCTCGGCGTGGAAGGTAGCAGGCGGGGTCAGTGGCGCGCCGGTCACCACGATCTCGCAACCACCGGCTGAGGGAGGCGAAAGCATGATCTCCTCAACCGCGTTCAGCATGTCGTGATCATAGGGCACCGGCATATCGAAGCGATTGTCGAAGGCCTGAATAGCCAACGGCTTCAGCGGAACCATGCCGAGCACGACGCGGGTCAGCTGCTCGTCGCTGTCCGGTCTGAAGAAGACGTCGCCGACGATGCGGTCATCACCGTAACCCAGTTCCGCGAGCTGGCCGAGCTTCTCGGCTGAATAGGCGGCAGGATCTGGGCCGCATGCCCGTTCGATCGCTGCGCGAAGGCCCTGCGGCGTTACCTCAAAGGGGTGGCCGAGCTTGCGGTAGTCGAAGGAGATCGACTGTCGGTTGATATCGCGGTTTCCGATGAATTGCTCGTGCCTCAACCTGCGGAGCAGTTTCTCAAGCGGCGCGCCGAGAAGATGGACGACATAGCCCCTGATCGGCGTGCCATCGGGCCTCATCCTGAAGACGATGATGACCGCGGGAAGCGGGCTTTTCGCAAGCAAGTCCGCGGCGGACAATCGCAGTTGGACATTGCCAGTCCCGACCGACTTCGTGGCCTTTAGCTGGACATGACAGGTCGTCTTGCTGCGCTGGTCCAGGATGCCGTCCTGCATAGGCAGGTCCACGACGAAATCCCATCCCGAACGGTCGCGGTCACTCTTGTTACAGACGATAAGCGCGCGCGGGCAAAGATAGATGAAAAGCCCTTCAGCCGCAGCGCCGAGTTCATCGTTAGGAAGATCCAAGACGACGGGAACGCCATCGCCCTCGGCCCTCGCCTCGCCTTCCGAACCACCCATTACTGCCACAGATCCTCCCTCCGCTGCGTAACTACGCGATACGTCCCGAATGCCAGGCGCGCCTTGTGCGCTACAACCCCCCGCGCCCCATCGCCAAGCGCCTCTGCGACCTGAGCGCGCGTCGCGGGGCAGTCGGCGCCTACGATGACCTCCCGCAGGACTAGGTCGCCATCGAAGCCGCGATACCAGATCCGGCACGCATCATCATAGGTTTCGAGGTCGACGATCATGCGCACTTCATCCTCGTAGGTCCAATGGACAAACTTCACGTCCAGCGCTTTCAGCACGAATGATCCCATGTCGAACCCGGGCGCATCGATGACGGTGGCATCGACGGCGGCGCGGGACTTCCGGTACTGCACATCCCGCAGCAGCCGGTCAGGCACGTCGAAGCCCAGGCACAACCCGCGGTGATGGTCTGCATAGTGGCTCCACTGAACCGGGTTGCGCCAGCCTCGGCTGAAGCACAGCATGCCCCGCCGCTCACCGAATTCCTTTCGGGCCTTGCCCAAGGTGGCGCGGAGACCACTATCTTTCAGGTTCAACGAAAGCATCTCGAACGGGTCATTCACGTCAGCGAGAGTCGCGACTTTCAACCGCCTTCGGGCGATGTCCTGGAGACCGTATTCGCAGTTGACGAAGTGGTAAACGCGCATCGCGCTAGAATTGCCGAGAAACGGAGTGCCAGCCAATAGCCAATTGGGCCGAGTCCATGAATGACCGCTTTCGGATCCAGTGGTCGTCGCCGCCGTCCATTGACCGTCTTCAAGCAAGATCGAAGCGAGTGTCAGAACGGTCGCCGACACCAGTCCCACCCAGGCCTGAAAGCGGAACGGTTTGACGCCATCAACCTGCTTCATCAGCACCGCGCCAGCGGCGCCGGCGAAGGCGCTGGCGGCGACGAACCAGAGCCCCGTCGAAAGCGAAAGTCCACCGGGCCGCCAGGTCACGATCAGCACGCCGACCAATGTCAGCGCGATGCCCAGTCCGCGGCGCTAGTAGATACGCTCGCCGAGCACCAGCACCGAGAGCAGCATGGTAAAGGGGACACCGAGCTGCAGAATAATCGCGGCCTCAGAAGGTGAGACAGTCTGCAAACCGACGAAAAGTAGTGAAAAGCTTCCGCCGCCCAGGCACAGGGCGATGGCAACAATCCGCCATGCCGGCCGCGGCATCGGCAGCAACCATGGCCACATGACCATCGCGACGACCGCAAAGCGTAGCGCCGCATAGAAAAGCGGCGGGACCGCCCAGTCCGTTACTATAATCTTGCTCAGGACATTGTTGAATGCCCAGATCAGGCACACGGCGACGAGAAGGAAGAAGTCACGAACGCGCATGTGCCGGGTCTACTCCGGAGCCTGCACAGCTTCTTCAAGGTTCGCTATCCGTTCAGAGCAGATGGCATGCACGGCGCGGCCCAGCTCCTCCACGCGTCCAGCCAGCCAGAGCAATTCTTCTTCGCTGATTCGATAATGTTTGGAGTAGCGAGCCTTCACATAGGCTTCCTTGAGCTTCTCGAAGCGCGCGCGGTCTGCCTTCACCTCGCGCGGCCAAACATCGACAAGCCGCATGTTTAATCGCTCGGCTTGCGTGCGCAAAAATCCCAGGTTGTGGACGTGGGGCGTGTAAAAATTGCAGACCAAGAGCACGCAATGATAGAGAAACTCACTGCTCTGATGGAGGTCAAACGCGGCGGGCTTCAGAAACCCTTTTTCGCGGCCCATCTTGGACAGCTCGAACCGCTGCATGGCGAGCGGAAACCACTCGTCGAAATATTCCTGCGCCATCGCCAGCGCCTGCTCGGGCGTCTTGGGCTTCGGCTTGTGCAATTCCTTGTCGTCATATTCGTAGAGCGCGATCCCGTCGCCCGCGACGTCCATGAAGAAATAGCGGCCGTGAGCCAGCCCATCGTTCACTTCCTGCAGCGTGTGGACGATGAAGTTGACCGGCGTGTGCAGCGTCTTGTCGATCGCAAGCTCGCGGGTCAGCCGGTCGTCGAGCTTCGACCAGAAGTCGATCTTGTCGGTCAACCGCTTGTCGTTGACGATGATCAGGAGATCGAAGTCCGAACGATAGCCCTTTGCGGTGTGCGGCTCGTCGACCCAGCCACCGCGCGCATAGCTGCCGTAGAGGATGACCTTGTCGATCCGACCCTTCTTTTTCCAGCCCATGGTGCCGAGCGCGATCGCATCCTCGAATTCTTCGAAGATGATCGCCTTCACACGTTCGAGCTCGCGCTGCTTGTTCGCCGGAAGATGATCGAGATCGGTTTTCATTGATTTTCATCCTGTAATCCTGCTCGCCGGATGGCAAGCGCCGTCAGATCCAAATCGACAACTCAGGCTTCCTTGAGCCGAAAATCCCAGACCGGAATGCCGAACGCCCGCGCCTTGTCGACAAGATTGTCCTGGATGCCGATGCCCGAAAAGACGACCAGCCCGGCGGGCATCGCATCGATCAGCCGCTCGTTGCGCTTGAACGGCGCCGCTTTCTTGTGCCGGTTCCAGTCGGGCCGGAACGCTACCTGCGGCACGCCGCGCGCATCGGCCCAGCAGGCCGCAGCGCGCTCGGCGCCGGTTGGCGTCGCACCATGCATCAGCACCATGTCGGCATGACGCGCATGAACCTTGTCGAGCGCCGACCAGATGTGGCGGTGATCGTTGCACGCCGGTCCGCCGCTGAAGGCGATGCGCGTTCCCTCGGGGATCAGGGCCTGGGCCTTTTCGCGGAGGCGTTTGTCCATGAAGTCGCGGCTGTCGATCATCGCCGCGGTCATCGTCTTGTGACGGACGCGCGACCCAGTGCGCGGGGTCCAGGCCTTGCGGGCATGGATGCGGAACTGCTCGGCGGCGCATTCGCGGAAAAATTCCATCGTGTCGCGCCGCTCGATCATCGTGATGCCCTCGGCGATCGCGCGCTCGAGTTCGACCGAGCGAATTTCGCTTCCATCCTGCTCGCGCTGGAGTTCGCGCTGCGCCTGTTCGTTGCGGTCGAGCTCGCGCTCGATCCGTTCGCCGGCGCGGTGAAAGATATTGACGATGCCCCAGAGCAGATCTTCAAGATCGGGCTCGATGCGGGTATCGACCAGGCAGCCCGCCAATGCGTCGAAGATATCGGCGACGGCGCCGCCAGCGAGCCGGTCGTCTGGAAGCGGCCGTGCGTCGGGTTCGTCCTCATAGGGCCTATGACCGTAGCGGAATAGAAACAGCCGAGAACAAGGGCATGGAGCACCGCAGCGAAGGCAATGGCCGGATCCTGGGCAAAGGCGTCCTGGAGCGCGAGCGTGCGCCATGCGGTGAGATCCGACACGAGGCGATCGGGAAGCGGACGCAGCGCATCGGATTCGTCTTCGCCATCGCTGCCCACAGGCGGTATGACGTGATCGCCATCCCCGCCGCCACGCAGGCCGGACCCTTCGCCCCCTGCTTCCGTTTCCGGATCAGCCTCGCCATCGGCCAGTTCCCGCTCCGGCTCGTCCTCAGCCCGCACGAACCCGCGCTCGTTCCGCACCGATCCGTCGCGGTCGATCGAGACGAAGGCGCCAGCGCGTCCCATCTCGGCGGGATCGAAGACGAGCGGGCGGTCGACGAGCGCGCCGAGTTCGGCGTCGATGGCATCGATCCGCGCATGCACTTCGGCGGGCACGTCCGGCACCTCGGACCATTGCTCGCAAAGCGCCTCGCTTTCAGCCTCGAGTGCGGCGACGCGGGCCTGTTCATCGTCGGTCATCGGGACCTCCGTGCGGTCGATCGCGCGCAGGTCGCGCGTCGCGTCCCACGGCAGGTCGATCGAGGTGGTCACCCATTTCCAGCCCTCGGCGAGAATGCGCTCGCCTTCAGCTTTCAATCTTTCGTCGACCAGCCGGTCGAGCAGCGCCGGGTCGGTGAGCCAGCCGCCTCCGTCGGCCTCAAACAAGTCGCGCACCACGCCGCCGCCTGCCGTGACATAGGTATCGACGCCGACGAACGCTGCGCGCTTGTCGGTGACCCTTACGCTGTCCTCGGTGAGTTTCTGGCGGATGAAGCCGGGGCTCTTGTTGAAACTGTGATCGAGCTGCGCCCAGAGCTCCTCCTGGCGCTGATGATCGTCGGCGACGGTGAAGGCCATCAACTGGTCGAGCGTCATCCCGTCGTCGGCATAGATGTCGTGGAGCTTCGGTGACACCGCGGCGAGCTTCAGCCGCTGGCGCACGACCGCGGGGGTGGTGAAATGATGCGCCGCGATCGCCTCGACATCGTCGCCCTTGTCGACCATCGCCTGCATCGCGCGAAACTGGTCGAGCGGATGGAGGCTCTCGCGCATGGCATTTTCGGCGAAACTGTCGTCCTCGGCGAGAATATCGCTGTCCGCCGCGCGCACGACGCAGGGGATTGGCGCATCATTCGCGAGACGCTTCCGCTTCACCAGCAGTTCGAGCGCGCGATAGCGCCGCCCCCCGGCCGGTATTTCATAGCGGCCCGTCTCCTTTCCCGAGGCGTCGCGTTCGGGCCGGACGTTGAGGCTCTGGAGCAGGGTTCGCCGGTCGATATCGTCGGCGAGCGCCTCGACCGACACGCCGGCTTTCACCCGCCGGACATTGGACTGGGAGAGAAACAGCCGGTCGAACGGGATGTCGCGCGACGGGCTGAGGATGAGTTTCGGGGCCTGTCTGGCCATGGGCTTTCTCCATGACGGGCCGCCGCGAGACACTCTCCCGGCTCCTGGACCCGTCACGAAGGCGCCAGCCCCCCTCTTCCTCCCGGGGGCCGCGCGTGGCGGTCCCGGCAGGCGGCCAGGCGCGTCAGCCGCGCCCCGAAAGTCGTTCGACCGCGCGCCGGAGCCTTTGCTCCCCCAACACGATCGACCCCGCTCGCCGCGCCGCTTCGGCATAAGCCGATAGCGGGTGGCTTGCCGTGAAGTGGAGGTCGCGTTCGATCGTGAGGCCGAACGGAAGGCGGACGGACTCGAGTTCGGACAGCGCGAAGCTGCCGAGTTCGGGGCAGCCGAAGCCGAGATCGGCGAGGCCGAAGAAAATACCGTCCGCATCGATCTCGGTCGCGAGCCAGGTCGCCGCGCCGACGGGGCTGAACAGGCGGACGACCGGTTTGGGGTCCGGCTCGCGTTCGCCGCGCGAAAGCGTGTCGATCCGGGTGGCCAGATTGGCGCGAAGCTGCGCCTCGAGCGCGGGGGTCAAGAGTTTCATGGTACTTTCTCCTGGGGCGACCGGCGGCGAGCCTCTCTCGCCGCGCGCGGTCCGCCGCCCAGGGGCGGGCCATCTCTTCCTCGCCGGTTTCTGGCGTTGCCGGTGGCGGCCGCGCGCCCCGGACCGGGCGGCGACGGGCGGCAGCGGCAGCAAGCGCCCGCTGACCACGCAGGCCGCCCGCGCTGTCCCGGTCACCCACTTGCCAAATTGTTCTCTCTATGTTCTCATTAGGGCATGGACAATATCGATACTGCCCGAGTCGCAGAGACCATCCTTTCCGCCCCTGGCTGGGCGCGCGTGGGTATCACCGCGCCGACGAATCACATCCGTGTCGAGGCCGCGTTCGAACTCGCCCGTGCGATCGTCGAGAGCGTCCGTGCCGGCGCGGAGCCCGCAAGCCCCGACCAGCTTGGACTCTCCCTGTGACGTGGGCGGATGGACAAAGGACGGACAGCATCGCGCCACGCATGTCTTCGAGGCCGCGGCCTGGTTTCGGGCGATCAAGCCCGTTTGCCGCTGCGGGCATAGTGCGACGTTCAATCCCTATGGGATCTGGTGGCGCTTCGAGTGCAGGATGTGGGACGGCAATCTCGTCAAGGCGTGCCAGAAATTCTGGTGTGTTCGCTGCGGCGCGCGGACGGGCAAGCGCGTCCGCCCGGTGCGGATCGAGCTCGTCGACCCGAGCCCCGATGACATCGCCCTGCCGATGCCCGAAGAACGCGAATGGAAGCGCGCGCTCAGCCGTTTCCGCGCCTGAGGACTGAGTTCATGGATATCGAGACGGACGACGCGCTGGTCGGCATCGGCAAGCTCCACCGCGTGATGGTGTGGAACGGCCAGCGCGAATGCGAGAAGGAGATGCTGTGGGGGCTGCCCTCGCGCGATGCCGATATATTCCAGATCCCGCTCCTGAAGTCCGAGACCGCGATCATTGATCGCCCCTGTCTGCTGCTCGCCAATGAGTTCGGCCTCGTGAAGCGCGGCAAGACGATCTACGCCGCAAGCCTCATCAGCGACGAGCCTTTCTTCTGCATCGCAGCGGTCTGGCGTCCGGCGCACCGCCTGTGGCCTGAGAGCTTCGCGGTGCTCACCGTCCCGGCCTATGACGATCTGGCGCCGCACAAGGATCGCCACGTCGGCGTGGTCCGCCCCGAGGACTGGTTCGACTGGTTGATGGGGGCGCGGCCGCCGCTGGACATGTTGCGACCTTTCCCCAAGAATAGCTTCAGCATCATGCCGCCGATCCAGCAGAATTTCGACGAAATGCTCGGCGCGGCCTGACCGAAACCACCCAAGGGGACTCGCCGCCATGTGCAATCTCGTGACCCTCAAGGCTTCGGTCGCCGAAGTGGCCTCGGCGTTCGGTGCGCGGCGTCCGCTCACCAATGCGCAACCCGGCGAAGTCTATCCCGGCGGACAAGGATTTGTGGTCCGTGACGACGCGGGCACGCGCGCGCTCCAGTCGATGACCTGGGGCTTCCCGGTGCGGCTCAAGCATATGAAACCGACGAGCAAGCCCAAGCCCGTCAACAATGCCCGCGACGACAAGCTGATGACCTTCTGGCGAACATGGTTTACCAATCCCGCCCAGCGCTGTCTGATCCCGATCACGGCCTTCGCCGAAGCCGAAGGCGAGAAGGGCAAGATGACGCGAACCTGGCTAAGCGTCGTCGACCAGCCGCTCGCCGCCTGCGCCGGGCTCTGGCGTCCGACCAACGAGTGGGGCGATTGCTATACGATGGTGATGGTCGATGCGACCGAGGAGCTGTTCGACATTCACGACCGGATGCCGGTCATTCTTCACGCCGCCGATCATGACGCCTGGCTGCAAGCTTCGGCTGAGGAGGCAATGAAGCTCGTTACCCAATATCCGGCAAGCCGGTTGGAGGTTGAGCGGACCGACGTCCCGTGGTTCAGCCGCAAGCCCCCGAGCGCGTATGCCCCGACGCTCCTTTGAGAAGCTGGATAGCGGGGCGACGTCACCCGCCGAATAGCGACCGGATCGCGCCGATGAGGCCGGCAATGAAGGAGCCGCCGACGAGAACAGCGGCGAACCAGAATTCGATCGCCAGCGCGCGCGATTTCCATTTCGGTTCCTGATCCATCTGACCGGCATGCCATGACCGGTGAATGTAGGAAATAGTGGAATCGGGGCCATCTCCGAACGCCATAATCATTGCATGACATGTGACAAAACCTATGATACATCGCATTTAAGTTAGAGGTTTTGTCACATGCACACATCGATAACGCAAGGCGAGACGCTTCGAGCGCTCTTTGGCGCGCATCCGATCCTGCGCGCGCGCGAGCTACGCGCCGCAGGCGTGGCACCCGAAACCATCGCTCGCGCGGTCGACAGTGGCGACATCGACCGTATCGCGCGAGGACTCTATCAGCTTCACGGCGCGCCGATCGACACCGACCAAGGCCTCGCCGAAATCACCAAGCGCATCCCGAACGGGGTTATCGCCATGGTATCGGCGCTCGCTTTCCACGGGCTCACCGACCAGATGCCGCGGCGGGTCTGGGTAGCAATAGGACCCAGCGACTGGGCACCGGTCATCGATTATCCGCCTGTCCGGATCGTCCGCCTCGCCGACAAATATCGACGCCAGGGGATCGAGCATCACAAGGTCGCCGGGGTCGATGTTCCCATCTATTCGGTTCCCAAAACGCTGGCCGACCTGTTCCGTAATCCGCGCCTCGTCGATCGCTCGGTTGCGGTCGAGAGTCTGCGCGCAGCGCTCGACCAGCGCAAGACGAGTCCCGGTGACATCGCCGAGGCCGCGGCAGCGGGCGGGGTCTGGAAGCGAATGCAGCCCTATCTCGAGGCGCTCAGCTTCAATGGCTAAGGCACCCGTCAATCTGGCAGCCTCGGTCAAGGACCGGCTGCTCCAATTGGCGCGCAAGGAGCGTCAGCCCTTCGACGTTCTGCTCGTTCGCTTCGCGCTCGAGCGCCTGCTTTACCGACTGTCGCTCTCGCCGCTACGGGACCAGTTCATTCTCAAAGGCGGTCTTCTCGTCACGCTCTGGCTCGAAGACGATAATCGAGTCACCCGCGACGCCGACTTTCTCGCCTTCGGCGATGCAAGCGCCGAACGGCTGATAGCGGATTTCGGCGCGATCATGAAAATCGAGGCGGCTGACGGGCTGACTTTCGATATCGACGCACTCACCGCGCGGCCGATCCGCGAGGGAGCCGAATATGGCGGCATGCGGCTAACAACGACCGCCTTTCTCGAACGAACGCGCATCCCGATCACGATCGACCTCGGCTTTGGCGACGCCCTCTCGGATCCGGCGCCGCCGACTTCCTTCGCGACGCTGCTGGACTTTCCCGATCCGGAGATCCGCACCTATTCGCCGACAAGCGTCATCGCAGAGAAATTTCAGGCGATGGTAGCGCTCGGGATCGCCAATGGTCGCATGAAGGATTTCTACGACCTCTGGGCGATTCCGCAGGCCTGCGACATCAATGCTCAAGCGCTCGACGCAGCACTTGCGGCGACATTCGATCGACGCGGCACGCCGATCCCGGCTGACCGTCCGCCGGGGCTCTCGGCTGCCATGTTCGAAGACGGCGACAAGCGGCGGCAATGGGATGCCTATGCCGCGAGCCTTGAGCTTGAAGGCGTGACATTCTCCGCCGTGATCGACGCGGTCTGGGGCCTTGTCGCGCCGAGCTGCGAACGACTGCTTGCCCATGACGTTTCGATCGCCACTTCGACTCCAGATGCCGCCGGTGCGTGACGCCGGCTCCGCCGCGGTCGGCGTATTAAGGCATTAGGTGTCAATCTGGGTCCGATTGGTGCACCAAGCCGCTTTATCAGGTGATTTCCTGTCGTTACACCGAAGAGGCGATCGGCATTGCGTATAGAGGCTGAGGTATCACCCGCCCGCCGCAGTGCGAGGACCATCGCGCAGCTTGTCCAACTTCATTGTCTCCCGGAGAGGAAACGGGAGCGATGAGCCATGGAGCGGATCGCGGGCGGACGGGTCGGGAACGCGTCGGCGGCCGATGAATCGACGTGAAGCATTTTAATCTGACGGAGGAACTCGCACACGACATATCAGGCGCCGACAAGGAAGAACGGCTCTTTGCCGCCCTGTCGAACGCCGCCGACCGCATGGGATTTGATCTTTTCGCGCTCGCCTTCGATCGCCGCGGCGGCGGCGGCGAGGGTGCATCGATGCTCGTGCATAATTATCCCGACGCCTGGGCGAATGTCTATGTCGGCTTCGATCTCAGCGGCACCGACCCGATCCGGCGCGCCGGCGAAAAATCCATGACGGGTTTTCAATGGCGCAATGTCGATCACTACATCCCGCTTTCTCGCGGTGACCGGCAGTTGCTGAAGGTCGCCCGCGAGAGCGGAATCGGCGACGGCTTCACGGTGCCGCGGCACTTGCCTGGCGAAGCGACCGGAAGCTGCTCCTTTGCCGTCGCTCCCAATGCCAGGATCCCGCTCGAGATGCTCCACGCCGCCGAGATCGTCGGCGCCGTGGCGCTCGCCGCGGCGCGGCAGCTCATCGGGACAGGCTCCTATACTCCGCGGGCGGCGCTGACCGAGCGGCAGCGCGAATGCGTGCTCTGGTCCGCCCGCGGCAAGACTGCTGGCGAGACCGCCAGCATCCTCGGCATCAGCGAAGAGACCGTGGTCCGTCATCTCAAGATCGCGCGCGAGCGCTATTCAGTGCCTTGTCGGCAAATGCTGATCCTCTGCGCCCTGTTCGACGGCGTCATCGGCTTTTCGGATGTCTATGACTGGTGGCGCCCGCTCTGACGCTCGCACATAAATCGTCCCGGGATTGCCCATTTCTGGGCATAGCCGCGCGGTGGGAATGATGGTCTGATCCTGGCACCGACAAGCCAAGGAACCATCATGATCACTCAATCCACGCGGGCGCAGGATGCGCCCGGGAATGCGGCGCTTCGCGCCATGTTCGCCGCCCGCAAGCAGGTCTTCATCGACAAGCTGCAATGGGATTTGCCTGCCCTCGACGGCCGCTTCGAGCTCGACCAATTCGACACCCCGGACGCGCGGTACCTGATCCTGCTCGATCCCGATGATCTGCGCCACCGGGCGTCGGCGCGGCTGCTGCCAACCACGGCGCCGCACCTGCTCGGCGACATCTATTCGCATCTTTGCGCCGACGGGGCGCCGTCCGGTGAAGGCGTGTGGGAGATCAGTCGCTTCTGCCTCGACCCCGGACAAACGCCCACCGAGCGCCGCGACGCGCGCAACCAGTTGGTCACCGCGCTGGCGGACTATGCTCTCCGCCACGGCATAGGCGAATATGTCGGTGTCGCAGAAGCCGGTTGGTATCACACGATCAGCAAATTTGGCTGGACATGCCGCACGCTGGGTCCCGTTCACCGGGATAGCGCGTGCCGGATAGTCGCCCTCAGCATAGCGATCGACGAGGATATGGCCGCTTCTTCTGTTGGTCGGTCTCGCTAACAGCGGGACGGCCGTCGCGGAGGAAGGTCGGCGCTGGACGCTCGAAGATGTGGTGACCGTCCCGGCGGAGTTCGAATTGAGCTTGGCGAGCGACGGCAAGTCGCTCGCCTATCTCGAACGGCGAGCGGATCTCCAAAAGAATGAGACCGTCTCAATTCTTCATCTGTTTGACCTGCGCTCGCGCGCCTCGCGCGAGATTCTGCGCGCGGCGAGCGCAGAGCAGCTCCGACCGTTGCCGAACGGCACGGGCTGGAGCCTACTGCTAGATCGGGGCGACGAGCTTCAGCTCTATGCGCTCGACGCCGAAGGGACGATCAAACCGCTGCTGGTGCGCGATGCGAAGGTTACCGTCGGCCAGACCGAAGGCGCGCTGTTCGCCGTGCGAAGCGGTGCGCCGCGCCGGATCGGGATTTTATATCACGACTGGTCTCCCGACGGACAATGGCTTTGGTACGCCACGCTAAAGCCAAGTTCGGAACCGGCCAATGTTGCCATCGACGACGCGGTGGTTAGCCAGCGCAATCGGCGTCGCGCGCCGGTCCGGGCGATCGTAGAACTGCGCATACGGTCGGCGACGGGCGAAGACTGGCTGGTCGCATCGCGGCCATCGGGCGACCGGCTTGCTTTCTATTATGGCGGCCATGTCGAATGGACCGACGAAGGGCCGCGCTACCAGTTAGAGCAATCCGATGCGGAGCGGGCCGACGGCATCGGGACCTTTTCCTGGAGCTTTGTCACCAACGCCAGCCGGCCCATTCAGGAAAGTTCGGGTTTTCCGGCGATCGGTCTGGTGCGCGGCCCGAATGGCGGAACTCTTGCAAGCGAGGGTTTCGGCAGGACGCTTGCCCTCACGGAGACGCACACCGATGGCCGAAAAACTCACTATGGTCGCCAGCCCTATTACATCGGCGACCCGCGTTCGGCAGGAAATTGGCTCTCGGGGGATGGGCTAAGCGCGCTGCTGGGGGTGCGAACGACCTCGCATCCACGGTACGGGTTGGTTTTGCTTACCGGTCGGCACGCAACGTCGCTGATCCGCCCCGGCAGCTTGACGGCCTGCGACTTTCGCGAGGATCTCGCGTGGGGCATTTGCGTCGAGGAAGGGCTGAACCAGGCGCCACGGTTCGTCCGTGTCGAACCGAAAGACGGGCGCGTGCAGGCCATCGCTCCGCTCTCCGCTGCTCATGATTCGATCGCACCGTTGCGCGTCACGCCGCATCAATGGACAAACCGGCTCGGCTACCGATCGACCGGATTCATCGTCTGGCCTCGCAATTACCAGACAAGCAGTCGCTACCCGGCGATCATCATCACTCATGGCAGCGATGCGGACGAGCGCTTCGCGAACGTCGATCTGCAATGGAACTACCCCGCTCAGCTGTTCGCCGAGCGCGGATATGTCGTCATTCTCATGAACGACCCCTCGGCTCGGCAGCAGGCTGAGCTTTGGCACGCCTATATGATATGGTCGGGCGGCCCAGGCACACTCGGTCCCGAAAAGCTGCGCGAGCTGATCTGGATCAACGGCGTCTATAGTTTTGAAGACGCGATCGCCGAGTTGGCAAGCGAAGGCATTGTCGATCCCGACCGCATTGGCATTGCCGGGTACAGTCGGGGATCGCAGATGGTGAATGTCGCGATGACCCAATCGGAGATGTTTCGCGCTGCTTCCAGCGGGGACGGGAATTATCTTGAACCCGCATCCTATTCAGATCCGAAAGACGGGTATCACGCCGTCTTCGGCGGCCCACCTTCAGGTCGTTACCTCGACGCCTATCGCCAGCTGTCGCCCTCGCTCCGTGCCGATAGGGCGTGTGCTCCGGTCCTTCAGCAAATGGCTTCTCCCTTTGCGGGAGCGATCGATTTCTACGCCGCGCTGCGCGAAGCAAAGGTTCCTGCGCAGATCAGTCTCTATCCTGGCGAGACCACCGCCACCGATGAGACCCATCTGTTTCACATCCCCTCCAATCGGCTGCGCGCGATGCAAGAGAATCTGGCGTGGTTCGACTTCTGGCTTCGCGATCGGCGCGACCGGGATCTGGATGACAGAGGCGCATTCGACCGCTGGGCGAAAATGGCGGCGCAATGGAAAACAAGGTGTGTGCAGACGCGAGGCGCCGAGCGGCGATAGCCTTATGACGCGCGAACATCCGTCCACCAACGAACCCAGCTTTCCGCCGCGCAAAGTGCGAGGATGCGCTGCGCCTTTTCGAAGCCCGCCACCGTCGGCTGCGAGGCTCCTTCCAAGGTCCTGAGGTCGAGCAGACCGGCCCGCGCCAGCAGGCCAGTGCGCAGCAGGTCGCCGGCATGTTCCGCGTTCGCCTGGAATATGCGCTGCATGAAGCCGCCCGGCCCGCCCTTGGACGTGCGGCGCAATAATTGCACAGGGACGATGGATTTGAATGCCGCCCGAGCGACGGCGCGATCCCTGCCGCCCTCGATCCACTGCCATGTCGGGATTGACAGGCATGTTTCGACGATTGGTTGCGACAGGAGCGGCGCGACATGCTGCGGATGGGAGCGGCGGGGATACAGCTCGATGCTGCGATGCGCGCGCGCCAGCAGCCTGACATGCGCCGCCTTGCCGGGCGGCGTGCCTTCGGGCGCTTCCATCCATGGATGGGGCGGCCTCGGCACATCCAGCTCGGCGATCGCGGCGGAAGAAAGCCCGGAAGTGTCGCGATGAAGTTTTACGGGCCGGCTGCAGTCACGATAGCGATCCCAGGCGTGCCGCAAGATGGTCGCACCGCTGGCTCCCGTCAGATCGCTCAAATCGCGCAGGGTGTCGAAAAGCCCGTGACGCGGTCCCTGCGCCATGAAACGATCGACGAACGGCGAGGCGCTGCGGATCGCACAGAAGATATTGTCCCCGCCATTGCCCGAGAAGAAGGCATCGATTTGATGCTCGCGGCGGAGCTCTTCATGAGCCGACGCGATTGCCTGCATGTAGAATGGCGCGTGCGGCCAAGGGTGGTGCGGCGCCACGGCGCGATCAATCTCAACCTTGCCGAGGTCATAGTGGGCTTCAAGCAAGGGAACGCCAATCGCCTTGGCGAGAATGGAAGCATAGCGGCGCTCATCGCCAATCGCATCGTCTTCGATCATCGTCAGGCAATGAAGCGCGGCGGCGCGGCGAGATGCGGCGCCGGCGACAATCGAGGAATCGAGGCCGCCAGATACGCCGGTCAATATGGAATCAAAGCAGGACGCCCAGCTTTCGATACAGTCGAGCGCCACGGCGCGAAGCTTACGGGCGGCCACCTCGAACCGCTTGTGGGGGACCTGCGTCCAATCCCACGGTGACCACCAGCTTTCCAGACGACGCGATCCCGAAGTAATGATCAGACATTCCCCTGGAAGCAGTACCTGGACACCTTCGAGGCAGGTTTCTCGGCTAGGCGCGCCTCCATTAGCCAGAAACCGCGCAACTGCCGGATAATCGACGCCGCCACGTCTGCCGAGATCGGCAGCGTCGCTCGACGCTGTGACGCCCGCCCCATCGGCGCGGTAATAGACGGGCAACAACCCGGACGGGTCGCGAAATATCGCGAGACCTCCACCGGGCCGCGCCAAGATGGACACATAGCCGCCCCAATAGTCGGACACGAGCGACCGGCCGCTAGACGCCGCCATTCTGGTTACCGCCGTTTCATGCAGATCCAACACGCGGCGGCTCATTTCGCCTCGCTCGAACAGGTGGCCGATCAGATATCCATGCCCACCCAGGGCAAGCGGCTGTCGATCGCACCAGAGCCGAGCGCCTGGAAGCGATAAGGCGGGTGGGTCCGCTTCGCCATTGTCACGATCAGCCTGTCCCGACGCCTCGGAAATCTCGATGCGAAAGTACCCCGGCATCAGGCGACCAATATCGGTGTGTAGGGGGTCACCACATCGAGCGGATCGGTCAATACCGCCGAGCCCAGCTGCACCCAGCAATGCGCGGCGAATGGCAAAGTTACGCCGATCACCAGCCGGGCCTCGCACCCCTTTCCGGCCAGCACACGGCGCATTGCAACGCCGCGGCTGAGGCATTCATCCATGCCGGAAAAATAGTGACGCGCTCGCTTAAACGCCGCGGCTACCTGGCGTGCATCCGACCGTTGAACGTGCGGAGCTACTGGCACGCCGTGCAAAAGATTAGGCAGAATTTCCATTAGAGCGAGTTTCCGAACATGCCGCTGAGCTAGGGCCAGGACCCATACCGAACGGGCTGTCTCAACCGCCGAAGCCCTTTCGAGATTTGGCTCCTCGAGAACACTGCTGGTCGGAGCGATCCTTTCGGAACTAGATTGATCGACCGGCGGCGCCAGATGGTGCAAGCCGCGTGCGGCAAGCCAATCATTGTCACCCTCCTCTTGCGCTCCGGCGACAATCCGGGAAAAGCGATCAGCCGCACTTTGCTCAAGCATGAAATAGCGATCGCGGGACAAGTCCAGAAAGACGAAGGTGCCGCCGACTCTGCACCAATGCGTGGCAGCTGAAGTGATGACATTCATCATGGAAGCGCGCGACGGAGCGGTGGCGTGCAGTGCGAGGACTGCACGCCACGCGTCAGTCAATCGTCGGCGCTGATGCCGCCGAGGATAAACTTGTCCCCGGGCTGTACGTCCTGCTGGCCCGACGGCAGCGCGCCGAGGGTTTCGTCCTGGGCGGCGCCGAGATCGATGATGTCGTCATGCGTTTTCATGTCACGTTCCTTTTCAAGGTTGCGACCAAGATGAGTCGCAGTTGAAAAGTATGCCTCGCGTCAGAGCGCTACTATTTAATAATCCAATTATTATTCTAGGCGTTGCATCGCGAAAAAGTGACCGAGCAAAGGAAACGCGCGTCTGGAGCACGTACCACCACCTTTAGCAATTGCCTGGACATACGTGGCGGAACCCGGTCACTCGCCCAGTTGACTGTACGGGCGCGCGCCTATTTCCAACAGATCGACCGCAATCAGCAACCAAAACTGCGACCGAAAATGGATCTAATTGGAGTATGCCGTCCAAAGCTGCGCCAGCGGGGTTGCGCGCTGCGATACCGGCGATCGCTAGATCGTCTGATCCTGTCCGGCGGTGCTAGCCTGAACTGATCCAATTTTCTGATGAGAGGCACCAGATTCTTACCCACGGCACGGTACTTGTCGCGACCTTGGAGAGGTTAACTGAGGGAGGATATGAGAGGCAACCTACAGGATTTGAACCGGTGACCTTCGCCATCAGAGAGTCGTCAAGATTGGTCTTGGAAAGGTCCGATCGAAGAGCAGATTTGCGCGTGGCCACGAGGTTTTTTCGCTCCTGAAAACGGTGATTGCTGGGTGATTGCTGGCCAATTTTTGGAGGTCAAAATTCTGTTAAAAGTCATTCTATTTCAATAGCATGATTGACTTGTCACATGAAGTCTGGTATTTCCGCTGGCGGCGCCGCTAGGGTCAGGACCCTAAGCGCACGGCCATATATATTTGTATATTCCTTGCGGTGCTCCAGTCCTGGCCGATCGCGATCCGGGCGCGTCGGCTTCAGGCGGAGGCGGCATCGTCCGGTGCCGCTCCAAACGGGACAAAGGCTATCGTTGCGCCGGCCGTCCCATCGAAATCCGCCACTGGCGCGGCGAAAGGCCGAACATCTGGCCGTGCCAGCGCGTATAGGCCCCGATCGAGCCATAGCCGAGCATTTCGGCGACGTCGGTGATCCGGGTGCGCGGATTGGCGAGATATTGAGTCGAAAGCTGCATTCGCGCGCGGTTGAGCAGTTCGCTGAAACTTGTCCCGTCGGCGTCCAGCATCCGCTGTAGGGTGCGCACCGTGGTCCCCATCGATTCGGCGCAATATTGGATCGTCGCCCGGCCGGAGGGCAACAGCAGCATGATCATCTGTTCGACCTCCTGCGACGCCGTGCGCATTGCGGGACTCATCACCGACGAGATCAGGTCGCGCGCATGGCCCGCGAGCGCCGAATCGGCACGCGCCGCCGGCCGGTCGAGATCGGCCTCGGCAAGGACGAGGCCGTTGAACTCGCAATCGAACTCGATCGCGCAGCGAAACAGTCGCCGATAGACGGCCATGGCGGCAGCCGGCGGTCTTTCGTGCGCGAAACAGACCGATAGCGGTGCCCATGTATCGCCGAGAACGGTCGCGCAAACGCGCGTGAGGACACCGAGCGCCAGGTCGGACGACTGGCGATGCGGCTCGGGGCTGCTGAGCGCGAAATGCTCGCGCAGCACGACCTCTTCGCCGAAGGCTTCGATCTGCAGGGCCAGCGTCGAATTGATCCGATTGCGAAATTCGGCGAGCGCCTGAAGCGCGAGGCGGAGCGTCGGCTGATGCGCGATCAGCAGGCTGGCGACGCCCAGATTGGCAAGCGCACGCTCCTCGGCCATGCGCAGCCCCAGCGTCGCGCAGCCGGTCACCTCGGCGCTGCGCTCCAGCAGCCGCATCGTCGCGCGTGCCGAGATCAGTTGTTCGGGGTTCGCAAGCAATTCGGGCGACAGGCCGCACTCGCGCAGCAGCGGCCGCGGATCGGCGCCCAGCCCCCGCATCGTCGGAAAATAGCCGGTCAGCGCCGCGACGCGGACGAGTTCGGCCACGCTATTTCCTCCTGATCGCGCCGCTTGGCGCATAATGCCAAAATTATGTCACGAAATGTGAAAAGCGCAAGCGCACTTTGTCCTAGTCCAGCCGAAACGGGAGAGTGAGAGATGGCAAAAGCCGTTCGCTTTTATGAGGTTGGTGGCCCCGAAGTGCTTCGGGTCGAAGACGTCACGGTCGGCGAGCCCGGCCCGGGCGAAGTCCGCCTCCGCCATGCCGCGGTCGGCTGCAACTTCGCCGACACCTATTTCCGTTCGGGCTATTATCCCGCACCGCTCCCCGCCGGGATCGGGGTCGAGGGCGCCGGGACGATCGAGGCGGTCGGCGAAGGCGTCATCGGTTTCGCGCCGGGCGACCGCGTCGCCTATAACGGCAGCCCGCTCGGCGCCTATAGCGAGGCGCGCGTCATGCCCGCCGCGCCCTTGTTCAAGCTGCCTGAGGGCATCGCGATCGAGGATGCGGCGGCGTCGACGATGCGCGGCCTGTCGGCGACCTATTGGCTTGCCCGGACCAACCCGGCGATGAAGGCGGGCGACACGATCCTGCTCCACGCCGCGGCCGGGGGCGTCGGCCTGCTCGCGGTGCAGCTTGCGAAGCTGATGGGGCTGCGCGTCATCGGCACCGTGTCGAGCGAGGCGAAAGCCGAAAAAGCGCTCGCGCTCGGCTGCGACGAAATCATCTTCTATCGCCGCGAGGATGTCGCGGCGCGGGTCGGGGAGCTGACCGACGGCGAAGGCGTGACGACGGTGTTCGACAGCGTCGGCAAGGACACGTTCGAGGGGTCGCTGAAATCGCTCAAGCGGCGCGGCGTCCTCGTGGCCTGCGGTACGGCGTCGGGGCCCTTTCCGCCGATCGATGTCTTTCAGCTTCTGATGCAGGGGTCGGTCTATGTCACCCGCCCCGGCTTCGCCGACTATTATGCCGACCCCGCCGAACGCGCCGAGCTGTCGAGCCTGTGGTTCGGCCATCTCGCCGCGGGCCGCGTCAAGGTCGAGATCGGCCAGCGCTATGCGCTCGACGACTGTGTCGCGGCGCACCGCGAGCTCGAGGCCGGGCAGACCATCGGCTCCTCCATCTTCATACTCTGAGGGAGAGAGGCAATGAAGATCGAGAAGCTCACCTGTCACATCGGCGCCGAGATCAGCGGCGTCGACCTCGCCGAGGCGGCGCAGAGCGACGATCTGTTCGGCGAAATCCGCGCCGCGCTGATCGAGCACAAGGTGCTGTTCCTGCGCGATCAGGATATCGCGCGCGCCGACCATGTCGCCTTCGCGAGCCGCTTCGGCACACTCGAGGATCATCCGGTGATCGGCAGCGATCCCGAGAATCCGGGACTCGTCCAGATCTACAAGGACGAAAACTCGCCGCCCGACTATTATGAGAATAGCTGGCATTGCGACGCGACGTGGCGCGATGCGCCGCCGCTCGGCGCAGTGCTGCGCTGCGTGACCTGCCCGCCGGTCGGCGGCGACACGATGTGGGCGAATATGGCGAAAGCCTATGCCGACCTCTCCGATCATGTGAAAGAGATCATCGCGCCCCTGAAGGCGCGCCACTCGATCGAAGCCAGCTTCGGCGCGCGGATGAGCGAGGAGCAGCGCCACGCGCTCAAGGCGCGCTTTCCCGATGCCGAGCATCCGGTCGTTCGCACCCATCCCGAAACGGGCGAGAAGATATTGTTCGTCAACGGCTTCACGACCCATTTCACCAATTTCCACACCGCCGACAATGTCCGCTACGGCCAGGATTATGCGCCGGGGGCGAGCCAGCTCCTGAGCTTTCTGATCGGACGCGCCGCGATCCCCGAATATCAGGTGCGCTGGCGCTGGCAGCCGAACAGCGTGGCGATCTGGGATAACCGGTCGACCCAGCATTACGCCGTGATGGATTACCCGCCGACGATCCGCCGCATGGAACGCGCCGGCATCGTCGGCGACCGCCCTTACTGAGATCGTTCAAGGAGAGAGAAGATGCAGTTTCTCGACGACAGCCTGCTTCCCGAAACGCAGGACAAATTGGTCATTACCGTCGCGCCCTATGGCCCCGAATGGCACCCCGACGACTTCCCCGAGGATATTCCGCTCACCATGGAAGAGCATATCCAGAAGGCGGTCGACTGTTACAACGCCGGCGCGACGGTACTCCACCTCCACGTCCGCGAAGAGGATGGTTCGGGGTGCAAGCGCCTGTCGAAGTTCAACGAGCTGATCGCCGGGGTGCGCGAGCGGGTGCCCGACATGATCATCCAGGTCGGCGGCTCGATCTCCTTCGCGCCCGAAAGCGAGGAGGAAGGCGCCGAGGCGAAATGGCTGTCGGACGAGGTCCGCCACATGCTCGCCGACCTCAAGCCCGCGCCCGACCAGGTGACGATCGCGGTCAACACGACCCAGATGAACATCATGGATCTGATGACCGACGAGGAATATGGCCAGACCTCGCTCGCCAATCCCGCGCTGTATCAGGCCTATCGCGAGATGGTGGTGCCCGCGGGGCCGCAATGGGTCGAGGAGCATCTCCGCCGGCTGACCGCGGCCGGCATCCAGCCGCATTTCCAGCTCACCTGCATGCCCGACATGGAAACGGTCGAGCGGCTCGTGCGCCGCGGGCTTTACAAGGGGCCGCTCAACCTGACCTGGGTCGGCATCGGCGGCGGCTTCGACGGGCCGAACCCCAATAATTTCATGGAATTCATCCGCCGCGCGCCCGACGGATCGACGGTGACGCTCGAATCGCTGATGCGCCATGTCTTGCCGGTCAATGTCATGGCGATGTGCCTTGGCCAGCATGTCCGCTGCGGCATCGAGGACACGCTCTACGACCAGCACGGCAACAAGATGACCTCGGTCCAGGGAATCGAACAGATCGTGCGGATCGCCAGGGAACTCGGCCGCGAGGTCGCGACCGCGAAGGAAGCGCGCGAAATCTACAAGATCGGCGTGCAATATAATTCGGTCGAGGAAACGCTCGCCAAGCTGGGCATGGCGCCCAACCGCCAGCCCGGCCAGCGCGCGCTGCCGCTGCGCTACGCGGCCTGAGGCGGGAGCGCGGCAATGGCTTTCGGCGGCGAGACGACGATCCTCTTCGTTCCCGGCCTTCGGGATCATGTCGAGGATCATTGGCAGACCCATGCGGCGCAGGCGATCCCCGGCGCGGCGACGGTCGCGCCGCTCGCCGCCGACCGCCTCAGCCGCGCGGGGCAAGTGGCGGGGCTCGACGCCGCGCTCCGCGCCATCGACGGCGAGGTCGTGATCGTCGCGCATAGCGCCGGGTGCCTGACGACGGTGCATTGGGCGCTCGCGCCGACGCGCACGATCCGCGCGGCGCTGCTCGTCACGCCCGCCGATATCGAGACCCCGTTGCCTGCGGGCTATCCCGAGCCGGCGGCGTTGAAGGCCGGCGGCTGGCTGCCGATCCCCAAGAAGCCCCTGCCCTTTCCGGCGATGGTCGTCGCGAGCCGCAACGATCCGCTCGCCGCCTTCGATCGCGTCGCGGGCTTCGCTGATGCGTGGGGCGCGGCGCTGCACGACGCGGGCGATGTCGGCCACCTCAATCCGGCGGCGGGCTATGGCCCGTGGCCCGCATTGACCGGGATGCTGGGTCGCCTCGCCGATCACGCCCGGAGCGCGGCGCTGTGAGCGCGACCCCGGTCAGCGACGCGATGCGCGCGGGTGGCCAGTGGAACGCCGCGTGGGACGAGATGGCGGCGCTCGACCCCGAGTGGCTCGAAACCTTTCTCGCCGCGGGCACCTTGCCGCTGCGGCGCGGGGTGCTCGATCCCAAGATTTACGAGTTTCTGGCGATCGCGGTCGATGCTTCCTGCACCCACATGTATGCGCCGGGCACAAGGCGCCACATCGCCGCCGCGCTCGACAAGGGCGCGACGCCCGAGGAAGTGATGGCGGTGCTGGAGGCGGTCGCGGTGCTCGGCCTCCATTCGGTGGCACTCGGCGCGCCGATGCTGGTCGAGGAAATGCAAGCGCGCGGCCTGACGGTCGGCGGCGGAGCGGACTGACATGCGCCCGCCCGCCCATCCTCGACGCAAGCAAGGGAGGCGGCAATGGCGGTAATGGCACCGGCAACGAGCCCCGGCATCGCGGCGAACGGCCCGCGCGACACGACCTTCTATGGCTGGATCGTCTTTGCGCTGAGCTTCGGACTCCTCATTTCCGATTATATGGCGCGGCAGGTGCTGAACGCGGTCTTCCCGTTGCTCAAGGCCGAATGGGCGCTGAGCGACGCGAAGCTTGGGCTCTTGTCGGGGGTCGTCGCGCTGATGGTCGGCTGCCTGACCTTTCCGCTGTCGCTCGCCGCCGATCGCTGGGGCCGGGTCCGCAGCCTTGCGCTGATGGCGGCGCTGTGGAGCTTCGCCACGCTGTTCTGCGCGATCGCCGCCAGCTATTCGCAGATGCTGATCGGCCGGGTGATGGTCGGGGTCGGCGAGGCCGCCTATGGCAGCGTCGGCATCGCGGTGGTGATCAGCGTCTTTCCGCAGCGGCTGCGCGCGACGCTGTCGGCGGCCTTCATGGCTGGCGGGCTGTTCGGGCAGGTGCTCGGCGTCGCGATCGGCGGAGAGATTGCCGCGAGCTTCGGCTGGCGCACCGCCTTTGCCGTCATCGGCATCGGAGGGCTGGCGCTCGCGATCCTCTATCCGATCGTCGTGCGCGAAAAGCGGATCGCCGCGATTGCCGGGCCCATGGAAACACGGTCGCAATCGAACGCGCCGCTGCGCGCGCTGTTCGCGAACCGCAGCGTACGGCTCGCCTACCTCGCGAGCGGGGTCCAGCTTTTCGCCGCGGGCGCCCTGCCCGCCTGGCTGCCGAGCTATTTCAACCGTTACTATGCGATGCCGGTCGATGCGGCGGGGCGGATGGCGGCGATCTTCCTGCTGATCTGCGGCTGCGGCATGGTGCTGTGCGGCATCGCGAGCGATCGCGCGGCGCAGGGCCGACCCGACCGCAAGATATTGCTCGCATCGGGCTATGGCTTCGGCAGCGCGGTCGCGCTCAGCCTCGCGCTGCTGTTGCCGCCGGGGCTGCCGCAACTCGTCCTGCTCGGCATCGCGATGTTCCTCGTCGCCGGGACGACCGGACCGGCGGGCGCGATGGTCGCCAACCTGACCCCCGCCGCGCTCCATGGCTCGGCCTTTGCGACGCTGACCCTCGCGCACAATCTGCTCGGGCTCGCGCCGGGGCCGATCGCGACCGGGCGCATCGCCGATGCGGTCGGGCTGCTCGACGCGCTGCGCGTCCTGCCCGCCGCCGCCGTCATCGCCGCGCTGCTCTTTCTCGCGGCGCGGCGAAGCTATCTCGCCGACCTCGCAGCCGTCGCGCGGCAATCCTAGGACACTCCGTCACGACGTCTACCGCCGCGCGCCGCTGCTCCCGGCGGCGCGCCTCGCCGTCGCGCGCGCCGTCGCGCCAGCGTGGCGTGCATTGCAAAAATCCTGTCGTGAAATGTGAAATATCGCCCTGAGCGCCTCGATAGCCTCCGGCCAAACACAATGACGAATCACCTTGGGAGGGACGTATGAAGACGATTGCCTACACCAGCCTTGCCGCGTTCGCCGCCGCGCTCGCGGCCACGCCCGCCGCCGCGCAGGACGCCAAATCCGCCGATGCCGCCGGCACCGACATGGGCGACGCGATCGTCGTCACGGCGCAGAAGCGCGCCGAGAATATCCAGGACGTGCCGATCTCGATCGCCGCGGTCAGCGGCGAGGCGATGGAAAGCGCCAACATCCTGACCGTCATGGACCTTGGCCGCGTCGCGACCAATTTCCAGACGGTGCGCTCGTCGAACACCGGCTCGACGCGTATCGGCATCCGCGGCGTCGGCAGCCTCGCCAACACCCTGATCGAGCCGAGCGTCGCGGTGTTCGTCGACGGCGTCTATGTCCCGCGCTCGGGCTCGATCCTCGGCGCCTTCCTCGACATCGACGGGGTCGAGGTTCTGCGCGGGCCGCAGGGCACCCTGTTCGGCCGCAACGCCAGCGTCGGCGCGCTGTCGATCCGCAGCGCGCTGCCCGAGGACGAGTTTTCGGGCGAGGTGTCGGCCGAGGCCGGCTCGTTCGACCGCTATAAATTGTCGGGTCACGTCAACGTACCGCTGGGCGAAAATGTCTCGGCGCGCATCGCGGCGATGGGGCAATGGTATGACGGGCCGTGGAAGAACCGCTATGACGGCAAGACCTATGGCGGCTCCGACGACGTTGCGGTGCGTGGCACGGTGAAGGCCGAGTTCGGCAATCTCGAATGGATCGTGCGGGGCGATTATACGCGGCTCGACGGCGACGGCGTCGTCAATTTCGATTTCGACCCCGCCTCGATCGCGCCGGCCCGCCTCGCTTTCCTGCAAGCGGCGTTCAGCGGCGGACCCGACACCAATCTGAACGACCGGGTGATGAACCAGTCGGTCGCCTCGGGCCTGCTCGACAAGAATTGGGGGGTGTCGAGCACCGCCTCGCTCGAGATCGGCGGCGGATCGACGCTGCGCCTGATCAACAGCTATCGCAAATGGACGAACGACCAACTCGACGGCGACATCATCTTCCTGCCCGTTCCGCTCGCGACGCGGCGCAGCCTGTTCGATTCGGGAAGCTGGAATCACGAACTGCAATTCATCTCGCCCGAACGCGAATGGCTGAACGGCCATTTCGACATGGTCGCGGGCGTCTATTATTTTCAGGAGAAGTTCGCGCTCGGCGAGCAGCTCAACATGGACTCGCAGTTCTGCAACGTCCTTGTCCCCGCGGGACCGGGGCGCACCGCCTGCACCGCCTATTACGCGAGCACCGGCGGCGTTGCGGCGACCGACCAGGACGTGTTCCAGAAGGTCCGCAGCATCGCCGCCTATGCGCAGGGCAATATCTATCTGTCCGACGCGCTGACGCTGACGCTCGGCGGGCGCTGGACCAACGACCGCAAGCGGGGGAGCTATTCGCAGCTATCGAGCCCCTTCACCCAGACGATCCGCGCACCCGAGGTGCTGACCTATCCGGGTCTGTCGGAGAGCCGCTTCACCTATCGGATCAGCCTCAACTACAAGCCCGCCGATGACGTGATGCTGTTTGCGACCCATTCGACCGGTTACAAGTCGGGCGGCTATAATTCGGGCGGCGGGGTGCCGGCCCTCTCGACCTTCGACCCGCAGGGCAATCTGATCTCGACCAAGCGGGTCTTCGATCGCGAGACGGTCAAGAATTACGAGTTCGGCGCCAAGACGAGCTGGCTGGATCGCGCACTGACTGCGAACATCACTTTCTTCCGCATGGACATCGCGGGCTTTCAGGACCGCGCCTTCGACGGCGTCAGCTTCGTCGTCCGCAACGCCGGCAACCTCCGCCAGCAGGGCTTCGAACTCGACCTGAGGCTCGCACCGACGAACCGCTTCTCGCTTTCGGGCTCGCTTGCCTATCTCGATTCGGAATTCACCGATTTTGCCAACGCATCGGGCCTGCCGGGGCTGGGCGGGACGCAGGATCTGACCGGCAAGCCGAACAGCTTCTCGCCCGCCTGGTCGGGCAATGTCGGGGTCGACTGGAACGGGGATGTCGGATCGAGCGGATGGACGTGGGCGGCGAACGCCAACGTCTCCTTCGTATCCGACCAATATGTCGGCACGGTCAACGACGCCAACCCGCAGTCGATCGCCGACGGCTATGCGCTGCTCGGCGCGCGGCTGACGCTGAGCGGCCCCGACGACCGCTGGTCGCTCGCGATCTTCGGCAGCAACCTTACCAACACCCATTATCGGCCGCTTGCGGTCTATCAGCCGCTGGGAGCGGCTCTGGGCCTCAACAACGGGGCTTTTCCGGGAAGCACCGCCAACCGCATTCTCGCCAACGAGCCGCGCACCTATGGCGTGTCGGCCAGCGTTCGGTTTTAGGGTCGAAACCCTAATCTACGCCGCCTGCCCCCGCGAAGGCGGGGGCAGGCGGCGCGCTAGAAATTCACGCGAAAGCGCAGGCCATAGCTGCGGGCATCGTTCAGGAACCGGATGTTCAGCGACGAGCCCACCAGCGCCTTTTGCGAAACTTCCTCGTTCAGGAAGTTGCTCGCCCAGGCCTCGATCCGGAAATTGTCGATCGTATAGCCGATGCCGAGATTGAGCGTCGCATAGCCCTTCTGCCGGTCCGGGAAGCCCGCCGCGAAAGCGCTTTGGCGCGTCCCGTCGAGGAAGACGATATCGGCCTCGTTGAACTGGCTGAGATAATAGGACGAGCGATAGTTGAGCAGCGCCTGCCAGTCGAGACGGCCCGGCCCCGCATCGAACCATTGCGAGAGCCGCGCGGTGATGTTCATTTTCGATGCGAGCGGCAGCCGGTTGCCGACGAGGCTGATCAGCGGCGAATTGCCGCCGGCGCCGAAATCCTGCGCGCGCGCGTCGGCCACGGTGCCGCGAGTGATCTTCGTATCGAGATAGGCGGCGTTGATATCGAGTCCGAAATGGCCCGGCAGCTTGAAGCGCATCTCGGCTTCGGCACCATAGATGCGCGAGGCGCCGATGTTGCGGTTGACGAGCGAATAGCCGTTGCAGACCGGCGGGTTCTGCGTGCTGTCGAGGTTGATGCAGGTCAGATCCTGAAAGACCTGGTTGGTGTAGTCGTAATAGAATCCGGTCAGGTTGAACACCGCGCGGCGGCCGAAGAAATCGAAGCTGTTGCGGCTGCCGATTTCATAGACGAGCAGCTTTTCCGGGCTGAAGGTCTCGGGGATCGGCGATCCGTTGAAGCTGTCGTTGAAGCCCCCCGACTTGTGGCCGGTCGAGACCTTCGCATAGAGCATGTGGTCATCACTCAGGTCATATTCGAGCCCGACGCGCCAGTCGACGAAGTCGAACTTCGAGCTGCCGGTCTGCTGGCCGGGGATCGTCAGATTGGCGTAGCTGAAGCCGCCGTTGGTGTTCGACGGGTTGAGCGCCGGGCAGTTGACGAACCCGTTGTCGATATCGGGCCGGTCGGTACAGGTGCCGTTGGGATTGGTGCCGTTGGCGATCGCCCCGATCTGATCGATCAGCGTGTCGCGCAGGCCCGGCGTCTTGATCCCTTCGATCAGGAATTGCGCCATGCCCTGCGGCGTCGTGATGTTGCTGACGTCGAAATTGGGCCGGTCGAGCAAGGCGGGACGGAAGCCTTCGGTGCCGACGCGCGTCGCAAAGCAGCAGGCATAATCCTCGCCGCCGAGAGTCAGCGCCCAGTTGCCGCCGATCCCGTACCGCGACTTCTTTTCCTTGGTATAGCGAATGCCGGCGAGAAAGCGCAGCCGGTCGGCGACGTCGTAGGTCCCGTCGGCATAGAAGGCATAGCTTTCGCCATTGACGTCGGGCATCGTGAATTCGGTCGCGGAATAGCAGCAATAGCCGCGGTCGGCGAGCGCGAGATAGCCGACGGCCTGGTCTTCCTTGAAGTAGAAAGCGCCGAGGTTCCAGCGCAGGCGCTGGTCGTCATTCGCGAACAGGCGCGCTTCATAGACCTGGCTCTTCGACTTGGTCTGCCAGAAATTGCCCGAATAATTGTCGTACTGGACCGCCGACAGATCGCGCCCGGGATAGTCGATCCCGTCGCTCGATGCGTTGACCTGATAGAAATCGACCGAGCGGTAGCTGCCGGTCAGTTCGGCGCCGAAACTGCCGAAATCATAGTTGATCTTGCCCTGGATGCCCCAGAGCTCATTCTCCATGTCGCCTTGCAGCCCGCGATAGACGACGTGTTTCAGATCGAGCTTGTCGGGCCGGAGGCCGCTTGCCACGACGGCGCTGAAAATATTCGCGCCGGGATAGCCGGTGCCGGTTTCCTTGCCGTAGTCGCCGACGATCGAGATGCTGAGCCGGTCGCTCGGTTCCCAGAGCAGCGACAGGCGGCCCGCATAATTTTCTTCGAGCCCCGCGGGCTTCAGCCCGCTTGCCGGCGCGCCGGTCGAGACGTTTTTGAAGCCATAGTCGCGGTTGATGTAATAACCCGCCGCGCGGATCGCGAAGGTGTCGCCCAGGGGAATATTGATCGCGCCCTCTGCGCCGTAGGACGAGCGGTTGGCGATCTCGGCCTGCGCATAGCCGCCGAATTCGCCGAGGCGAGGCTTTGCCGTGATGATATTGAGCGTCCCGGCGAGCGCGTTGCGCCCGTAGAGCGTGCCCTGCGGCCCCTTGTTCACCTCGACGCGGTCGAGGTCGTAGAACATGAGCCCGAGCCCGCGCGGACGCGGGATATAGGTGCCGTTGAGATGCGGCGCCGCGCCCGGATCGCCGAGTTCGGTATTGTTGGCCGAACCGACGCCGCGGATGAAGATTTCGACATTGCCTTCCTGATTGGCGATGCTGAGCCCCGGAACGGCGACCTGCAACTGGCGAAGCTCGGCGATGCCGTCCTGGCGCAGTTGATCGGCGTTCAGCGCCTGGACGACGCCCGAGACATCCTGCGAATTTTCCGCGCGGCGGTTCGCCGTCACGATGATCTGGTCGCGGTCCTCGCTTGCGCCCTCGCCCGTTCCGGCATCCTGCGCATAGGCCGGAACCGCCGCAGCCGTCGAAAGCAGCGCCAGAAGCGCAGTGCGCGTGAATTTACCCCTGTTCATGTCATCCTCCCTGTTCCGACTCTTATTTGCATGCAAGCTGCGGCCCCGACGGCGAGACGATGCGCGCCGCGGACAAGATGAGATCGAGCGTTCCCGACGTGGCGAGGCTCAGCGGCGTTTCGACGCGCGTCATGTCGACCCCCGCTTTCTCGAAACAGCGAAGCGGCACTGCGATCCGCGTCCACTTGCCCGTCTTCGCCGCTTCGGCGAGCACGGGGCGGATCGGAAAACCGCCGGCGCAGCGCGCGCCGCATCCCATCAAAAGGCTCACGCCGGCCGAAGGCGGCGCATCGACTTTCAGTTCGAGTTCCAGCGCGAGGTCGCCGTTCGCCTGGCGCGAGAGATCGACGGGCGTATCCTGGACGATCGCCGCGACCGCCGGCCCCGCGCCCGTCCAGCGCAGGCGCACCGAATCCTCCTGCGCGGCGCGATCGGCCGCGCGGGCTTCGATGAGGTCGGGGCCGGGATTGGTCGACAGCGCACCGGGCGCGCCGAGCAACAGACTCCGCCCTTTTCCCGGCTTGCCGGCCGCGAAGAGCAGGCCGGGATCGGCGGCCGCCGCATTCGCCCGCTCCTCGGGCACCGGAGCAAGGTCGCCCTTGTCGGCGAAAGTCAGCCCGAACCCATAGGGGAAAAGCGGATCATAATCGGCATCGCCGACATTGACGTCGGTCTGGTCGCTCGACCGCGGCCAGCTGTACGGCAGCTTCCCGCGAAAATCGGCTTTTCCGAACAGGACGTCGGCGACGCCGCCGCCCTCGGACCCCGGGAGCCAGGCCGCCACGAAGGCATCCGACGCGTTCAGGAACGGATTGACCCACATCGCCCGGCCCGAAAGGAACACCGCGACCGTCGGCACGCCCGCCGCCTTGAGCGACCGGAGAAGCGCCAGATTCTTCGCATCGTCATATCCGACATCGGGGCGGTCGCCCTGAAATTCGGCGTAGGGGTCCTCGCCAAAGACGACGATCGCGACGTCGGGTTTGCGCACATAATGGCCGTCGACCGCCAATGTCGCGGACCCGCCCGCCGCCCGCACGTCCGCGTCGATCCCTTCCCAGATCGATTGCGCGTTCGGAAAGTCGCTGCGTTTGGTGCCGGTGCCCTGCCAGCTCAGCGTCCAGCCGCCGGTCTGCTTGGTCAGATTGTCGGCGCCGTCGCCCGCCACCAGGACATTCGCGCCCGGCTTCAAGGGCAGGAGTCCGCCCGCGTTCTTGAGAAGGACGAGCGATTCGCGCACCGCTTCGCGCGCCAGCGCCCGATGCTCGCGGCTGCCGAGCAGGTCGAATTGCCCGCCGTAGGGCCGCGACGAAGGTTTTCCCGCCTCGAACAGGCCGGCGCGGACCTTCACGCGCAGGATGCGCCGCACCGCGTCGTCGAGCCGCGTCACCGGCAGCGTCCCGTCGCGCGCATGCGCCAGCGTCGTCCGATAGAGCTCCTTCCAGCTGTCGGGCGCCATATACATGTCGAGCCCCGCGATCGCCGATTGCGGGCAATCGGTCGTGGTACAGCCCGCGACCTGGCCATGGCCGTTCCAGTCGCCGACGAGGAAGCCGTCGAAGTTCCAGCGCTCCTTCATCACGCCGGTCAGCAGCGAGCCGTTGCCGTGCATCTTGGCGCCGTTCCAGCTCGAAAAGCTGACCATCACCGACTGGACGCCAGCGTCGAGCGCGGGAAGATAGGGCGGGCTGAACAGGTCGCGCAATTGCGCCTCGGGCATCCGGGCGTCGCCCTGATCCTTGCCGCCCGCCGTTCCGCCGTCGCCGAGGAAATGCTTGGCCGTCGCGATGATATGCGGGCCGCGCAGCCAGTCCTTGTCGCCGATCCGGCCCTGAAGCCCCTCGATCAGCGGGGCGGCATAGCTCGCCGCGATCTCGGGCGTTTCGCCGAAGCCTTCGTAGGTGCGCCCCCAGCGATCGTCGCGCACCACGGCCAGCGTCGGGGCGAAAGTCCAGTCGAGCCCGGTCACCCGCATCTCGATCGCGGTCGCCGCGCCGATCCGGCGGACGAGATCGGGATTCCGCGCCGCGCCGAGACCGATGTTGTGCGGGAACAACGTCGCGCCGACGACATTGTTGTGACCGTGCACCGCGTCGCTGCCCCACATCACCGGAATCCGGGGGAGCTTGCCGTCGGGCTTCATCGAGGCGGCATAAAAGGCGTCGGCGGCGGCAAGCCAGTCCTTCGCCGGCGCATTGTAGCGCCCGCCGGGGTCGGAATTGCCGCCGTTGAGCACCGAACCCAGATGGTAGTGATAGACATCGTCGGGGGTGACGCTGGCGATGTCGGCCTGGATGATCTGGCCGACCTTCTGTTCGAGCGACATCGCCGCGATCAGGGCGTCGACCCGCCGCTCGACCGCGGGGTCGCGGGCGACCGTGGCCGTGCGCGTCGGCCACATGTCCGGATGGGCCGCACCGGCGCCCGCTTCGGCGACCGCAGCCCGCGCCGCCGGGATTTCAGCGAGGAACGGCGAGGCGAACGCCATCAGCGACGTCGCTCCAAGCGCCATGGCAATGCCGCGCGGCAGATGCATTTCCCCTCCCATCCCGATAATTGTCAACGTTTACCGATTCTCGGTCAACGTTTACCGACGCTGATCGACAGAAGTCAAGCGACGCGCTATGAGAAGCGCGCGCCGGGGGCGTTGAAAAGGTATTCAAGGCATTTATCCCACTGATCGGAGGGAGAAATTTCAAAAAGATCGACGATCATCGATGTCGCGCGGATCGCGGGGGTGACTCCCAAGACCGTCTCGCGCGCGCTCAACGATGCCCCGCATGTCAGCGAAGCGGTGCGCCGCAAGGTCAAGGAGGCCGCGGCCGCGCTCGACTATCACCCCAATATCGCCGCGCAGAGCCTCATCGCGCGCCGCTCCTTTCTGATCGGCCTGACGTACGAGCGCCCGAGCCCGAGCTATGTGGTCGAACTGCAGAACGGCGCGCTGAGCCGGCTCGAGAACGGGCGCTATCGCCTCGTCGTGCTTCCCTTCAATCATGTCGCGAGCCGGCCCGACGAGCTCGGCAAGCTTCTCCTGCGCGCCGGGCTCGACGGCGCCCTCCTCGCGCCGCCGGCCTGCGATCAGCCCGAGCTGCTCGACATTCTCGATCGGCAGAATTTCCCCTATGCCCGCATCACGCCGCACCACGATCTCGATCGCGGCATCATCGTCGCGATGGACGAGGTCGCGGCCGGGCAAGAAGTCGCGGCGCACCTGCTGGCGCTCGGCCACCGGCGCATCGGCATCATTCTCGGCGACCCCTCGCATGCCGCGAGCAAGGGCCGCATGGAAGGCTATCGGCAAGCCTTCGGCGAAGCCGGCGTCGCGATCGATGACGCCTTGGTCGTTACGGGCGACTTCACCTATGACGTCGGCTATCGCGTCGCGCTCGACCTTCTCGGCCGGGTTCCCCGCCCGACCGCGATTCTGGCGCAGAACGACGACATGGCCGTGGCGGCCATAGCCGCGGCGCGCGATCTCGGCCTGACGGTTCCCGGCGATCTGTCGATCGCGGGCTTCGATAATTCCGAAGTATCGCGCACCACCTGGCCCCAGCTCACGACCGTCAATCAACCGGTGCGCCAGATGGCGTGGGATGCCGCCGATCGCCTGATCGCCGCGCTCGACGGCGCGACGGAGCCGGCACCGCCGGTCCGCCGTGACCATCCCCATGAACTGCTCGTTCGCGCGTCGACGGCAGCGCCGCCCGATTAGCGAAGCCGCACGCGCGGCCTATTCCGGCGGAAGCGGCGGATTCGCGAATTCGATGAGCTCGCGCACCTGTTCGGGAAACCAGGTTCCGGCGCGCGGTGCCATCATGCCGCGCTCGGGATCCGCCGGACCCGCCGTGCCGCGAAGACATTCGCCGTCGGATTCGCCGGGAATCTTGATCCAGAGGAAGGCATCGACATAGGGGTTGCCGCTGTCGAGCGCCGGTCGGCGTCCGAGCCCGCGCCCCGGCGGATTGCACCAGACTTCGGCATCCCGATATCGGCCCGCGGGCGGTTGCCACGATCCTCGCCCGTTGCGGCTCGTATCGATCACCGCATGTTTCTGACGGGCCGGGTCGCGTTTCAGCCCCGCGCGTTCGAACAGCCGGTCGTAAGCCGCGTCGGTCTCTCCCCATGTCGAAGGATCATCGAACGCGGCGGGATGATATTGGCTCGGACAGGCGCGGGGATCGAGCCCTCCCTCGGTCACGAGCGCGAGGCAGTCGCTGACCCAGCGGGCATAAGGAACGACGCGTTCGTCGCTTTCGAAATTGGAGACGTTGAGGAAAAACCCCGCCGCCTTCACGACGTCAACCTTTATCAGCCGGCTCGCAATCTCCCCCGGGGCCAGCCAGCTGCTGCCGGTGCCGTCGAGATACAGGCGCACGTGCGGCAGGACGGAGAGGATATCCACCGCGCCCCGCAATTGATCGTAGCGCCGTCCGGCCGCCGATTCATCCTGTCCTTCCGGCCGGCAGGCCTCCTCCTCGCCCGCCAGCGTCCGATGCCATGGAATGACGCCGAGCCCGTCGGGTTCGAGAACCACGATCGCCGCGCGATCGCCGATGCCGGCGGCGAAGCCGCGAATCCAGGCAAGATAGGCGCGGCCATCCGCGGCGCCGCCCGCCGAATAGAGGGCGCAGTCGCGATAAGGGATATTATAGGCAACCAGCACGGGGAGCCGCCCTTCGGCGGCCGCCCGGTCGACGATGTCGCGCACCCGCGCCTCGACAATCTCCGGCGTGCCATAGGCGAACCAGGTCGCCGAGGGGATTCGGGCAAGCCGGGAGGCGTCGCGCTTTGCCGGACCCTCCAGGCTTTCGGCGGCGGCAGCCGTGGTGCTTCCGCGATCGACGAACAGGTCGCTGTCCGACGCCATGGCCACCGGAATCACGAGGAGGAAAGACGCGGCGAACGAGGCCATGAGCAAGAAATGTCTCATCTTGACTCCTCACGGGGCCCGGGCGGACGCGATAGGCTCTTTGACGGCGGATGCACGGAACCGACGCGCTGCGGAGGATTAGTCCGCGCGGGCGCCGCAAACAAGCGCCCCGTCTGCCGGGGTCCTCCACGCCCGTCCGCAGACGCCAAAGCCACGAAGACAGGCGCCCGAACACCCCCGCGTGCAAAATCGCGCGGGAAGAAGCGGTCCGGCATTTTCGTTCCGCACGGCGGCAAAGGCCTGCGATCAACGGCGCTTCGCTAAGAATTATTAGCATTTGGGGCGTAAGCGCCGGGCCGGGGGTGTGGCTTGTATCACGCGCGACGCGATTCCGGCGCTGCTATCGATGCGCCATCGGCGCCGATCCTGCCCGCGCGCGCCGCCGACTTCGCCGCGACCGGCGATGCGGATTGGCTGGCGGCGGAATGGGAGCGTCTCGAGGCCGGCGGTCGCTGGCCGACCCAGACTCGCGCCTTCGCCACTGCGCTCGAACCGCTTTTGACCGGCCAGCGCCGCCGGCTGCTCTGCGTCCTGCGCGATTCGGCCATAGCGGCGCTGCTGCCGATCTGCCGCGAATCGGGCTGGCGCGCGCGCTGGCGGATAGCGGGGTCGCGCGAGCTGTTCGAGCCCGGCGACCTGCTCTGCGAAGGAGCGGCCGACGCGGCCGCGCTGACGGCGGCGTTTCGCACGCTCGACCGACCTCTCTCGCTCGACCGGGTTCCCGCCGACTCCCCGCTGCTCCCTGTCCTTCGCGCGGCGATGAAGGGCAGCGGCTGGCTTTCGATCCGGCCCGCAACACCCTGCCCGATGATCCGGCTCGACGATAGCTGGCGCGATCCCGAAAGCCGATTCAATGCCGGCCGCCGATCCGATTTCCGACGCGCGGCGCGGCGCGCCGAAGCGCTGGGAAAGGTGAGCTATGAGACGCTGGCGCCCTCGCTCGCCGAATTCGACGCGCTTTTCGACGAAGCCATCGGCGTCGAGGCGCGAAGCTGGAAACGCGAGGCTGGAAGCGCGATCGCGGTCGATCGCCTGCGCGAAACCTTTTTCCGCCGCTTTTTCCGCGCTGCGGCGGCAGACGGCCGGTTCCGCCTCTCTTTCCTGCGCGTCGACGGCGAAGCGGTCGCGATGCAACTCGCGCTGGTCTGGTCAGGACGCTATTGGCTGTTCAAGATCGGCCACGACGACCGCTTCGGCAAATGCTCGCCGGGCACGCTGCTGATGCTCCATGCGCTCCGCTGGGCCAGCGGACAGGAGCTCGAAAGCTTCGAGTTGCTCGGCGAAACCGAGGCCTGGATCACGCGTTTCTGGACGCAGGATCATCACGCGTGCGTGCGCGTGCGCACCTACCCCTTTACCGTGGCGGGGACGATCGCCCTCGTTTCCGACGGCATCGCCTGGGCCTGGCAGCGCCTGCATCCCCGCGACCGATGACATCCTCGTCATTCCGGAACTGGATGCGCGCGCGCCGCTATGCGCTTCCCGAGGCGCTGGGCGGCCGCCTGCCCGCCCCCGGACCGGACGACGCGGCCGCGCTCTGCAACCGACTGCACCAGCGCGGAGTCGCCGCGACTGCCGGTTACTTTCAGAGCGCTAGCGACACGCCGGATACGATCGTCCAATCCTATCGCGCGCTGCTCGCCACAGGGGCCTGTTCCGGCGTCTCGGTCAAGGCGCCGCCGCTCGGCTTCGATCCCGGCCACCTGCGCGCGATCGCCGAAGCCGCCGACAGCGCCGGGGCGATGCTGATGCTCGACGCCCATGGGCCGGGCGATGCCGAAGCGACGATCGCGGCGACCGAAGCCCTGCTCGCCGATTTTCCGCAAACCGGCTGCGTTCTGCCCGCGCGCTGGCGCCGCAGTCCGGACGATGCGGACCGGCTGCGGGACACATCGGCGCGGCTGCGCATCGTCAAGGGCGAATGGGCCGACCCCGTCGGCGATCCGGACGATGGGGAAGCCGCCTATCTGGCGCTGATCGAGCGGCTCGCGGGGCGCGCCGCGCCCGTGGCGGTCGCAACGCACGACCCGGCGCTCGCCGCGCGCGCGCTCGACCGGCTGATCGCCGCGGGGACACCGTGCGAGCTCGAACAATTGCGCGGCCTGCCGCGCCGACGCACGATGGCGGCGGCGCGGACACGCGGGGTGCCGGTGCGCCTCTATATCCCCTTCGGTCCCGGCTGGTGGCCCTATGCGATCGACAAGGCGCTTGCGCGCCCGCACCTGCCCCTGTGGTGGCTGCGCGATCGCCTCGGCCTGTCCGATCGCTAAAAAAGGCGAGACCCAAATAAAATGGGGCGACCTCGCTGTGAGTGCCGCCCCAGTTTGAGGGTCCGCCGGGGAGAGGGAGAGGGCGGACCGGAGATGGTGTCAGCTGTCTTAGCGCGAAGCCATCTTGGCGTCGGTTTCGACTTCGGCGACGCCGGCGAGCTTCAGCGCGGCGCGGAACTGCTTGGCGGCGGCGCGTTCGTTACCGGCTTCGCAGAGTTTCTTGCCGGTGGCGACGAAGCGCTTCGCATTGGCCTGCTTGGTGCCTTCGACGCCGTTCGAGGCGACATAGGCCTGTTCGGCGAGGCCCGAGCAGCGATAGTCGTTGCCGCCCGTCTGGGCATAGGCCGGCGAGGTCGAAGCGATCAGGCCGGTGAAGGCGAGCGCCGAAGCCGCGACGATCGCGAAGGCGGAGGGGAAGCGGCGGAAAGAGGAGAGCTGATTGGACATGGGAGAGGTTCCTTTCGTTTCGTTGTGCAACCTTTTTAGGAGCGGTTGCGCCCATAGATAATCCTCTATAATCTGCAAGTGCCTTGAAGCAGGATTTAACAATCCCCCATGGGGCGCTCGACGGGATCGAAGCTTTCCTCCGCGTTGCGGAAAGGCGGAGCTTTTCCGCCGCCGCCGCCGACCTGGGCGTCTCACCGTCGGCGATCAGCCAGACGGTGAAGGCGCTGGAGGCGCGCGTCGGCGCGCCTTTGTTCATGCGCACCACGCGCAGCGTCGGGCTGACGCAGGCGGGCGAGATGTTCCTCGAACGCGCCGCCCCCGCCTATGCCGGGCTCGCCGACGCCTATGAAGCGGCGCGCAACCTCGGTAACCGGCCGGCGGGGCGGCTGCGGATCAACCTGATGCGCGGCGCGGTGCAGCCGATGTTCGAACCGATCATCGCGGGCTTCGTCGACGCCTATCCCGAGATCGAGCTCGAAATCTATGCCGACGACGCGCTCGCCGACCTCAGCGCCGGGGGGTTCGACGCGGGGGTGCGGATGGGCGAATCGCTCGACGCTGACGTCATCGCGATCCGCCTGACCGGCCCGTTCCGCTTCGTCGCCGCGGCGTCGCCCGCCTATCTCGACCGCTTCGGACGTCCCGAGACCCCCGAAGATCTGAAGGATCACCGCTGCATCCGCTTTCGCCTCGCGACCGGCGCGCTGATGCCCTGGACCTTCGCGCGCGGAAATCGCGAGATCGAGGTCGCGGTTTCGGGGCCGGTCATCGTCAACGACTGGATCGCCGCGCTGGTCGCGATGCGCACCGGGGTCGCGATGGGAATGATGGCCGAACCGATGGCGAAGAAGATGGTCGAGACGGGCGAGCTCGAACTGGTGCTGACCGACCATGCCGACGCGACGAGCGGCCTTTTCCTCTATTATCCCAGCCGCAAGCAGGTGATGCCCAAGCTGCGCGCCTTCATCGACTATGTGCGCGAATATCTGCCCGAGAACATCACCGACGCGGTCGGGTGACACCTTGGCCCCGCCGCAGAAACAAATCCCTTCGTCGCCAGCAGAAAAATTGCGCTGGCGAATCCCCGAAAAAATCGGCAGCCCGTTCTCAATTAAAACAGTTGGGATGAAGACATGACCGAAATCGCGTCCTTCGACATTGCGGCCCTGCTGCCCTTCATCCTGATCGGCTTCGCCGCGCAGCTCGTCGACGGCGCGCTCGGCATGGCGTTCGGGGTGATCTGCAACACGCTGCTGGTCGCGGTACTGGGGGTGCCGCCCGCGGTCGCCTCGGCGCGTATTCACGTCGTCGAAGTGTTCACGACCGGGGTTTCCGGGATCAGCCACCTGCTCCACCGCAATATCGAATGGCCGCTCTTCTTTCGCCTGCTCATCCCGGGAGTGATCGGCGGCGTGCTCGGCGCCTATGTGCTGACCTCGCTTCACGCCGACATGGTGAAGCCTTTCGTGCTCGCCTATCTGGTCGCGATCGGCATCTGGCTGCTGGTGCGCGGGCTCCTCTATCCCCCCAAGATCCAGAAGCCGACGGTGATCGCCCCGCTCGGCCTGATCGGCGGCTTCCTCGACGCCGCGGGCGGCGGCGGCTGGGGGCCGGTCGTGACCTCGAACCTGCTCGTCCAGGGCGCCGAGCCGCGCAAGGTCGTCGGCACGGTGAACAGCGTCGAATTCTTCCTGACCCTCGCGGTTTCGGCGACCTTTATCTGGAACATCGGCTTCGCCGACGTCGCCGGGGCGACGCTGGGCCTGCTGATCGGCGGCGTGCTCGCGGCCCCGCTCGGCGCTTTCATGGCGAAGCGCTTCTCGCCCAAGCTGATGCTGGTACTCGTCGGCGTGGTGCTGACCGCGACGAGTGCGTTCGGGCTGTATCGGGCGGTGATGTAGAGCTTGCTTCTCCCCTCCCGCTTGCGGGAGGGGGTGAGCTGGTTTTTCAATTCGCCGGCTTGGTCTCGTCGATCTTGTCGACCCATTCGGGAAAGAAGCTGGGCTCGCGCGCCGACCAGCCCGGCGCGGTCGCGGCGGCTTCGCTGATCGATTGCAGCAAGACCTTGCGCTTGTCGGGGTGGAGGTGCGGTAGCGAGGCCGCGGCGCAGAAGGCGCCGGGCAGCCACGGCCGCGCATGCGCGCCGAGCAGCCGCTCGTAGAGGAAGCGATAGGAGGCGAAACCCGGCAGCCGGTCCTGTCCGAGGTCGAACGCCGACACCGCGACCAGCGGCGCCATGAAACCTTCGAGCGCATCCAGACCGCTGTCGTCGGGGATATGCGCGCGAACGTCGACCAGGCGCTGATAGACCCTGGCCTGGACGCGGATCGCGGTTTCCTCGACCATGTCGCGCGACCAGCGGGCGATCGCGTCGTCGCGTTCGAGCCCGATGTCGAGCGAGCGGCGGATATAACGCTGCGTCGCCGCCGGAAAGCCGGCAAATTCCTTGATTTCCGAGATAGACAAGTCGCCAGCGGCCGGTCCTGAACGCGTAACCATGGTCATGCTCCCGCACGGGCGCCCAGGGAGCCATCCCCCCGGAGGCCTGCGTCAGATACTTTGCCACCAAAATGGTTAGTGGCGGGTTAACCATGGTGCCGGGACATGTTCAGGGTGATTGCAGGCCGTTGCGCCGTTTCGCGACCGGGCCTAATCAGCATGCCTCAAAACCAAAACATGCAGGACTGCCATGTCGCACGCACCGCAGCCGGTCATTTCCGCAACCGGCCTCTTCACCCCCGCCGAACGCATCTCCAACGAAGAACTTGTCGATAGTTTTAACCGCTATGTTGCGCTGCACAATAGCGAAAATGCCGCGGCGATCGCCGCCGGAGAAATCGCCGAACTCACCGAATCGAGCGTCGAATTCATCGAGAAAGCGAGCGGAATCGGATCGCGCCACGTCGTCGACAAGGCGGGCATCCTCGACCCCGCGCACATGGCGCCGCGCCTGCCCGAACGCGGCAACGACGAACTGTCGATCCTCGCCGAGATCGGCGTCGCGGCGGCGAAGGACGCGCTCGCGCGCGCCGGGCGCGATGCGGCCGACGTCGACGCGGTGCTGTGCGCCGCGTCGAACATGCAGCGGCCTTATCCGGCGATGGCGGTCGAGATTCAGGACGCGCTCGGCATCGACGGCTTCGGCTTCGACATGAACGTCGCCTGCTCGTCGGCGACCTTCGGCATCCAGACTGCGGCCGACTATATCCGCGCGGGGCACGCGAAGAGCGTGCTCGTGGTGAACCCCGAAATCTGTTCGGGGCATTTGAACTGGCGCGACCGCGACAGCCATTTCATCTTCGGCGACGTCGCGACCGCGATCCTCGTCGAGGACAAGGCCATTGCTCCCGAGGGGCATTGGGACATCCTCGGCACGAAGCTGAAGACCGTCTTCTCGAACAATATCCGCAACAATTTCGGTTTCCTCAATCGCGCCCACGGCGGCATCGACCAGACCGGGCCGAAGAGCGACAAATTGTTCGTCCAGGAAGGCCGCAAGGTGTTCAAGGAAGTCGTGCCCATGGTCGCAGCGATGATCGTCGAGCAGATGGAAGTGCTGGGCCTCGACGGCGCCGACATGCGTCGGCTGTGGCTGCATCAGGCGAACACCAACATGAACCGGCTGATCGCGCAGCGCGTGCTGGGGCACGAGGCGAGCGCGGACGAAAGCCCGACCGTGCTCGACACCTATGGCAACACATCGAGCGCGGGATCGATCATCGCCTTCCACCTGAACCATGCGGATATGGTCGTGGGCGACACCGGGCTGATCTGCTCGTTCGGTGCGGGCTATAGCGCGGGGACGGTGTTCGTCCGGAAGACCTGACGCCCGTCAGGGCACGAAGGTCGTGAAGAGGTAGACCGCGAACAGCATCAGATGGATCGCGCCCTGCAGCACCGTGGTGCGGCCGTTCGCGAGCGTCTGCGACGCGACGATCAGCGACAGGAACAGCAGCACCGCCGACTTGGCATCGAGGCCGAGGCTGATCGGCAGGTCGGTGACGATCGACAGGATCGCGACCGCCGGAATGGTGAGCCCGATCGTCGCGAGCGCCGAACCCAGCGCGAGATTGAGGCTGGTCTGCAGCCGATCGCCCTTCGCCGCGCGCACCGCCGCGAGCCCTTCGGGCGCGAGGATCAGCGCCGCGATCAGCACGCCGAGCACCGCGGGCGGCGCCCCCCAATCGGCGAGCAGCGCGCCGATGACGGGGGACAGATTCTTCGCGAGCAGGACGACCGCGAACAGGCTGGCGAGCAGCAGCGCGCCCGAGATGGCGGTGCGCTGAACGCTCGGCGGGGCGGCGTGGGCATCGGGCTCCCCGTCGCCGTCGGCATCGCCGTCGGGCAGAAAATAGTCGCGGTGCCGCACCGTCTGGACGAGCGCGAAGGTCGCATAGAGGATCAGCGACACCGCCGCGACGAACCCCAGTTGCTTCGCCGAATAGAAGGGCCCCGGCACGCTTGATGTGAAATTGGGCAGCACGAGGGTCACGACGGTGAGCACGGTCAGCGTCGCGAGCGCGGCGCCGATGCCGGTGCGCTGAAACCGCTGTTCGTGATGGCGGATCGCGCCGCTGAGCAGGCAGAGGCCCATCAACAGGTTGAGGATCACCATCACCGCTGCGAACACCGTGTCGCGCGCAAGCGTCTGCGCCTTTTCGGGCTCGGCCTGCATCAGCGTCAGGATCAGCCCGACCTCGATCACCGTGACCGCGAGCGCGAGGATCAGCGTCCCGAACGGCTCGCCGACGCGGTGCGCGATCACCTCGGCATGGTGAACCGCCGCGACGACCGAGCCCGCGAGGATGATCGCGACCAGCCAGGGATTGAGCGGCATGGCGAAGCTCGCCATCGCGGCGGCGAAGCCGAGGATCGGAAAGATGTCGTTGGTGCGGTCGGCGATGCGGAGTTTCGTCGTCATGGGCTTTTATTGCAGGCGCCTTTTCCGATGGCTACCCCTGCCGAAAATTTAGAGCATCTAGCCCTTGATCTGACTTACCGCCCCGTTCGTGTCGAGCGAAGTCGAGACACCCATTGGCCTTGTGCTATCTCGATGGGTGTCTCGACTTCGCTCGATACGAACGGGATTGGGGGTAGTGCCGGATTTAACGCGCGGCGCTCCAGGCGCACCGCGCTCTAATGCGACCGAACCGGCAGTCCCGCCGCCGCCAGTCGCGCATGCGCCTGGGCGATCGTCGCTTCGCCGAAATGAAAGATGCTCGCGGCGAGCACCGCGCTCGCGCCGCCCTCGACCACGCCGGCAACGAGATGGTCGAGGTTGCCGACTCCGCCGCTTGCAATCACCGGCACGCTGACCGCATCGGCAATCGCGCGGGTCAGCGTCAGATCATAGCCGTCTTTGGTGCCGTCGCGGTCCATGCTGGTGACGAGCAGTTCCCCCGCGCCGAGCGCCGCGAGCCGCACCGCATGGGCCACCGCATCGACTCCCGTCGCGGTGCGGCCACCGTGGGTGAAGATTTCCCAGCGGCCATCTTCGACCCGCCGCGCGTCGATGCTCCCGACCGCGCATTGGCTGCCGAAGCGGTCGGCGATATCGGCGACAAGTTCTGGCCGCGCCACCGCGGCGCTATTCACCGCGACCTTGTCGGCGCCCGCGAGGAGCAGCGCGCGGGCATCCTCCGCGCTGCGGACGCCGCCGCCGACGGTGAGCGGCATGAAACAGACCTCGGCGGTGCGGCTCACCATGTCGAGCAGGGTGCCGCGGCCCTGATGGCTCGCCGAAATATCGAGGAAGCAAAGCTCGTCGGCGCCTGCGGCATCATAGGCGCGCGCCGCCTCGACCGGATCGCCCGCATCGCGCAGGTCGACGAAATTGACACCCTTGACCACGCGCCCGTCGGCGACGTCGAGGCAGGGAATGACGCGGACGCGGGCGGTCATAGGGCCAGCCTCTCAAACCCGGGGACCAGCCTCTCAAACCCGTTCGTGTCGAGCGAAATCGAGACACCCCGCAGGATAGCACCACCCCGATGGGTGTCTCGACTTGGCTCGACACGAACGGGAACGGAGATGAGGCTCATTACTGCCCCGCCGCAATCGCTTCGGCCAGATTCAGGCGACCGTCGTAGAGCGCGCGTCCGGTGATCACCCCCTCGATGCCGTCGGCGACATGCGGGCGCAGCGCGTGGATATCCTCGATTCCGGCGACTCCCCCGCTCGCGATCACCTTTATGTCGACCGCCTGCGCCAGCGCCACCGTCGCCTCCACATTGCAGCCCTTGAGCAACCCGTCGCGCCCGACATCGGTGAACAGCAGCGCCGCGACACCCGCATCCTCGAAGCGGCGCGCGAGATCCTCGACGCGCACGTCGGAGACATCGGCCCAGCCTTCGGTCGCGACGAGGCCGTCGCGGGCATCGACCCCGACAACGATCCGGCCGGGCAGGTCGCGCGCCGCCGATTTGACGAATTCGGGATCCTTGAGCGCCGCGGTGCCGATGATCACCCGCTCGACGCCGAGCGCGAGCCAGCGATCGACCCCGGCGCGATCACGGATGCCGCCGCCGACCTGCACCTTGCCAGGAAAGGCGGCGATGATGGACTCGACCGCCGCGCCATTGACGCTCGCGCCCGCAAAGGCGCCGTCGAGATCAACGACATGCAGGTGCGTTGCGCCCGCCTCGGCGAACAGCCGCGCCTGCGCCGCCGGATCGTCGCCATAGACGGTCGCGCGCGCCATATCGCCCTCGGCAAGTCGCACCACCTGCCCCCCCTTCAGGTCGATTGCGGGGAAGATGGTCAGGGCCGCCAAGACAAAAACCTTTCGAGCGTCGCGAGGCCATAGGCCTGGCTTTTTTCGGGGTGGAACTGGACGCCGACGATATTGTCCTTCGCCACCGCCGCCGTGAACGGCCCGCCGTGGCTGCTCGTCGCCGCGACATGCGCGGCATCGGCGAAATGATAGCCGTGCAGATAATAGGCTTCGCCCGCCGCGATCACCGGATGCGCGAAGCCGGGCACCACATCGTTCCAGCCCATGTGCGGAATCCGCAGCCCCGGCGCCGGATCGAAGGCGCGTACCGTGCCGCCGATCCAGCCGAGCCCAGCATGCCGCCCATGCTCCTCGCCCGCGTCGGCGAGAAGCTGCATCCCGACGCAGATACCGAGAAAGGGCGCGCCGTCGCCGCGCACGCGCCGCTCCATCGCCTCGATCAGACCGGGAATCGCCGAAAGGCCGCTCATGCAGGCCGCGAAGGCGCCGACCCCGGGAAGCACGACGCGGTCAGCCTTCGCCACGACATCGGGATCGGCGGTAACCGCCACATCCTCGGCGCCCGCCGCGACGAGCGCATTGTGCACGGAGCGAAGATTGCCCGCGCCATAATCGATCAGGGCGATGGTCACATTCCCCTCCCGCAAGCGGGAGGGGTTAGGGGTGGGCGCGAGCGTAGCGCGCATCCGACGTTGCAGAGGCCCACCCCGCTGCGACTAGCGAACAAGTTCGCAAGTCTCGCTGCCCCTCCCGCTTGCGGGAGGGGGGCTATCATAGCACGCCTTTCGTGCTGGGAATCGCATCGCCCTTGCGCGGGTCGATCTCGACCGCCTGGCGCAGCGCGCGGGCGAGCGCCTTGTAGCTGCTTTCGGCGATATGATGGTTGTTCTCGCCATAGAGCGTTTCGAGGTGCAGCGTGATTCCCGCGGTCTGCGCGAAGCTCGCGAACCAGTGCGGGAAAAGCTCGGTATCCATCTCGCCGAGCCGCGGCTGCGAGAAGGTCGATTTATAGACGCAATAAGGGCGCCCCGAAATGTCGAGCGCGCAGCGCGTCAGCGTCTCATCCATCGGCGCGTGCGCTTCGCCATAGCGGGCAATGCCGCGCTTGTCGCCGAGCGCCTTGGCGATCGCTTCGCCGAGCGCGAGCGCGCTATCCTCGACCGTGTGATGCTGGTCGATATGCAGGTCGCCCTTCACCGTCATGGAAATGTCGATCAGCGAATGGCGCGACAATTGCTCGACCATATGGTCGAGAAAACCGATGCCGGTGGACACCGAATAATCGCCCGTGCCGTCGAGGTTGACGGCGATCGCGATATCCGTTTCCTTGGTCGTGCGCTGGACGGTGGCGGTTCGCATGGCGCACGCCTTAGTCGCTGCGCTTCGCGTTGCAAGGCGATTCTCCCCTCGCGACCCCTCTTGACCGGCGCCCGCGCGGCGTTCATCCCCCGCGCATGAGTGACGATGTCCGCGACAGCCTGATTCCCTATGATGAAATCGTGCAGGATGCGCTGCGCGCCGTGGTCGGCCGCGTGCTGAGCCAGCTCGAGGGGCATGACAGCCTGCCCGGCGAACATCATTTCTATATCACTTTCAAGACGCAGGCGCCGGGGGTCGATATTCCCGCGCATCTGATCGCCAAATTCCCCGACGAAATGACGATCGTGCTCCAGAACCGTTTCTGGGACCTGACGGTCGAGGAAGATTTTTTCAGCGTCGGCCTGTCGTTCAACCAGACGCCGTCGACCCTGGTGATCCCCTATGCGGCGATCACCGCTTTCGTGGATCCCTCGGTCGATTTCGGGCTGCAATTCCAGGTCAGCGACGACGAGGTCGCCGAGCCCGAGCCGCACGACGAGGCCGACAATGATCGCCCCGATGTTTCGAGCGAAGACGGGTCCAACGTCGTGACGGTGGATTTCGGCAAGAAGCGCTGACGGGTGGGCGGCCCCGACTGGCCCCCGAGCCGATTCTGGCAATTTTGGGCGCTCGCCGGGATGCTCGTCCTCACCGCCGCTTTCTGGTGGGGTGTCGAGGGCTATGCCTATTATGAAGGCGGCTATGCCGAGGGGCAGATCGCCGATGGGCTGCTGCGCTTCAGCCTGCTGATCCTGACCCCGGCGCTCGCGCTCGTCTGGCTCGCCGCCGCCTGGCTGCGCCGCCGGATCGGCGAAAGTGGCTATTGGCAACTGCTCGGCCTGGTCGCGGCGATCTGGGCGGGCACGGTTCTGGTGACAAGGATGCTATTGGCATGACCACGCGCGTTGAAAGCGACAGCATCGGCGACATAGAGGTTCCCGCGGACGCCTATTGGGGCGCGCAGACCGAACGCAGCCGGCACAATTTCGCCTTTCCGCCGCACGAGCGGATGCCGCTACCGATTGTCCACGCGCTCGCGCGGATCAAGGGCGCGGCGGCCGAGGTGAACCGCGCCCACGGGCTCGATCCCGCGCTGGCGGACGCGATCGCCGACGCCGCCGCGGCCGTAGCCGCTGGCGAATATGACGACCAGTTTCCGCTCGCCATCTGGCAGACCGGCAGCGGCACCCAGTCGAACATGAACGTCAACGAGGTGATCGCGGGAATCGCCAACGAGCGGCTGGCGGGCCGGCGCGGCGGCAAGGCGCCGGTGCATCCGAACGACCATGTCAACAAGGGCCAGTCGTCGAACGACAGCTTTCCGACCGCGCTCCACGTCGCGACGGCGGTCGAGACGACGGCGCGGCTGCTCCCCGCGCTCGCCGAGCTCACCGACGCGCTCGCCGCCAAGGCCGCGGCGTGGGACGACATCGTCAAGATCGGCCGCACCCATTTGCAGGACGCGACCCCGCTGACGCTCGGCCAGGAATTTTCGGGCTATGTCGCGCAGCTCGTCGCGTGCCGCGCGCGGATCGAGGGCGCGCTCGCGCATAATATCTGCAAGCTCGCACAAGGCGGCACTGCGGTCGGCACCGGGCTCAACGCCCCCGCAGGCTTCGACACCGCTATGGCCGCCGAGCTGTCGAAAAGCACCGGCATCGCCTTTGAACCCGCGCGCAACAAGTTCGAGGCGCTGGGCTCGAACGACGGGCTCGTCTTCTTTTCGGGGGCGCTCAATACGCTGGCGGTCGCGCTGACAAAGATCGCGAACGACATCCGCCTGCTCGGCTCGGGCCCACGCGCGGGACTGGGCGAGCTCGACCTGCCCGCGAACGAGCCCGGCAGCTCGATCATGCCGGGCAAGGTCAACCCGACCCAGTGCGAGATGCTGACGATGGTCGCGGCGCAGGTCATCGGCAATCATCAGGCGGTGACGATCGGCGGGTTGCAGGGGCATCTCGAGCTCAACGTCTTCAAGCCGCTGATCGGGGCGAACGTGCTGCGCTCGATCGATCTGCTCGCGATCGGCATGGCGGGGTTCACCGAGCATTGCGTCGTCGGGATCGCGCCCAATCGCGCGCGGATCGACGAATTGATGAACCGATCGCTGATGCTCGTCACCGCGCTCGCGCCCGAAATCGGCTATGACAAGGCGGCGAAGATCGCGAAGCACGCACATGAAACGGGATCGACGCTGCGCGAGGCGGCGCTGGACCTCGGCACTGTCGACGCCGCGACCTTCGACCGCGTCGTCGATCCGCGCACGATGCTGGGGCCGGACCGCTGAGCGGAACTCTTCGCAGAGTCCGGGGATTGATGGGGGGAGGAAGGAAGATGAAGATGATGGGACGGATCATCGGCGGCGTCATCGGCAGCGCCATCGGCCGCCAGAAGAACAATCACCCCGTCGCGGGCGCGGTGATCGGCGCCGGAACGCTGTTTGCGGCGCGGCGCCTGTTCCCGCAGCGCTACGCGGTGCTCGCCGCGACCGCGGCGGCCGCCTATCTCACCAAGAAATGGGCCGACCGCGCCGAGGCGCGCAAGGCGGCTGAGGAAGCGCACCGGACCGACCCCGAGTTGGTGAAGGCAGGCGTGGTCGCCCCCTATGCCGGCATCGCGCCCGACGGAACGCAGTTGGGCGACGCCCTGCCGCCCGCGCTTCCGGTCGAAAGCAACGGGCGCGGCGCGGCAATTCACTAAACCATTGCCGCCATCCCGGCGAAGGCCGGGATCTCGACGCCGGAATGACGACAGCTGTTTAACCGCCCGCCTGCCACTCCTTCACTGCCTCCACCGGCGAGACCAGCATCAGCACGTTGAGCGTCAGATTGTCGCGGATCGCCCACAGGGTGAACAATTCGAAGACGAGCGCGATCACGACGGTCGCCCACCAGCGCATCCGGCTCGCGGCGAGAAAGCCGAGCATCATGAAGGCGGCGTCGCTGACCGAATTGAGGACCGAATCGCCGCTGTAGCCATAGGCCATCGTCACCTCGCGGTAGCGGTCGATGATGATCGGCGAATTCTCCAGGATTTCCCACCCGCCCTCGATCCCGATCGCGACGGCGAGCGCGGCCCACAGCGGAGCACGCGGCATCAGCAACCGCGACAGGCCGAAAAAGATGAAACCGTGGATGATGTGGCTGAAGCTGTACCAGTCCGAAATCTGCTGGCTGTTCTGGTTCGACTGGACGGTGCCGTGCCACAGGCTGACGGTGCCGCACGGGCAGATCGGCGGGCGGCCCATGAGGGTCAATATCGCCGCGAGCAACGCCAGCAACCCGGCCGCGACCAGCCACCCCTTTCGCGTCATCGCCGCCCCTTCCCGCTTGACCGCCGCGCCTCCCCGCGCGAATAGCGCGCATGACCGAAAGCGTCCACCTGAACCGCCGCGGCGTCCTCTTCGTGCTGTCCTCACCCTCGGGCGCCGGCAAGACCACCATTTCCAGAATGATGCTCGACGCCGACAGCGACATCGCGCTGTCGATCTCGGCGACGACGCGGCCGCCGCGTCCGGGCGAGGTCGACGGGGTCCATTATCATTTCGTCGATACCGAGCGCTTCAAGAAGATGGCCGCCGACGGCGAATTCCTCGAATGGGCGCATGTTTTCGGTCACCGCTACGGCACCCCGCGCGCGCCGGTCGAGGAATTGCTCGCGGCGGGCAAGGATGTGCTGTTCGACATCGACTGGCAGGGCGCGCAGCAGCTTTATCAGGAGGCCGGACCCGACGTCGTGCGCGTCTTCGTGCTGCCGCCGACGATGGAGGAACTCGAACGCCGCCTGCGCTCGCGCGGCACCGACAGCGACGAGGTGATCGCGGCGCGGATGGAGCGCGCCGCGAACGAAATCAGCCACTGGGACGGCTATGACTATGTGCTGATCAACGACGATGTCGACGGCTGTTTCGACGAGGTCCGCGCGATCCTGCGCGCCGAGCGGCTGAAACGCCGCCGCCAGATCGGCCTGATAGGCTTCGCGCGCGACCTGATCCGCGCGGTGCCCGATGCGGACAAGAAATTATAACGTCGATGTATTAGAGCCGCGTGTCCCCGCGAAGGCGGGGACCCATCTCCGGTCGGCTCCAACTGGCACCGGCAGGTGATGGACCCCCGCCTTCGCGGGGGAACACCGCATTTTAAGCCGCCCGCGCCAGCTTCGCTTCCAACTCCGCGACCATCTCCGCGCGCAGCGGCTTCGCCTCGCCGTCGGTGCGGCATACCACCACCGTATCGCAGGTCGCGATGCAGCGATCGTTCTGGAACATCGCCTGGACGATCGTCCAGCTCGAGGTGCCGAGGCGGCCGATGCCGGTCGCAATCCGTACCGGATCGGGGAAATTGCCTTCGGCCAGATAATTGATCTCGACCGCCGCAACCATCGTGCGTTCGTTCGCGGGGCGGTCGCCGAGCGGGCGCACCTCGCGGTTCAGGAGAACGCGGCCGCTCTCGAACAGCGCGGCGAAGGCCACATTGTTGAGGTGGCCGTTGATATCCATGTCCTGAAAGCGCGTCTGCAGTTCGATGCAGACGGGGTAGCTGGCGGCGTCGAGCCGCCAGCGTTCCGGTTTCGCCATATCAGCGCGGCGCCATGCGGATGCCGCCGTCGAGGCGCACGTCCTCGCCGTTGAAATAGCCGTTCTCGATCATGCACATGGCGAGATTGGCATATTCGACGGGGTTGCCGAGGCGCTTCGGATTGAGCACCGAGGCGCCGAGCGCATCGCGGACATTCTGCGGCGCGCCCGCGAGCAGCGGGGTGTCGAAGATGCCGGGCAGGATGGTGTTGACGCGGATATTCTCGTTGCCGAGGTCGCGCGCGATAGGAAGGGTCATGCCGACGACGCCGCCCTTCGACGCCGAATAGGCGGCCTGGCCGATCTGGCCGTCCTCGGCCGCGACGCTCGCGGTGTTGACGATCGCGCCGCGCTCGCCGTCCTCCATCGGGTCGAGCGTCAGCATCCCCGCCGCCGACTTGGCGATGCAGCGGAAAGTGCCGACGAGGTTGATCTGGATGATCCAGTTGAACGCATCGAGCGGGAAATGCTTGATGCTGCCGTCTTCCTTGCTGCGGCTCGCGGTCTTGATCGCGTTGCCGGTGCCCGCGCAGTTGACGAGGATGCGCTCCTGGCCGTGCGCTTCGCGCGCCTTGGCGAAGGCGGCGTCGACCGACGCGTCGTCGGTGACGTTGCATTCGCAGAAGACGCCGCCGAGTTCGGCGGCGATCGCCTTGCCCTTTTCTTCCTGCAGGTCGAAGATCGCGACCTTGACGCCCTTGGCGGCGAGCGCGCGCGCGGTGGCGGCGCCGAGGCCCGAGGCGCCCCCGGTGACGACGGCGGATACGGTGGAATCGAGTTTCATTTTTCTCTCCATTTAAGCCCTCCCCTTTAGGGGAGGGTTTGGGTGGGGCATGTCGGGGAACCAGGCCAACAGGCCCTCCCCCAACCCCTCCCGCAAGCGGGAGGGGGGATAGAGTTTACAGCCGCTCGACGATGGTGACGTTGGCCTGACCGCCGCCTTCGCACATCGTCTGCAGGCCGTATTTGCCACCGGTCGCGTCGAGCACGCCGAGCAGCGTCGCCATCAGCTTGGCGCCCGAAGCGCCGAGCGGGTGGCCGAGCGCGATCGCGCCGCCGTGAACGTTGAGCCGCGCCGGATCGGCGCCGAGATATTTGAGCCAGGCGAGCGGCACGGGCGCGAACGCTTCGTTGACTTCATAGGCGTCGATGTCGCCGATCTTCAGCCCCGCCTTCTTCAGCGCCCTTTCGGTCGCGAACAGCGGCTCCTCGAGCATGATGACGGGATCGCCCGCGGTCACCGACACATGATGGATACGCGCGCGCGGGGTCAAGCCATGGTCCTTGAGCGCCTGCTCCGACACGATCAGCGCCGCCGAGGCACCGTCGCAGATCTGGCTGGAGGTCGCGGCGGTGATCGAGCCGCCTTCCTGGAGCAGCTTGACGCCCGCGATGCTGTCGAGCGTCGCGTCGAAGCGGATGCCCTCGTCGACCTTGTGCTGGTCCTTGCCCTCGGGGGTCTCGATCTCGACCGCGACGATCTCGCGGTCGAACTTGCCCGCCTCGGTCGCCGCCTTCGCGCGGCGGTGGCTTTCGAGCGCGAAGGCATCGAGATCGGCCTTGGTGAAGCCGTGCTTCTTGACGATCATCTCGGCGCCCGCGAACTGGCTGAACATGATGCCGGGATATTTCTCCTCGAGCCGCGGCGACTTATAATTGCCGAGCCCTTCCTTCATGAACAGGGTCGCGACGCTGCCCATCGGCACGCGGGTCATGCTTTCGATGCCGCTGGCGAGGACGATGTCCTGCGTGCCCGACAGCACCGCCTGCGCCGCGAACATGATCGCCTGCTGCGACGAACCGCACTGGCGGTCGATCGTCACCGCGGGGATCGAGTCGGGCAGCTTCGAGGCGAGCACGGCGTTGCGGCCGAGGTCCATCGTCTGCTGACCGCCCTGCGACACGCAGCCCGTGATGACGTCGTCGATCTTCGAGGTGTCGAAATCGTTGCGGTCGGCGATCGCGTCGAACACCGCGGCGCCGAGGTCGACGGGGTGAACGCCGGCCAGCCGGCCGCCGCGGCGGCCGCCGGCGGTGCGAACGGCGTCTACGATATATGCTGTAGCCATGGGGAGTTCCTTTCACCTTCTTCCCTCTCCCCTTGCGGGAGAGGGATGTGGAGACTTGGCGGCTTCGCCGCCTAGTCGGAGCCGGGAGAGGGGGAGCGGCAACACGCCACCGTCAAGCCCCCTCTCAAGACTTGCTAGGCGGCAAGCCGCCAAGCCAAGCCTATCTCTCCCGCAAGGGGAGAGAGATTTTTCGTCAGAGTTTCCGCCCGATCAGTTCCTTCATGATCTCGTTCGTACCGCCGAAGATGCGCGTCACGCGCGCCGCGCGCCAGGCACGGGCGATCGGATATTCGTTCATATAACCCGCGCCGCCAAAGAGCTGGAGGCACTTGTCCATCACTTCCCACTGAAGTTCGGTATGCCACAGCTTCGCCGCGGCGCCCTCCTCCGGCGTCAATTCCTTTTTGAGGTGCCGCGACAGCGCCCAGTCGAGGTGCGCCCAGCCGACCTGTAATTTCGCCTTCAGATCGGCGAGCACGAAGCGGCTGTTCTGGAAATCGAGGATCGGCTTGCCGAACGCCTTGCGGTCGCGGGTATATTCGACGGTGTCGTCAAAGGCGCGCTGCGCCGACGCCTGTGCCGACACCGCGATCGACAGCCGCTCCTGCGGCAGCTCGCTCATCAGATAGATGAAACCCTGTCCCTCTTCGCCGAGGCAGTTGGTGATCGGCACGCGGACATCGTTGAAGAAAAGCTCCGACGTGTCGGCCTCGTCCTGCCCGATCTTGTCGAGGTTGCGGCCGCGCTGGAAGCCTTCGCGGTCGGCTTCGACCAGCACGATCGACACGCCCTTCCACGCCGGCTGCACCTCGGTATCGGTCTTGACGCAGACGAGGATCAGGTCGGCGTTCTGGCCGTTGGTGATATAGGTCTTCGACCCGTTGATGACGTAGTGATTGCCGTCCTTCTTCGCGGTCGTGCGCATCCCCTGAAGGTCGGAGCCGGTGCCCGGCTCGGTCATCGCGATCGCGGTGATGACCTCGCCCGCGACCATCTTGGGCAGCCAGTGCTTCTTCTGCTCCTCGCTGCCGTAGCGCGTGATATAGTTGGTGACGATGTCCGACTGGAGCGAAAAGCCCGTGGTCACGCGGCCATAATAAGCGCTCTCCTCGTCGACGATCGCATTATAGCCGAAGTCGAGGCCGAGGCCGCCATATTCCTCGGGCACCGTCGGGCAGAGGAGGCCGAGCTCGCCGGCCTTGGGCCAGATGCTCTTCGGCACGATACCGTCCTCGGCCCATTGCGCCTGATTGGGGGCGACTTCCTTTTCGAGGAACTGGCGCACCGTGGCGCGAAACGCTTCATGATCGTCGGTGTAGGCCGAGCGCGAGAGATTATCGAGCGACATCATCTTCCTTTCGTGACGGCGGCCGGACGCAGTCGGGGAGCCGGACGCGCGAGCGGACGCGCCTCGCGGCACGACCTTCATCCGACACTGGACCTTACGTTTACGTCCACGTCAAGTGGAAAGACGTTACGGCAGGAAGTTCCCTGCCCCTTTCATCACCCCCCGGGCGCGCGCGGACCGACGATGCCGCATGGTTGACCTTGCGCCATCAGCCGTCCTCCCGAATCCCCTTGCATATGCGAATGTGTCGCACTAGCGGCACCTCTGAAAGAGGAGTTGAGAATGAATCGCAAATGGATCGTCGCGGCGCTGCTTTCGAGCGCATTTTCCGTCCCCGCCTTCGCGCAGGACGCCGCGCCCGTCGATGAGGCGGCGCGCGATGACAGCATCGTCGTCACCGCCGCGCGCACGATCCTGCCGCCGAACGCGCTGCCGCTGACGATCGACCTGATCGGCAAGGACACGCTCGACCAGCAACTCGCGATTTCGGGGTCGGTGACCGACGCAGTCTCGAACCTCACCCCCAGCTTTTCGCCGACACGCCAGAAATTGTCGGGTTCAGGCGAATCGCTGCGCGGGCGCTCGCCGCTCTACGCGATCAACGGCATTCCGCAATCGACCCCGATGCGCGATGGCAGCCGCGACGGCTTCACGATCGACGGCTTTTTCGTCGACCGCGTCGAGCTGATCTACGGCTCGAACGCCCTGCAGGGGATCGGCGGGACCGGCGGCATCGTCAACCAGGTCACCGTCGGCGCGCCCAGGGAAGAGGGGCTCGGCGGCCGTTTCCTGTTGCAGGGCACCGCGGACGACGGCTTTTCGGGCGATGGCCTCGGCGGCAAGGTCGCGGGGCTCGTCCAGTATAAGGCCGGCCGCTTCGACGCGACCTTCGGCGCGGCGTGGGAAAAGCGCGGCGCCTTCTACGACGGCGAAGGGCGCCGCGTCGGGCTCAACCTGACGCAGGGCGAGACGCAGGATTCGCGAACGCTGTCGCTCTTCGCGCGCCTCGGCTATGAAGTGTCGCCGACCGCGCGGCTCGACCTGATCGCCAGCCGCTACGAGCTCAAGGGCGACGGCGATTATGTCGCGGTCGCGGGCAACCGCGCGCTCGGCATCCCGACGAGCGCGGTGCGCGGCGATCCGCCGGGCGAACCGGCGCGGAACCGCACCGAAAGCGTCGCGCTGTCGCTGACCGACACCGACCTTGGCGGCGGCAATTTCGTCAGCCAGATCTTCTTCAACCGCAGCCGCGACACCTTCGGCGGCGAGATCGACCCGATCGCGACCTTCCAGGACCCGGCGATCGCGCCGCAAGGCACCTTGTTCGACCAGTCGCAGAATCGCAGCCGCAAGCTCGGCGCCAAATTCAGCTATGAGCGCGCGGTCCCCGGCTTCGAGGCGCTGACCGTCACCCTCGGCTTCGACGCGCTCGTCGACAAGACTGAGCAGGCGTTGATCGCAACCGATCGCGTCTGGGTGCCGCCGAGCGATTTCCGCAGCCTCGCCCCCTTCGGACAGGCAAACCTCAAGCTGTTCGATGGGCTCGTCCGCCTCGCGGGCGGGGTGCGCTGGGAAAATGTGAAGATCAAAATCGCCGATTATCACACCCTCGCCTCGACCACCTATGTCGCCTGCACCGCGACCGTCACCACCAATTGCGGCCTTTCGACCTATGGCGGCGTCGACGTCGCAGGCGGCAAGCCCAAGTTCGACGACCTCCTGATCAACGGCGGCGTCATCATCGAGCCGTGGCAGGGCATCCGCGCCTATGCGAGCTATGCCGAGGGCTTCACCGTCCCCGACATCGGCCGCATCACCCGCGCGGTGAAGACCGCCGGGATCGATATCGACAATTATCTCGACATCTCGCCGATCGTCTCGAACAACCGCGAGATTGGCGTCGAGCTGAAGCGCGGCCCACTCGACGCGAGCGCGACCTATTTCTGGTCGTCGAGCGACAAGGGCCAGCTCCTCATCGCCCGCCCCGACCGCATCTTCGACGTCCAGCGCCAGCGCGTCGAGATTCAGGGCCTCGAGCTCAACCTGCGGGTGGCGCTGCCGGTCGACGGCCTCAGGGTCGGCGTCGGCTACGCCCACCTCAAGGGCCGCTACGACAGTGACAGCGTCAATCCCGACGGGATCGTCGACACCGACCTCGACGGCAGCAACATCTCGCCCGACCGCCTGAACCTCAACGCGAGCTACAACAAGGGGCCCGTCTCGGCGCTCGTGCAGACGCAATTCTTCCTGAAGCGGGACTTCCACGGCAAGGCGAACCCCAGCCCGCTCAATAATTTCGGCGGCTATGCGATCACCGACGCGAGCCTGCGTTATCAGACCGGCTTCGGCGGGCTCAGCCTGTCGGTGCAGAATCTGTTCGACAAATTCTATATCGACTATTCGAGCGATACGCGCGAAGCGACCGACGCACCGGTCGCGGCCTATTTCGCGGGCCGCGGGCGGACCTTCACGCTGGGGTGGGATTACCGGTTCTGATGATGCAGTTGCTCGACACGCTCCACCGCTGGACCGGCGGCCTGATCGGCCTCGTGCTCGCGCTCATGGGCCTGTCGGGCACGATCCTGCTTCACGAGACGAGCTGGATCGCCCTGCCGCACAGCAACGACGCGCTGCGCGGCGACCTGCCGACCGTTGTCGCCGCGACCGAGCGACTGATGGCGATGCCGGGCGCGCAGGGCATCATTTTCGCCGACGAGCGCTTCGGGCTCCACCAGCTCCGCTTGGGCAAGGAAGCGGGCGCCTATGCCAGCCAGTCGGGCGAGATCGTCACCCGCTGGGCGAGCCAATGGGAGCGGCCCGAGCTCTGGATTTTCGACTTCCACCATCATCTCTTCGCGGGCGACAGCGGCGAATGGGTGATCGGCATCGCGGGGCTGTGCGGGATCTTCTTCGTGATCAGCGGCGCGATCCTGTGGTGGCGGACGCGGAAGACCTTCCGGTTCCGGCTGTGGCCCAAACGGATGAGCCGCCCGGCGATCGTCATGCATCACCGCGATCTTGGTATCGTCGTTGCGCCGCTGCTGCTGCTGTCGGTGGTCACCGGGACGATGATGATCTTTCAGCCCTTCGCGATGGCGATGATCGCCCCCTTCGGCTCGCCCGCAGAGGCCGCCAGGGCGATGAAGCCGCCGAAATACGAGAGCGGGCCGCTTGCAACGCAGCCCGATTATGCCGCGATGCTGACCGAGGCGCGCCGCCGCTTCCCAGATGCCGAATTCCGTATCCTCAGCCTGCCGCGCAAGGCCGGCGATCCGATCATGCTCCGGATGCGCCAGCAGGCCGAGTGGCTGCCCAACGGCCGCTCGACCTTGTGGTTCGACGCCGCGACGGGCAAGCTGCTCGGCGCGCGCGACGCGCTGGCGATGCCGAGCGGCGCGCAGGCGTTCAACAAGGCCTTCCCGATCCACGCCGCCAAGGTCGGCGGCCTGCCGTGGCGCCTGGTGATGACGATTTCGGGCCTGTCGCTGACGATGCTCGGCAGCTTGGCGGTGTGGACCTTCTGGTTCCGGCGCCCGAAGCCCGCGAAGCGGGTGATGAAGACAGCGGCGCTGGCGGCTTCCTGATATTCGCGCAGAGACGCGGAATTAGCGGAGTTTTTGGTTCACGCGGAGACGCGGAGACGCGGAGAACATCGCTCGGGCCGGCAGGCACCTTCGTTCCTGCTGCATGGCGTTCATTGCCACGTTGCGGGAATAAGCCGCTTCGCGGCCAACACTGTCTCTCCGCGCCTCCGCGTCTCCGCGTGAACCCCATCCTTCCTCTCTGCACCTTTGCGCGCATTCTCCCTTGCTCGCTTTCCTATTTCCCGCGGCGCCCTATATCCTCCCCAGCCCATGACCCGCGCCCGCGTCCTTCTTCTGACCGCTGCTCTCGGCCCGCTCGACTATCGCGTGCCCTATAGCACCGACGCGCCGCTCGGCAGCGTCGTCGTCGCGCCGCTGGGGCCGCGGCGGATGGGCGGCGTCGTGTGGGAGGATGAGAGCTTCGGCGCGCCTGAAGCCGTCGGCGACAATCGCCTGCGTAACCTGTTCGAGGTCGTGCCGGTGCCCCCCGTCCCCGCGCCGCTCCGCCGTCTCGTCGAATGGACGAGCGACTATTATCTCGCGCCTCCCGGCGCGGTGCTGCGGATGGTGCTGCCCGGCGCCGCCTTCGCCGACGCGCGCCGCCCGATCGTAGAATATCGCGCCACCGGCGAAGTCCCCAAGCGCATGACTCCGCAGCGCACCGTTGCGCTCGAAAAGATCGGCGACCGGCAAGGCATCGTCCGCGAACTCGCCGGACTCGCCGAGGTCAGCGAAGCGGTGATCCGCGGTCTCGTCCAGACCGGCGCGCTCGAAGCGGTCGCCGTCTCGGCCGACCAGCCCTATCCGCAGCCCCACCCCGCCTTCGCCCCGCCCGCACTTTCTGTCGAACAGACCGCCGCCGCCGGCCAGCTCCGCGATGCGGTCGACGCCGCGAAATTCGAGACGCTGCTGCTCGATGGCGTCACCGGATCGGGCAAGACCGAGGTTTATATGGAGGCGATCGCCGCCGCGATCGATGCGGGCAAGCAGGCGCTGGTCCTGCTCCCCGAAATCGCGCTGACCGAGCCGATGCTGACGCGTTTCGCGGCACGGTTCGGCTGCGAGCCCGTGGCGTGGCATTCGGGCCTCCGCTCGACCGAACGCCGCCGCGCGTGGCACAGCATCGCGGCCGGCGAGGCGAAGATCGTGGTCGGCGCACGCTCGGCGCTGTTCCTCCCTTATGCCGCCCTCGGCGTCATCGTCGTCGACGAGGCGCATGAGACGAGCTTCAAGCAAGAGGACGGCGTCCATTATCACGCGCGTGACGTCGCGGTGATGCGCGGGCATTTCGAGGGATTGCCGGTGATCCTCGCGAGCGCGACCCCCGCGCTCGAAAGCCTCGCGCAGGTCGAGGCAGGCCGCTATCGCCACATCATCCTCCCCGCACGCTACGGCGGCGCGACGCTGCCCGACCTCGCCGCGATCGATATGCGGAGCGATCCGCCCGATCGCGGCCGCTGGCTCGCGCCGCCGCTCGTCGACGCCCTCGCCGACCGGCTGCACAAGGGCGAGCAGAGCCTGCTCTTTCTGAACCGCCGGGGCTTCGCGCCGCTGACCCTCTGCCGCACCTGCGGGCACCGCATCCAATGCCCGAACTGCACCGCGTGGATGGTCGAGCATCGGCTCGTCCACCGTCTCGCCTGCCACCATTGCGGCCATGTCATGCCGCCGCCGCGGCTCTGCCCCGAGTGCGAGGACGAGGACAGCCTCGTCGCCTGCGGCCCCGGCGTCGAGCGCGTCGCCGACGAGGTCGCGCTGCGCTTCCCCGAGGCGCGCACCGCGATCGTCACCAGCGACACCCTCTGGTCGCCCGCCAAGGCCGCCGAGTTCGTCGAGGCGGTCGAGGGCGGGCTGGTCGACATCATCATCGGCACGCAGCTCGTCACCAAGGGCTATCATTTCCCCAACCTGACTCTCGTCGGCGTCGTCGATGCCGATCTCGGCCTCGACGGCGGCGACCTGCGCGCGTCCGAGCGCACCTTCCAGCAGATCGCGCAGGTCGCGGGCCGCGCCGGGCGCGGGGTCAAGCCCGGCGAAGTGCTGATCCAGACACGCGTTCCGGACGCCCCCGTCATGACGGCGCTCGTCGCGAACGACCGCGAAGGCTTCTACGCCGCCGAGGCCGCCGCGCGGCGCCACGCGGGGGCGCCGCCCTATGGCCGCTTCGCCGCGCTCGTCATCTCGTCCGAGGATATCGAGGTCGCGCGCGGGGTGGCGCAGCGGCTGGGGCAAAAGGCGCCGGCCGCCGACGGCCTCGCCATCTATGGCCCCGCCCCCGCGCCGCTGGCGATGCTGCGCGGCCGCCACCGCTTCCGCCTGCTGCTCCACGCCCCGCGCAGCTTCGACCTGCAAGGCACGATCCGCGACTGGGTGAACCGCATCGACTGGCCTGCGAAGGCGCGCCTCGCGATCGACATCGACCCCTATAGTTTCGTATAAAGCTCCGGGAACTTTACAGCGGCAGGCCGCGCTGGCAGCATTGCCGCTCGAAAAGGGGGCGGGCATGACAAGAAAGATGGTTTCGATCCTGGTTGCCGGGATCGCGATGTTCGGCGCGGTGTCGCCGGCCGATGCGAAATGGCTTCGCGCCGACACCGGCAATTTCATCATCTATAGCGAAGGCAATGAAAAATCGCTTCGCGATTTCGCCGTCACGCTCGAGCGCTTCGACATGACGCTTCGCCTTCGTTTCAAACAGTCCGGCGAAAGGGATCCCAATCGCCTCACCATCTATCTCGTCAAACATGCCGAGGATGCCGGCACGCTAATGACGGGCAAGACGGGCTCGATGATCGCGGGATTCTACACTCCCCATCCGGAGGGCAGCTACGCCGTCTCGAACCGCGACAGCGACTTCATCCAGGGAACGTCGGAAGCGCAGCAGACGCTGTTTCACGAATATAGCCATCATTTCATGATGCGGTATCTGCCGGCCGCCTTTCCGGCGTGGTTCGTCGAGGGCTTCGCCGAATATCTGTCGACCGTCGACTTCACCGCGGACGGCAAGGCTAAGATCGGCAACCCGCCCCAGCAGCGCGCCTACAGCCTGCTCAGGACGCCGGAGATTCCAGCGGAAACCCTGCTCTTTCAGCGCCCCGGCGAACTGCGCGACGCAGCCAAGATCGACGGCTATTACGGTCGCTCCTGGCTGCTCACCCATATGCTGTTCAGCGATCCCGCGCGCGACGGTCAACTCAGCGCCTATGTCGATGCGATCAACAGCGGGGTCGATCCCAAGGAAGCGGCGACCAAGGCCTTCGGTGATCTGGCGAAGCTCGACCGCGATCTCAATCGCTACATGAGCAGCCTCCTGTCCGTTCGCCTCACCAACGACCCTGTCCCGGTCGCGGGCCAGGTCGCCATAACCCCGCTGTCGGCCGCCGCCGATGCGATGCTGCCGCTGCAACTGGAACGAAAAAGTGCGAAGGACGACCCCGAACGGCTCGCCCCGGTGCGCGATGCGCTTGCGAAGCTGACCGTGCAATATCCCGGCGATGCCGGCATATGGTATGAATTCGCGATGGCGGAATGGGGCATGGGGAAGGAAAAGCGTGACGCCGCCGCCGCGCGCGACGCCGTCGACAAGGCGCTGGCGATCGCGCCGCAGCATGTCGGGGCCAACCTTCTGCTCGGCCGCATGATGCTCGCGGACCTCGCGGAGAAAGACGATGTCTCGGCGGCGGACTGGAACGCCGCGCGCAAACCGATCATCCGCGCGAATCGGGCCGACCCCGACGATCCGGCCCCGCTCTTCGCTTATTACCGGAGTTTTGCCGACGAAGGGGTCGCGCCGCCGCCGGTCGCCGTCGACGGCCTCGCGCACGCGTTCGAGCTCGCGCCCGAAAATATGCAGACGCGCATCAGCTACGCCTATGCACTGGCCGCGCAGGGGCAGGTCGACACCGCGATCCGGCTCGCGAAAGTCGTCGCTTTCGATCCGCACGATCGCGGCGACGGCGTCGGCCTTCTCGAGCAGCTCGAAGCCATGCGGAGGGGTGGACGGAAGGACGCGCCGGCGTCGGCCGAGCCAGCCGACGACGCTCAATAATCGGGTTCGGCGCCGCCGAGAACCTGCTCGGCCTGCCTGGTCAGCCACGCCATCGCCGCCGCCCAGGGCTGGTGCCCGTGGCTGATCCGCGCGACGCCGAGCGCCGCGAGTTCCTTGTGCGTCGGCCCTGCTTTCGCGCGCAATATATTGACCGGCAGCGGCGAGGCTTCGCAGATCGCGCCGATGCAGCGCGCATCGCCGAGGAAGGGCACGAACAACGATCCCGCCCCCGCGTCGGCATAGGCCCGTGCGCGTTCGAGCGTCGCGGCGATCAGCGCATCGCCGTCCTTCGCGGCATCCTGTCCGCGAAACACGTCGCAGCGCGCGTTGACGAAAATGCCAGTGTCGGCGGCGGCGCGGTAGCGTGCCTGCGCCTCGGTGATCGCGAGCAGTTCGCTCCGGCCAGGCAGCCGGTCCTCCATGTTGATCCCCGCCGCACCCGCCGCTTTCGCGCGGCCGACCGAGACGCCGACCGCCGCCGGATCGGCGCCATAGCCCGATTCCATGTCGATCGTCACCGGCAGGTCGGTGACCGACAGGATGCGAGCCAGATTCTCGAACACATCCTCGATCGGGAAATCCTCGCCGTCGGCGCGCCCCTGCGCGCCCGCGACGCCGAAGCTGCCGGTCGCGATCGCCTTGGCGCCGGCCGCCGCGACCGCCTTCGCGCTCCCCGCGTCCCAGATATTGACGAGAATCAGCGGATCGCCGGGAAGGTGAAGCGCGCGGAAGGCTGCAATCTTGTCCGTCATTGGATTTCCCTTTTCAGAAGTTCACGCTTGATCGGCAGGCCATAGGCATAGCCGCCGAGCGAGCCGTCGCTGCGCACGACGCGGTGGCACGGGATGAGCACCGCGACATTGTTCGCGCCATTGGCGCTGCCCGCCGCGCGGACTGCCTTGGGCCTGCCGACCGCGGCGGCGATGTCGGCATAGCTGCGCGTCTCACCCGCCGGAATCTTGCGAAGCTCGCGCCACACCGCTTCCTGAAAAGCGGTCCCTTTCACATCGATCGGGATATGGTCGAAACCCTTCACCGGCGCTTCGACCGCGTCGACCACCTCTTTCAGCAGCGCCGCGAAATCGGCACCGCCCTCGACCAGTTCGGCGGCCGGGAAGCGGTCCTCGAGCGCTTCGCGCCCTTCGTCGAAGCTCAGGCGGCACACGCCCTTCGCGGTCGCCGCGACGAGCATGTCGCCAAGGCTGGTCGGCACCACCGCCCAATGGATCGTCGCGCCCTTGCCGCCGTTCACCCAGGCCGAAGCCGTCATGCCCATGCGTCCCTCCATATGCCCATAAAAACGCGACGGCCCCGAAAAGCCCGCGTCATAGATCGCGTCGGTCACTCTTGTGCCGTCGCTCAGCGCCTGCCGCGCCCGCTCCTCGCGCAGCGCGCGGGCATAGGCGGCGGGCGACAGGCCGGTGTGGCGGGTGAAGACGCGCTGGAAATGCGTCGGCGAATAGCCGGTGCGCGCAGCGAGATCGGCGAGCGCGAGCGGTTCCTCGCTCGCCTTGATCGCCGCGATCGCCGCAAGCACCGCGCCCTCGTCGCGCGCGACATCGTCGGGCAGGCAGCGCTTGCAGGGCCGGAGGCCCGCGTCGCGCGCCGCCGCGCCGTCGGCGAAGAAGCGGACGTTGCCGCGCGCCGGATGGCGCGCCGCGCAGCTCGGCCGGCAATAGATGCCGGTCGTCAGCACCCCGGTCACGAAGCGCCCGTCGAGCGCGCGGTCGCGGCGCAGCACCGCGGCCCAGCGGTCGTCGTCGGTCATGGTTTCCGGGCTCATGGTTTCGGCATTCATGGTCTTTCCTTTCCTAAGGACCTTGCCCTCCCATTGCCATGGCTTCGATGCATGCGCGTCCCGATGCTTGCGCTCAAAGCGGCATCAACCGTGTTACTGTATTATATCATTGACTCACCTGAGGGGATACGCCACTTTCCGGCTCCATAGGGGAGCAGGCCATGGCGACCATCGACGCATCCTTCACGCCCGCGCGCCTGGCGCGCCGGATCGACTGGCTCGGGCGCGCCGCGACTTTCTGTTACCTGTCGGTCGCGGCGGGACAGCTTCTGTTCACCGCCTTCATCCTGCTCTTCTATTATCCCTCGTCGCTCTCGGGCCATTTCGAGCGCTGGAACAGCAAGCCGCTGATCACCGGCTTCGTCGCCGGCGACACGGTGGGCAATCTCTTCTTCGCGGCCCATGTGCTGATGGCGGCGGTGATCAGCTTCGGCGGGCTGGTGCAACTCGTTCCCGCGATCCGCGGCCGCTGGCCCGCAGTCCACCGCTGGAACGGACGGCTCTATCTGGTCTGCGCGCTCGCGCTGTCGCTCGACGGGTTATGGCTCGTCTGGGGGCGCGGATCGTGGATGAACCTGACCGGCGCCTTCGGCATCTCGCTCGATGCGCTGCTGATCCTCGCTTTCGCAGCGCTCGCCTGGCGCAGCGCCCGCGCGCGCCGCTTTGCCGAGCATCGCCGCTGGGCGATCCGGCTGTTCGCGGTCGCGAGCGCGGTCTGGTTCATGCGCGTCGGCTATATGGCGTGGGGCATCGCGACCGGCGGCGCCGGGATCGGCGACGCGATGGACGGCCCTTTCGATCTCTTTCTCGCCTTCGCCAATTCGCTGCTGCCGCTGGGTGTCGCCGAGCTTTACCTCCGCGCCGGCGCGCGCGGAACGCCTACGGCGAAAAAGGGCGTAGCGGCGCTGCTCGCGGTGGGCGGGATCATCATCCTCACCGGCAGCGCGGGGGCGTGGATGATGATGTGGAGCCCGTACCTCTAGCTTGCCTTCCGATCATCAGCGGTTAGGGTCCGCGCCATGACCCGCTTCCTCGCGCTCCTTCTCGCCCTGCTCACCGTCACTCTCGCGCTCCCGGCCCGCGCCGCCGACGACATCAGCGCCGCGTCACGCAGCGTCGTGCGCGTCGTCACCGTCGCGATGGTCGACGGTGAGGTCGTCGGCTTCGGCCACGGCAGCGGCATCGCCATTTCGCCGACGCGCATCGTCACCAACGCGCATGTCGTCGAATCGGCCGCGAAATATCCGAACAATGTCGCGCTCGGCGTCGTCCCGTCGGAAGGACAGAAAAGCTATGCCGGCAAGCTGATCGCGATCGACACCGAACGCGACCTCGCGCTGATCGAGATCAGCGGGACGCGGCTGCCCGCCGCCGCGGTCTATTCGGGGCCGCTCGATTCGGGCGCCGACGTCGTCGCGCTCGGCTATCCGGGCAATGTCGACCTTGCGACCGCGCGCAGCGCCGCCGACTATATCACCCCGCGCACGCCGGTGCGCAGCGAGGGCAATCTGTCGAACACGCAGACTGTCGACGGGGTCGCGATGCTCGTCCACACCGCGAAGATCTCGCGCGGCAATTCGGGCGGCCCGCTCGTCGATCAATGCGGGCGCATCGTCGGCATCAACACCGCGATCACCCGCGCCGACGACGGCGATTCGCCCTTCGCCTTCGCCATCTCGACGCGCGAACTCGCGCGCTTCCTCGGCGACGCCGGGCAGCAATATGGCGCGATCGGTTCGCCCTGCCTGTCAATGGCCGAGGCCGACGCGCGCGACCGCGCCGCGCTCGACGCCGATGCGCGCAAGACCGCCGAGGCGAATGCCGCGAAGGAGGCCGCCGCGGCGCTCGACCGCCAACTCAAGCAGGCACACGCCGAAGAAGCTGCGCTCGACGCGCGCGAGAACCGCATCGCGCTTGCGGGCGTGCTGTTCGTGATCGGCGCGCTGTCGGCGGGCGCGGCGATGCTCTTCTATAGCCAGCAGAAGATGCGCAACGCGAAGATCGCTGGCGGGGCCGGCGCCGCGCTCATCCTCGGCGCCGCGGTGCTGTTCGTCACGCGCCCCGACGCACATGCGGAGGTCAAGGACGAGGCGGCCGCGGCCACAACGCCCGACGCGCCGAAGATCGCCGAGGGCCAGTTCCTCTGCACGATTCGCCCCGACCGCAGTCGCATCACCGTCTCCTCGACCACCGACGTGCCGGTGAAGATCGCGGCGAACGGCTGCGTCAACGACCGCACCCAATATGCGATGGGCGCCGACGGCCATTGGCAACGCATCCTCGTCCCCAATGAGGAAGCGACGGTGACGGTCGCCTCGATCGATCCGACGGGCCAGGAATATCGCGTCGACCGCTATCTGCTCGACGCCGACACGATGGCGAAAGCGCGCGAGATTCGCGCCGGTGTGACGCTGAAAAGCTGCACTGCCGATGCCGATGCACTCGCGGGGCTGGCGACGCAACAGGAAGCGATCCGCGCCGTGCTACCCCCGACGCCCAACGAGCGGCTGGTCTATCAGTGCCAGAAGGCGGCGACGGCGCCTTGACGTGACCCGTTAAAAGCATGAACGCGTCCCCGCGAAGGTGGGGACCCATCTCCCGCCGGTTCAGAACGGCGCCGATCGGAGATGGGCTCCCGCTTTCGCGGGAGCGCACGGTTTTTTCCTTCACTAGCTGATCGCGCTTCAGCTCGCGCACGCCCTGAACCGCGCCATCCAGCGCGCTTCAGGAACGCGCCCACAGCGGGAAGGTCGCGACCAGGAACGCCAGCAGCAGGCCCGCCATGCCGAGGTCGGAGATCATCGCGACATTCTCCGAGAAGCCGCGGTCCTTGCCGGTGACGTGCAGCGCGCCCGCCATCGCATAAAAGAGCATCCCCGCGATCGCCATCGGCGCCACCCATTCGGGGCGCTTGATCGACGCGATCGAGATCAGCCCGATGGTGAGGTTCCAGAAGCCGAGCTCCTGCGCGAGCGGGAAGGCCGCCTTGTCGGTGACGCCGAAAATCCCGGTCGCGGTCAGTTCGGGCTTCACGATCTGCCGCGCGCCCGCGATGAACAGGCGGACGCCGACGCCCCAGAAGACGAACCATTTGCCGATCAGCACCCACAGGCTCGCGCTCCCGCCGCCCGTCCAGCGTTCGATCAGCACCGATGCCGCCGGCAGCACCAGCATGGTCAGCAGAACAACGGTCAGATGCATCGTCCCCTCCCCCCAGTCCTTGTTTATCCCCCGCACGCCTTGAACAGCATCAGCGTCCGCTCGCGCGCCGCTTCGCTGCTCGGTTCGTGATAATCCTTGCGCCGGTCGCTGTTGAAGCCGTGCCCGGCTTCATAGACGAAAATCTGCGCGGTCGGATGCGCTTTCGCGATCAGCGCCTCAACGCCCTCCATCGGAATGCCGCCGTCGAAGCGGCCGAAATGGGCGATCGCCGCGCAGGCGGGCGGCTGATCGGCGAACTGGGTCGGGACGAGGCTGCCGTAATAGGCCGACGCCGCGGCGAGGTCGGGGCTGATCTGCGCCATCCGCCACGCCACCGAGCCGCCATAGCAATAGCCGGTGATGAAGACCGGCCCCTTCCCCTTGAGCGCGTCGATGCAGGTTTGCGCGTCCTTCAGGCTCTGCTCGAACGGGTGGAGCTTTCGCGCCAGCTCCACCGCGCGCTCGAACTGCGGCCCCGAATAGTCGCTCTCGAACCCCGGATGCTCGCGGTCGAACAGCGCGGGCGACAGCACTTCATAACCGTCGACGGCATATTCGTCGCAAAGCTCGCGGATATGGTCGGTGACCCCGAAGATTTCCTGGATCAGCACGAGCCCGCCGCGCCGTTCGCCCGCCGCGTCGGCGTGATAGACCGCGATCTCCGCGCCATCGTCCATCGTCATGCGAATCATTTCGCCCATACACTTCCCTCTCTTCCGTTCGTGCTGAGCTTGTCGGGCCGCCAGGCGACCGCAGGTCAACCACCGTTCTTGCCTACCCGATGTTTGAAGAAAGAACGGCACTTCGACAAGCTCAGTGCGAACGGACGCGGGAGGGTGCTCGATTCCACCCACCCTCGCCTTGCATTGCAGCAAAATCGTTGCTACGCGCGCCGCGACTTTGCAGCGGGGGCATCTTCGGAGGCCGTTAAAAATCCGCGCAGCCATCCCCCTCGGGATCGTAGAGAAGGACTTTCGCGCGTGGAGAATTCCGGCGGCATTCAGGGCAACATCACGGCGGGCCTCGCGGGCCGCTATGCCAGTGCGCTGTTCGATCTGGCCCGCGAATCGAACGCGATCGACGCGGTCGCCAAGAGCCTCGGCACCCTCAGCGCCGGCTTGACCGATTCGGCCGACCTTTCGGCGCTGATCGCGAGCCCCGTCGTCAGCCGCGGCGACGCCGCGAAGGCGATCGAGGCGGTCGCCAAGGCACTGAAGCTCGATTCGCTGACCGCGAAGTTCCTCGGCGTGCTTGCCGAGAATCGCCGCCTCGCCGATCTCCCCGGCATGATCGCCGCCTTCAACGCGATCGTCGCCGATCACCGCGGCGAAGTGACCGCGAAGGTCACCAGCGCGCACCCGCTCACCGCCGAGCAGGTCAAGGCGCTGACCGCCAACCTCAAATCCCGTGTCGGCCGCGACGTCACCGTCGCGACGACCGTCGATCCCGCCATCCTCGGCGGCCTCGTCGTCCAGCTGGGCAGCCAGTTGATCGACGGCAGCATCCGTACCCGTCTCAACAGTTTCGCGCAGGCGATGAAGGGCTAAAAGCCCATACGCTCAAATGCCCCGATGAAAGGCTGAATAATGGAAATCCGCGCCGCTGAAATCAGCAAGGTCATCAAGGACCAGATCGCCAATTTCGGCACCGACGCCACGGTCAGCGAGATCGGCTCGGTGCTGTCGGTCGGTGACGGCATCGCCCGCGTCCACGGCCTCGACAATGTCCAGGCCGGCGAGATGGTCGAATTCGCCAATGGCGTGAAGGGCATGGCGCTCAACCTCGAGGCCGACAATGTCGGCATCGTGATCTTCGGCTCGGACTCGGAGATCAAGGAAGGCGACACCGTCAAGCGCACTGGCACGATCGTCGACGTCCCCGTCGGCAAGGGCCTGCTCGGCCGCGTCGTTGACGGCCTCGGCAATCCGATCGACGGCAAGGGCCCGATCAAGGCCGACAAGCGGATGCGCGTCGAGGTCAAGGCGCCGGGCATCATCCCGCGCACCTCGGTCCACGAACCCGTCCAGACCGGCCTGAAGGCGCTCGACGCGCTCGTTCCCGTCGGCCGCGGCCAGCGCGAGCTGATCATCGGCGACCGTCAGACCGGCAAGACCGCCGTCGCGATCGACACCTTCATCAACCAGAAGGAAGCGAACAAGGGCGACGACGAGTCGAAGAAGCTCTATTGCATCTACGTCGCCGTCGGCCAGAAGCGCTCGACCGTCGCGCAGATCGTCCGCCAGCTCGAAGAAAATGGCGCGATGGAATATTCGATCGTCGTCGCCGCGACCGCGTCGGAACCCGCGCCGCTTCAGTATCTCGCGCCTTACACCGGCGTGACGATGGGCGAGTTCTTTCGCGACAACGGCATGCACGCCGTGATCGTCTATGACGATCTTTCCAAGCAGGCGGTCGCCTATCGCCAGATGTCGCTGCTGCTCCGCCGCCCGCCGGGCCGCGAAGCCTATCCGGGCGACGTCTTCTATCTCCACAGCCGCCTGCTCGAGCGCGCCGCGAAGATGAACAGCGACAATGGCTCGGGCTCGCTCACCGCGCTGCCGATCATCGAAACGCAGGCGGGCGACGTGTCGGCCTATATTCCGACCAACGTGATTTCGATCACCGACGGCCAGATCTTCCTCGAAACCAACCTTTTCAACGCGGGCATCCGCCCGGCGATCAACGTCGGCCTGTCGGTGAGCCGCGTCGGCTCGGCCGCGCAGACCAAGGCGATGAAGAAGGTGTCGGGCTCGATCAAGCTCGAACTCGCGCAGTATCGCGAGATGGAAGCCTTCGCGCAGTTCGGCTCGGACCTCGACGCCTCGACGCAGAAGCTGCTCAATCGCGGCGCGCGCCTGACCCAGCTTCTGAAGCAGCCGCAGTTCCAGCCGATGCCGTTCGAGGAGCAGACCGCGTCGATCTTCGCCGGCACCAACGGCTATCTCGACAATGTCGCCGTGGGCGACGTCTCGCGCTACGAGCAGGCGATGCTCGCCTATCTGCGCAGCGACCATGGTGATGTGCTGAAGACGATCCGCGACACCAAGGACCTGGGCGACGACGCCAAAAAGGGTCTGGTGGCGGCGCTCGACGCCTTCGCAAAGATTTTCGCGTAACTATCCACCTCGTCATCCCGGCGAAGGCCGGGATCTCGACGGTGAGACCCCGGCCTTCGCCGGGGTGACGGAACAAAGGTAAAAGACGGGACTTATGGCCAGTCTGAAGGAACTCAAAGGGCGGATCGTCTCGGTCAAATCGACCCAGAAGATCACCAAGGCCAAGAAGATGGTCGCCGCCGCCAAGCTGCGCAAGGCGCAGGCCGCGGCCGAGGCCGCGCGCCCCTATGCCGAGCGGCTCGAAGGCGTCGTCGCCAGCCTGGCGTCGAAGGTCGGTGCGTCGGATTCGGCGCCGAAGCTGCTCGCGGGCACCGGCAAGAGCGACACCCATCTGCTCGTCGTGCTGAACAGCGACCGCGGTCTTGCGGGCGCGTTCAACTCGAACATCGTCAAGGCGGCGCGCGACAAGGCGCTGGAATTGCAGGGCGAGGGCAAGAAGGTTCTCTTCTATCTCATCGGCCGCAAGGGCCGCCCGGTGATCGCGCGCCTGTTCGCCGGCCAGATCATCGAGCAATATGACACGACCGGCATTCGCGATATCGGCTTCGAACAGGCGCACGACATTTCGGCGAAGGTGATGGAGCTTTACGAAGCCGGCGCCTTCGACGTCGCGCATCTCTTCTATTCGAAGTTCCGCTCGGCGCTGCTTCAGGAAGCGACCGGCCAGCAGTTGATCCCCGTTCCCGCGCCCGCCGACATTCCGGCATCGAGCGGCGCGGCGGTCGAGTATGAGCCCGACGAGGAAGCGATCCTCGCCGACCTGCTGCCGCGCAACATCACGATCCAGATTTTCAAGGGCCTGCTTGAAAACGCCGCGTCCGAACAGGGCGCTTCGATGACCGCGATGGACAATGCGACGCGCAACGCGGGCGAACTGATCAACAAGCTGACCATCATTTACAACCGCACGCGTCAGGCGGCGATCACCACCGAACTTATCGAAATCATCGCTGGCGCCGAAGCGCTCTAAGCTATCCAAGCAAGGAAAGAACCAATGGCAACCGCACCTGCCCCCGAGAAGAAGGCTCCCGCCAAAAAGGCCGCCGCGCCCAAGGCTGCTGCGCCGAAGAAGGCCGCCGCCCCCAAGAAGGCGGCCCCCGCCGGCGCCGCCACGGGCCGCATCGCCCAGGTCATCGGCGCCGTCGTCGACGTCCAGTTCACCGGCGAACTGCCGGCGATTCTGAACGCGCTCGAAACCGACAACAATGGCAACCGCCTCGTCCTCGAAGTCGCGCAGCACCTCGGCGAGAACACGGTTCGCACCATCGCGATGGACGCGACCGACGGCCTGACCCGCGGCCAGCCCGTCACCGACACCGGCGCGCAAATCTCGGTTCCCGTCGGCCCGCAGACGCTCGGCCGCATCCTCAACGTCATCGGCGACCCGATCGACGAGCGCGGCCCGATCAACGCCACCGCGACGGCGCCGATCCACGCCAAGGCCCCCGAATTCGTCGACCAGTCGACCGAAACGAGCATTCTCGTCACCGGCATCAAGGTCATCGACCTGATCGCGCCTTATGCGAAGGGCGGCAAGATCGGCCTGTTCGGCGGCGCGGGCGTCGGCAAGACCGTGCTCATCCAGGAACTGATCAACAACATCGCCAAGGGCCACGGCGGCACCTCGGTGTTCGCGGGCGTCGGTGAACGCACCCGCGAAGGCAACGACCTCTATCACGAATTCCTCGACGCCGGCGTTATCGCCAAGGACAAGGACGGCAACCCGACCCCCGAGGGATCGAAGGTTGCGCTGGTGTTCGGCCAGATGAACGAGCCGCCGGGCGCGCGTGCCCGCGTCGCGCTGTCGGGTCTGACGATCGCCGAATATTTCCGCGATCAGGAGGGCCAGGACGTGCTCTTCTTCGTCGACAACATCTTCCGCTTCACGCAGGCGGGTTCGGAAGTGTCGGCGCTGCTCGGCCGTATTCCGTCGGCCGTGGGCTATCAGCCGACGCTGTCGACCGACATGGGCGCGCTGCAGGAACGCATCACCTCGACCAACAAGGGGTCGATCACCTCGGTGCAGGCCATCTACGTTCCCGCGGATGACTTGACCGACCCTGCTCCCGCAACCTCGTTCGCCCACTTGGACGCAACCACGACGCTGAACCGCGCGATTTCGGAACTCGGCATCTATCCGGCGGTCGATCCGCTCGATTCGACGAGCCGCGTGCTGACCGCCGCCATTGTCGGCCAGGAGCATTATGAGACCGCTCGCCGCGTTCAGGAAACGCTGCAGAAGTACAAGTCGCTTCAGGACATCATCGCCATTCTCGGCATGGACGAGCTCAGCGAAGAAGATAAGCTGGTCGTCGCCCGCGCGCGCAAGATTCAGCGCTTCCTGTCGCAGCCGTTCCACGTCGCCGAAGTCTTCACCAACATCCCCGGCAAGTTCGTGGCGATCGAGGACACGGTGAAGTCGTTCAAGGCGGTGGTCGACGGCGAATATGACCACCTTCCCGAAGCAGCCTTCTACATGGTCGGCGGCATCGAGGAAGCAGTCGCCAAGGCCGCCAAGCTGGCCGCCGACGCGGCGTAAATCGAATTCCCCTCCCGCTTGCGGGAGGGGTTAGGGGAGGGCCTGTCGGGGAACAGGCCTTTCACCGAACCGGAACACACCCTCCCCCGACCCCTCCCGCAAGCGGGAGGGGGGAGATTGAAGAATGGCCCTGAAGTTCGAACTCGTCACCCCCGCCCGCCTCGAGCGGTCGAGCGACGTCTATATGGTCACCGTGCCGGGCAGCGAGGGCGATTTCTCGGTGCTCGAAGGCCACGCGCCCTTCATGGCGACGCTGCGCAACGGCCCGCTGACCATCTATGCCACCAGCGGCGCGGCGCCCGAGACGATCGAGGTCGAAGGCGGCTTTGCCGAAGTGAACGAAGCCGGCCTCACCGTGCTCGCCGAGCATATCGCAGGCTGATCGGGCGGATCGCATCGAATCAAAAAGGGGGCTTCAGCCCCCTTTTTTATACACCGGCGTCAACCGCCCGGCGGACCATAATCCCAATCATGCGCCTTGCTGCCGTCCATCAGCGAAATCCGGGCCTTCAGCCGGTCGCCTTCGCGCCAGTAACGGATGCGCTGCGGATAATCATGCGCCGGGTTCGCAAATTCGATCATCCGGTCCCCCGTCGCAACCATCGGAAATTCGGCTGCGGGGCGCCCGAACGGCTGCGCGAAGAAGGCGAGTGTTCCATCCGCCTTTCGCATGATCCGCGTATGCTCGAAAATGCCAAGGCCTTCGCCCTTTCCGATTCGCGCGGCACCGATCATGATGCCGCCGCGCGGCGGGGTCCAATATTCGTCGGCCCAGCGATTTTCGGATGCCGTCTGCTCCCACGCTCCCGCCATCCAGCCCGGGAGCGGCGCGGGAGCTTCCGACGCCGCGGCGGCGCCCGCCGTAGCCAAGGCTACCAACACCATGATCGCCTGTCGCATCGATACTCTCCTTCGCATTGCGCCGTAAAATATCGCCCCGCGCGAGCGGCAAGGATAGGTTAAAGCTAATTTTACCATATTTCGTCTAGGCCGAATGCTGGCCCATGACCTATTTCGCACAGGATATCGCCGGACTGGCTCTCGGCACGCTCGTTGCGGCGCTGGTCTTCATCCTTCCCGCTTTTTCCGGCGTCCTGCTATTCGAACGCCTGGGCCGCGCGCGCGGCTTTCCGGGGATCGAAGGCGAGTGGCAGCGGGTCGGCTGGACGCTGATCCTTGCACTGGCGATCCTGCCCGCTTGCGATGCACTGTTCATTCGCGCGATCGGCATCGCCGGGACGTTGACCGTGCACGCCGCGCTGGTTCTGGCCGCAGCACCGCTCTATCGACGCCCCGCGCTTCGGATCGGCTGGCCCTTCGCCGCGCTGGCACTACTCTGGTGGCTTCTCCTCGCCGTGGCGGTCGTCGACGTCGATATCGGCGACCGGCTCCATCAGAGCCTCGTGACCTTCGACATGGTCAAACATGCCGCGACGATCGAGAGCATCGCACAATATGGCCTGCCGCTTCATGACCCCTTCTACGCGCGGACCGAACCGGCGGGTTATTATTATTACTATTATATCTGGGGGGCGCTGGTTCGCTGGGTCACGAGCGGGCTGGTCGACGGCCGCATGGCCTTTGCCGCCACCGCCTTCTGGTCGGGCCTGGCCTTCATCGCGCTGTTGTGGCGCGTCGCGAAGGATGCGGACCTGATCCGCATCGGGCGCGATCGCCGCTTCCTGCTGATCGCCGCGCTGCTGTGCTTCGCGACCGGGCTCGATCTGGTGCCGACGCTGGTCGACTATCTCGCGACCGGCGCCGCGGCCCGGCAGGTCGATTATTGGAACGAGGAAATCCGGTTCGCGCTCACGTCGATGATGTGGGTTCCCCATCATCTCGGCGGCTTCATCGCGGCCTGGTGCGGCGTCCTGCTGCTGCACCGCGCCGCAACGCCGCCATCGCCGCGCTTCGTTCTGGCGGGGCTCGCCGGGATCAGCTTTGCAACCGCGTTCGGCATGTCGGCGTGGATCGCGCTCGGCGCGGCCCCCGCGCTTCTGCTCTGGGTGCTTCTCGAAGGACGTCGGGGGCGACCGCAACTGCTGCTGCTCGCGGCCGTCTCGGCCCTCGTCGCGCTGCTCTTTGCCGCACCCCAGTTTATGGACCTGCTGCACGGGCGGGTGAGCGACGGGGTGCCGGTTCAATTGTGGATTCGCCGCGTCAGCGGCTTTCAGTACGACGGCGCCGGCACGCCGCAGGCCCTGCTCGTCCTCGCGCTGCTGCCGATCGGCTATGCCCTCGAGTTCGGCCTGTTCGCGCTGGGCGGCAACCTCTATCTCCGCCTCTACGGCCGATCGAAAATGGCAGGGCCCGCGACGGGGAGGCCGATCCGAAGCTTTCTGCTGATTGGCTTTCTGACCTCGCTGCTGATCGTCAGCTTCGTCCGGTCGAGCATCATCAACAATGATCTCGGCTGGCGCATCATCTGGTTCGCACAGTTCGCCGCGATGATCTGGACCGCGGCGGTGGTCCAGAGCATGGCACCGCAATCGCCTTTCGCACCGGCCGGTCGGGGCATCCTGCGGCCCGGGGCGATAGGGTGGATATTCCTGTTCATCGGGGTCGCGGGCAATGGCTGGGACATGGTCGGCCTGCGCGTGAAGCTCCCCGATCCCGGCGCGACCTTCCCCGGTCCGGTCAACCGGCAGCCGCTGGACGATATGGCGCAGCGCCGGGCCTATGACTGGGCCAACGATCATCTGCCGCACCGGGCGATCCTCCAGCATAATCCGGCGCAGCTTTATCGCATTTTCGATTTCGGCCTCTATGGCCGCAACCGCGTCGCGCTGGCCGATGGCGCAGCGAATTTGTTCGGAGTCAGCGCCGCCATGGCGCAACATCGCCGCGATGTGATCCGTCCGATTTTCGAGCAGCGGCTGACGCCAGCCCGAATCACCGGAGTCGCGCGTGCAAATCGCATCGACTATCTGCTCTTCGTTGCCGTCGATCCGGTGTGGAAAGCCACCGGCGGCCCGCCCTCGGGGCTTCGCTGCCTCTACAGAAACGAGCGCGCGTGCATCGTTGACGTCGCGTCCATCGCGAAAGGTGCTTCCGATTAGACAACTCGCCTCTCTCCTGCTGACGCTGATGCTGGCGGTTGCGGCCGGATTCATCCTCTATGTCGGCCTTACCCGCTCGCCCTTGTTCGCCGGGATTTCGATCCTCTTTTATCGCGGCCTGATCCTGTGCGCGCTATCCGCCGTGCTGGTGATGGCAGCCATGGTGCTGCGCCGGCAGCGGCTCGACCTCGCCACGATCGTTGCGGCGGGGGCGCTGTCGCTCAGCTTCAACATCTGCTTTCTGATCGTCCTGCCGGTGACGCTCGACCGCTCGATCAGCGTTTTCATGCTCGCCCAGATCGAACAGCATCAGGATGACGCGCTGGATAGCCGGCGGATCACCGACATTTTCGTCCGGAAATATGTCGGCGACATGCGGCAGATGGACCGGCGGATCGCCGAACAGACAGCGTCGGGCAATATCGTGACGGTCGATGGCCATGTCCGCCTGACCGATCAGGGCCATCGCTTCCTGGCGCTTTCGCGCACGCTGGCGCGATTGTTCGGAACCGACCCGCGCTTCGTGGGCCTCGCCCCTACTGCGCCACCCGAGGCCCCCGCCGCGTCCCCGCATTAGGAGATTATCAAAGTTTCCCTTTTATTCACCTTGGCCGTTGGGGGTTCGTCCGCGCGGCGCGCGGCAATGTCCAAAATGTTGATTTGAAGCAGGACAAAGCGAATGAGTGCATTCGGACGCCGACCCGGAACCGCTGGCCGCCCCGCCTTTGGCGTGGCGAAGCCGATGCAGACGGGCCCCGGAATGGGCGGCTCGCAATTCCCTGCGATCGACACGCCCGCGCCCGAGGCGCCGCCACCGATTCCGTCGAACCTGACCCCCGAACAGGAAGCGATGGAGCGGCTGAACCAGCGCTCGACCGCCGAAATGGCCGAGCCCGAAAAGGCGCAAGGTTTCGAGGCGTCGGTCCACAAGATCAAGGAACAGGTGCTGCCGCGCCTGCTCGAACGCGTCGACCCCGAGGCCGCCGCGACGCTGAGCAAGGACGAGTTGACCGAGGAATTCCGCCCGATCATCCTCGAAGTGCTCGCCGAGCTTCGCATCACGCTCAATCGCCGCGAGCAGTTCGCGCTCGAAAAGGTGCTCGTCGACGAATTGCTCGGTTTCGGGCCGCTCGAAGAGCTGCTGTCCGATCCCGACATCAGCGACATCATGGTCAACGGACCGTATCAGACCTATATCGAACGCAAGGGCCAGCTCGTCATCGCGCCGATCCAGTTCCGCGACGAACAGCATCTCTTCCAGATCGCGCAGCGCATCTGCAATATGGTCGGCCGCCGCGTCGACCAGACGACGCCGCTCGCCGACGCACGCCTCAAGGACGGCAGCCGCGTCAACGTGATCGTGCCGCCGCTGAGCCTGCGCGGCACCGCGATCTCGATCCGTAAGTTCTCGGCCAAGCCGATCACGCTCGACATGCTCTGCCAATGGGGCGCGATGAGCCAGAAGATGTGCACCGCGCTCAAGATTGCGGGCGCCAGCCGCTTCAACATCGTCATCTCGGGCGGCACCGGCTCGGGCAAGACCACCATGCTCAACGCCCTGTCCAAGATGATCGACCCCGGCGAGCGCGTGCTGACGATCGAGGACGCCGCCGAACTGCGGCTCCAGCAGCCGCACTGGCTGCCACTCGAAACGCGCCCCGCGAACCTCGAGGGCAATGGCGCGATCCACATGGGCGACCTTGTCAAGAACGCGCTGCGTATGCGCCCCGACCGCATCATCATGGGCGAGGTTCGCGGATCGGAGTGTTTCGATCTGCTCGCCGCGATGAACACCGGCCACGACGGATCGATGTGCACGCTCCACGCGAACAGTCCGCGCGAATGCCTCGGCCGTATGGAGAATATGGTGCTGATGGGCGACATCAAGATTCCGAAGGAAGCGATCTCGAAGCAGATTGCCGATTCGGTCGACCTGATCGTCCAGATCAAGCGCCTGCGCGACGGCTCGCGCCGCGTCACCAACGTCACCGAGGTGATCGGCATGGAAGGCGACGTCATCGTCACCCAGGAACTGTTCAAGTTCGAATATCAGGACGAGGACAAGGACGGCAAGATCATCGGCGAATATCGCGCGATGGGCCTGCGCCCCTATACGCTGGAAAAGGCGCGCCAGTTCGGGTTCGATCAGCCCTATCTGGAGGCGTGCCTCTAATTCCGTCGTCATTGCGAGCGAAGCGAAGCAATCCAGGGCGGTTTACACAGGCTCTGGATTGCTTCGCTCCGCTCGCAATGACGGGAATCAGCCCTTCAACCCGAACGCCGCCGCGAACAGCGCCACCGTGACGCTGATCAGCGCGATACCGCGCCACGGCATGAAACCGACCGCATCGACGTCGCGCCGGTGACGGCGGCGGTAATCGGCGACCTCGGCGACCACCGCAAGTACGGCACTGACCGCGCTCACCGTCAGCATCGACCCTTGCATTGACGCGCATCCCTTCGCAAACAGGGGCTTCTTCTCCCCCGGAAAGAGGTGCCCATATGCGTCCGCTGATCCTCGTTGCAAGTGCTCTCGTCGCCCTCGCGGCGCCCGCCCTCGCCGAAAGCCCGAACGGCGAGGCCATCGCCCCCTCTATCGCGGACGCGGTGGCCGCCTCGACACGCACGCCCGCCAATGTCGCGCGCGACCGTTATCGCCACCCCGCCGAAACCCTCGCCTTCTTCGGCGTGAAACCCGGCGACACGATCGTCGAGCTGTGGCCGGGCGGCGGCTGGTACACCGAAATCCTCGCGCCGCTGTCGAAGGCGGGCGGCGGCACGCTCTATGCCGCGGCGCCTTGGGAAAAGGGCCTGAATCGCATCCGCGAATGGCAAAGCGCGAAGCCCGATCTTTATGGCGCGGTCAGGCTCGCCGAATTTCCCGCGACCGGTGCCGGGCCGAAAGTTCCCGACGGCAGCGCCGATGTCGTGCTGACCTTTCGCAATGTCCACAACTGGCGATTCGGCGGCACCGACAAGACCGGCGAAGCCTTCCGGCAAATCTATGCGATGCTGAAACCCGGCGGTGTGCTGGGCGTCGTCGATCACCGCCTGCCCGAGGAGATGGATTCGGCGCTTGAGGAAAAGAGCGGATACATGAAGCGCTCGTCGGTTGTCGCCTTCGCCGAAGCCGCGGGCTTCAAACTCGCGGGCGAAAGCAACGTCAATGCCAATGCGAAGGACAGCCACGACTATCCGGGCGGGGTCTGGACGCTGCCGCCGTCGCTGGCCCAGAAGGATGTCGACCGGGAGAAATATCTGGCGATCGGCGAATCGGACCGCATGACGCTCAAATTCGTGAAGCCCGCGCCCTGAAACATCTCGAGTCCATCGACCCCGCGCTACTGCTCAGCGCCTATGCGCAGGGGCTGTTCCCAATGGCCGATGGGGCCGACGACCCGTCGGTCCACTGGGTCGAGCCGCGGCTGCGCGCGATCCTGCCGCTCGATGGCTTTCACCTGTCGAAGAGCCTGAAGAAGGTCATCGTCTCCGACCGTTTCCGCGTTACCACCGACACCGCCTTTCGCGACATGATGGCGCTCTGCGCCGAACCCGCCGACGATCGGCCGACGACCTGGATCAACCCGGTCATCAAGACGAGCTACGAGCGGCTGTTCCAGCTCGGCCACGCGCACAGCGTCGAATGCTGGCTGGACGGCGCGCTCGTCGGCGGCCTCTATGGCGTATCGCTCGGCCGCGCCTTCTTCGGCGAATCGATGGTCAGCCGGGCGCGCGACGCATCGAAGGTCGCGCTCGCGCATCTCGTCGCGCGGCTGAAGGCGGGCGGCTGGCGGCTGCTCGACTGCCAGTTCATCACCCCGCATCTCGCCAGCCTCGGCGCGATCGAAATCCCCCAGGCCGATTATCTGGCGCGGCTCTATTCGGTGCTGTCGGACGGCGCGGCCTTGGGTGCCGGCGCTGCCTTCGGCGCAGGCGCGGGAGCGGGCGCAGCGGCACCCTCGCCGCCATTCGTCGCCGGCGATTGGGGCGCGCTCGACGGTTTGGGCGCGGGTGCGGCCGATTTGGGGACCGCATGCTGGACGGGCTCGCCGCCGGGATATGTCATCGCGCAGCTTTTGACATAGACGTCGAAAATCGGGTGCTGGATCACGTTGCGCTCGGGGCGCTCCTTGAACAGCCAGCCCGAAAAGACGCGATACCATTTGTCGTCGCGTTGATCCTGCACGGTGAGTTGGACGAAGGCGCCGGTTTCGGGCGGATCCTCCCACGGCGCGGTCTGTTCACACGCACGCAGCCGCACGATCGCACGGCCGACGCGCGCGGTCTCGCCCGGCTTCATCTCGAGCTCGCGGACGAGGCCGTTGCGCTTGTTGAGCAGGCCGAGCACCGCGACGCGCTGATCCATCGGGGTCGCGCCCTCGATCCCGCCGACTTCCTGCGGGACGCGTTCGGACTTGGCGAGTTGCGCCGTGGTTTCGCCGGGCCGCTTGCCGCCGTTCCGATCGCACGCGGTCAGCGCGGTCGCCGCGACAAGCGCCAGGAGCGCGATGCGGGAGAGGGAAGCGCTCACGAAGCTCAGTCGGCGCCCGGACGCCACGCTTCGTAGTCGCCGGTCGCTGCGGCGCGGTGGCCGCCGCGTTCGAGCGCGCCGGCGGGGCGATAGGCGCCGAGGCTGCCGGTCAGGTTCGCGCTCGGCTCCTTCTCCCAAGCGCGCGGCGCGGGCAGCGCCTCACCGGGCAGTTCGTCGAGCGTGCCGTGCAGCCAGCCGTGCCATTCGGGCGGAACCCGGCTCGCATCGTTCGAGCCGTTGTAGATCACCCAGCGGCGTGTCCCCTTCTTCGCGCGATAGTAGCGATTGCCGAGGCTGTCCTCGCCGACCTTTTCGCCGCTGCTCCAGCTGTTCAGCAACGTGCCGACGGTCGCGCCGTCCCACCAGGTGAAAATCTTGCCGAGGATGCTCATGGCGGTGGCGTTTACAGGGAAGGACGCGCGGTTCGCAAGCGTCAAACGGTGCGGCGCACCGCTATTTCCCATCTTTCCACGTCACTTTGGCGCTCTCGTCGAGCCCGAGCCGCGCCGCGGTGCCGCCCGCGAGTTCGAGCACCGCGGCGACATCGCCGCCGCTGACCACGGGTTCGAGCGATTCGGGGATCGTGTTTTCGGCGATCCGGTCGATGCTGCCGTCGGCGCGCACGAAGATCATGTCGAGCGGAATCAACGTGTTCTTCATCCAGAAGCTCGCGATCTTCGGCTTCGCAAAAGGAAAGAGCATCCCGCCGTCGGTGGGCAGGCTGGTACGGAACATCAGCCCCTGCGCCTGCTCGTCGGCGCTGCGCGCGACCTCGACGCGAAAGGCGTGCGCCGTGCCCGCCATGTCGATCGTCAGCGGAATCGTCGCGGCGCTCTCCGCCTCGCTCCCCGCGCTGCTGCACGCCGCCAGCGGCAGCGCGAGCGACAGGGCGAGAGCGGTCAGCAGAATGCGCATCGACAAATCCTTATCCCGAAAGCGATGCCGGGACCTAATCCAGCATCGCCGCATCGTCCAGCGCCGCCAGTGCGTCGGCGTCCCCCGGCGGGACGGCGAGGATGCGGCGGGCGAGGGCGAGCGAATGCCCCGCGCGCGCGAAGGCCGCGACCTGCCGCTCGCGGCTCTTCGGATCGTCGTCCGCGCGCACCGCGAATGGGCCGAACCGCCGCCGCCGTGCAAAGCCGATCGCCGCCGCGACCGCGTGCTCCTCCGCTTCGGCGATCGCTTCGCCGCTGTCCGCGTCGGCGATGCCGTCGACGAAGAGCTGCGCCTTCACGCGCCGCAGCCCCAGCCCGCGCCGCGTCATCGCCCCGGCGCGCATCGCGGCATATTGGCGATCGTCGAGGAAGCGCAGCCGCTCCATCCGGTCGGCCACGGCCTTGCACGCCGCCATGGCGTCAATTTCATCAACCCATTCGGATTCCCGAACTTTCCGCGCCAGATAGCGCGTCAATTTCGCCCGACTCGTCGCGAATCGCGCAACATAGGCGAGCGCCAGTTCGTCGAGCTTCGCTGCGTCCAGCGGTTTACGGGAACGGTCGGACGGAACGCGGCGGGACACCATGCCATGTTTATGCCACAGTCGGGCCTGATTGAGAACGACCAGAGCCGCCATATCGGGCATCAAAGCCCGGAAATGGGCCAATTTGTTTAACCTGACCGGGATCGCGCAGCGCAGACATGGCTCAAAAGGATGACATGATCGTTGCAGCGCGTTCCGATAGCCGGGATTCGCGAAGCCTTATGACCGAAAATTCCGCCCCCGCGGTGGAGGATCTCGCCCCCACCCCGACCCACTGCGCCCAGCCGCGCCGTTTTTCGGACTTCGCCACCGTCGGCGAAGCCCTCGACTATGCCGCCGCCGGCACCCGCGGGCTCAATTTCCACGATCCGCGCGGAAAGCTGATCCGCCCCTATCCCTATCGCGAGCTCAAGGCCGACGCGCTCACCGCCGCCTATCGCCTCGTCGCCGCGGGCGTCCGGCCCGGCGACCGCATCGCGCTGATCGCCGAGACCGGCCCCGAATTCGCCGCGCTTTTCTTCGGCACGATCTACGCGGGCGCCTGGCCCGTACCGCTGCCACTGCCGACCAGCTTCGGCGGCCGCGAATCCTACGTCGGGCAACTCGTCGTCCAGCTCACGAGCTGCGACCCGAAAATGCTGTTCTTCCCGCCCGAAATCGCCGCGATGGCGACCGAGGCCGCCGAACAGCGCGGCGTCGCGCCGATGGACTGGAGCGCGTTCGCGACGCGCCCCGCCCCGGTCGCCGCGCTTCCCGAGCAAAAGACCGACGAAACCTGCTACCTCCAGTACAGCAGCGGCTCGACGCGCTTCCCGCACGGCGTCGCGGTGACGCATGGCGCGCTGCTCAACAACCTCGCCGCGCATTCGCACGGCATGCACGTGCAGGACAGCGACCGCTGCGTGTCGTGGCTGCCCTGGTATCACGATATGGGCCTCGTCGGCTGCCTGCTCTCGCCCGTCGCCAACCAGGTGTCGGTCGATTATCTCAAGACCGAGGATTTCGCCCGCCGCCCGCTCGCCTGGCTCGACCTGATCAGCCGCAATCAGGGCACAACGCTCAGCTATTCGCCCACTTTCGGCTACGACATCTGCGCGCGCCGCGTGTCGAGCCAGACGCATGTCGCCGATCGTTTCGACCTGTCGCGCTGGCGCGTGGCGGGGAACGGCGCCGACATGATCCGCCCCGACGTGATGCAGAGCTTCGTCGATGCCTTCGCCGATGCGGGGTTCAAGGCGAGCGCCTTCCTGCCGAGTTACGGCCTTGCCGAGGCGACTCTCGCGGTCAGCATCATGCCGCCGGGCGAAGGCATCGTCGTCGAACTGGTCGAGGAGACCGAACTGTCGGGCGCCTCGACCGACGCCGGCCGCCCGACCCGTTATCGCGCGATCGTCAACTGCGGCCGCGCCGCGCGCGACATGGTGATCGAGGTCCGCGACGAGGCGGGCAACGTCCTGCCCGACCAGACGGTCGGCAAGGTCTGGTGCACTGGCCCGTCGCTGATGACCGGCTATTATCGCGACCCCGAGGCAACCGCCGCCTGTATGGCGGACGGCTGGCTCGACACCGGCGACATGGGCTATTTGTCGGACGGCTACATCTATATCGTCGGCCGCGCCAAGGACATGATCATCATCAACGGCAAGAATCACTGGCCGCAGGATATCGAATGGGCGGTCGAACAGCTTCCCGGCTTCAAGTCGGGCGACATCGCCGCCTTTGCGATCACCACGCCGGGGGGCGAGGAAACCCCCGCGGTGCTCGTCCAGTGCCGCACCAGCGACGACGCTGAACGCATCGCGCTGCGCGAGACGATCCGCGACCGCGTCCGCGCGATTACCGGCATGAACTGCCTGATCGAACTGATCCCGCCGCGCACCCTGCCGCGCACCAGCTCGGGCAAACTCAGCCGCTCGAAGGCGCGCGCGCAATATCTGGCGGGCGAGATCCAGCCGCTGGCGATCGCGGCTTAGGCGCAATCTCGATCCGTCAGTCGGCAAGCGTCGGGTTTCGACCGGAAGCGCACCTATCTTCTCCCCTCCCTGCAAGGGAGGGGGCGGGGGTGGGTGGCCGCCGAAGGCGGCGCTCTTCCTTCCGGCTCGCTATGCTCGCTACCCACCCCTAACCCCTCCCTTTCAGGGAGGGGAATATCCGCTCCCCACCCCAATGCCGCCATTCCAGGTGAATTGCCGCGCCAGTCCTGTCCCGCCCCGGAACAATATTATCGCTCGCGAACAGGCGGATAGTTACGTTCGAGTAACCCCGGGGCGTTAAACGGGCTCCCGTGAAGAGCCTGTTGACCGACCATATCGATGCCGACGATGCGTCCGTGCGAACCCTCTTGGGGCTGGGGCCGCGGCGCCAGGACATCGGAAACCTCCGCCAGCTTCAGCTCGCGCCGCTTCACGGCAAGGGCAAGATGCGCCTGTGGGTCGGGATCGTCATGGTACTGCTTGCGGCCTTCAGCATGGTGCCGCAGGTCCGCTGGGGGATCGCGGCAGGCTGGCTGACCTGCGCGCTGATCTTCTGCCTCTGGTCCTATCGCGTCTTCGTCACGCGGCCGCTGGGCGAGGCGCGCGCGACGAGCGCCGGCGAATTCGCGCTGTGCAACCGCCATGCCTTCTATGCCGCGCTGCTCTGGATCGTGCCCTTCTGGCTGCAGGGACCGGTGCCCGACGCCGGCCACGCGCTCGCCATGTGGGCGATCACGCTGCTGATGATGCTGACGCTGGCGATGATCGCGCACAGCCTGCCGTCGGTGTGCATTCTCTATATCGCGCCGGTCAGCCTGTCGGCGGCGCTTGCGCTTGCGCTGGCCGGGGCGCCGCAGCTCGCGGCGGGGGCGATCGCCGCCGGGCTGCTGCTCTCCGGCTTCTGCGTGCGCTTTGCACAGAATCACGTCCGCTTTCGCCGCGCCGAGGAGACGCTGCACGAAAAGACCGAAACGGTCAGCCTGCTGCTGCGCGAATTCGAGGAAACCTCGGCCGACTGGCTGTGGCAGACCGACAATGCCCGCCGCCTGGTTCATGTCTCGCCGCGCCTCGCCTTTGCGCTCGGCGGAACCGCCGAGGCGCTCGAAGGCGTGCCGCTGCTCCAGGCGCTGTCGGGCGATGCGTGGGAGAGCGGCCAGTTCCCCAAGAACCTTCACACCATGGCCGAGCGGATGAAGCGGCGCGAGAGCTTCTCGAACCTGATCGTTCCGGTGACGATCGGCGGCAAGCCGCGCTGGTGGGAATTGTCGGCGTCGCCGCGCCTCGACGAAACGGGCAAGTTCCTCGGCTTTCGCGGCGTCGGGTCGGACGTCACCGAACAGCATGCGACCGCCGAGCAGATCGCGCGGATGGCGCGCTTCGACAATCTGACCGGCCTTCCCAACCGCCTCAGCCTGCACGAGGATCTGGCGCGCGCGCTGAATCAGGCGATGGAAGCGAAATCGCGCTGCGCGATGCTGATGATCGACCTCGACCGCTTCAAGGCGGTCAATGATACGCTCGGCCATCCGACCGGCGACAAATTGCTCGCGCAGGTCGCCGCGCGCCTGAAAGGGCTGATGGAACGCGGCATGACCTGCGGTCGCCTCGGCGGCGACGAGTTCGCGGTGGTGCTCCACAACGTCCCCTCGGCGAACGACGCCGAGGATCTTGCAAAGCGCATCATCGCCGCGATCAGCCGGCCCTATGTGGTCGACAATCACCAGCTCTTCGTCGGCGCCAGCATCGGCTATGCGATCGGCCCGCAGGACGGTTCGACGGTCGAGACGCTGACCCGCAACGCCGACCTCGCACTCTACAAGTCGAAGGACAAGGGCGGCAACGTCGTCGCCGCCTATGTCGCTTCGCTCCACGCGCAAGCCGAGGAACGGCGCGTGATGGAACAGGAACTGCGCGGCGCGCTCGATCGCGGCGAGTTCGAGCTTTACTACCAGCCGGTGGTCACCGCCGTCGACGGCACGCTCAACGGCTTCGAGGCGCTGATCCGCTGGAACAACCAAAAGCTCGGCAATGTTTCGCCCGGCCGCTTCATCCCGCTCGCCGAAGACAGCCGTCTGATTTCGCCGATCGGCGAATGGGTGCTGCGCACCGCGTGCCACGAGGCGATGAAATGGCCGTCCAACCTCAAGGTCGCGATCAACGTCTCGGCCGAACAGCTCACTGATCCGTCCTTCGCCTCGGTCGTCGTCTCGGCGCTCGCACAGAGCGGGCTGCCGCCGCAGCGGCTCGAGATCGAGGTCACCGAAAGCGTCTTCCTGCGCGACGGCGGCGGCGCGGCGCAATTGCTCGACCAGCTTATCGGCCTTGGCATCCGCCTGTCGCTCGACGATTTCGGCACCGGCTATTCGTCGCTCGGCTATCTGCGCAAGACGCAGTTCTCGACGATCAAGGTCGACCGCAGCTTCGTCGTCGGCGCGGCGAAGGGCAGCATCGAATCGATCGCGATCATCCGCGCCGTCGTCGCGCTCGCCGACAGCCTCGGCATGTCGACGACGGCGGAAGGGGCCGAGACCGAGATCGAGGTCGATACGATCCGCACCCTCGGTTGCAGCAATATCCAAGGCTATTATTACGGCCGCCCGATGCCCGCGACCGACGTGCTGATGCTCTTCCGCCGCCCCGAAACGGCGACTGCGGCGGCGTGACCAGCCTTCCATCCGTCATCCCGGCGAAGGCCGGGATCTCGCCGGTGCAGCATTACCGATAGGGTGAGATCCCGGCCTTCGCCGGGATGACGATTCCAAGGGGAAATCAACGCAGGGCGATCCGTCAAACGACGACCCGAACCTTCCGAGCGACGAATGGAACGTCTTAACAAAAGGTTCCCCCGCTCATCGCATGGAGGGCGCGATTCACCGCTTGATTGTTGGTGACGCGCAGCGGCTGCGGCAAAGACCCTGCAACGCTTGAAGACAAGCCAAAGGGGTCGCTTTTCATGCTCAACCGCCGCTTTCTGGGTGCCTTCGCCCTGTGCGCCTCGCTGCTCGCCAGCGTCCCGGCCAGCGCGCTCCAGTGCGTTCCCTTTGCCCGCGCCGAATCGGGCGTCGAAATCCGCGGCAATGCCAAGACCTGGTGGTCGCAGGCGGCGGGCGAATATGACCGCGGCCAGGAACCCCGCAAGGGCGCCGTCATGGCGTTCGCGGGCACCCGCGGCATGCCGCTCGGCCATGTCGCAGTGGTCAAGAAGATCGTCAGCGACCGCGAAATCCTCATCGACCATGCGAACTGGTCGCCGATCAACGGCCGCCGCGGCCAGATCGAGCGCAACGTCCGCGTCGTCGACGTCAGCGACAAGGGCGACTGGAGCCTGGTCCGCGTCTGGTACGCGCCGATCGGCGATCTTGGTCTGCGCGCCAATCCGGTGCAAGGTTTCATCTACGCCGACGGCGACGCCAAGGCCGGCGGCAGCCACAAGGCGTTCGAGGAACCCGTGTGGGCGCAGAACGACTGGAAGCCCGGCAACGGCCTCGACCTCGTCGCCGCCTCGCTGCGCTGATCCAGACCCAAGATTGATAAAGCTGATCCCCTCCCGCAGGCGGGAAGGGCAGCGAGACTTGGGCGCTTGCACCTTAGAATGTGATCGGCCTTGAATAAAACACAAGCGTGTCCCCGCGAAGGCGGGGACCCATCTCCGGACGGTTCGGGATAGCACCGACCGGATATGGGCTCCCGCCTTCGCGGGAGCACACAGCCTTTTCAATCAAAGATGATCACGCCCTGGTTGCAGCGGGTAGCCATGGCAGCGTCGCCGTCCACTCGGCATCGGGTCAGTCTTCCGACGCCTCGTCGCCCTCGGCCGCATCCTCGAACCAGGCCTCGACCTCGCCCGACAGCTTGATCGTCATCGGCTGGCCGAACCGATCCTTCGACTTGCCCGCGGCGACGCGGATCCAGCCTTCCGAGATCGAATATTCCTCGACGTCGGTGCGCTCCTTGCCCTTGAAGCGGATGCCGATGCCGCGCTGCAGCACCTCCATGTCGAAATGGGGCGAGCGCGGGTTCGTCGACAAATGGTCGGGCGGCGTATCGGTCATCTTCTATCTCCGGTTCTGGCCGTCGCCGCTAGGCGAGACGCCGCGCCAAATCAAGCGCCGGCGAACCCTGTGTCCGCCGACTCGACGGGCGCGCGCGGCCAGGCGGGCCTGCGCGCTCGGCCCGCAAAGCTCGACTCCGCCGCCGCGAGCCGCTCGGCGGCCGGATAGAGGTCTCGATCCTCGCGTTCGATCCGCATCGCCAGTGCGCTCAGCATGTCGGTCGTTTCGGCGCAAAAATCGGACCATCGGGCTTCGATGCCCTCCGCCGTCCAGCGCGCGTCATAGGCCGCGAAGTCGGCCGCGAGATGCCCCATCTCGTGCACGAACGTCTCCGCCAGCGCAATCAGGTCGGGATCGCCCTTGGCCTGCAGACGCGGATAGAGCGCCCAATCCTCGCATTTGAGATGACGGATCAGCGTATCGCGCAACATGCCACGCACCGCCGCGAGTTCGGTGGCGCGCGGCGGATGCGGCGCTGCGACAAGCTTCGTCAGGAAACGCGACAGCGTGACGAGCGCGGCATGTTCGGCGCGCAACCGCGCGATCTCGCTCGTCCTGGACATGGCAACCCCCGAAAACACCAGAGGCCCCTGTTCTCCCCACCTAGGCGAGCCGCGTGAAAAGAGCGTTAACCACCACGTCCCAAGCCGGCATCGCCCGCGCGATGCGGCGCGTTCGGACGAGCCCGCTGGCGGCTCCCGCCAAATTCGCCTAATCCCTCGATCGATGGAAACGAAGCGCCGCGGCACGATCCGGACCAATGATCCCGAGGGGATGCGCGCGCGCATCCTCGACGCCGCCGCGGACCTGTTTCAGGCGCGCGGCTATCACGACACGTCGGTACAGGACGTAAAGCGGCGTGCGGGGGTGTCGAGCGGCGCCTTCCACCATCATTTCGAATCGAAGAAGGCGCTGGGCCTGGCGGTCGTGCGCGAACGGGTCGCGGATGCGCTGCAGGCCGCCTGGCTCGCCCCGCTGATCGCCGCGCCGACCGTGGCCGAGGGGGTGCGCGCCGCGATGGCGGCGATCGGCAGCGAACTCGGCGATCAGGGCTTCGTGCGCGGCTGCCCGGTCAACAATCTCGCGGTCGAGCTTGCCTTTTCGGATTCGGATTTCCGCGCCGCACTCCAGCATATCTTCGCCGACTGGCAGGCACGCATCGCCGAACGCATCGCCGCCGAACCCACGCCGCCGGCCTTTGCCGGGGTCTCCGCCACCGACCTCGCGGGCTTTATCGTCGCCGCCTATTCGGGCGCGATGACGATGGCGAAGGCCGAACAATCCCCCGCCCCGCTCGATTCGGCGGTCGCGATCCTGATGCGCTTGCTGGCCCGGCCCTAAACATACAATCCGGGACGCTCAGGCGCGGGAGAACTCCATGATCCAGTTAACTTCCCAGGTAGCGCCGTTGTCGGCCGAAAAGGCCTGTTCCCAGCGTGCCCCGGAATCGGTGATCTCCGACCAGATGAAGCGAATGTCGATCGGCCTCCCGGCATGTTCGTCCTTGCCGAAGAAGGTGCCGACGCCGCTCACGAAGCGCCCCTGAAGCGGCGGCGCGAGCCCCGGAAAGCGCGAATCGAGCCACCAGATCGACCAGAGGCCGGTCACGGGATCGGTGCGCCGCACCGTCGCGGCGGCATAGGCGCCGTTCGGGTCTTCCAGCCAATGATCGTCGACATTGCCCGCGCCGCCGATCAACTCCCAGCCGCGGCAGGTGCCATCGAATTCGAACCAGTCGGTGTTCCCCGCCAGCCGCTCGCTGAGCTTGCGGTGCCGCACGCGCCAGTCGCCGGTCTGGAAAGCGAAGTCATGGCGTCCGTCGTGCATCATCCTCTCCTTTCTCAGCGCAGCGCCGATCGCGGCGTCGGGTCGAGCCGCAGCGTCTGCGGCGGGCGCTCCTCGGCATCGTGCAGAGTGGCCGCGACCCTGCTTTGCCAGCGCGCGCTCCGGCGCGCCCCTGCCAGCGCCGCGGCGATCGCGTCGTGGCTGTCGCCGCGCACGAACCAGACAAGCAGCTTGCGGTCGTCGCGAACGGGAAGCTGCGGGAAATTATTGGGCTCGCCGAGCGGCACATAGGCGGCGATGACGTCCACCCCCGCCGCTTCGAGCGCCGGCTTCATCTCGTCTGCAAAGAAAGCAGCGAAACCCGCGTCGGGAGTCTTCCACAGATATTCGATGATCACCTGCACCGTCCCACCCGCCGCATCGGGCTCGCGCGCCTTCGCCGGAGCGAAGCCCAGCCCCGGCGCCGCGGGTGTCAGCAGCAGCACATTGTCATTGTCGTCGAGCATCGGATTGGCGGCGGCGCGGTTCGCCTGCCACACGGGTCCGAAGTAAAAGGCCTTCAGCCCCCGCTCGCGCGCCGCCATGTCGCGAAAACCCCGAATCCAGGTGAAGCGCGCCGCGTCGTCGTGATCGCGATACTGGCCGACGATCCGCATCCCGAGCGCTTCCTGGCTCTCGACGAACTTCGCGTCGAACAGCGCCACGAAATCATCGCGCACGTCCCGGACCAGCTTATATTGGCGAAGCTCGACGATCCGGGCGTCGGTGGCCTCCGCCGTCTGCCCGCGCGCGGTTCCGGCCGCCGCGCCGATCATCGCCATCCCCGCCATTACCATCGCCCCAGCCCGTTTTCCGATCATCGCATACCTCTATCGGCCATACAGACGGGTCGACCTGTTTTGTCAAGCATGATGAAACAGCGCTCCGCGAACGCGAAACTCGATGGTCTGAGATAGAAGGACGCCCCCGCGAAACCGGCCGCGAGCCCGGATCAGCGATGCCTGGCCTTCCACGCGCGAACCGCCGCCATCGTCTTTTCGATATGCGCCTGCGGATTGCGATCGGTATAGGCGAGCAGGATGGTGCCGTCCGGCGCGATGACGAACGAGGTTCGGTTGGAGATCATCGTCTGCCCCGGCCCCGGCATGGCGGTGTCATATCTCGCCGCGATCTTGGCGCCCGGATCGGCCGCGACGGCGAATTTGTCGCGGCATTCCGACCGGGAAAACTCCGCGACGCGATCGATGTTGCCGGCGGTGACGCCGACGACGCGCGCGCCGAGCCGGTTGAAGTCGTCGCTCGCTTCGGCGAAGAGATGGGCCTCCACCGTGCAGCCGGGCGTGAAAGCAGCGGGGAAGAAATAGAGCACGACCGGCCCTTTCCGCAGCGCCTGCTTCAAGGACAGGCTGAAAGGCTTGCCGCCCAACGCGGCGTTCAGCGTGAAGTCGGGCGCCTTCGCGCCTTGCTGAAGGGCCGCGATGCCCTGTGCCGGAAGGACGGCCAGCGCCAGACCAAGGCCGAGCGACGCCACCATCCCGAATTGAGCGATCTTCTTCCGGATTTTCATCGGCGGTTCTCCAACGCGAACGGGGCCAGCGCATCCGGTCCGGTTCACACGCGATTACCATGCTGTCGAGACGCATGCAAAAGCGATGCGATCGGCGGCGCCCTCTTGCCGCCTTCAGGTCGGCGATGCATCATCGCGGCATGACCAAATATCTCATCTCCTTCCCGAGCGAAGCCATGGTCTTGACGGATGAGGAGCTTCCGATCGTGTCCGCCACTGCGCACGCGGTGATCGAGGAAGCGAAGGCCGCCGGCGTCTATGTGTTCGGCGGAGGCATCGACGAGCAGGTCGCGCCGGTGCGGATCTTTGCCGACGGGTCGGTGTCTCCCGAAACCTATCCGGACAGCCGGCTGAACGGCGGCTTCACGGTGCTGGAATTGCCGACGTATGAAGACGCGGTCGCATGGGCGGGCAGGATCGCCGCGGCCTGCCGGTGCGCGCAGGAACTTCGCGCGTTCATGTACGATCCGGCGAGCTAAGGCGGAATCGACTTCGAAACACATATGGGTCCCCGCGAAGGCGGGGATCCATCTCCGGTCGGTTCAAAATCACACTGGCCGGAGATGGGCTCCCGCCTTCGCGGGAGCACGCTTTTTTTGGCTTAAAGCCGGTCGCCCGCGTCACGCCAGACCCCCGGCGCCAGATCGCCGAGCTCCCACGGTCCGACCCGCCAGCGGACGAGCCGCAGCGTCGGATGGCCGACCGCGGCGGTCATGCGGCGGACCTGGCGGTTGCGGCCTTCGGTGATCGTCAGTTCCAGCCAGCAGTCGGGCACGCTCTTGCGGTACCGCACCGGCGGGTCGCGCGGCCACAAGTCGGGCGGATCGATTCGGCGCGCGGCGGCGGGGCGGGTGGGGCCGTCGTTCAGCACGACGCCGGATCGCAGCCGATCGAGGCTCTGCGCATTGGGTTCGCCCTCGACCTGCACCAGATAGGTTTTGGGCATTTTGTGCCGCGGCGACGCTATGCGCGCCTGCAACGCCCCGTCGTCGGTCAGGAGCAGCAAGCCCTCGCTGTCGCGGTCGAGCCGGCCCGCGGGATAGACACCCGGCACGTCGATATAATCCGACAGCGTCGCGCGCGCGGTTTCGGTGCCGCGGTCGGTAAATTGCGACAGGACGCCATAGGGTTTGTTGAACAGGATCAGCCGGCTCACGGCGCGGTCCTCTTGAGATTGGAAAGCCGACCTATCTAATCGTTCGTGTCGAGCGAAGTCGAGACATCCCGCGGTTTGGCACAGCCCCGATGGATGTCTCGACTTCGCTCGACACGAACGGGAATAGGGAGGGTCCAAAGAAAAACCGGCGACCCGATGGAGCCGCCGGTCTGTTTCTTAAGCCGCTTCCTTCTTGCGCGACGCCTTCTTGCGCTCGTGCGGGTCGAGGATCGCCTTGCGGATGCGGATGTTCTTCGGTGTCACCTCGACCATCTCGTCGTCGTCGATATAGGCGATCGCCTGTTCGAGCGTCATGCGGCGCGGCGGCGTGAGGCGGATCGCGTCGTCCTTGCCCGTCGAGCGGAAGTTGGTGAGCTGCTTCGACTTCATCGGATTGACCTCGAGGTCGTCGGGCTTGGCATTCTCGCCGATGATCATCCCCTCATAGAGCGCCTCGCCGGGCGAGACGAAGAGGATGCCGCGCTCTTCGAGCGGGCCGAGCGCGTAGGCGACCGCCTCGCCCGCGCCGTTCGAGATCAGGACGCCGTTCTTGCGGCCCTCGATCACGCCCTTGTAGGGGCCGTATTTCTCGAACAACCGGTTCATGATGCCGGTGCCGCGCGTATCCGACAGGAATTCGCCGTGATAGCCGATCAGGCCGCGCGAGGGGCCGCTGAAGGTGATGCGCGTCTTGCCGCCGCCCGACGGGCGCATGTCGGTCAGGTCGGCCTTGCGGATCTGCATCTTCTCGACGACCGTGCCGCTATGCTCGTCGTCGACGTCGATGACGACGGTTTCATACGGCTCGGTGCGCTTGCCGGCCTCGTCCTCGCCATAAAGGACGCGCGGGCGGCTGATGCCGAGCTCGAAGCCTTCGCGGCGCATCGTCTCGATCAGCACGCCGAGTTGAAGTTCGCCGCGGCCCGCGACCTCGAAGCTGTCCTTGTCGGCGCTTTCGGTGATGCGGATCGCGACATTGGTCTCGGCCTCGCGCAGCAGGCGGTCGCGGATCATGCGGCTCGTCACCTTGCTGCCCTCGCGGCCCGCCATCGGGCTGTCATTGACCGCGAAACGCATCGACAGCGTCGGCGGATCGATCGGCTGGGCGGCGATCGGTTCGCTCACGCTCGGGTCGGCGACGGTGTTAGCGACGGTGGCGTTGGTCAGCCCCGCGATCGCGACGATGTCGCCCGCGCGCGCTTCCTCGACGGGCACGCGGTCGAGCCCGCGGAAAGCGAGCAGCTTCGACGCGCGGCCGGTCTCGATCACCTTGCCCTCGGCGTCGAGCGCGTGGATCGGCTGGTTGACCTTGACCGTGCCCGACTGGACGCGGCCGGTCAGGATGCGGCCGATGAAATTGTCGCGGTCGAGCAGGGTCGCGAGGAAGGTGAAGGGGCCGTTCTCGTCGAGGCCCGGCGCCGGCACGTGACCGACGATCGTCTTGAACAGCGGCTCCAGCGTCCCTTCGCGCGCGTCGGGGCTGTCGGAGGCGAAGCCGCCGCGGCCCGAGGCGTAAAGGATCGGGAAGTCGAGCTGCTCGTCATTGGCGTCGAGCGACAGGAAGAGCTCGAACACCTCGTCGAGCACTTCGGCGGCGCGCGCGTCGCTGCGGTCGATCTTGTTGACGACGACGATCGGACGCAGGCCGAGCGCGAGCGCCTTGCCGGTCACGAACTTGGTCTGCGGCATCGGGCCTTCGGCCGCGTCGACGAGCAGGATGACGCCATCGACCATCGACAGGATGCGCTCGACCTCGCCGCCGAAATCGGCGTGGCCCGGGGTATCGACGATGTTGATCCGCGTCGCGTCGGCGCCCTCACCCCATTCGACCGAGGTGCACTTCGCGAGGATGGTGATCCCGCGTTCCTTTTCGAGGTCGTTCGAATCCATCGCGCGTTCCTCGACGCGCTGATTGTCGCGAAACGTCCCCGACTGGCGGAAAAGCTGGTCGACGAGAGTGGTCTTGCCATGATCGACGTGCGCGATGATGGCGATATTGCGCAGGGACATCAAAAATACCTTATGGGAGCAGCGCGGCGCCGTGCCGCGATTTGGCCGCGCGCGTAGCGAATTTCCTACCGCAGCGCAACAAAATTGCCGAGGTGTTTATAACGCAATCCGCGCGACAAGTCGCTCGATTTCGGCAGCCGCGCTGCGCGCCGCGAGAACCAGATTGGCGTGAAAATCGTGGCTGCTGCCTTCGTCGGCGGTGTCGGTGACCGCCTTGATCGCCGCCCACGGCTTGCCGAGCCGCGCCGCCGCCTGCGCAACCGCGCCGACCTCCATGTCGACGAGCGTCGCGCCGAGACCGCGCGCGATGCCGGCGCCGACGTCGGGGCAGGCGACGAAGCTGTCGCCGCTCGCGATCCGCGCGTGCGGCAGGCCGAGGCCGGGGTCGGGCATGGCGGCGAAATGCACCTCGCCCGCCTCACCGGCCGGCCAGTCGCCGGCGCGATAGCGGTCGAAGCGATCAGGGCGCACCGTGCCATAATCATGTTGCACCGCCTCCGCGAGCCAATAGGCGCGGCCCGCCTCGGCATCGAGCGCGCCGCAGGTGCCGCTCATCAGCAGCAAGTCGGCGTCGGCTCCGAACAGCCCGGCGGCAAGCGCCGCATGGACCTTGCCGAGGCCGGTGGTGACGACGGCGAGATCATGGCCGTGCGCGGCGAGCCGGCGGGCGGCGAAACGGCCGTCGTCGCGGACGCCTTCGCCGGGGAACAGCGCGTCGGCCTCTTCGGGAAGCGCGGCGAGGATCAGGATGCGGGCCATGACGCCCTTTAGCGCCGCTCCCGCGCGTGTCGAGCAATAGGATTTTGGAATATCGGCGGCCGATCCTTGGACTTGCCAAGCGCCGCGCGCCCCGCCATCGCACCGCCCCATGCTGTCCCGTATCTTCCCCGACCGCTTCGTCCCCGTCCTGTTCGCGACGATCCTGCTCGCCAGTCTGCTGCCGGTCCAGGGCGCAGCCGTGCCGATCGCGCAAACCATATCGACGGCCGCGATCGTCCTGCTGTTCTTCCTGAACGGCGTGCGCCTGCCGCGCGACGAGGTGCTGCACGGCATCCGCAACTGGAAGCTGCAGGGCGGCAATCTTCTCTACAGCTTCGGGGCGATGGCGCTGATCGGGCTGGCGGCGCAGGCGGCGACGGCGCCGCTGCTACCCGCCGTGCCCACGCTGGCGCTCGGCTTCCTCTTCCTCGGCATCCTGCCGTCGACCGTCATGTCGGCGACCGCGGCCAGCAGCATGGCGGGCGGCAATGTCGCGGCCAGCGTCGTCGCGGCGGCGCTGCTGAACCTGACGGGCGTGATCGTCTCGCCGCTGCTGTTCGCCGCGATCGCGGGCAGTGCGGGCGACATCAGCGGCGACGCCGCGCTGCGCATCGTCGCCACCTTGCTGCTGCCCTTCATCGCCGGGCAAGCGGCGCAGCGCTGGCTGCGCCCGTGGGTGCTCGCGCATCGCGGCGCGGCGACCTTCATGGACCGCACCTCGATCGCTATCGCGGTCTATGTCGCCTTTTCCGCCGCCGTCGTCGGCGGCATCTGGCACCAGCTCGACATGCGCGAGATCGGCATCGTCTTTGTCGCGGTCGCCGCGATGCTGGCGCTGGCCTTCACCGGCGCCTGGCTCCTCGGCGGCCTGCTGCGCCTCGCCCGGCCCGACCGCATCACCATGCTGTTCGCAGGCGCGCAAAAGAGCATCGCGGTCGGCGCGCCGCTCGCCGCGACGCTGTTTCCGCCCGCGGTCGCGGGCATGGTGCTGGTGCCGATCCTCATCTATCATATGGCGCAGCTCATCGTCTCCGCCTGGATCGCGCCGGGACTGGCGCGGCGCGGCGGCGGCATCGCCTGAATTTCTCACACAAAGACACAAAGAGGGCGGCGCACGCTATGGGCGCTGCAAAGAACCGCGCGAAGCGCATTCGATAAAGCCGCCTGCGGCGACGGGCCGACACCGCAGGCCGGGCGCGCCCTCTTTGTGTCTTTGTGTGAGATTTCTCTTCTTCGCGCCTTCGCGTGAAATCAAAATCGCGCCGCCCGCGTCCCTGCCAAGGTGTGATACTTGAACAATACAGACCGGCATGTCATATAGAAAACGGGCACGGAGCTGGAAGGATAGTTATGAGCGAAGACACCGCGACGGCGACCGCAACCGAGACATTGACGCTGACGCCGCCCGAACCCGTCCCCGCCGTCGCGCCGGAAAAGGCCGCCGGTCTCGTTCCGCTGTCGGGCGAGCAGAAATCGAAGCTCGAGGAGCGCGTCGACGGCTTCATCGACGACCTCGTCGCGCAGGATGAGAACAGCCCCGAATTCGGCAAGCGCGTCGACCAGATCACCAACATGGGCCGCAAGGAGATGCTGGAGGCCGCGAGCCACAGCAACCGCTTCCTCGACCGCCCGATCCGCGCGATGGACCGCGACACCGACATCGGCCAGAGCCTCATCGAACTTCGCACCACGGTCGAACGGCTCGACCCGTCGGCGAATGGCAAATTGCTGTCGAAGCGCGGTTTCCTCGACAAGATCTTCGGCAGCAAGATCAACAATTATTTCGCGCAATACCGCAGCGCCCAGACGCATATCGGCGGCATCCTGACCGCGCTTGCCAACGGCAAGGACGAGCTGCTGATGGACAATGCCGCCATCGATGTCGAACGCCGCAAGATGTGGGAATCGATGGGCAAGCTCGAGCAGATGATCCACATCGCGAAGACGCTCGACGAGCGGCTGGAGGCGAAGGCCGCCGAACTCGACGGCACCGATCCCGCCAAGGCGAAGATCCTGCGCGAAAACGCGCTTTTCTACGCGCGTCAGCGCACGCAGGACCTGCTGACCCAGATGGCGGTGACGGTGCAGGGCTATCTCGCGCTCGATCTGGTCAAGAAGAACAATGTCGAGCTGGTGAAGGGCGTCGACCGTGCGAGCACCACGACCGTCGGCGCGCTCAAGACCGCGATCACCGTCGCGCAGGCGATGACCAACCAGAAGCTGGTGCTCGAACAGATCACCGCCTTGAACACGACGACCGCGAACATCATCGACGGCACGTCGAAGATGCTGAAGGACAATACCGCGCGCATCCACGAGCAGGCGGCGTCGAGCACGATCCCGATGGAGACGCTGAGCCGCGCCTTCCAGAACATCTACGACACGATGGACGCGATCGACACCTTCAAGCTCAAGGCGCTCGACACGATGAAGACGACGGTGGGCACGCTCGAAAGCGAGGTCGCCAAGTCGAAGGGCTATATCGCGCGCGCCGAGGGCGCGAGCCAGGCGCAGGCGAGCGTCGGTGGCGAGGGCAGTCCGCTCGCCGCGCTCGAAGGCTAAGGCGAAATGACCATGAGCGAGGTCGACAAGGTCCGCCTCTCCGCCACGTCGGCGATCGAGCGGTCGCGCGAGCGGCGGCGCCCGATCGGCACCAAGAGCATGGCGCTGCGCCGCCAGCATCTCGCGCGCAAGATCGGCCGCATCTTTCTGGCGGGCGGCGCGGTGCTGATCGCCGCGGCGATTTTCGGCTTGGTGATCCAGCCGCTCGGCTTTGCCGGGGTGATGGCGGTCACGCTGCTGCTGGTCGCGGTCGCTTTCCTGTTCGGCAAATGGCCGCCCTTCCCCGAGCCGCGCCAGGCTGACCTGCCCAAGGCGGATTTGAAGCAGCTCGCGGGACGCACCGAAATCTGGCTGGAGGCGCAGCGCCCGGCGCTTCCCGCGCCCGCGCGCCAGCTCGTCGACGGCATCGGGGTGCAGCTCGACCTGCTCGCGCCGCAACTCCAGACGCTCGACACGTCGAGCCCCGCCGCCGCGAACATCCGCAAGCTCGTCGGCGAGGATCTGCCCGAGCTCGTCGCGGGCTATCAGCGCATCCCGGCGGGGCTGCGCAAGGAAGCGCACGCGGGCCGCACCCCCGACGAAACGCTCGTTGGCGGGCTCACCATGCTCGAACGCGAGATCGGCGAAGCGGCGCGCAACCTCGCGGCAGGCGAACTCGACAAGCTCGCGACGCGCGAACGCTATCTCCAGCTCAAATATCAGGGGCTGGAGGGCGAGGATTTGCCGGGAACGGACTGAACGAAGTCACAACCCCTCGCCGCCCGTCCAGTGCGCATTGACGAGGCGGCGCGCGAGCGCGCTCACCTGAATACGGATATCGGGCACCGCGACGACTTCCCACAAATCGCCGCGCGTCATCGGGCCGATCGCGAGAATATGATCCGACGAGTGGCCGCGCGCATCGATCACGTGACCGTCGCGGTCGATGTCGAGCCCGAGGCGCAGCGCGTCGGGACGGATGCGCTTCGCCGCCAGCATCCGCTTCACCAGCGGGTCGGCCGACCGTAGCAGGTCGCCCTGCGGCCCGGTGCAGTTGATCATCCGCGCGGCGCGGGTCACGACCGGCTCCGTCGCGCCGCGCGGCCGCCAGGCGATGGCGAGCGCATCGCGCTCGACGCTTACCCCGGCGATCTTGCCCGCGCGAAAGCAAAGCTGGCCCGACGCGACCAGCGCGTCGATGCGATCGGCAACCGCGGGCGCGAGCCGGTGACGATGCACGTCCCAGAAAGGACGGAGGTGGCGCAGGAAGCGCGTGCGCTTCTCCGTATCGGCCGACGCCCACATCATCTGGGTGATCGGGCGGATCGAATCGACGACCAGTCGCCAGTCGCGGCGGCGCGCTTCGCCCCGCGCCCAGCGCACGAGGTCGGACAATTCGGGCGCCGGCTTGGCGAGCACCGGCTTGGGCCGCAGCCCGTCGATGTGGCGATGCGGGCGAAGGCCCCGCCGCGACAGCGCGGTGATCGGTCCCTCATGACCGTGCGACACCAGCCGCAATATCACGTCGACCGCGGTCAGACCGGTGCCGATAACGAGCACCGCCGCCTGCCTGTCCAACCCTTCCTCGAACGCACTCGCCCAGGGATCGCCGATATAGCGGTGCGCGGGCAGATGCGCGCCGGCGATAGCGGGCGGATCGTGCGGCGGCAGATTGCCGATCGCGAGCACCGCGCGGTCGGCCTCGATCAGCCCCCCGTTGACGAGGCCGAGCGTCACCTGTCCGCCGCGCTCTTCGACGTCGAGTACCTCGTCGTCGACCAGCTTCAGCCGCCGGCCATGGCGCTCCATCGCCCCCGCGAGCGTCTCGCGCAGATAGCGGCCATAGGTCGCGCGCGTCACGAACGCGGCGTCGCAGCCGAGCCCGCGCGCCGCGAGCCAGTCGCAGAAATGATCGGGGCGATCCGCAAAGGCGCTCATATTGCCCGCGCGCACATTGAGCAGATGCGCGCTTTCGCTGCTGCTATAGGCGACCCCCGCACCCATGCGGTGGCGGTCGCGCTCGATCAGCAGCACCTCGACATCGGCCTGTTCCAGCAGGTTGAGCGCCAACATCGTTCCCGAGAAGCCCGCGCCGACGATCGCGACGCGGGTCGCGGTGCGAAAGCGCGGGCGCGGCGAATGAAGTTCGCTGCTAATCAGGTTCACCGACGCACCACGTCGCCTGCGACGGTGACGCGTTCGAGCAAGCGCTCGGCGGGCCAATAGTCGCCGACCGCATAATGCTGGGTCGAGCGATTGTCCCAGATACCGATCGCGTTCGGGGTCCAGCGAAAGCGTAGCTGATATTCGGGCACCTTGATCCGGTCGAACAGCAGGCGAAGCAGGCTGTCGCTTTCCTCCTCGCTTACGCCGAGGATGCGTGTCGTGAAGGTGTAGTTGACGTAGAGGATCTTCTCGCCCGTGTCGGGATGGGTGCGGACGACGGGATGGCGCGCGGGCGGAAAGGCGCGCGCCAGCTCGGCGCGCTTTTCCTCGGTCACGCGGCCGCCGAAGCTGCGCACGATGTCGTGCTCGGCGTCGAGCCCCTCGATCCGGTCCTTCACCGCCTGCGGCAGCCCGGCATAGGCGGCCGCGGCATCGGCCCACATCGTGTCGCCGCCGAGCGGTGGGAGGACGCGCGCGCGCAGGATCGAGGCGATCGACGGCCGCTCGCGAAAGGTCACGTCGGTGTGCCATTTGTTGTAGGCCTGAAAGGGTCCGAGCGTTTCGGCGGTCAGGCGCACGCCCTCGACGCCTTCGATCCGCAATATCTCGGGATAGCCGGGGATATGCGGGATCACCGGATGGCCTTCGAGCTCGCCGAAGAAGCGGCCGAGCCGGACATGGCTTTCGTGGCTGATGTCCTGGTCGCGAAAGAAGATCACCTTGAAGCGCAGCCACGCCGCGCGCAGCAGATCGCCCTCGATCGACGACAGCGGCCGGTCGAGGTCGAGCCCACTGATTTCGGCGCCGATCGTCGGGGTCGATGGCGAAATGGCGATGCCCAGCGAGCGCGCGGCATCGAAGATATCGGGAATCTGGACAAGGCTGGCCATCGGCATTCTCCTCTCGCCGGTCGGTGATGGATCGGTCGACTCGGAATACGTCCCGCGCCAGGAGTATTAACTCAACTAAAATAATTGACAATATGGCGCGCGGCAGATCGCCCGAAAGGCGCGGCGGGTAGCGCGCGTTCGGGTCAGCAGCGAATCCGGACCCGCGTTCCGGGCCGGGCATCCTCGATATCCAGATGCCATTTGTGCAGCCCAACGATCGCCGATACGAGCGCCAGGCCAAGGCCGGTTCCGGGCTGCCCCGCCGTATCGGGGCCGCGAAAGAAACGCTCGGTCACCCGGTCGCGCCAGGCATCGGCGATGCCGGGACCGCTGTCGCTGATCGCGATTTCGGTCCCGTGCTCGGTCCGCTGCGCCGACACCGCGATGACCGCGCCCGCGCCGCCATATTTGACCGCATTGTCGAGCAGGTTCGAAATCGCCTGGAACAGCAGGTTCGGATCGGCATCCAGTTCCAGCCCCGGCGCGATCCGGCTTTCGATCCTTTGCCCATGCGCCTCGGCATCGGGGGTGTGGAGTTCGACCGCATCGGCGAGCAAGGTCGTCAGGTCGATACGGCGCATTCCGGTCAGGTGCCGCCCGCTTTCGATGCGCGCGATGCGGAGCAAAGCGTCGAAGATCGCCTGCAGCCGTTTGGCTTCGGTCGCCGCCTGCTCGGCGAGCCGCTGGCGCTCGTCCTCGCTTCCCGCCGCGCGCAGTTCGTCGAGATCGGCGTGGAGGCGCGCCAGCGGGGTGCGAAGCTCGTGCGCGACATTGTCCGATACGCGGCGCACCGATTCGACGGCCTCCTCGATCCGGCCGAGCATCAGGTTAAGCGTCGCCGAAAGCTCGTCGAAATCATCGCCGGTGCCGCGCAAGGGGATGCGTTCGGTCAGATTGCCCGCCATCACGCGCCGCGCCGTCCGCGTCACCGCATCGATCCGCCGGCCGACCGCGCGGCTCATCGCGACGCTGCCGCCGATGGCCAGCAAGGCCGCAAAGAGGATCAACCACACCGATCCGATGGTGTAGAGTTCGTCGCGATCGTCGATCGACTCGACATCGCGCCCGACGATCAGCCGCGCGCCGTCGCTCAGCCGCCGTTCGACGACGAGCGCCTCATAATCCTGTTCCTGCCCCGCCTGATAGACGTCGGCTTCGAGCGTGGTCCAGCCGCCGATGGACGTTTTGGGCCAGCTCGGCAGATTGGCGGTCACCGTCTTGCCATCCGGGGCGATCAGCGCGTGAAAGGGGCGCTTGGGGCCCGTCTTCTCGCGCACCAGCAGCGCACGCACCAGCGCATCGCGTCCGCCGCCGCGGTCGATCGCCACCAGTTCGGCCGCTTCGTCGCTCACCCCCGCCGCGGCTTCGAGCAGCGGCTGATAGACCCCGATCCAATAGGCGGCGCCGAACAGCGCCACGGTCGAGGTCAGGAAGAGCGCGACATAGATCAGCCCCAGCCGCAGCGTCAGGCTGTGCCGGAGGCCGCCGCGCGCCCTCATCCTTCCGCCCGCATGACATAGCCGGTGCCGCGCACCGTGTGGATCAGCGTCCGGCCGAACCCCTTGTCGACCTTTTGCCGCAAGCGGCTGACATGCTGGTCGATGATGTTGGTCTGCGGGTCGAAATGATAATCCCACACATGCTCGAGCAGCATCGAGCGAGTGACGACCCGGCCCTGGTTGCGGGCCAGATAGGTCAGGATGCGATATTCGCGCGCCGTCAGGTCGATCACCGCCCCCTGCCGCCGCACCTGCTGGCCGAGCAGATCGATGTCGAGATCGCCGACGCAAAGCTTCGTTTCGGCGGACAGCGCCGGGCCGCGACGGCTGAGCACGTCGATGCGCGCGAGCAGTTCGGACATGGCGAAGGGCTTGGTCAGATAATCGTCGCCGCCTGCGCGCAGCCCCGCCACACGCTCGTCGACCTCGCCGAGCGCGCTCAGGAACAGCACCGGCGTCGTATCACCGGTCGCGCGGATCGTCTGGACGATCGTCAGCCCGTCGACGTGCGGCAACATGCGATCGACGACGATCAGGTCATAGCTTTCGGACGCCGCGCGGAGCAGCCCCGACCGGCCGTCGCCCTCGACATCGACGAGATGCCCGGCGGCGGTGAGCCCCTTGCCGATATGCTCCGCGACGCGGGCATCGTCCTCGATCACCAATATATGCATAGGCCCCCTCGATACCGGCTCGACGGCCGGGCCGCCACCCGGCCACCGAACATGTCGAAAATCAAATCTTCGCCCCATCCGGGCGTCAGGCTGCGCTGCCATTTCCTTGGGGGAAGGAGCAGACGATGGCAAAGGCGAAGCGCCAGGCTGAATATGCGGCGGCATCCCCGGTGCCGACGAAGGCGATGCTGTCGGTCTTCGATCTCGACCGCACGCTGACCATTCTGCCCACCTACACCCCCTTCCTGCTCTTCGCGATCCGCACCCGCGCGCCGTGGCGCATCCTGCTGCTCCCGCTGCTGCTGCCGGTCGCTATTCTCTACGCGTTGAGGCTCGTCCCGCGCCGGACGATGAAACAGGCGATGCACCGCGCCGCGCTCGGGCAAAGGCTTGCCGAGCGCGACGCCGCGCGACTGGCCGACCGCTTCGCGCGCCGCCTTGTCGCCCACGGTCTCTATGCAGAGGGTCTCGCGCTGATCGAAGCCGAGCGCGCGGCGGGTCGCCGCGTCGTCATCGCGACCGCGGCGCCGCATTTCTATACCGCCGCGCTCGCCCGCAGGCTGGGGATCGCCGACGTGATCGCGACCGACTCGACGTGGCGGGACGGCTGCCTGACCCCCGCGATCGGGTCGGCTAACTGCTATGGCGGCGACAAGCGCCACCGGGTCGCGGCCTTTCTCGATCGCGCCGGCATCGCTCGCGACCGCGCGCACATCCGCTTCTATTCGGACCATGTTTCCGACCTGCCGATGTTCGGCTTCGCCGACGAAGCGATCGCGGTCAATCCGTCGGCGAAACTGCGCGGCGTGGCCGAAGCGCGCGGCTGGCCGATTCTCGACTGGCGGCGGTGACGCGGTGCATATTGGTTTTCTCTTCAACCATCACGGTGCGCACCAGGTCGCGCATGCGCTGCCGGTGGCGCTGGCGCTGCTCAGTCGCGGCACCAATGCGCGCGTCAGCATCCTCGTCTCCGAAGGCTGCGAGAGCGAGGTCCGCCGGCTCGCGGCCGCCGCGCCGGGTGCGTCGCCCGACATCATCCGGCTGCGGCCGCCGTCGACGCTCGCCCGCGCCGCCAATCGCGCCAGCGGCCGCGCACTTCCCACCGACATCGTCTCGACACTCCGCCGCAATCTCGACCGCTTCCGCACCCTCGACGCGCTCGTCGTCCCCGAAAAAACCTCGCTCCTCCTGAAGTCGCTGTTCGGCCTCAAATCGCTGAAGCTCGTCCACACCCGCCACGGCGCGGGCGACCGCGCGATCGGTTTCGACAAGGCGAGCGGGAAATTCGACCTCGTCCTGCTGTCGGGCGAAAAGATCCGCGACCGGCTGGCCGAGGCCGACCTGCTGAAAGAGAACGGCCATGCGATCGTCGGCTACCCCAAATTCGACCTCGCGCCGCCCAGCCATCCGCGCCTCTTCCCCAAGGATCGGCCGACGGTGCTCTACAACCCGCACCCCTCGCCCGCGCTGTCGTCCTGGTATCGCATGGGACCGGCGATCCTCGACTGGTTCGCGAAAAGCGACCGCTACAACCTCATCTTCGCGCCGCATGTGATGCTGTTCAAGAAGCGCATCACCGCGTCGCTTTCCCCCTTCGCGCTCGGCTGGAATCTCGGCCCCCGCGCCGACCATTATGAGCACGACCATATGCTGATCGACACCGGCAGTGCCGCCAGCCTCGACATGACCTACACCGACGCCGCCGACATCTATCTCGGCGACGCGAGCAGCCAGGTCTATGAGTTCATCCGCCGGCCGCGCCCCTGCTTCTTCCTCAACCCGCGCGGGCTCGCGTGGCAGGGCAATCCCGACTTCGCGCACTGGCGCGCCGGCACCGTGATCGGCAGCATGGGCGAGTTCGACGCAGCGCTTGCCGAAACGCCGTCGCTGACCCCGGCGATGCGCGCGCGGCAGGAGGATATCTTCCGCTACAGCTTCGACCTTCAGGACCGCCCCTCGTCCGAGCGGGCGGCCGAAGCGATCCTCGATTTCATGGCGCGCGCATGACCGCCGCTGCCCCTTCGCGCGTCGCCGCCTTCCTCGATTACGGCGTCGCAAAGACGCTGGCGAAGCTGCGCGCGAACCTGCTCGCCCGGCTGGCGCGCCGCCCCGAGGGCGGCGTCGTGACCTCGCGCTACGGCGTGCGGATGCGCGCCAATTGGGAAGACCGCACCTTCCGCTATTGCCATTATGCGACCTATGGCCGCGCGCTGTCGGATTATCTCGCGGCGCAGGACCGCGCCTTCGTCTTCGTCGATATCGGCGCCAATCAGGGCCTCTACAGCCTGCTCGCGGCGCAGAACCCCCATTGCAAGGCGGCGGTCGCCTTCGAACCCGTCGCCGCGACCTTCGCCCTGCTGCGCGACAATATCGCACTCAATGCCCTGGGCGCGGCGATCAAGCCGGTCCATGCCGCGGTTTCGCTCCAGTCGGGCATCGCGCGCATCGCCACCGACCGCGCGCACAGCGGCACCGCCAGCCTGCGCGACGCGGCGGGAGCCGACGGCGAAGAGATTCGCATTCTCGGCATCGCGGGGGTCGACACGCTGATCGACAGCACGCTGGTCGGCGGTAAAGGGCCGCTGATCGTCAAGATCGACGTCGAGGGGCATGAGGAAGCCGTGGTCGAGGCGCTGATGGCGTCGGCGCACCGCGACCGCATCGTCGCGATCTTCTATGAGGTCGACGAACGCTGGACCGACGGGGCCGCGATCGCGCACCGCCTCGGCGCCGCCGGCTTCGACCGCCTCACCCGCTTCGGGATCGGTCGCCACTATGACATGCTGGCCGAACGCAGCGAAGCGGGTCCGGCCCCCGAATAGGGCCGGACCCGCGGTTCGCGGCCGCGCTTACCAGGTCAGGCCGACCCGCGCGTAGAGATAGCGGCCGTTGAAGCCGAACGGCGAATAATAGGGGAAACCGACGACCCCGGTCGAGTTGAGCGCGGCGGGCGTCGCGTCGGGATAGACGTCGAACAGATTGTTCGCGCCGATTGCGACCTGCGCGCCCTTGACGGGCTGATAGCGCAACTCGAGGTCGGTGATCACATGCTTGCCGGTCAAGATATCCGCCGACCCGTCGGCTGCCGTACCGGGCTGGTTGACCTGACCATAATAGGTCGTGCGCAGCGTCGCGCCGAGCAGGTCGCCCGACCAATCGATCGCCCCGGTGATCTTCGTGCGCGGCGTCCCTTCCTCCAGCGTGAAGATGCGATTGCGGCCGAGCAGCGGCGGCGCCGGATCGAGCGTCGAGGTCGAAGTCGGCACCCGCGTCACATCGACGTCGTTGAAGTTCGCCGCCAGCGTGAAGTCGAACGTGCCGAGATTCTCGCTCCGCGCCTTGTAATTGGCGACGACGTCGATGCCCTTCGTCTTCGAACGCACCCCATTGATGAAGAAGCGCGCCGCCTGAACGCCGAGCGGATCGAGGATGTCCGCGACCTGCTGGCTGAACGCCGCCTGGATATTCTCCGACAGCGCGATCTGGTTGCGGATCTTGATCTGATAGGCGTCGACGGTCAAACTGAACGGACCGCTGTGGATCACCCCGCCGAGCGAGAAGTTGGTCGACTTCTCGGGCTCGAGCGGCAGGCCGCCCAGCTTTTCGGCGACGATGTTCGTCGGCGGATAATGACCGGTCAGCAGCACGTCGCCGTCGACCACCACCGAGGTGATCGAAGTATAATATTGCTGCTGCAGCGACGGCGCGCGGAAGCCGGTCGAGGCGGTGCCGCGCAACGCGAACCAGTCGGTCGCGTCGAAGCGCGCCGACACCTTGCCGTTGGCGGTCGAGCCGAAGTCCGAATAATCCTCGACCCGGCCCGCGACCGCGACGAGGAAGCGCGACGTCAGCTCCGCCTCGATGTCGATGTAGCCGCTGATGTTGCGGCGGTGCGCATCGACCGCGTTGATCGGCGCAAAGCCCGGAAAGCCCTGCGCTCCGCTGCCGGTATAGGAATTGAGCTCACCCGCCGCGATCTTGTAGCCCTCGCGCCGCCACTCGGCACCGAAGGCGAGGTTCAGCGAGTGGAAGATGTCGAACTTGCGCGACACGTCGAGGCCGCCGATCCACTGGTCATAGGTCACCGCGCCGTCATAGAATTCGGTCGGCGAGGCGGCGCCGAGGCTGTAGTTCGCCGAATTGAGCGTGCGGAAAGCGATGCGGTTGCGGCCGTAGCTGAGGTTGAGGTCGACATTCCATTCGCCGACGTCGCCACGCAGGCCCACCGCGCTCGTCAGGTTGCGCGACTTGGTGTTGATCAGCGGCAGGAAACCGTCGGGCCAGATGCCGCCGACGCCGTTCGCCGCGGCCGTGGTGGCGAGACGCGGAAAGGCCGCGCTCTTGCTGTCGCGATCCTGATAGCCGACCCAGCCATAGAGTTGCAGAGCCTCGGTGACGTTGACCCCGGCGTTGGCGAAGACCGTCGCCTGCTCGACTTCGGGATCGCCGAAGCGGCTGGTCACGCGGTTCGGCGTCACGCGCGGGTCGAAATCGCCGCGGCTCGTCGGCTTGCGGTCGACATATTCGCCCGAAATGGTGAGATAGCCGTCGTTACCGAAGCCGATGCCCTGCCAGCCCGATACGGTCAGGACGGGCTCGCCAGTCACGCTGCGGCTGCCGCGCGCGGTGTCGATGTCGGTGGCATAGATGCCATAGGTCGCCGACACACCGCCGCCCTCGCGCGCTTCGCGCAGGCGCAGGTTGATGACGCCCGCGATCGCATCCGACCCATATTGTGCCGAAGCGCCGTCGCGCAGCACCTCGATGCGGTCGAGCGCCACGGTGGGGATGGTGTTGAGGTCGACCGCCGCAGAGCCGCGCCCGACGCTGCCGTTGACGTTGAGCAGGGCCGAGGTGTGGGCGCGGGTGCCGTTGATCAGCACCAGCGTCTGGTCGGGCGACAGCCCGCGCAGCGTCGCGGGGCGGATCGCGTCGGTGCCGTCGACCGCCGAGGAGCGCTTGAAGTCGATCGACGGCGCGACGGTCGCCAGCGCCTGCCCGACTTCGGTCGATCCCTGACGGCGCAGCGTCTCGCCGTTCAGCACGTCGACCGGCGCCGGCGAGTCGAGGCGCGACCGCCCGGCCGCGCGCGTGCCGGTGACGATGATCTCGTCGCCGTTGCCGGCGCTATCCGCGGCATCGGGCGCATCCTGCGCCTGCGCCGGAAAGGCGGCGATGGCCGCGAGAGCGATGGCGCTGGTCGCCATGGTGCGGAAAGGGATCATGATCAGTCCTCCTGGTCTTGCTATTATAATCAACCCGGCGGCCTGCCCGGTCGCCTGGGATGCACGCGGCAAAGCGTTTCGTTTCACCTGTAACAGAGCAAAGCCGCCCTGTGCGAAGAAGATTTCTTATTGAAACGGAAAAAATTCTTTCATTTTCGATAAAGTCGCGAGTTTTCGGGCGGGCGCGGCGCCAGGCCGCTACGCGCGGTCGCCAGCCCGCCTCCCCACAGCGCGCGGGCGGCGCTGCGCAGGGACGCGGGATAGCGAGCGAGATCCGACAGATCGGATGGAGTCAGTAAAGGCATGGATTCACCTGTCGCCGGCGCGCGCATTTGCCTGGCGGCGCCGGACCAAAGCCGCGCTCCCGCCAGGGCGGGGCACGACGCAAAGAAGGACGGGCCGGCGAAAAGCGCCGGACCCGATCGGCATCGGTTCAAGACCTGCTGCTACACATGCGCATCGCAATACCCCTGCTGGGGGAACGCAATGCCTGGCGCCGTCGCCCGAGCATTACGCGCTTTAGCCGTTGGTAACGCGGAGCAAGCTGCTTCCCGGTCAAAAGCCGCGGGTCGAGGAGAGAAGGCGGGAGAGCCCGTCGCCCGTCCCGACCAGCTTCGAGCGACAAATTCAACTTAAATGATTGATTTAGGAATCGTCAAGCGAAGAAATTCTTTCGGGCGGTGCGTTTCGGCTTGAATCGTGCCTCCCGCGATCCGCTCGCTCATATCCCGAAGGGCGCGCGATACGCCTCGTAGCGGCCCTGCAACACCGCCTTGATATGGCCGAGCAGCAGGCCGATCTCGCCCGCATCCTCCCACGAATAGACCGAGACCGCCATCGCCGCCGCCTCGCCGAACCCGGCATAGGGCCGTATCCCGCACCCTTCGGCCGCGGCGCGGGGGAGAAGCGACAGGCCGAGCCCGGCCGCGACCGCGGTGCGGACGCTGGCGAGGCTGGTCGCAGTGAAGGCGACATACCAATGGCGGCGGGCGCGGTCGACGCGCTCGAACATCGCCTCGCGATAGAGGCCACCCGGCGGAAAGGTCACGAGCGGGACGGGATCGGTCCACGGCCGCGCGCGCTCCGCGCTCTCGAACCAGGCCATCGCCTCGGGAAAGGTCGCGCGATGGTCGGGGCTCGCGGCGGCTTCCTTGACGACGACGATGTCGAACTCGCCCGCGCGAAAACGGCGGTCGAGATCGCGGCTGAGCCCGGTGGTGACGTCGAGGCGCACTTCGCGATGCCGTTCGGCGAAGCGCGCGAAAATCTCGCTCATCGGCAGGGTGACGATATCCTCGGGAACGCCGATGCGGATCGCCGCGGTGCCGGCGCGATCGGCGAGCAGCGTCTCCGCCTCCTGCTGCAGCGCCAGGATGCGGCGCGCATAACCGAGCAACCGTTCGCCCGGCGCGGTGACGCGAACCGGCCGCGCCGCGCGATCGATCAGTACCTGCCCGACTGCCTGCTCGAGCCGCGCAAGCTGCTGGCTGATCGTCGACTGGGTGCTGTGGAGCCGCTCGGCCGCCTGCGTGAAGCTGCCGGTGTCGGCGATCGCGACGAAGGCGCGGAGGAGGCGCGGATCGAACATGGCATCATCTTAAAGATGAATGATAGGCATTTAAACATCTCATTGGAGAATGATGCGCCAAAGGCCTATCTGCGAAGGATCATTCAACAACCGGGAATCCGACGCCATGAAGAAGCTGGTATCCGTCCTTCTCGCGGGGCTCGCCCTGCTGCCCCTGTCAACCGCCGCCGCCGCGAAGGAGCAGGCCGACCTGCTGATCCGCCACGCAACGATCGTCGACGTCGCCGGCGCGCGGCTGATCGCCGACCAGGCGGTCGCGACCAAAGGCGACGTGATCGTCGCGGTCGGCGGCGACGCGGACGTTGCAAAGGCATGGTCCGCCGGACGCACCATCGACGGCAGCCGGCGTTTCCTGATCCCCGGGCTCTGGGACATGCACGTCCATTTCGGCGGCGGCCCGGCGCTGGTCGAGGAGAATAAGGCGCTACTACCGCTCTATGTCGCGCACGGCATCACGACGGTGCGCGACGCCTCGGGCGACCTGCCGGACGACGTGCTGGCATGGCGCGGCGAGATTGCGAGCGGCAAGCTGTTCGGCCCGACCCTGCTGAGCTCGGGCCCCAAGATCGAAGGCATCAAGCCGATCTGGAAGGGCACGATCGAAACCGGGTCGGAGGCCGATGTCGATGCGGCGGTCACCAAGCTGACCGGGCTAGGCGTCGATTTCGTCAAGATCACCGACAGCACGATGAAGCCCGACCTCTTCCTCTACGCGATCCGCAAGGTGCGCGCGGCGGGGCTGCGCGTCTCGGGTCATATCCCGCTCGCGCTCACCGTCGATCAGGCAGTCGATGCCGGGATCAGCTCGATCGAGCATATCGGCTATGCCTATAAGGCCGGGGTGAAGGACGAAGCGGCGATCGCCGCCGATTTCGCCGCCGGGCGCATCGACCGCGCCGAGGCCTATCGCCGCATCGACGCGGGCTTCGACCCCGAAACCGCGATGGCCGCCTATCGCAAGCTCGCCGCGAAGGGCGTGTTCGTCACCCCGACGCTGAACGGCAGCCGCGTCATCGCCTATCTCGACCGGGACGATCACAAAAACGACGATTATCTCGGCCTGATCGGCCCCGGCCTGCGCGCGACCTATCAGTGGCGCATCGATCGCGCCGCCAAGGCCGACGCTGCCGGAATCGCCGCGCGCCACGCCGAATATGAGCATGAGGCATCGGTGCTGCCGATGCTGCAAAAGGCGGGCGTGACGATCATGGCGGGGACCGACGCGGGCTTCCTCAATTCGTTCAACTATCCCGGCATCGCGCTGCATCAGGAGCTCGGCATCTTCGTCGACAAGGGGCTGACGCCCGCGCAGGCGCTGGCCTCCGCGACGCGCGCCGGTCCCGCCTGGTTCGGCAAGCTCGACCATTATGGCGCGGTCGAGGCGGGCAAGGCCGCCGACCTCGTGCTGCTCGACCGCGACCCGCTTCAGGACATCGCCGCGACGCGCGCGATCCGCGCCGTGGTGCTGCGCGGCGCCGCCTATGACCGCGCGGCGCTCGACAAGATGCTCGCCGACACGCGCGCCAAGGTCGCCGCGTGGAACGCCGCGGCGGCAAAATAGGCAGAAAGGCCCGATGATGGACGATACCGGACACTTCCTCGCCGAAGCGATTGCTCTCGCGCGCGCCAATGCCGACGATGGCGGCCGCCCCTTCGGCGCCGTGGTGGTCAGGGACGGCGCGGTGATCGCGACCGGGGTCAACGAGATTCTCGCGACCGGCGACCCGACCGCGCACGCCGAACTCGGCGCGCTCCGCGCCGCGAGCCGCGCGATCGGCTCGCCCGACCTTCGCGGCTGCGCGGTCTTCGCGAGCGGGCATCCCTGCCCGATGTGCCTGGCGGCGATGCGCTTGTCGGGCATCGGCGCGGTCACCTATGCCTATTCGAACGAGGACGGCGCACCCTATGGCCTGTCGACCGCCACAATTTATGCGGACCTCGCCAAGCCCTTCGCCGAACAGACGATGACGATCCGCCACGTCCCGCAGGGCGAACCCGCCCTTTACGCCAACTGGGCGCGAAACCAGCAGGCGAAGGCGGGATGAAATCCGCCCGCCTGCTCCCGCTCGCGGCAATCGCGCTGATCGGCCTCAACCTCCGACCCTTCCTGACCGGGATCGGGCCGCTTACGGGGGCAATCGGCGCGGCGACCGGACTGGGGTTGCAGGATATGGCGCTGCTGACCCTGCTGCCGATGCTGCTGATGGGGATCGGTGCCTTCGCCGGACCGCTGCTCCAGCGCAGGATCGCGCCGCGACGGCTGGTCGTGCTGGCGCTGGCGCTGCTCGCGCTCGGCTCCTTCCTCCGCCTGTTCGCCGCGAGCGGCGCGCTGCTGCTCGGCACCGCGCTCCTCTGCGGGCTCGGCGTGGCGGTCGTTCAGGCGGTGCTGCCCGGCGTCATCAAGCGCGATTTTCCGCAGCGCGTGGCGATCGTCATGGGGCTCTATTCGGCGATGCTGATGGGAGGCGGCGCGCTCGGCGCGCAGGCCGCCCCGCTTCTCGCGGAGGCGACCGGAAGCTGGCGCGCCGGCCTTGCCCTGTTCGCCGCACCGGCGGTAGCGGCGCTCGCGCTGGCGACGCGTCTGCCGCGCGACGAGGTGGCGCGGACGGGGCACGGAAGCATGGGCGTGCTGCTTCGCCGCCCGCGCACCTGGCTGCTGATGGCCTGCTTCGGGCTGGTCAACGGCGGTTATGCCTCGTCGGTCGCTTGGCTCGCCCCCTATTATCAGGATCAGGGGCGCGGCGTCGCCGCCAGCGGCACCCTGCTCGCGGTGCTGGCGATCGCGCAGGCGGCGGCGGCGCTGCTGCTGCCGATCGCGGCGCGCGGACGGACCGACCGGCGCGGCTGGCTGGCGCTAACGCTCGCAATGCAGGCCGCCGGCTTTGCCGGGCTCGCCTTCGCGCCACAGGCCGCGCCGCTCGTCATCGCGATCCTGCTCGGCGCCGGGCTCGGCGGGTGCTTCGCGCTGATGATGATCGTCGCGCTCGATCATCTGGCGGACGCGGCCGACGCCGGTGCGCTGTCGGCGCTGATGCAGGGGGGCGGCTTCCTGCTCGCGGCGCTGCCGCCATGGATCGTCGCCGCACTGCACGACCGCACCGGCGGTTTCGTCGCCGGCTGGCTGCTCCATCTCGGCTGCATAGCGGTTGTCGCCGTGCTGATCGCGCGGCTCGCGCCCGGCGGCTATGCGCGCGCCATGGCGGCCGCCCCAAGACCGCGACCGGCGACCCTCTAGAGGGCGATGCTCAATCGGACCAGCCGCGGTCGCGCGCGGCGCGTTCGGCGGCGGCATCGAAGGGATCGCCCGCCAGCATCGCCGCCACATCGGCCGCCAGCGCGCCCGAGGAGGCCTGACGATAGTCTCGCCTGCCTTCCCCGCGCAGCGCGCGTTCGAGCGTCCAGCGCCCGTCCTCGCGGCATCCGATGCCCGAAAGCACGGCCCCCTCGAAACTGCGGCAGGTGCGGCCCTGCTTGTCCCGGAAACTCAGGCCGATCCGCACGGCGGCATCGGCGGGCTGGTTCGAGGCGAGTTGCGTGTCGAGCGCCCGCGCCAGCGGTCCCGCGGCGACCAGCGTGCCGTTCGCGCTGGTCACATCGGACGCGGGCAGCCAAGGCTTCAGGCCGATCGTCAGCCCCAGCACCAGCGACGCCGCGATCGCCCCCCAATGGACCGGCGCGAAGCGCGCGCGCTTCGCTTCGCGGCGATCGGCGAAGCTGGTGTCGACCCTGGCGTCCACCAGCAGCGCGCGGAGCCGCTCGGGCACCGCCTCTTCGGCAATCGGCCCGAAATGCGCCGTCAACCGGGCCTTCAGCGCGCGGTGGCGTTCGATCTCGGCCGCCAGCGCGGGATCGCTCTCGGCCTCGCGCGCGATCCGGCGTGCCGTCAGGTCGTCGAGTTCGCCGTCGACGAAGGCGGCAACGGTGGCGGAATCGAAGCTCATGCCGCCTCTCCCAGCAAATGCATCAACGTCTCGCGGCCGCGCGCGAGGCGCGAGGTGACGGTGCCGATCGGCACCTCCAATATCTCAGCCGCCTCGCGATAGGCATAGCCTTCGACGAGGACGAGCATCACCACCTCACGCTGTTCGTCGGGAAGCTGCGCCATCGCGCCGCCGACATCGCCGCGCAGTGCGCCGGCTTCGACCTCGGCGGCGCCGTCGCCCGCGACCTGCGTCGCGGCCTCGTCGATGGGACTATGAACGCCGCGCCGGCTCGCCGCGCGGCGCTCGTCGATCCAGAGATTGCGGGTGATGCGGTACATCCAGCTGTCCAGTCTCGTTCCGTCTTGCCACTGTTCGCGCGATTTCAGCGCGCGCTCGATCGCCGCCTGGCACAGGTCGTCGGCGTCGCTGGCGCTCTGCGCCAGTCCGCGCGCGAAACGGCGCAGACGGGGCAGCAGCTCGACCAGTTCCTCTTCAAAGCGCATGATCGCCTTTTCGATTGTCCGAGGAAGAAACGACGGCCTTCTATCGTTTCTTCCGCGACATGCTAAATTTTTCCGGGAAAGCGCCCCCCATTCCGTCCGGGGACGATTTTTGCGAGAGGTGAAATGAAACTCCGGGCCGTCCTGCCGATGATGCTTTGCCTGCTGATCGCCGCGATCGGGCCACGCGCGGACGCGCAGCTTGCCTTGCCGCAGGTCCAGATTCCCGACCCGGCGCGCACGCTGCCGTCCTTGCCCGAACTGAACGCCGAGCCTTTGCTTTCGGCGCCCGACAGGCTGACCGGGCTTCGACTCGACCGGATCACCACGCTGCTGCGCAGCCATCGCGAGAGTATCGAACTCGACGACCGTGGCGAGCCCGCGGTGCGCGGCGTCCTCGTCGCGAGCGGGATCGACGCGGCAATGATCGCACGCGCGGGCCAACAAGGCTTTGCCCTGCTCGACCGCGACCATATCGCGGGGCTCGACCTCGACATCGCGCGCTTTCGCGTGCCGGAGGGGCGCAGCCTCGCGCGCGCGCGCAAGCAATTGGCAAAGCTGCTCCCCGCGGCCGAGATCGATGTCGACAATCTCTATTTCGCCAGCGGGCCGGGCGGCGCGTTGCCGCACGCTGCGCTCGCGGCGGCGACGGGCGCGGGTGCACGTCCAGTGCCGCTCGGCCTGATCGACGGCGGCGTCGCCGCGCATCCATCGATCGCGGGACGCGTCGAACAGCGCGGCTTTGCGAAGGGTGCACCGTCGGCAAACCGCCACGGGACCGCGGTCGCCTCGCTGCTCATCGGCACCGGGTCGGTGCAGGGGGCCGCGCCCGGCCGGCGGCTGCTCGCGGCCGATGTCTATGGCACCGACCCCGCGGGCGGCAATGCGAGCGCGATCGCCCGCGCGCTGGGCTGGCTGGCGGAGCGCGGCGTCGCGGTGACGACGATCAGCCTTGTCGGCCCCGACAACAAGCTGCTGTCGGCGGCAGTGACGCGCGCGCGGCAGCGCGGGATGCTGATCGTCGCGGCGGTCGGCAACGACGGGCCCGCCGCGCCGCCCGCCTATCCGGCCTCCTATCCCGGCGTCTTCGCGGTGACGGGGGTCGATGCGAAAGACCGCGCGCTTCCCGAAGCAGGCCGCGCGCTGCACGTCGATTTCGCGGCGCCCGGCGACGCCGTGCTGGCGGCGACCGGCGCGCAGAGCACCGATCGGCTGCGCGGCACCTCCTTCGCGGCGCCGCTCGTCGCGGGCCGACTCGCGCTCCGCTATCCCGCGCCGTCGATCGATGCCATCGGTCCGGCGGTCGCCGCCCTCGTGATGGAGGCGCGCGATCTCGGCAAAAGGGGCCGCGACAAAATCTACGGCCACGGCCTGGTCTGCGGCACCTGCGGCGGCCGCTGACCCGCTGCCGAAATTATTCGGAAGAAAATCGACCCCGGCATCGTTCTCTCCACAGGCCCACCCCTCCGGGCCGCAGATTCAGGAGCAGGACAATGACCTATCGCATTTTCATTCCGGCCCTCGCGCTCGCCGCGTCGGCCATGGCCTTCTCGGCGCCGGCCGCGGCGCAATTGCTCGGCGGCGGCGGCGGCCTCACCGGCGGCCTCGGCGGCACGCTGGGCGGGACGCTCGGCAACCCGACCGGCCCGATCGGCGGCACGATCGGCAGCGCCGGCGACCTCACCGGTTCGGGCCGCGGCGAAGCGAATGTCGATCGCCGCTCGGGCCGCGTGCATGGCAAGGGCAGCGCCGATGCGAACGGCAAGGGATCGGCGAACGGCAATAGCGATCTGCTCGGCCATGCCATAGGCGGAAACGCCAATGGTTCGGGCGGCGCCTCGGGAAGCGGCAGCCTCGACGCGCAGGCGGTCGGCACCGACTTCGTCGGCCAGACCACCGGCACGCTTCAGGGCGCGGCGCAGAGCACTACATCGACCGTCACCGGCACGACCCGCGGTGCGGTCGGGACTGTCCGCGACCGGGCGGGCGGCACGCTGTCGAACGTCTCAGGCAGCACCAGCGCCGCCGGTTCGGCCGCGGGCAGCTTCCAGGGCGCGCTGGGTCAGCTCGCCGCCGCGGGTAGCGGCGCGGCCAGCAGCAGCGGCATGTTCGCGGTCGAGCCCGGCATGGCGGTGACCGATGCGCGCGGCAAGGTGATCGGCTATGTGCAGGAACTGCGCCAGACCGGGCGCGGCGTCGTCGAGGCGGTCACGGTCGAGGTCGGCAACCGCACCGCGACGCTTCCCGCCGCCAGCTTCGCGGGGTCGGGCGACGTGCTCGTCACCGGCATGACCAAGGGCCAGCTCAAGGACACCGCCCAGCAGCAGGACCAGGCCGCGGGCCAGCCCGCCGCCCAATCCGCTCCCCGGCAGGGCGGTCGCGAAGAGCGTAACGATAACCGCAACCGCTGATTGACAGGCCGCGCCCGTCGTCGCGAGCGACGCCAAGCAATCCGGAGGGGCTTATGCCCGCTCCGGATTGCCGCGCGGTTTTTTCAGCTCGCCTTGGCGGAACAGGTTCCGGCGACGGGTTTGCCCGCCATCACCTGCTGCGCGAACAGGCGCGAATCGGTGAAGGAGCGGTTCACCGTCCCCGAATGGTCGAGCCCCGGATAGACGTGCCATTCGATTGTCGAACCCGCGGCGCAGGCGCCATCGACGACCGTTTTCTGCATCGCCGCGGGCGTGTCGACATCCTCGGCGCCGGTGCCGATGAACACCGGCGTGGCGATATGCAGCGTCGGATAGTCGGCATAGGTCAGCATCGGCGCATAATGATGCCAGAAGTCGGTCCTGAAGCTGTTGGCGCGGGTCAGTCCAGCCTCGACCACCGCATTGAACATATCGACGACACAGGTGTCGGCTGCTTGCCGGTAGAGCGGCATCGCGCGCTCGGTGATCACGGCGGCGGGATCATATTTGGGGTCGATCTGCTGCGCCGCCGAAGCGATGTAGAGCAGATAGGCGATCAGCCGGTCGGGCTTGTCGCCGTCGCTGCGGCTCGTTTCCCCCGCCACGGCAAGGTTGGGCAGGCCGGTGGCGATCGTCCCGCGCAAATTGACGTCGGGCGCATAGTCCGCCGCATAGCCCGCGGTGGCGAAGGCCGCGCCGGCGCCCTGCGACTGGCCGACGAGCAGCACCTTGTTCGCGAGGCCGAAATCGCCGCCAAGCACCGCGCGTACCGAATCGAGCACCGAATAAGCCTCGACGCGGGTGTTGAGATAGGCGTGCGGTCCGGGCCCGCCCAGCCCCTGATAATCGGTCGCGACGACGGCATAGCCCTCACCCAGCCAATGATCGAGGTAAGTGCGGTCGCGCGCCGAGCGCGGGTTGCGCGACGGCGCGCAATCGTCGCCGATGCCGACGGTGCCGTGCGCCCAGGCGATCAGCGGCCAGCCCCCCGCGGGCGGCGTGCCCTTGGGGATGAACAGCGCGCCGGTCACCGGCACCGCGCCGCTGCCGGTGACGCCGTCGGTCGAGCCGTACCGGATGGCAAAAGCCTGCGCCGCGCCGTCGAGGCCGACCTCGGGCGCGAGCGGCGCGCTTTCGATCAGCGTTCCCGCCACGGGAGCGGACGCCGCCTGCGCGGCGGGCGCCTCCGCCGCCAGCGCCGGGGTTCCCGCCGCGAGGCCGAAGGCGGCGAGGACCGCCGCCGATCGCATCCATTTGGGCATAGATCTTCTCCCTTTCCTGACCATCAGAAGCGCGCCGTAGCGGCGAGATAATAGGTGCGGCCGAGCACGTCATAGGTACTCGCGTCGGTCTGGCCGAGCACGCCGCTGACCACCGGCGGCGTCTTGTCGAACAGATTGTTCACCCCGAAGCGCAGGCTGAAGCGCTCGGCCGGGTCGACCCGCAGCGAGAGGTCGAAATAGTCATAGGCCTTGACCCCCGGCGTCGTGCTCGCGTCGTTCGTGACCTTCGACGCATCCATCATCGCGCCGATGTGCCGCCAGCGCAGCAGCGCGCTCATGCTGTCGGTGCCGAAGGTGAAGGAGGTCGTCGAGCGCCAGCGCGGCAGCGTGGTTCCCGATCCGATCGTGCGGCCGAAATCCTGGAACGGCCCACCGGGGAGGTTCTGGATCTCGAACTTGTCGAGATAGTTGATCACCGACGAAATGCCGAAGCGCCCCGACCCGTCGCCGAGCCCGACGTCAGCGAGGCGCACCGACCAGTCGAGCTGCACGTCGACCCCCGCGGTCTTGTAGCCGCCAAGGTTCAGATAGGGTTGCAGCGCGTTGGTGATGCCGCCCGAATTGACGTCGCGGCCGATCAGCGCGCAGAAGAAATTATTCGCGTCGTAACTCGGGTTGCTGCCGTCGGCGTTGAAGCATTTGTTGAGCGACACCGACACCGGGATCGTCGCGATCGCGTCGTCGATCGCGATATTATAATAGTCGACCGACGCGCGCAGGTTCGACAGCCACGGCGACGCCGCGCGCGGCGACAGCACCGCGCCGACCGTCCAGGTGTCGGCCTTTTCGGGCTTCAGATTGGCGTTGCCCGACAGGAAGGCCGCCACCTGCGTGACATTGTTGATATAGGAGTCGGCGAGCACGTCGGGCATCCCCTGCGCGACGCAGATCGCCCGCACCTGCGCCGCATTGGCGCCATTGCGGAACGCGCTGCGCGTGTCGCACGGATCGCCGGCACCGTTGGCGACCGAACCGATGGTCGGGAACAGGCCGGTGGTCGCCGTATAAAGCTCGCCGACGTTCGGCGCGCGGATCGCGCGCTGATCCCAGAAGGACCGCCCGCGCACATAGTCCATGACATAGAAGTCCGAGCCGATGACCTCGGCGTCGTCGCACAGACCAATCATGCGCGGAACGGGCAAGGCCAGCGGCGGCGCTATGGCGATCGGCGACTTCATGCGCCCCGGCGTCGTTGCCGCGACCGGGATCGATGCGGCGCAGCCCCTGCTCGATGCCTCCGCCGACCTTGTGGGGCCGGTCGGGCTGTTCACCAATTTCGTGCAGATCATGATCCTGCTGATCGCCTGGGTGATCGTCGTCCTCGCCTTCTTCATCCTCGCGGTGCAGGTCTTCGTCACCATATTGGAATTCAAGTTGGTGACCCTCGCCGGCTTCGTGTTGCTGCCCTTTGCCTTCTTTGGCCGCACCGCCTTCATGGCCGAGCGTGTGCTGGGGCATATCGTCTCCTCGGGCATCAAGGTGCTCGTGCTCGCGGTCATCACGGGCATCGGCACGACCCTGTTCGATCGCTTCATGCAGGCGGGGCTTGGGCCGGAGCCCGACATCGAACAGGTCATGGCGATTGCGCTCGGCGCATTGACCCTGCTCGGCCTCGGCATCTTCGGTCCTTCGATCGCCAATGGCATCGTCGCCGGCGGCCCGCAGCTTGGGGCTGGCGCGGCGGCAGGCACCGCGATCGCGGCCGGCGCGACGCTCGCTGCCGGGGCGGCGGGGGCCACGCTCGCAACGGGAGCGGCCGCAACGGCTGCTCGCGGAGCGGCGGCGGCTGGGGCGCGCGGAGCAGGCAGTGCTTCGGCTGCCTATGCCGCGGGATCGGCCGGGAAGAGCGGGGCGAAGGCTTTTGGAGCGGGGCTCGCCAATGTGGCGCGGACCGCGGCTAGCGGCGCTGCCGGTCCGGTTCGCAGCATGGCCGAGCGCATCCGGTCGAACTTCGCGGCGGGTCGCGATGGGCGCGCCGACAGTGCCGCGCCTGCGCGCGGCGCGGACGGACCCCCGGCCTGGGCCGCCGCAATGCGGCGGCGCCAGACGATGACGCAGGGCGCGACCATCGGCGCCCAGACCCTGAAGGGCGGCGACAGCCATGGCGGCGGATCGGCGCCCGATATCAGCGAAAAGGACTGATCCCATGTTCAAAAGACCCTCCAATCATTATGGCCGCGCGCCCGAGCCGGTCACACCCTATCAGCGCGCCGCGCAGGTCTGGGACGATCGCATCGGCTCGGCGCGCGTCCAGGCGAAGAACTGGCGGCTCGCCTTCTTCGGCTCACTCCTCATCTCGGGCGGACTGGCCGGCGGGCTCGTCTGGCAAGCGTCGCGCGGCACGATCACCCCCTGGGTCGTCGAGGTCGACAAGATCGGCGCCGCGCGCGCCGTAGCGCCGGCCGACGGCGACTACCGGCCGACCGATCCGCAGATCGCTTTCCACCTCGCCCGCTTCATCGAGCATGTTCGCTCGATCCCCGCCGATCCGGTCGTGCTGCGCGCCGACTGGCTCAGCGCCTATGATTTCGCGAGCGCCACCGGCGCGCAGGCGCTCAATGACTATGCGCGGACCAACGACCCCTTCGCCGAGGTCGGCAAGTTTCAGGTCGCGGTGGATGTTTCGAGCGTCATTCGCGCCTCGAAGGACAGCTTCCGCATCGCCTGGACCGAGCGCCGCTATCAGGATGGCAGCCTGACCGAAGCCGATCTTCCTGCCCTGCTCGTCGATGAGCTGCGCCGCAAAGGCTATTGCATCCTCGGCAACGAGGCGATCGGGCGCGTCCATGCCCTCGCGAGGGATCTCGATCCGATCTTTGCCGCGACGCCTTTTTGCGAGGGCAATTTCTACGGCCGCCGAACAAAGCGCTTCGGCGGCCTGCTCAAGCGATCGGAGCACATGGCGGCACTGGTACTCAATCCGCTCATCCTTTCTGCGGTGGAGACCATTCTCGGCACCGGCTGCGACCGGATCCAGCTCAACCTGACGCAGGCGATCGAAATTCATCCTGGCGAGGTGCGGCAGTTCCCGCACCGCGACCAGGATATGTGGCGCGGGGCCGACGGCACCCAGGAATATCTCGTCAATGTGCTGTGGCCGCTGACCCCGTTCACACAAGAGAATGGCGCCACGCGCATCTTCCCGCAAAGCCACGGCGTGCCGGGGATGGCGAAAACCGATCTCGGCCAGCCGATCTTCGCGGAATGCAAACCGGGCTCAGCAATTTGCTTTCTCGGATCGACCGCGCATGGGGCGGGCTCGAACCTCAGCAAGGAGGTCCGGCGCGGTGTGCTCGTCAGCTACAGCCTCGGCTGGCTGAAACCTTATGAAAATCCGTGGCTCGCTTACCCGCCCGAGATCGCCAAGCACTTCCCGACCGAACTTGCCGCCCTCGCCGGCTATGCCCAGCACCGTCCCAATCTCGGCAATTACGAAGGGCAATGCCCCTCGATCCTGCTGCAAGACGAACTGCCGGCGCATATCGGCGCGATCGACGCGCTCCGTCCCGACCAGGCCGACGCCATGTCCGAATTCGCTGCCGCGGAAAGGAACGGACAATGAGCCCCGCGCATGTGTTCGAGCCGACCTATGAGGCGATCAAGCGTCGACTGATGACCGGAGAGTGGGCGACCGGCACCAGGATCGAGGCCGCCCGTCTTGCCGACGACCTCGGAGTCAGCGTGACCCCGGTGCGCGACAGCCTCTACCGGCTCAATGGCGAGCGAATGGTCGATTTCATGCCGGGCGAGGGCTTTCATGTGCATCGGCTAAGCGAGACGGAGTTTCGCGACCTGCTCGAGTTGCACCTGATCCTGCTGCTCGCGGCGCTCGCAACGGCACCAAAGGGGTCGGCAGCGTCGGTCCCCGCTGACCAGCCCTATCCCGATCGCGTCGCTGACCTGTTCCTGGCTATCGCCGAACGCTCGTCGAACAGCGAGATCGTCGCCAGCATTGCGGCGATTGGAGACCGGCTTCAGCTATCGCGTCATTTCGATGCCGCGATCCTCGCCGATGTCAACGCGGAGTATGATGCGATCGCCCACGCTGTCGCCGATGCCGAGCCGCAGGCGCAAGTTCGCAACCTCCTGCTCGGCTATCATGAGAGGCGCGCGCATGAAGCGGCCAGCTACGCCCGAACGATCGCCGGTCATCCAGGTCGACAGCCATGATCGCTGGCCGAAAAGGGAGTGACGTTTTGCTTGTCAGGGCCGCCCACAATTGACATGATTCTACCGCGCAGGAGCATCGCTGGCAGCTCCTGCGCGGAATATTTCGCCAGGCATCATATGCGCCAGTCCCTGACCGGACCGGCGGCCCAACCGGTCCATGGTTCGCGCGAGCGACCAAACGGCGGCACAGCACTGGGAGACGGGCATCTGGCGAAAGCCGGCTGTCCCGCTCGTGCCTCCGGGATTTTCTGTCGTGTCTTCCTGTACCTGCGGCGACCGTGCCCCGCCGCGTCACCCGTTCTCGGTGTCGTCGGCCTGCCATGCGCATCCCGCCGATCGTCCGCCGCCCGTCGATCAGCAGCCTGAAGCCAGGCACGATCTGGACGCGATGTATCGGACGCATCGCACGTCGCTCTTCCATTTCCTGCGCCGCAAAGCGGGATCTGATGAAGCGCCGGACTTGGTGCAGGAAGTCTTCGCGCGCGCCGCGGGGAGCGCGCAGCGTCACCAGCTCGTCAATCCGGGCGGGTTTCTTCGCCGTATCGCCCAAAATCTTCTGATCGATCGAGCGCGGCGCCAGAAGTCCGCGCGAGCGACCTTCTTTCCGCTTCGCGAAGACAGCGACGGCGCGACGCCTGCCGCGCAGGAATGGAACCTCGATGCCGCGGACTTGCTGCGGCTGTACGAAGCTGCCGTTGACGCCATGCCGCCAAAAACGCGGCGCGTCTTTTTGATGCACCGGGTGGACGAACTCAGTTATCGCGAGATACATGAACTGCTTGGCATCAGCATCGCGACGGTGGAATATCATATGATGAAGGCGCTCGGACGAATCTCGAAGGTGGTGGACGGAGGCCGATGACCAAGACAAGCGGCGGCGACTACCCCGTCGACGAGGTAGCCCAGGCTTGGCTGATCAAAATGCGCGGCGAGGATGCCGGCGCGCTGCGCGGAGAGTTTGAAGCGTGGCTCCTCGAATCGGCCGATCATGGCGAAGCCTACCGCCGCGCCGAACGCCGCATGGCAGCCTTGGCCGTTCTCAAAACATCGCAGCGCCACGGAACCAGCCATGTCGAAGCGCGGCGGGGCCGGGTTCGCGGCTGGCTGCCATGGGGCGCCGCCGCGACCGCAATCGCACTCCTGATCGTAGCCATCGGGGCTGGAGGGGCCTCCCTTCCCGGCCAGCCGGGCAGCGGCTCGATCGCGCGCGCCGCCGAACCCCTGATTACGCAGCGCGGCGAGATCCGCTCGTTCCGGCTTGCCGACGGCTCGAGCGCGACGCTCGACACCGACAGCCGACTGGACGTCGTGTTCGGAGACGGCGACCGAAGCGTCCGCCTGATCAAGGGCCGGGTCCGTCTTTCCATCGCCAGACAGGATATCCCGCTTCGTATTGACGCGGGGCGAGGCACGACAATCGCGAACAATGCCGAGATCGATCTGAGCCTCGACGAGGCCGGAACGGTCAGCACAGTCCTCCGGCACGGCGAAGCCGCACTGCGCACAGACGCGCGAGTCGGTCCGGCGACGGCGCTGTCACAGGGAAAGACGCGGACCTATCGGCGTGATGGCAAGTTGCAGCTCGAAGTTGCCCGCGCGTCTGGCATTCCTGCAAGCTGGCCCGAAGGCTGGGCCGAGTATCGTTCGATCAGGCTCGACCAACTGGTTGCCGAGGCCAATCGCTATGCCGTTATCCCGATCGTGATCGACGATACGGCAAGCGCAGCACTTGAGGTTTCTGGCCGTTTCCGTCTCAGCGAGACCGATGCCTTCGCCGAACGGATCGCAAGCCTGTTCGGTCTCAGCGTCGAACGCTCGGCGAACGCCATCCGTTTGCGCCGCCGCTAATTTTTTCACTGACAGACTAAGGGGCTCCCCTTCGCCCCGTCAACGCACCCCCACTGGCCGCCTGCCTGAAGCAGGGCCGAGAATATGGGGGAGTGAGTATGTTGAAAAAGTCCCGTTCGTTGGTAGCGCTGCTGGTCGGCAGCGCCGCCTGTCTTTCGCCGGCGGTGGCACTGGCCAAGCAGCAACAGCGCCAGTCTTACGACCAACCTGCGCAGGATCTCGGTGACGCGCTGCGCAGCGTCGCCAAGACCGCCAACGTCGAACTATATGCTTCGTCGCGCGATCTTGAAGGAAAGACAGCGCCGCTCCTTAAAGGCGTGCTGACGACGCGCGAGGCGATCGAGGCGCTGCTGAAGGACAGCGGGCTCACAGCAAGATTCGAAGCCGGCTCGGTTATCATTTCGCAGAGTGCAGTGGCGCCCCTGGCTGCTTCGAACGACGAGCCTATCATCGTGACGGGTTCCCGGATCGCCGGCGTTGCTCCCGCCGCGCCGGTCATTCGGATAACCTCCGAAGATATTCGCACAGCCGGCCAGAATGATCTCGGCGAAGTCGCGCGCAGTCTGCCGCAGAACTTCGGGGGCGGTCAGAATCCCGGCATCGGAAATGGACAGGGCGCGGGCAATGAAAATGCCAACGTCAACGGCGCCTCGACTTTCAACCTGCGCGGGATTGGTCCCAACGCGACGCTGACGTTGCTCAACGGCAATCGCTTTGCCTACACCGGCGTGTCATCGGTAATCGACGTCAGCGCAATCCCGGTGTCGGCGGTTGAACGTGTCGAAATCGTCGCCGACGGAGCATCAGCAATCTATGGCGCGGACGCGGTAGCAGGCGTCGTCAATATCATCCTGAAAAGCGATTATGACGGTGCGTCCGCGATGGCGCGTGTCGGTGCCTCGACCGACGGCGGGAACGTCCAGCAGCAATATGGTCTGCTCGGTGGCACGCGCTGGAGGTCTGGCGGTGTGATTGCCGCCTATGATTATAGCCGGTCGACCGCTATTTTTGCTGGCGACCGTTCCTATACCGGCACCGCGAACCCTGCGAGCACCCTCTTTCCTACGCAGCAGCGACATTCCTTACTGATCAGCGGACATCAGGCGCTTGGCACGAGTGTGACGCTGTCGGCAGACATGCTGTACAAGAGTAGCCGCAACCACGCGGTAACGGGATTCACCCTTACTGCCGATCCGCGCACATCGGGGATCGACGCGGCAACTCGCTCGGAGATTTTCGGCGTTGCGCCGACGCTCAAAGTGGAAATAGGGGGCGACTGGACTTTCAAGACCAGCGGCTTCTTCGGCACGGATCGAACTGCCGGGGTGACCAAGCTATTCGCGGGCGGCGCCGAAATCGCGAGTTTCGATCGGAGCTTCTTCAACCGCAATCTCGCGGTCGAGGGAGGATTCCAGGGCCCGCTGTTCGCGCTTCCGGCAGGCGATATTCGGCTTGCGATCGGAGCCGGAGCGCGCCGTAATCAGCTAAAGACAGGCGGCGCGGTTGGCGATCTTGTGAAGCGGCGCGATGCGATCTTTGCTTATGGGGAAATTCATCTGCCGATCACGGCCCCGGCGCAGGACTTGGCGGGGCTGCATCGACTGTCGCTCACTGGCGCGCTGCGCTTCGAGGATTATTCGGACTCTAAGGGTATCCTCACGCCCAAGCTCGGACTGGTGTGGGAGCCCGCCGGCATGCTTCGGCTCGGGGTCTCGTGGGGCCGCTCTTTCAAAATGCCGACACTATTGCAGCAATATAGCGGCTATTCGGCGGTTCTCGCGCCCGCGGCACGGTACGGGGCCGGTCTTCCCGCCGGCGCGACGGTGCTTTATGCCGCTGGTTCCGACAGCCGGATCGGCCCCGAGCGCTCGGAAAACTGGACACTGAGCGCGCAACTCACACCTGCGGACGGTCTGGAAATTACCGCGGCCTGGTTCGACATCGACTATCGCGACCGCGTGGCAACGCCGTTCGCATCGTCGCTTGGCGCCCTCGACAATCCGATCTTCGCGGACTCAATTGTTCGTGCGCCGACCGCGGCGTTTCAGGGCGAGATCATCAACGACGCCTTGCCTCCATTCCAGAATGCGAGCGGAGCGGCCTATGATCCGGCGAATGTTGTCGCCTTTCTCGATCTGCGCGATCGCAACATCGCTCGGCAGCGCTATCGCGGTGCCGACCTGTCGTTGCGCTACCAAATCGCCTTCGGTGGCGGCGACCTGACGCTCACCGCGGCGGGCACCCTGCTGCGCAGTCGCCAGCAGCTCCGTCCCGACGCGCTTGTGACTCGGCTTGCTGGAACGCTCTTCCACCCGGCGCGCTTCCGCGCACGCGGCGGTGCGAGCTGGTCGACCGACCGTGTGTCGCTCGCGGCCTTCGTCAGCCATTCGGCAGCGATCACCGACGTGCGCCGGTCGCCTGCGGCGACGGTGCGCGGCCTTACCACCGTCGATCTTAACGGAGAGGTCGAAGTCGGGCGTGGGACGCGAGTATCGCTCGCCGCTTTGAACCTCTTCAATGCGAAGCCAGCGCCGATCGTGACGACTTCGGCCGCCGACACGCCTTACGACACAACGAACTATTCACCCGCTGGTCGCTTCCTCGGCATTACCGTGCGGCAGGAGTGGTGAGCATGGCTGGAAGTCTCATGCTCGGCTGCGCCTCAGCAATCGCATTTCTGCTTTCATCGCCTGCCAATGCGATGGTCGGCAAGGTCGATGGAAATCCGGATGCGGACGCAGGAATAAATAGGGAGGCAGCGCGTCGCTGGACGCTTGCCGACCAGCTCACCGTGCCCCGGCTCTGGTCGGTGGCGATCGCTGTAGATGGCAAAAGTGCCGCATATGTGACGCGCGTGGCCGATGCCGTCAGCGACACGACCCTCTCGCGCCTGACGTTGGTCGATCTGGAAAGCGGCTCAAGCCGCGAGTTGCTTCGCGCGCCCTGGATCGACCAGTTACGCCGCATTCCGGGGAGCGCCGCCTGGAGCGCGTTGATCGATCGAGGCGATGGCGTGCAGCTTTACCGGATCGAACCCGGTGGCCATATTGCGCCGATCGTCACCCATCCCGCTACCGCGCGTTTTGGCGATGTCGAAGACCGGATATTGCCAGGTTATGCGCATGCTCCGCTCACGATCGGGGTGCGCGCCTACAGCTGGTCGCCTGACGGGCGCAGGCTGTTCTTCGTCACGCTCGACTCCGTAAGCGATGAGCGCCAGATCCTAATCGATGAGAAGGTGAGCGACCAACGCGGATTGCGGCGCCAACTGGGTCAGGCGACCGCGTCGATTTATCTCCGTGCTCCCGACGGGAAGGTCACATTGATCGCGCGCCGTCCGCGCAGCGACCGGACGACGATAGCGTCTAAGGGCGACGTTATCTGGACGGAGAAAGATCTTCGCTATCCTGTTAAGGAGGTTGACCCGGGCGGCGGCGAACGACGCGTGACGATGGCCTGGTCCTTTGCCGAAGGGCGCGCACGCGAGGTCGCATCGACGCGCGATTATGTCTATTGGCAGATGCGGGGGCCGCGCGGCGGACAATTGGCATCCGATGGCCTTGGCGACACGCGTGAGATCGTCGAGGTCGGCGACGACGGTCGGCGGCACAGCTATGGCCGGTTCCCATTCTCGATCGGCCACGGCGCCACCTTCGGTGGCCTGCGGGCATCCGACGGAAGCCAGACGGTCGTCAATATTCGCTCGCTTGACGATCCGCGGTTCGGAATCGGGGTGATCGACCGGCGGGGCGTGCGGCCCATATGGGGTAACGGCAGTCTCACCAAATGCGACTTCGCCCCGACGCTCGCAGTCGCGGCCTGCCTTGCCGAAGGGCAGTCGCTGCCGCCGTCGCTTGTCACCGTCGATATCGCGTCAGGGCGGGTACGGACTGTTGCCTCGATATCGCCTGAGCATGAGAAGGTTGCTCCCTTGCACGTCACGCCGCGCAGCTGGACCAATCGCTACGGCCACAAGGTTACTGGCTATGTCGTCTGGCCGCGCGATTATGAGAAAGGTCAGCGCTATCCTGCGATCGTGGTCAATCATGGCAATGATGCCGACCAGCGTTTTGCCCTGCAGGACAACCAATGGGAATATCCCGTCCAGACGCTCGCCGAGCGCGGTTATGTCGTGTTGCTCATCAACGAGGCGAGCAGCCAGCTGAATGCCGACCTTCGCGCGGCCGACCAGGCGTGGGGCCTTCAACGCACCACGCTCCCGCCAGAGCGGATGCGGGAACTGCTCTGGCTCACGGGCGCTGCAAGCTTCGAGGATGCCGTCTCTGAACTGGCCGATGAAGGCATTATCGATCGCGAGCGTGTTGGGATTGCGGGATATAGCCGCGGTTCGCAGCTGGTGAACGTGGCCATGACCCAGTCAAATGTTTTTCGCGCGGCATCCAGCGGCGACGGTGCCTATCTCGAGCCGGTCTACGAACCGGACATGCCGGATTCCTATCGTGCCGTTTTCGGAGGGCCGCCATTCGATCCCAAGGTTTTGCCAAACTATCTCGCGCTCTCCCCATCACTCCGCGCAAGCGTGGCATGTGGTGCCATCCTCCAGCAGGTCGCGGCGCCGCACACCGGCGCGATCGATTTCTACAAAGCGCTTCGCAAGGCCGGCGTTCCGGCCCAGATCAGTCTGTTCCCGGGCGAGGGCGCCGCATCGGACGAAACGCACGTCTTTCACATCCCTTCGAACCGCATGGCGGCGATGGAGGAAAATATCGCGTGGTTCGATTATTGGTTGCTCGGCAAACGCGATCGGGCGTCTCCGTTCGCGGAGCGCTATGCCGAGTGGGATGAAATGAAGGCGGCGCTACCGGATCGCTGCCGCTAGCGACTATTCGGCGGCGGTGCTGTCGTTCGATGCACCGCCACCTTCCCACCAGCGTACCCAGGTTTCGGCGGCGCAGAAGGTCAGGATGCGAAGATCGCGCCCATCGTCACGCCATACTCCCTCGCCAGCGCGGTCAATAAAAAGGGGGTCGATAATTCCGGCATCGACAAGGCGCCCGCCGCGTAGAAGGTCCAGGATGGCCGGCAGTTGTGCATCGAAGATACGGCGCAGAAACCCTTGCGGACTTCCCTTCGTCCGGCGGTCTGCAATCAGCGGCGGGAGGTCGACCGCAAAGGCCGATCGCGCCACCGCGCGATCGCGGCCGCCCTGCACGGAATGCCAGGTCGGGATCGATAGGCACAGTTCGGCGATTGGTTGCGAGAGAAGCGGTGCGATCTGTGGGGCGCGCCCCCGCCGCGGGTAAAGCTCGACGCTCTTCTGTCCGCGGGCCTGCATTGCGACATAGGCTTTTTGACCTGGCAGCGCGCCAGGAGGTGCCGCAAGCCAGGGATGGCGATCATCTTCGGCGATCGCAGCGGTGGCGGCTCGCGGCGTAAGGCCCATCAAGTCAAAGCGGATCAGGTGCGGTTCTCGGCGATCGCGGAGCCGCTGCCAGCCACAGCGGGCGACCTCGGCGATGGACGAACCAGTGAGATCGGTGAGGTCCCGCGCCGTAAGCCACGCACCTGGCGTCGGGCCATTCGCGATCAGCCGGTCGGCAAGTGGCGCGGCGCTGTGCATGTTGCAAAAGACATTGTCGCCGCCGTTGCCAGTAAAAAAGGCGCCAATCGGTTTGCAACGCTCCTCGTCCCGGTGTGTGGTCTCGATCGCCTGAAAGATCGGCAGTGCGAGTGGGACTGGAAAGTGTGGCAACGTTGGTTTGGTTATATCGACCGTCGCGAGATCGAAATCACGGGCGGCGAGAGACGCGCCCAACTTGACAGCGAGAGCTTCGGCATAGCGCCGCTCGTCTCCTTCGGTGCCGGCCTCGACAAATGTGAGAAGCCGAAGCCCCGGCGTTCTCGGCATTGCAGCGGCTGCAACGATGCTGCTGTCGACCCCGCCCGAGACGCCGAGCAGTATCGAGTCAAAGCAAGTAGTCCATGCGCCCACCGACATTTTGACGGCCGCGCGCAAAGCGTCGACGTCGTCGGCGAAGCTGCGCCTGTAACGGCTTGGAAAATGGTCCCACGGCGACCAAGCGAGGCTGGTGCGCGTTCCTGTTTCGGTCACTGTCAGGCGCTCGCCGGGAAGAAGCTCTTCAATCCCGGCGATACCGGTCTGGCGGCCGAGGGCATCGATACTCGCAAACCACTTCGCAAGAACGTTGAAATTGACGGTGGCCGTTCCTGGCTTCGCAAGCTCGGTCATGTCGCTGGCGAGGCGAGTGATGTCCTGACCATGACGGACATAACAGGGAAGCAAGCCCGAGGGATCCCGCATCACATGGACATCGCCGTTGTCGCTTTCGACTAGCGCGACATAACCACCCCAATAGTCGGTGAGTAAAGACGCGCCGTGCGTCGCGATTGCTTTATCGATCGCATCTTCGTCCAAAACGAAAATGCGGCCGCATGGGTGGTCCCGACGGAAAAGATAGCCTGCTACGCAGCCGCGGCCGCCAAGCGAGATCAACGGCACCCCGCTCCAGACGCGCGCGGAGCCGCTCGCAAAACCTGCGGAGCCTTCGCGTTCGTCGATCGGAGCCCGGCCTTGAGACCCAATCTCGATCCGGACCCAGAAGCTCATGTGGCGACCAACGGGTGGAAGTTCTGTACGCTCCCGAACGGGTCGCTCAGCACCAAGTCGCCAGACTGCAGCCAGCAATGCGCCGCAAACGGCAGCATTACGCCAATGACCAGGTCTGCGCCGATGCCGCGGCGCCCGAGCATTTTGCGCATTGCGAGCGCATTGGGGAGGCACTGGTCGACAGCCGATCGGTAGCGCGCGGCGGCGCGGCAGGCGGCGGCAATCGTGCGGCAGGCGTCGGGATCGAATGTGCAAGCCTCCGCGGGTTTCAGCAACTCGGCGAGTGTTTCATGGCGCACGCGGCGGCGCGCGATATTTTGCTCGGCGAGCGCTTCCGCAACAAGCCACGGACGCGCGCGCGGCGGCGGCGTATCGAAAACGCTGCGAGCAGGAGGAAATGGGAGGGTCGGGGGCGCGAGCGGTGCCCCAATCTCTATGATAAGTCGCTCTCGCAGCCAGACAATGTCGTCGTCATTTGCGGTCTCATCGCAAAAGGAAGCAAAGCGCTCGGCGCCCACCCCTTCGAGCAGGAAATAGCGGCTCCTGGTCAGGTCGAGGAACACATAGCGGGAACCGATCAGGCGTACCCGCAATTGAGGGCGGATGCGCAGGCCGGTGCGAAGCGATGCACGCGCTTCGGACCGGTCGATGCGAGAAAGGGCGTCCTTCGCCGCCAAATCGGTGATGATGGCACTCATGGGAATGGGCCGATCCGGTAGCGTGCGGCCCACAAGGAACCGCACGCCAGACGGATCAGTCGGCTGCCTGGATGCCGCCGCCGATCTTCCGCAGTCCGGTCTGGAAATCGAGCGGACCCTCGGGGTCGACGCCCCGGGTTTCGATGCGTGCGTCGCCGAGATCGACGAGGCCAGCTTCATGTTCGACGTTTTTCATGGCACTTCCTCTCTTCAAGATGCGACCGAGATGAGTCGCATTCCGAAGCTATGCGTCCATGAAAATGCCATCCATTTTATAATCCAATTATTATCGGCCGGACCTCTTTGAAAAAGTGACCGAGCAAAGGAAACGCGCGTCTGGAGCACGTACCGCCACCTTTAGCTATTGCCTGGACATCCGTGGCGGAGCCCGGTCACTCGCCCAAGTTACTGTACGGGCGCGAGCCTATCTCCAACAGATTGATCGTAATCAGCAACCAAAACTGGAACCGAAAATGGATCTAATTGGAGCATGCGGTCCCAGAGCCGCGCCAGCGGGGTTGCGCCTCCCTACCGGGGCGATCGCGCTAGCTCGGGCGGCCGCTCTAACGCCTCACGCTTCTGAAACCGCGTCCGCCGGTGGCAGCCAAGTCTCATCGGATTTTCTGTTGAGATGCGCCAGATGCTCACCCACGACCCGCTATTTTTCGCCATCCTTGGCGAGACCAGCTGAGGGAGGAAATGAGGGAGGAGACTCTGCCGTCTCCAGAATTATCACGCTAAATCAATGCGTTAGTGAGGAAGTCTGGATGCCCCGTGAGGATTCGAACCTCAATAGACGGAATCAGAATCCGTAGTCTTACCATTAGACGACGGGGCAGGAGCGGGCGCCAATAAACGGCGGATTAGCGCCGGTCAAGGGGGTCTGATTGTGACGCTGTGACGATTCTTTCGTCACAATTGTGACGATTGCCCACGACTCGTGCGACCGTTCGTCTCATTGCGGCTGCTGCGCCCCACGCAACAGCCCGCTTGCTCTGGCGCATTTCGCCGCTAGCATCATCCCCAAGAAAAAGGGGCCGCGTCCCGGCGCAGGCGCCCGATCATGGAGGTGGACTAATGCGTCATGTCGCGATCGTCGGGTCGGGTCCGGCGGGCTATTATACCGCCGAAGCCTTGCAAAAGGCCGAGGATATCGCGATCGACGTCATCGACCGGCTGCCCGTCCCCTATGGGCTGATCCGCACCGGGGTCGCCCCCGACCATCAGTCGATCAAGGCGGTGTCGCGCCGCTACGAAGGCGTCGCCCTCACCGACAATGTCCGCTTCGTCGGCCATGTCTCGGTCGGCGGCGACGTCGGCATCGACGAACTCACCGATCTTTACGACGCGGTCGTGCTCGCGACCGGCGCGCCGCACGACCGGCCGCTCGACATCCCCGGCGCCGACCGGCCGGGGGTGATCGGCAGCGCCGCTTTCGTCGGCTGGTACAACGGCCATCCCGATTTCGCGGCGCTCGACCCACCGCTCGACGCGCCGGGCGTGGTGGTGATCGGCAACGGCAATGTCGCACTCGACGTCGCGCGCATTCTTGCCAAGACCCCGGCCGAATTCGCGGGCAGCGACATCGTCGCCCATGCGCGCGACGCGCTGTCGGCAAGCGCGGTGCGCGAGATTCACATCCTCGGCCGCCGCGGCCCGCACCAGATCGCGATGACCCCCAAGGAGCTTGGCGAGCTCGGCCATCTCGAACGCGCAAGCCCGCGCGTCGACCCCGCCGACCTGCCGCCCGAGGGCGACGACGCGATGCTCGAACCCGGCATGCGCAAGTCGGTGACGCATCTGCGCAGCTTCGCCGCCAATCCGGTCGCCAAGCCGGTGACGATCGACTTCGATTTCTTCGCCATGCCGGTCGCAATCGAAGGGAACGGCCGCGCCCAGCGCGTCATCGTCGAACGGACCGAACTCGACGCCGATCTCCGCAGCCACGGCACCGGCGAGACCTATGCGATCGAGGCTGGGCTGGTCGTGAGCTGTATCGGCTATCAAACCCCGCCCATTCCTGGGGTCCCCTATGAGCATGGCCGCGGCCGCTTCGCGAGCGACGAGGGGCGCATCCTGCCCGGCCTCTACGCGGTCGGCTGGGCGCGGCGCGGACCGTCGGGGACGATCGGCACCAACAAGCCCGACGGCGCGCGGATCGCCGAGCTGGTGCTGGAGGATATCGGCCGCGGCGCCGGCAAGGCGGGGCGCGCGGGGCTCGACGCGCTGCTCGCCAGCCGCGGCGTCGCGCCGGTAACTTTCCGCGACTGGCGCCGGATCGAGGCGGCCGAGGTCGCTGCCGCGATCGACGGCAACCCGCGCGAGAAATTCACCAGCGTCGAGGCGATGCTCGCCGCGATCGGGCGGTGACGCGGCGCGCCGCCGACTTTTGGCGCCCCGCGCTGCGCTGGCTGCTCACGTTTGCTTACGCCTATGCGGGCTATCGCCACCTGACCACCCCCGCGCCTTTCGTGGCGATCACCCCGCCCTGGGTGCCCGAGCCTGCACTCGTCGTCGCCGCGACCGGGGTCGCCGAACTGGCGGGCGCGCTGGGGCTGACGATCCCGCGGACGCGCAAGGCGGCGGGCTGGGGCCTCGCGCTCTACGCGCTCTGCGTCTGGCCCGCGAATTTCCACCACGCCTTCGCGCATGTCGCGATCGGCGGCACCACACTCGGCTGGGGATATCACGCCCCGCGCCTCGCCGCGCAGCCGCTGATCATCTGGTGGGCGCTATGGGCGAGCGGCGCGATGGATTGGCCGTTCGGAATGAAAGAACGGGATTAGATCGCGATCAGGTTACGCGGAAACGCCGCCTTACTTATCGCGTCATCCCGGCGAAGGCCGGGATCTCGCCGGTGCGTCATTACGATAGGGTGAGATCCCGGCCTTCGCCGGGATGACGATTCAGTCTGAAATAATCCTGTTCGCGATACGATCGTCGCGGCGTCCTATTCCGCCACCGGCGTCTCGATCGGCGGCTGCCCCTTCTGGCTCGCGGCATAGGCCTCGACCGCCTTCAGCACGCGCAGCATGTTGCCGCTGGCGATCTTTTCGAGGTCGGTCTGGCTGTATCCGCGCCGCGCGAGTTCGGTGAACAGCGCGGGATAGCCCGACACGTCCTCCATCCCCACCGGCGCCGATTCCATCCCGTCATAATCGCCGCCGAGCCCGATATGATCGACGCCGATCGTCTTCCTGATATGGTCGATATGATCGGCGACCTTCGCGACGTTGGTGGTGAGCGCCGGATGGCCTGCGTCCCAGGCATTGAGCCCGGCCGCCGCCGCGGCGGGATCGCCCGGATACATTGCGTTCAGCCGCGCCTGCTCGGCGGTGCGCGCGAGCCCCTGCGCGCGGACATCGGCGTCGAGAAAGCCCGGCAGCAGCACGACCATGATGATCCCGCCGTTCGCCTTGACCAGCGGCAGCACGCTGTCGGGGACGTTGCGCGGGTGCGGGTTGATCGCGCGCACGCCCGAATGGCTGAACATCACCGGCGCCTTCGACGCGGCGATCGCGTCCTTCATCGTCGCCTCGCTCGTGTGGCTCAAATCGACGATCATCCCGATACGGTTCATCTCGCGCACCACCTGCACCCCGAAATCGGTGAGCCCGTCGTGCGCGGGCGCGTCGGTCGCGCTATCGGCCCAGGCGATGTTCCGCGAATGGGTCAGCGTCATATAGCGCGCACCGAGGTCGTACATCTGCCGGAGCACCGCCAGCGATCCGCCGATCGAATGCCCGCCCTCCATGCCGATCATTCCGGCGATCTTCCCCGCCTTCATCGCCTTTTCCAGCTCGGCGCTGTTCGTCGCGAGCATCATGTCGTTCGGATAGCGTGCCACCAGCCGCTTGGTCACGTCGATCTGCTCGAGCGTCTGCTGAATCGCCTGCGGCTCGTCGGGGTTGGCGGGCACATAGACCGACCAGAATTGCGCCCCGACATGGCCCTTGCGCAGTCGCTGAAGATCAGTGTGCATCGCGATCTCGGGCGGATTCGCATCGGGTTTCGCGGTGTCGGTCGTGTCGCGGAAATCGAAGGTATTGATCATGTTATGCACACGCTCGCGCAGCGCCCACGGCACGTCATTGTGCCCGTCGAACACCGGCGCCTTTTTGAGCGCGGCTTCGGCGACCGCCTCGGGCGATTGCTGCGCCAGCGCAGGAACGGAAACAAGAGCGAAAGCGGCGAGGCCAGCGAGCAGGATCGATTTTATCATGGGTGCGACCTTAAGGAACAAGGCGCAGAAATCGAGCCGAAATTTGTCGTCTGCACGCGACCGCAAGGTCGCGCTTATGATACTCACACAAAGACACAAAGAGTGCGGTGCAGACGCGCGCCGCCCTCTTTGTGTCTTTGTGTGAGAATATTTTAAAGGCGCCTTCGGCGCGGTCCAACTTGACGTTAGCGTCAACCCGGCGCAGCATCCCCGCATGACAGCTTTCGACGACTGGCGCGCCCGTTCGCCCTATTATGACGAAACCCACGAGGCGCTCGCGCAAAGCGTCCGCCGCTTCGTCGCGCGCGAGATCGCGCCGCACATCGACCGCTGGGAGGCCGAGGGCGAACTGCCGCGCGAGCTGCACAGGAAAGCCGCCGAGGCCGGCATCCTCGGCCTCCGCTATCCCGAGCAATATGGCGGGCATTCGGAAGGCTTCGACAATTTCCACAGTCTCGTCCTCACCGAGGAACTCGCCGCGGTCGGCGCCGGGGGTCTCGGCGCGTCGCTGATGACGCACGGCATCGGCCTGCCCCCGATCCTCGCGCTCGGCTCGGACGAACTCAAGCAGCGCATCGCGCCGCCGGTTCTCGCGGGCGACAAGATCATCGCGCTCGGCATCACCGAGGCGGGCGGCGGCAGCGACGTCGCCAATCTCAAGACGACCGCGGTCCGGGACGGCGACAGCTACATCGTCAATGGCGGCAAGATGTTCATCACGTCGGGGATGCGCGCCGACTGGCTGACCTGCGCGGTGCGCACCGGCGGTCCCGGCGCCGCGGGCATCTCGCTGCTGCTGATCGACATGGCAGCGCCCGGCGTCGAGCGCACGCGGCTCGACAAGATGGGGTGGCGCTGCAGCGACACCGCGGCGATTCACTTCGGCGACGTCCGCGTCCCCGCCGAAAATCTGATCGGGTCGGAGAATGGCGGCTTCATCGGCATCATGCGCAATTTCAACAGCGAACGGCTCGGCATGGCGATGGGCTGCTGCGCCTACGCCCGCGTCGCGCTCGCCGAGGCGGCCGAATGGGCGCAGAACCGCGAGACCTTCGGCAAGCCGCTTGTCGGCCATCAGTCGATCCGCATCAAGCTCGCCGACATGGAGCGCCAGATCGAGGCGACGCAGGCGTGGGTCGATCTGGCCGCCTGGCAGGTCCGGGAAAACAAGGCCCGCCCCGCCGATTTCGCGATGCTGAAAGTGCAGGCGACCCGTATGCTCGAATCGGTGGCCCGCGAGGCAGCGCAAATCCTCGGCGGCGCCTCCTATATCACCGGCAGCAAGGTCGAGCGCATCTACCGCGAGGTCCGCGTCAACGCGATCGGCGGCGGCAGCGAGGAAATCATGCTCGACCTCGCGGGCCGGCAGCTCTTCGGAGGAGGAAAGAAATGAACGAGATTGCCCGAAGCTGGCCCGCCGAGGCCGAAACGCTCTTGGGCGATCTCGTCGATCTTCGCCGCGCGATTCATCGCGAGCCCGAACTCGGCCTCCAGAATCCGAAGACGCTGGCGAAGATCAAGGACGCGCTCGCCGGGCTGCCGCTCGAATTTCGCGAGGGGCCGTCGACGACCGGGCTGATCGCGATCCTGCGTGGTCCCGCCAACGGGCGCACGGTGCTGTTGCGCGGCGATATGGACGCGCTGCCGCTGGTCGAGGATACGGGGCTCGCCTTCACCTCCGAAACCAGCGGTGCGATGCACGCCTGCGGGCACGACACCCATGTCGCGATGCTCGTCGGCGCCGCGAAACTGCTGTGCGCGGCGCGCGACCGGCTCGCCGGCACGGTGATGTTCATGTTCCAGCCGGGTGAGGAGGGGCATCACGGCGCGCGCTTCATGCTCGATGACGGGCTGATCGATCCGCTCCCCGACGCCGCCTTCGCGCTGCATATCATGCCCAATGCGCCGCACGGCGTCTTCGCGGGCCGCGCGGGGCCGCTGCTCGCTTCGTCCGACGTGCTGTCGATCACCGTCAAGGGCGCAGGCGGCCATGCCTCGATGCCGCAAGACAGCATCGATCCGATCCCGGTCGCCTGCGAAATCGTCTCGGCGATCCAGACGATGGTCACCCGCCGCATCTCGGTCTTCGACCCCGCCGTCATCACCATCGCGAAGATCGCGGCGGGGACGACGAACAACATCATTCCCGAAACCGCCGAGATGCTCGGCACGATCCGCACCCTGTCGCCGCACCGCCGCGCGATGGTGGCGCAGGAACTGAAGCGCCTCGCCCCCGCGATCGCCGAAGCGCATGGCTGCACCGCCGAGGTGCATATCGAGGAAGGCTTCCCCGTCACCATCTGCGACAGCCGCGCCGTCGCCTTCGGCCAGTCGGTGGTCGAGGAGACCTTCGGCGAGGCCGCATGGCTGACGATGGACAATCCGGTGATGGGCGCGGAAGATTTCTCCTACGTCCTCGAAAAAGTCCCCGGCGCGATGTTCTGGCTCGGCGCCAGCGAGCAGGGCAGCGACTGGCGCCAATGCTGCGGCCTGCACAGCAATCGCATGGTCCTCGACGAAAAAGTCATGGCAAGGGGCGCCGCGCTGCACGCGGCGCTGGCGGAACGGTTTTTGAGCGAGGGGTTCAACGCATGATCAATATCATCGGCGCCATTCTTTCGGGCCTGATCATCGGGGCGCTTGCGCGCTTCTTCTATCCCGGTGCGGTGCAGATGGGATGGCTCGCGACGATCCTGCTCGGCATCGGCGGATCGCTGCTCGCGGGCCTTGCGACGTCACGCGGGCGCGCGGATTTCCATCGCGCCGGCTGCCTCGCCTCGGTGATCGGTGCGATCGTGCTGATCTTCGTCGGACGCCTGCTCGGCATCGGCGGCTGACCGCACGGCCTTCTTGACCTGAATCAATGCGGCGGGTGCCGCGTTCCTCCATCCCCGTCGACGGCGGACCGGCGCGCGCGGCCGGTCCGCCCCGATCCTGGCGTGGGGCCCGGTCGCCGCGTTCCGGCGCGGCGTATTAGGGGATCGGAAGCCCGCCGGGGCGGGCGCGCCGCAGGAGGCCGGCTCCGCGGCGCGCCTTTTTCACCTAGGGAACGAGCACGGTATCGACCGCTTCCGCCGCGAGGTCGGGATAGTCGAGCGTATAGTGGAGCCCGCGGCTTTCCTTGCGGTGGAGCGCGCTCTTGACGATCAGTTCGGCGCACTGGAGCAGGTTGCGCAGCTCGATCAGGTCGGTCGTCACGCGGAAATGGCCGTAATATTCGCCGACCTCGCCCGACAGCATGTTGATGCGGTGCTGCGCGCGTTCGAGCCGCTTTGTCGTGCGGACGATGCCGACATAGTTCCACATGAAGCGGCGAATCTCGGTCCAGTTCTGCTTGATGACGACCTCTTCGTCCGAATCGGTGACGCGGCTTTCGTCCCACGGCCGGATCGCGGGCGGCGGCGCGAGCTCGTCCCAATGCGCGACGATATGCTTGGCCGCCGCCTCGCCGAAGACGAAGCATTCGAGCAGGCTGTTCGACGCGAGGCGGTTCGCACCGTGCAGCCCGCTCTCGGTGCATTCGCCCGCCGCATAGAGGCCGGGCAGGTCGGTGCGCCCGTCGAGATCGATCAGCACCCCACCGCAGGTATAATGCTGCGCGGGCACCACCGGGATCGGCTGTTTCGTCATGTCGATGCCGAGCGTGAGCAATTTCTCGTAGATATTGGGGAAATGCCCGGCGACGAAGTCGGGGTCCTTGTCGCTGATGTCGAGGTGGACGTAATCGAGCCCGAAGCGCTTGATCTGGTCGTCGTTGGCGCGCGCGACGATGTCGCGCGGCGCCAGCTCGGCGCGCGGGTCGTAATCGGGCATGTAGCGATGCCCGGTGACCGGATGCTTCAAGATGCCGCCCTCGCCGCGTACCGCCTCGGTGATCAGGAAATTCTTGACCTCCAGATTATAGAGGCAGGTCGGGTGGAACTGCATCATCTCCATGTTGGAGACGCGGCAGCCCGCGCGCCACGCCATCGCGATACCGTCGCCGGTCGCGCCCCGGGGGGCGGTCGAGAATTGATAGACGCGCCCCGCCCCGCCGCTCGCAAGGATTGTCGCGCGCCCGACATGCGCATGAACCTCACCGCTCTTTTCGTCGAGCGCATAGACGCCCCACACGCGGCCCGACCCCGAATAGCGTTCCTCGTGCCGGCCGGTGATCAGGTCGATGCACGCCTGCCCCGGCAGCAGGGTGATGTTCGGATGCGCCTCTGCGGTCTGGAGGAGCGCCGCCTGCACCGCCCAGCCGGTCGCGTCGTCGACATGGACGATGCGGCGGTGCGAATGCCCGCCCTCGCGCGTCAGGTGGAGCGCGCCTTCCTCCTTGTTGAAGGCGACCCCCATCTCGATCAGCCGTTCGATCGCGTGCGGCGCATTCTCGACCACGAACTCGACCGTCTCGCGCCGGTTGAGCCCCGCGCCCGCGACCATCGTGTCCTCGATATGATTCTCGAACGTGTCGCCCGCGTCGAGCACCGCCGCGATCCCGCCCTGCGCCCACGCGGTCGACCCGCCGGTCAGTTCGCCCTTCGCGAGCACGAGCACCCGGCAATGATCGGCGAGCGCGATGGCGGCGGTCAGGCCGGCCGCGCCGGAACCGACGATGATGACGTCGTGATCGCTATTCGACAAAGCGCTACCCTCTCTTCCGTTCGTCCTGAGCTTGTCGAAGGACCGTATTTCTTTGGGCTAAAGAAAGGACGGGGCTTCGACAAGCTCAGCCCGAACGGCAAAAAGGGATGTCCCTATTGTGCCGCCGCCCGTGTCAAATTCAGGAACACATCCTCCAGATCGGCCTCGCGGGTCGAGACGTCGACGATGCCGTGCCCCATCGCGTTCACCGCCGCGAGCACCTCGCCCGCGTTCACCCGATCCTTGTTGTAGCTGATCGCGAGGCCGCGTGTCCCATCGCGCTCGACCTTGTCGAAGGCAGGGTGAGACGGCAGCACCGTCACATCGGCGTCGAGCGTCACCAGCACCACCTTCTCGCGCGCCATGTCGACCAGCTCGCGGGTCGGCTTGTTCGCGATCAGCCGGCCATGGTTGATGATCGCGATGCGGTCGCACAGCTCCTCGGCCTCTTCCAGATAATGCGTCGTCAGAACCACGGTAACGCCGCGATCGTTGAGCGACTGCACATATTCCCAAAGCTGCTGGCGCAGCTCGATATCGACCCCGGCGGTCGGCTCGTCGAGGACGATGATCGGCGGCGAATGCACCATCGCCTTGGCGACGAGCAGGCGGCGCTTCATCCCCCCCGACAGCGTGCGGGCATAGGCGTCGCGCTTGTCGGCAAGATGCACCGCGGCGAGCAGTTCATCCGAAATGCGCCGGTCCTTGGGCACGCCATAAAGCCCGGCCTGATTCTCCAGCGTCTCGAACGGCGTGAAAAAGGGATCGAAGACGATTTCCTGCGGCACGATGCCGATCGAATATTTGGCGTTGCGCGGGTCGGCGTCGATGTCGAAGCCCCAGATGCTCGCGGAGCCGCTCGTCTTGTTGACCAGTCCCGCAAGGATGTTGATCAGCGTCGACTTGCCCGCGCCGTTCGGCCCGAGCAGCCCGAAGATCTGCCCGCGCGGCACCTCGAAACTCACCTTGTCGAGCGCTTGCTTGCCCCCGGCATAAAGTTTGGAAACGGCGTCGATGCGGATGGCGGCTTCACTCATGGCGGCTTCCATAGCCGCGCGGCTCGACGGGCGAAAGGCGCGATTGATGGGTGAGCGCCGCGTTAACGCTAAATTGGAAAGTCGCCGCTAACAGCAAGGGCGTGAGGACCAGCCACATCTTTTGCCCGCTGCCCGTGCAGCGCGGCTTCGCCGCTTTTGCGCTTCTGCTCGCGCCCGCCGCCGCATCGCCGGCGCTGGCGCAGACCGGCGCGCAGGGCCAGGCCGACGCCATCGTGCTGCGGCCGCTTTCCTTCTTCCGGGTGGGCGACCTCGATTTCGGCAGCATCATCGCCTCGGGAAGCGCGGGCACGGTGCGGCTCGCCCCCGACGGGACGCGCACGCGCACCGGCGGCGCGACGCTCGTCGGCAATGACGGCGAACCCGCGCGCTTCGCCGGGCTCGGCACGCCGAATCGCCAAGTCAATATCTCGCTGGGATCGAACAGCATCTGGATCACCGGCCCCGGACAGCGGATGCGCGTGCGCGATTTCGAGATCGGCTCGACCCCGACCGCGATCCTTTCGACCACCCCGACGCGCTTCACGATCGCGAGCGCGCAGGGCAATTATAATTTCCCGGTCGGCGCGACGCTCGAGGTCGGTGCGAATCAGGCGCCGGGCGATTATGCCGGCACCTTCACGATCACGCTCAACTATCTCTGACAGGCGATTGCGGGCGGGCATCGCGCTTGCTATGGGCGCGTCGATGACCCAGCCCGCGCCCGAGACCATCCGTACGCCCAAGACCCGCATCGCCTGCGACGGCACCGGCGACGGCCTCGCCAATGCGGCGCTCGGCCATCCGCGCGTGTGGCTCGAGATCGATCCCGACGAAGGCTTCGTCGACTGCGGCTATTGCGACCGGCGCTTCATCCTGACCGGCGGCGTGGCCGATCACGGTTAAGCCGGCACGGCCAAAGGTTAAGCGCGCCTTCACCATCCCCGCGCATCATCGATTCATGCCCTGATTTTATAAGTCTGTTCCAGACAGGAGCAGAATCGTGGGGATTCGAGGGACCAACTACAAGCGAGCGGCGCTCCGCCGCCTCGCTTTCGCCGCCGCGGCGGCCAGCACGTTCGCGTGCCATCCGGCCTATGCCGCCAACCAGACGGGCACCGCGACCAGCGTCGTCGTGCGCCCGAATACGCTCGTCAAAAGCAACGATCTCGATTTCGGCACGCTGATCAGCGGTCCCACCGCGGGCACCGCGACGATAAGCCCCACCACCGGCGCACGCACCACCACCGGCGGCGTGACCACGGTTGGGGCGGCGGCGGAGCGCGCGGTGTTTCAGGGCACCGGCGGCTTCCTGCTGATCACCGTTACCGGCGACGACAGCGTCACCCTGACCCGTGCCGGCGGCGGCACCATGACCGCCAGCCTGGTGCGCGCGATCACGACGAGCGGCGGCGGTGTCACGCTTCTCGGTTCCTCGACGACGCTGCTGCCGAGCGGGGTGCAGACCTATTATGTCGGCGGCACGCTGACCGTCCCGGCGAACCAGACACCGGGCGACTACAGCGGCACCTTCACGCTCACCGTCAATTATTTCTGAGCAGCCGCGCTATAATTTTCACGCGAAGCCGCGAAGAAATTGCCTCGGGCCGACAGGCCCCTTCTTCCTGAAACGCCGCAGCGCCTTCCGGCATGGCGGAACGAAGGCCGCTTCGCGGCTGACACGGCCTCTCCGCGGCTTCGCGGCTTCGCGTGAAACCCGAGAAACACGGCGTTCGCCCATAAGCACGGTTTGCGTGACAGCCGGACGCCCCTATATCGGGACCATGACAAGCCCGACCGACCCCCGCCGCTTCCTCTACCGCACCGACGCGCTCGACCCCGATCTCGCACAGAAACTTGCGCGCGAGGCGCTCGCCAAGGCCGACGACGGCGAGCTCTACCTGCAATATCGCGCGACCGAGAGCTTCGGATTCGACGACGGGCGGCTCAAGACCGCCGATTATTCGACCGACGCCGGGTTCGGCCTGCGCGCCGTGTCGGGCGAGATGACGGGCTTTGCCCATGCCAGCGACGTCAGCGCCGGCGCGATCCGCCGCGCCGCCGAGACGCTCGCGTTGCTCGATCCCGCGAAACAGGCCCCCGCCGGCCCGCCGCCGCGCACCAACCGCCACCTTTATGACGAGGCGAATCCGCTCGACCTCGTCCCCTTCGCGAAGAAGGTCGAGCTGTGCCAGAAAGTCGACGCCGCCGCCCGCGCGCGCGATCCGCGCGTCGTGCAGGTGTCGGTCGCGCTCGCGGGAAGCTGGTCGGTCGTGGAGATCGTCCGCGCCGACGGTTTCCTCGCCACCGACATCCGCCCGCTCGTCCGCCTCAACGTCTCGATCGTCGTCGAGGAGAATGGGCGGCGCGAGAGCGGCTATTTCGGCCTCGGCGGGCGCTATATGTACGACCATCTGTTCGAGGAGGCGCAGTGGAACCGCGCGATCGACGGGGCGCTGGACCAGGCGCTCGTCAATCTCCGCGCAGTCGATGCCCCCGCGGGCGAATTTACCGTGCTGCTCGGCCCCGGCTGGCCCGGCGTGCTGCTGCATGAAGCCGTCGGCCACGGGCTCGAGGGCGATTTCAACCGCAAGGGCACCAGCGCCTTTTCGGGCCGCATCGGCGAACGCGTCGCAGCGCCCGGCGTCACCGTCGTCGACGACGGCGCGATGGAAAGCCCGGTCGGCGGCGGTCGCCGCGGCTCGCTCAGCATCGACGACGAGGGCACGCCGACCGGCGAGACGGTGCTGATCGAGGACGGCATCTTGAAGGGCTATATGCAGGACCGTCTCAACGCGCGGTTGATGGGCGTAGAACCCACCGGCAACGGCCGGCGCGAAAGTTTCGCGCACGCGCCGATGCCCCGGATGACCAACACCTTCATGCGCGGCGGCAACGACGATCCGGCCGAGTTGCTGTCGCGCGTCAAGACCGGAATCTTCGCCAAGAGCTTCGGCGGCGGGCAGGTCGATATCGTGTCGGGCAAGTTCGTCTTCTCCTGCACCGAGGCGTACAAGATCGAAAACGGCAAGCTCGGCGACTCGATCAAGGGCGCGACCTTGATCGGCGACGGCCCGAGCGTGCTGACCAAGGTTACCGGCATCGGCAATGACATGGCGCTCGACGAAGGCATCGGCATCTGCGGCAAGGGCGGCCAGAGCGTGCCCGCCGGCGTCGGTCAGCCGACCCTGCTGGTCAGCGGGCTGACGGTGGGCGGCACGGCCTGATATTTGCCGTCATCCCGGCGTAGGCCGGGGTCTCGACATCGCCACGGATCGCGCCGATGAGATCCCGGCCTTTGCCGGGATGACAATGGAACAAGGATGTGACTCCGCTCACTTGGCGGACGCCCTTCTCGCGCCTATAAGCGCTTCAAACATAAAAAGTCTTGGGCCGCATCGTTATCCGCGGGAGAGTTGCTCTCCCGGCACAGGGAGGATTTCATGCGTTCGAGTCTGCGTTTCATCTCCGCCGCCGCGATCGCGGCGATGCTCGCCGCCGTCCCGGGGTCGGCGCAAAAGACCAGCGGTCCCAGGGAACGCTATGAAATGGACGTCGCGACGATGTCGGGCTTCGCCGCGATGGGTGGCGGTCGTGGCGGCATCGGCGGCGCGATGGGGATGATGTTCGGCGGCGATCCGTCGACCAAGGTCGCCTATCTGCTCGACCTCCGCCTCGGCTCGAATCAGGACGCCAGCGCGCCGCCGCCGAAGGGCGACCATTTCTTCCTGCCGCAGGCGAAGGTCGGCAAATCGCTGCCGCTGATCGCGCCCGAACGCGGCAAGGAAGAGGTGCCGCAGACGTTCGAGCGGCCGAAGGGGCGTTTGCTCCTCTATTGGGGCTGCGGCGCGAAGGCGGGGCCGGGGCAGCCGGTGATCATCGACTTCGCCAAGGTCGCCGCAGGCCAGATGCCGCCGGGCCTGATGTCGAGCGCGGTGCCGATCATCCGCGAGGTGTCGGCGGCGAACAGCCGCTCCTATGCCCATTGGCCCAACGGCAAGGGCGGCAAGCAGCCCCCGTCGGGCTCGTCGCTGCTCGGCGCGCACAAGGTGACGAGCAATTTCGGGCCCGAGATCAATTTCACGCTCGCGCAGGATTATATGCCCGGGCTCCAGGCCTCGACCGCGATCCAGCCCGACGGGTCGGTGATGATCCGCTGGAGTCCGCTGCAGCCCGCGACCGGCTATGCCGCCTGGGCCTTCGGCGGAATGGACCGCGGCGGCAGCGGCGGCGATGTCGTCTGGTGGACGAGCAGCGCGACGCGCGAATTTGGCGGCGGCCTGTGGGACTGGCTGCCGCCGTCGGTGGTCGCGAACCTGATCACCAAGAAGATCGTCATGCCGCCGTCGCAGACGAGCTGCCAGATTCCCGCCGAGGTCAAGAAGGCGTCGGGCGAGATGATGGTCGGCAACCTCAACGCCTTTGGCCCCGAGGCCAACTTCTCCTACCCACCCAAACCCGCGGGCAATGCGGTGTGGAACATCGACTGGACCGCGAAGGTGCGTTTCCGCTCGCACACCATGCTGCTCGTCGGCGCCGATTTCGGCGGCATGGGCGGGATGAGCAGCGGCGGCGAGAGCACACCCGCCGAGCCCGCGAAAAAGAAGAAGTGCAAGGGCCCGCTCGGCATTCCGCTGCCGACCTGCTGATCGGGCAGGACGTGCCGGGTGCGCGGCGAGTCATCCCCGGTTAACGCGCGGCGGCGTAGGATGTCCGATGGGTAGGGTATGTTGAAGACAGGAGTCATATCATGCGTACGCTGATCCCCGCCATCCTCGCCGCCGCTGCGATCGTCGCCGCGCCTGCCGCCTTCGCCAAGGACAAGCGCACGCCCGAACAGCAGCTCGAAAAGCTGCTCGAAGGCCGTGTCGCCGGCAAGCCGCAGGATTGCATCAACCTCGCCACGGCCGGCAGCAGCCAGGTGATCGACAAGACCGCGATCGTCTATCGCGCCGGCGACACCCTGTGGGTCAACCGTCCGCGCGGTGGCGCCGACCAGCTCAATGACGACGACATCCTCGTCACCAAGACGAGTTCGTCGCAGCTCTGCAGCATCGACGTCGTCCAGCTGCACGACCGGATGAGCCACATGTACAGCGGCTTCGTCTCGCTTGGCGAGTTTGTGCCGTATCGGAAGGTCAAGGCGGCGGCGCAATAACTGGCGTGCAGGACGACGAGACCCCACGGGCCGCACCGCCCCCGACTGGGCCGCACGGCTCCTTGCCTTCTGGTTCGACGGCCATGGCATGGACGACTGGTACGGCGGCGGGCCCGACTTCGACGCGGAGGTGCGCGCGCTGGCGGGCGACTGGCGCGAGGTGCTGCGCGCGCAGCCGGCCGAGGCTTTTCTGACCGACCCCGACACCGCGCTCGCCGCGGTGATCCTGTTCGACCAGGTGCCGCGCAACATCCATCGCCACCAGGCCGAGGCTTTCGCGACCGACGACCTCGCCCGCGCGATCGCGCGCGGCATCGTGGCGAAGGGCTGGGACCAAAGCTGGCCCGACGAGCGGCGCCAATTCGCCTATCTGCCCTTCGAACATAGCGAGGACATCGCCGACCAGCGCGAATCGCTGCGCCTGATGAACGAACTCGCCGATCCGGTCTTCCACGATTATGCGAAGAAGCATTTCGACATGATCGACCGCTTCGGCCGCTTCCCGCACCGCAACATGGCGCTCGGCCGCACAAACCGCCCCGGCGAGGAGGCGGCGATAGAAGAGGGCGGCCATTGGTGATAGGGCCCGGGCCTTCGCTGCGCGGACAGGATATATGGCCGAATTCACCGACACGCTGACCGACAGGCATATCGCCTTCATCGAACGACAGCCGCTCTTCTTCACCGCCACCGCGGCCGCGGAAGGCCGCATCAACCTGTCGCCCAAGGGCTATGACTGTTTCCGGGTGCTTTCGGAAAGCCGGGTCGCGTGGCTCGATCTCGGCGGCTCGGGGAACGAGACGCACGCGCATCTCGCGGCGGACGGCCGGATCACGCTAATGTTCTGCGCCTTCGACCGCACCGCGCTGATCCTGCGCATCTATGGCCGCGGCCGCGCGGTGCTGCCGCAGGATGCCGGTTGGGACGCGCTCGCCGCGCGTTTCACGCTGCTCCCCGGCACGCGCCAGATTTTCGTGATCGACATCGAAAGCGTGCAGACGAGCTGCGGCTGGGGCGTGCCGATGATGGAATTGAATCACGAGCGCGAGACGCTGCGCAAATATCACCGCCAGGCCGACCCTGTCGCCTGGGTGGAAAAGGTCCAGGGCCGCACGCAAAGCATCGACGGCCTGCCGACCCGCCCCACCGACCGCTATATCGCGGGCGACGCCTGATGGCGCTCGTCGAGCTGATCCGCCTGCCGAACGGCGTCGAGGCCGAACTGTTGCGCGGCCGCCTCGAAAGCGCCGGCGTCCACGCCGTCTGCTTCGACGCGGGCATGAACATCGCCGAAAGCGTCGGGCTGCTGATCCCGGTGCGCGTGATGGTGCTCGATGAGGATCTGGAGGAAGCCCGCGCGCTGATGCAGGAATTCGGCGTCGGCTGAAATCTGGCTCGTCATTGCGAGGAGCGTAGCGACGAAGCAATCCAGGGTTGCGTAAACCGCTCTGGATTGCTTCGCTCCGCTCGCAATGACGATGATATGGCGAGCAACCCGATCGCTCTCCGTTCGTCATATAATGAGCAATGAAAGACAACGGCCCATCCCGCCCATGATCAAGGTCGCCAGCTACAATATGCGCAAGGGCATCGGGCTCGACCGGCGCCGCGATCCGGGGCGGGTTCTGTCGGTGCTCCGCGAGCTCGACGCCGACGTCGTCGCGCTGCAGGAAGCCGACCGCCGCTTCGGCACCCGCGCCAGCGCCATCCCGCCGCATATGTTCGAGGAACATAGCGACTATGTGCCGGTCGATCTGCTCGATGGCCGCCCCTATGCGATCGGCTGGCACGGCAATGCGCTGCTCGTCCGCAAGGGGATCGCGGTCGAGGAAAGCCACGCACTCCACCTGCCGACGCTCGAACCGCGCGGCGCGGTCGCCGCAACCTTGCGCATCGGCGACGACCGGCTGCGCGTCGTCGGCATGCACCTCGACATCTCGGGGCTGCGCCGCCGCCAGCAGGCGCGCGCGATCCTCCACCATGTCGCGGGGGGCGAGGCGCTGCCCACGATCCTGATGGGCGACTGCAACGAATGGCGCGCCGCGGGCGGCTGCCTCGCCGATTTCGGCGAGCATCACCGGCTCGTCGACACCGGCCACAGCTTCCACAGCCGGCGCCCGGTCGCGAAGCTCGACCGCATCTTCGCTTCGCCCGACCTTGAGCCCGTCGACGCCGGGGTCCACCGCAGCCCCCTCGCCGCACGCGCCTCGGATCATCTGCCGATCTGGGCGCGGTTCGCCAAGGTCGGGCAATAAGCCGATCCCCTTCCCGCGTGCGGGAGGGGAATGATATGCCCAAAATTTAGGCAAACCTCTACCTCGCCTGCCTGCCGCGTGAACGATCCGGCACGCCACCGACGCCAAACCCGCCACAAAATGTCGCATTCCACCGCACCCGCGCAATTTGGCACGGCTGTTGCACTGCAACATGATGCCACAAGCAGAAGGGGGCATCATGAAGCTGATCCTGGCTATCATCAAACCGTTCAAGCTCGACGAGGTGCGCGAAGCGCTCACCGCGCTCGGCATCGCCGGCATGACCGTGACCGAGGTCAAGGGTTTCGGCCGCCAGAAGGGGCAGACCGAAATCTACCGCGGCGCCGAATATGCCACCAACATGGTCCCGAAGGTGAAGATCGAGCTCGTCTGCGACGACGCGCTCGCACCGCGGGTCGTCGAGACGCTCCAGCAAAGCGCCGGCACCGGCTCGATCGGCGACGGCAAGATTTTCGTCCTCGACGTGGGTCAGGCGGTGCGCATCCGCACCGGCGAGACCGGCGAGGCGGCGCTCTAATGAAGGGGGAATCTATGAATTTCGCAAACAAGATCGCGGCGAGCGCCGGGGCCGCGGGCCTCGCGCTGTTCGCGGCGCTGCCCGCCTGGGCGCAGGACGCCGCCGCGGCGGCGCCCGCACCGGTGGTCGACAAGGGCGACACCGCCTGGATGATGACCTCGACCGTGCTCGTGCTCGCGATGATCCTGCCGGGCCTCGCGCTCTTCTACGGCGGCCTCACCCGCACCAAGAACATGCTGTCGACGATGACGCAGATCGGCGCGCTCGCCTGCCTCGCGATGATCGTCTGGGTCTGCTACGGCTATGGCCTCGCCTTCGGGCCCGAAGGCAATGCCTTCATCGCCTGGGGCAAGTTCTTCCTCGCCGGGGTGACACCCGACAGCCTCGCCGACACCTTCTCGGACGGCTTCAAGCTGCCCGAATATGTGTTCATCAGCTTCCAGATGACCTTCGCCGCGATCACCCTCGCGCTGGTCCTCGGCGCGACGGTCGAGCGCATGAAATTCTCGGCCGCGCTCGTCTTCGGCATCATCTGGCTGACGATCGTCTATTTCCCGATCGCGCACATGGTGTGGGCGGCGGGCGGCCTGTTCTTCGACATGGGCGCTCTCGACTTCGCGGGGGGCACCGTGGTCCACATCAACGCCGGCGTCTCGGCGCTCGTCGCTTCGCTGATCCTCGGCAAGCGCATCGGCTATCAGAAGGAAATCATGGCGCCGCACTCGCTGACGCTGACGATGGTCGGCACCGGCCTGCTGTGGGTGGGCTGGTTCGGCTTCAACGCCGGCTCGGCGCTGGAAGCCAATGGTTCGGCCGCGCTCGCGATGATCAACACCTTCGTCGCCACCGCCTCCGCCGCGCTCTTCTGGATGCTCGCCGAAAAGGTCGCGGGTCACAAGCCTTCGGCGCTCGGCTTTTGCTCGGGCGTCATCGCCGGGCTCGTCGCGGTGACCCCGGCGGCGGGCAATTCGGGACCGTTCGGCGCGATCGTGCTCGGCGCCGTCGCCTCGGTGATCTGCTTCTACGCGGTGACCGTCCTCAAGCCGAAGCTCGGCTATGACGACGCGCTCGACGCCTTCGGCATCCACGGCATCGGCGGCATCGTCGGCGCGATCGGCACCGGCATCGTCTATGCGCCGAGCCTCGGCGGCCCGGGCGGCGCGGATTTCGCCATCGGCCCGCAGCTCGTGACCCAGGTTTCGGCGGTCGGCGGCACGATCATCTGGTCGACCATCGGCACCATCGTCGCGATCTACATCGCCAAGGCGCTCACCGGCCTCCGCGTCAGCGAAGAGGTCGAACGCGAAGGCCTCGACCTCGGCGAGCATGGGGAGCGCGCCTACAACAATTGACGAGACAGGATACCCGCCGCCGCACTCTCTCCTCTTTCGAATGGCGGCGGGGTCCTACCCAGGTTCCTCCTGCGAACCACTGGCCGGGCGCCTTGGCTCCCGGCCATTTTTTGTGCGCAGCATCGGCGCGATCCCGCGCTTTGCCGGGCCTTTCCAAGTCCCGCGAATGACTGCACAAAATTTCAGCTTGAGTGCCGCAAATTTAGTCTTTGCAACATGACATTAATATGGCATTCAGTCTGCCATGAGTTTCAGGAGGGGAGAGCCTGAAAGGCTGGGCCGGGACGAAAGTTCCGGCCCTCTTTTTTTGCCTTGAGCGCCAAGCCTTGGAAATCCGCGATTTTCGAGCCGGTCGGCAGGGCGCTGCATTCGAATCCCCCGGCTCTTCCTTACAAGCTCGCGGGCGAATCCCCGGCTATCCCTGCATCGTCATGCTGAACTTGTTTCAGCATCCATGACCTAAGATCTCGCCCGGCGCTGCGCCCTGATGAAAAGGCCGGGCCATGGACCCTGAAGCAAGTTCAGGGTGACGAGGCGGGACAAAGCAAACGGGTTCGCAAACGACAGGATCATCCGCGAAGAGGCGCGCGCCGAATCACCCCAGCGCCACCTTGACGAAATCGGCGGCGCGTTCGCCGATCATGATGCTCGGCGCATTGGTGTTGCCGCTGACGAGACGCGGCATGACGCTCGCGTCGGCGACCCACAGCGCATCGATCCCGTTCAGCTTCAGCGCCGGATCGACCACCGCATCGGCGTCGCTCCCCATCCGGCACGTGCCCACGGGATGATAGACGGTGTCGGCGCGGCTGCGGATCAGCGCGTCGAGCGCCGCATCGTCATCGAGGTCGACCGGATGCCGGTCGGTGCCGGCATAATCCGACAGCGGCGGCGCGGCGACGATGCGGTGCATCATCCGCACCCCCGCGCGCAGGGTCGCCATGTCGCGCTCGTCGGTCAGGAAGCCGGGGTCGATGAGCGGCGCGGCGGCCGCGTCGCCCGACGCCAGCGTCACGCTCCCCCGGCTCTCGGGCCTGAGCACGCAGGCGTGGCACGAAAAGCCGTGCCCCTTGACCTTGGTCCGCCCATGATCCTCGAGCATTGCGGGCACGAAATGATATTGGATATCGGGCGCGGGCAGGTCGGGCCGCGATTTCCAGAAGCCCCCCGCTTCGGCAAAGCAGGTCGTCATGATCCCGGTGCGCCGGGTGCGATGCTCGAGGATCGCCTTCACCATCCGCCACGTTCCGCCCAGACTGTCGCCGAACGGATCGGCCGAGCGCGTCTCCCAGCTCGACACATAGTCGATATGATCCTGCAGATTCGCGCCGACGCCCGCGCGGTCGGCGACGACATCGATCCCCTTGTCCTTCAGGTGCGCCGCGGGGCCGATACCCGACAGCATCAGGATTTGGGGGCTGCCGAACGCCCCCGCCGACAGGACCACCCCGCCCCGCGCGCGCAATGTCTCGCGTTTCGACCCGCGCCGAATCACGACGCCGGTCGCCCGGCCATCCTCGACGACGATCTTCTCGACCAGCGCGCCGGTGCGCACCGTGAAATTGCCCCGTTCGCGCAGCGGCTCGACATAGGCACGCGCCGCCGACCAGCGCTCGCCCGCCTTCTGCGTCACCTGATAGAGGCCGAAACCCTCCTGCTGCGCGCCGTTGAAATCGGCCGTGCGCGGCAGTTGCAGCGCGGCCGCGCTCTCGACGAAGCGCCGGCTCGTCACATTGGGCCAGCGCTGGTCCATGACGTTCAGCGGCCCGTCGCCGCCGTGAAACGCATCCACGCCGCGCTCATTGCCCTCGCTGCGCTTGAAGTAAGGCAGCACGTCGGCATAGCTCCACCCCGTCGCGCCGAGCGCCGCCCATTGGTCGTAATCGAAGGCGTGGCCGCGGATATACACCATCGCGTTGATCGCGCTCGACCCGCCGAGCCCGCGCCCGCGCGGCTGGTATCCGGTGCGGCCGGCCAGCCCCGTTTGCGGCACCGTCTCATAGCGATAGTTCGACGCATCGGGGATGAAGGGCATGAAGCCCGGCGTCTTCACGCGGATCGTATCGTTGCGCCCGCCCGCCTCGACCAGGCACACGCTGCGCGTGCCATCCTCGGCGAGCCGCCCCGCCGCCGCGCTCCCCGCGCTGCCGCCGCCGATGACGATAATGTCGAACTGATCCATGAAGCGCCTCCCTCTCGCGACTTACATGAATGTCATTAGGGAGCGAGGCAAGGAAAACACATCGCCCCCTGAAGGCGGGGTGATGAGAAGGGGTTCACGCGGAGGCGCGGAGAAAAGAAGAAACCGTTCGCCCTGAGCTTGTCGAAGGGCCGTTCTTTTCTTCAAGGGAGAAGGAAGAATGGTGCTTCGACAAGCTCAGCACAAACGGGGCTGGGATATTCTCCGCGCCTCCGCGTCTCCGCGTGAACAAAAATTCTGCCTTCTCTGCGCAGATCTTTTCCACCCCAGCGGAAAGGCTACTCCGCCGCTTCCTCCACCGGCCGCCCCGCCGCCCAGCGCTCCTTGATCGTCGCGCTCGTCGCACGGCTGCCGTCGTGGCTCCAGCCGGGCTCGCGCCACATATAGGAAAGCTTGTGCCGCCACGGCGCGTGCCACACATCCTTCGCGATCCCGACCCATTCGTGAAACGCGGCCCACAATATGTTGAAGCTGCCGAGCTGCTTGACGATGCCGTATCGCACCGGCTCGTCGTCGCGCTCGGCGACGAAGCTGCCGAATATCCGGTCCCAGATGATGAACACCCCCGCATAATTGGCGTCGAGATAGCGCGGGTTGACGCCGTGATGGACGCGGTGGTGCGACGGCGTGTTCATCACCGCCTCGAACCATTTCGGCATCCGCCCGATCGCCTCGGTATGGATCCAGAACTGGTAGATCAGGTTCAGCCCGGCGCAGAAAAAGACCATCGCGGGCGGAAAGCCGATCAGGAACAAGGGCAGGCGGAACAGGAAGGTCAGGCTGAAAAAGCCCGTCCATGTCTGCCGCAGCGCGGTCGACAGATTATAATGCTGGCTCGAATGATGGATGACATGGCTCGCCCAGAACCAGCGCACGCGGTGCGCGCTCCGGTGAAAGACATAATAGGCCAGGTCGTCGAGGAAGAAGCAGAGGATCCACGCCCACCACCAGCTGCGAAACTCGATCCCGATGTCGAACAGGCGGAACTGATAGACCCACACCGCCATGCCGATCACCACCGCGCCGACCGCCGCGCCCGCGACCTGGCTGATCGTGCCGAGCATCAGCGACGTGAGCGTGTCGCGCGCTTCGTAGCGGCTCCGGTCGCGGCGCAGCGCGATCCACATCTCGATGATCAGCAGCAGGATGAAGCCGGGAACGGCATAGACGACCGGATCGGGGAGACTATCCACAGTTCAGATCCCGCATCCGGCTCGCCCACATCCCCGCGTCCTTCCCCAATTGCAGCGTCACCGCGCCGAAGGTCTTTTCCGGCATCGTCAGCGTCAGGAAATCCTTGTCGAGCCGCCCCACCGTCGCCGCATCGACCGGCCGCGCCGCGAAATGATTGCCGTGCGCGCGCACCAGCATCATCCGCCCCTCGGCATTGCGGACGATCGCGGCAAAGCCCGCGCGGTCGCGTGCAACCTCGATGCCCTTGAATCCCGCTTCGGCTTCCTCGGCCAGCCGGATGGCATGATCGGCGTCGGCAATGCGCGGATCGGCGCCGAGCCCGATCCGCTTGACCAGCCAGGCGACGAACAGCACCGCGATCAGCGATACGCCGAGCTGGATCAACGCGGCCTGATTCATTTTTCCCCCGCGAGCGCGTCCAGCATCGGCCGGAGGCCGGTCAGGTCATAACCTGCCTTCGCCGCCGCCGCGACGATGCCCTCGACATCGTCGCGCGCGCGCGCGCGGGCCAGGGCCCAAAGATGCGTCGAGCGCGTTCCCGAGCGGCAATAGGCGAGGATCGGCCCCGTCGCCGCGGCGAGCAATTTGTCGAGCGCGTCGATCTGCGCATGGCTGAACCCCGCATGGCCGATCGGGATCGCCGCATAGGCCAGCCCCTCGGCCGCGCACGCAGTGGAGATATGCTCGCCCTGCGGCGCCGCCGGTTCCTCGCCGTCGGGGCGGTTGTTGATCACCATCGCAAAGCCCTGTGCCTTCGCTTCGACGACATCCTCAATGCCGATCTGCGGCGCGACGCTGAACTGGGCGGACAAGGCTCGAAAATCGCTCATGCCCGCGATCTACTCCCGCCGCCCGCGTGCTGACAAGCGTGAAAGCCGCCAATACCATGATGGTGCGGTTTTCGATTTGTCTCACGCAAAGGCGCGAAGAAGAAAGAATATCTCACACAAAGACACAAAGAGGGCGCGCCCGGCCTGCGGCGTCGGCTCGTCGCCGCAGGCCGGGCGCGCCCTCTTTGTGTCTTTGTGTGAGGTTCTCTTTTTCTTTCTTCTTCGCGCCTTTGCGCCTTTGCGCGAGATTTCTTTGCCTAAAACTGCCGGATCACGTTCAGAAACGCATCGCCCCACGCCTCCAGCTTCTTCGCCCCGACACCCGGAATCGTTGCAAGGTCAGCGCGCGTCGTCGGCCGTTCGCTCGCCATCGCGCGCAGTGCCGCGTCGTGGAAGATCACATAGGGCGGCACCTGCGCCTCGGCGGCAAGCTCACGCCGCATCGCGCGCAGCGCGTCGAACAACGGATCGCCGACCGGATTCGCCGCAGCACTATCGCCCCGCCGCCCCGAACGCCCTCCCTCGCGCTGCGTCCGCTTCACCGGCGGCTCGGCCATCAGCACCGGCGTCTCGCCCTTCATCATCGCGCGCCCGGCGGGGCCGAACATCAGCCCGCCATGCTCGGTCGTCTCCAGCGCCTCGCGCGCGACGAGGGTGCGGACGAGCGGCTTGATCAGCCGCGCCTCCTCGCCCTCGACGATGCCGAACACCGACAATTTGTCGTGCCCGCGCCCCACGATCCGTTCGTCGCTCTTGCCCGTCAGCACCGCCTCGACATGCCCCGCGCCGAAACTCTGCCCGGTACGATAGACCGCGCTCAGCAATTTCTGCGCGAGCACCGTCGCGTCGATCTGGCGCGGCGGGTCGAGGCAGGTGTCGCAATTGCCGCAGCGTTCGGGCGGCACCTCCCCGAAATGCCGCAGCAGCAGCGCTCGGCGGCATTCGACCGTCTCGACCAGCGCCGCCAGCGCATTGAGCCGTGCCCGCTCGCCCGAAATACGCGCCTCCGGCAGTTCGCCCAGCCGCATCCGCGCGCGCGCGAAATCGTCGGCGCCCCACAGCATCAGCGCCTCGGCGGGGTCGCCGTCGCGCCCCGCGCGCCCCGTTTCCTGATAATAGCTCTCGATCGATTTCGGCAGCCCTGCGTGGGCGACGAAGCGCACGTCGGGCTTGTCGATCCCCATGCCGAAGGCGACCGTCGCGGTGACGATCCCGTCCTCCGACGCGACGAAATCATGCTGCACCCGCGCGCGCCGTTCGGGGTCGAGCCCGGCGTGATAGGCCGCGACCGGCCGCCCCGTCGCCGCCGCGAGCTTCTCCGCCATCCGCTCGGTCCCGTCGCGCGTCGGGCAATAGACGATCCCCGGCCCCGGATTGGCGGCGATGAAATCGGTGAGCTGCTTCGCCGGGCTGACGCGCGGGCTCACGCGATAGCGGATGTTCGGCCGGTCGAACCCCGCAAGTACCAGCCCCTCCGCCGGAATGCCGAGCTGGACCAATATGTCTTCGCGCGTGTGCTTGTCGGCGGTCGCGGTCAGCGCGAGCCGCGGCACCCCCGGAAAGGCATCGAGCAGCGGCCGCAGCAGGCGGTAATCGGGGCGGAAATCATGCCCCCATTCGCTGACGCAATGCGCCTCGTCGATCGCGAACAGCGCCGGTGCGCGCGCTTCCATCAGCGACCGGAACCCCTCGCCCGTCGCGCGTTCGGGCGCGATGTAGAGGAGGTCGAGTTCGCCGTCGCGATAGGCCTGCCGCGTGTCGGCGAAATCTGCATCGACGCTGGTCAGGCTGGCGGCACGAATCCCCGCCGCGCGGGCGCCGCGAAGCTGGTCGTGCATCAGCGCGATCAGCGGCGACACGACGACGACACAGCCGTCCAGCGCCACCGCCGGAAGCTGATAGGTCAGCGATTTGCCCGCCCCGGTGGGCATCACCGCCAGCGTCCGCTCGCCCGCCATCACCCGCGCGACGACCTCAGCCTGGCGGCCGCGGAAGGCGTCGAAACCGAAGGTGGACTTGAGCAGCGGAAGGAGCGCGTCGGCGGACATTGTGCGGCGGCGATAGGGCGGATGGTCGGGAGAGGGAAGCCCCGACCTCGTCAATATCGGCAGCAAATACCCAATCTTGTCACCCTGCGAAAGCGGGGACCCAAGGCCTGCGTCGGCTGACCCCGCCCTGGGTCCCCGCTTTCGCGGGGATGACAAAGTTTTGGGAATGGGGGCGAGTTACGCCCCCGCCAGCATCGCCCGTTCCGCCATCCGCGCCGCGGTCTCGCGCTCGGCCATCACGACATGGTCGGCGCCGCGCCGCACCAGATCGTCGACTTCCTCGTCCGAATGCGCGCGCGCGACGATGACGAGCTTCGGGTTGATCGCCCGCGCCCGCCGCACGATCGCCCCCGCTTCGGCGCCCTCGGGAATCGCGACGAGCAAGGTCCGCGCCGTGTCGAGCCCCGCCTTGCGCAGCACGCTTTCCTTGGTCGCGTCGCCGACGATCACCGTCGCTCCGGCCGCCTCGGCGGCCGCGGCCATGTCCTTCTGGTCCTCGATCACCACCAGCCCCGCGCCGCGCCCGCAGATCAGGCTGCCGATATGACTGCCGACGCGCCCATAGCCGATCAGCACCATCCCGGCGCCCGCCGGCGCTTCGCTCGCTTCGGGCCCAGCCTCGGCCTCGGGCGCGTCTTCCTCTGCCCGGATGCGCCGGACCATCAGCGTGAAGAGGATCGGGTTGCACAGGATCGACAGGATCGACCCCGCCAGGATCAGGTCGCGCGCCTCGGGCGGCATCACTTTCAACCCGACGCCCAGCCCCGCGAGGATGAACGAGAATTCGCCGATCTGCGCTAGGCTGACCGCGATCGTCATCGCGGTCTGGTTCGGGTGGCCGAAGGCGCGAACGATTGCATAAGCGGCGAAGGATTTGCCGAAGACGATGATCGTCACCGTCGCGATCAGCGGCAGCGGCTGTTCGACCAGCACTTTCGGATCGAAGAGCATTCCCACCGACACGAAGAACAGCACCGCGAACGCATCGCGCAGCGGCAGCGTCTCCTCCGCCGCGCGGCGGCTGAGCTGCGTCTCCCCCAGGATCATTCCGGCAAAGAAGGCGCCCAGCGCGAAGCTGACGTCGAACACCACCGCCGCGCCAAACGCGACCCCCAGCGCGATCGCCAGCACCGCGAGGCGGAACAGCTCGCGCGATCCCGAATGCGCGACCCAGTGCAGCACCGCGGGCAGGATGCGCCGCGCGACGACGAGCATGAAGGCGACGAAGCCGACGACCTTGACCAGCACGATCCCCGCCGACTGGAGCAGCCCCGCGCCGCCGCTTTCGTCGCCGCGCGCCCCGAACATCGCGGGCAGCAGCACGAGCGCGAGCACCATCGCCAGATCCTCGACGATCAGCCAGCCGACCGCGATGCGCCCCTTCTCGGTCTCGACCATGTCGCGCGCCTGCAGCGCGCGCAGCAGCACCACCGTGCTCGCGACCGACAGCGCGAGCCCGAAGATCAAGCTGCCCGCGAAGGGCCAGCCGAGCCACAGCCCCAGCATGACGCCAAGCGCGGTCGCCACCGCGATCTGCACGATCGCCCCCGGCACCGCGATCCGCCGCACCGACAGGAGATCCTTGAGCGAGAAATGCAGCCCGACCCCGAACATCAGCAGGATCACGCCGATCTCGGCAAGCTGAAGCGCGAGCCCCGTATCGGCCACGATCCCCGGCGTGAACGGCCCGACCATCACCCCCGCGAGCAGATAGCCCGCGATCGGCGAAATGCGCAGCCGATGCGCGAGCGCCCCCATCAGGAAGGCGACGCCAAGGCCGGCGACCACGGTGCCGATCAGGGTGGTGTCGTGTGGCATAGGGCAGCGTAAAGGGCGCCGCGCCGCGGGGTCAAGTTGTGCGGCGCAAAAAATGCGGATGCACCGCTTTAGCCGCCGCCCGGTGTAACCGCGGACGCCAGCCGCCCGAATGCCCGTGGACCGATCCTCTCGTCGATCAGGACAGATCAGCCATGCCTTCCTCTCGCCCGTCCCTATCCACGCTTGCGGCGATCGCTGCAGTCCCCGCCCTGCTTCTCTCGGGCTTCGCCTGGGCGGGCGGCTGGGTTGGCCCCTCGCGCATCGGCGGCGGGACGATCGTGAATGCGATCGAACATAATGCCGGCAAGCATGACGGCTATCGCCGCGCTCATGCGAAGGGGATTTGCGCCACCGGATACTTCGATGCGAGCGGCGGCGCGGCAAGTCTTTCGCGGGCGCATTTGCTCGCTCCCGGCCGCTATCCGGTGCTCGGCCGCTTTTCGACCGGCGGCGGCAATCCCTTTGCGACCGACGGACGCAATGTCTTTCACGCGCTAGCGTTGCAACTGACCGGACCCGACGGCCAGCTCTGGCGGATGGCGATGGATCACACTCCGATATTTCCCGTCGCGACGCCGGACGCCTTCGTCGCGCTCCAGCGCGCCTCGCGCGCCGACCCCGCTACCGGAAAGCCCGATCCGACCGCGATGAAGGCCTATCTCGCTCGACACCCCGAGACCAAGGCCTATCAGGATTATATCGCCGCCGCTCCGTTGCCCGACAGCTTCGCGGTCGGCACCTATTACAGCATCAACGCCTTTCGCTTCGTCGATCGCGCGGGGGCGGCGCACGCGGTTCGCTGGGCGTTCGAGCCCGACGCGGCCTTCGGCGCGCTCGACAAGGCGAAGCTCGACGGCTTGCCGACCGACTATCTCTTCACCGAACTGCGCACCCGCCTCGCGAAGGGACCGCTGCGCTGGCGCATGACCGTGACCGTCGCCGCGCCAAGCGACGTCACGAACAACGCCACCATCGCGTGGCCCGCCGAGCGGCAGAGGATCGAGGCCGGAACGCTCACCTTGACCGCCGCCGAGCCCGAGGAAACGGGCGCCTGCCGCGACATCACCTTTGATCCCACCCTGCTGCCCGACGGGGTCGCTCTCTCCGACGACCCACTGCTGCCCGCCCGCTCGGCCGCCTATTCGTCGTCCTTCCAGCGCCGCGCGCTCGAGACGCCCGGCCCCAGCGCCGCCGGCAAGGCTCTCGCGGGCAAGGGGCGCTGACATGCCCGACCGCTTCCATGCCGCGATCCGCGCTCTTCACTGGACAATGGCGCTGCTGATCCTCGCAACGCTGTTCATCGGCGTTGCGATGGTATCGACCGCCGGACCTGCCTACTCGTCGCTCGTCGCGCTTCATCGTCCGATCGGGATCGCAATCCTGTTTCTCGCTCTCATCCGCCTCGCGATTCGGCTCCACACCGGCGCGCCGCCGCTCCCCACCGATCTGCCGCGCCTGCAGCGACGAACCGCGCGCGGCGCGCATATCCTCCTATATCTCGCGATGATCGGGATGCCGCTGATCGGCTGGGCGATGCTCTCGGCGGGCGGCTATCCGGTGCGCCTTTCGGCGAACCTTGTCCTGCCGCCGATCGTTCCGCAGAATCTGTTTGCTTATGGTCTGCTTCGCCGCGCACACACGCTCGTCGCCTTCGCCTTCTTCGCTCTGATCCTCGGCCATCTGACCATCGCGCTCGTTCACGGCTTCATCCGCCGCGACGGGGTGTTGGAGACGATGCTCTTCGCGCGGACATCCGCGGCGCTCCCGGATGCAGAGGAAGAAGCCGGACAGGCTCTCCCCGCCGATCCCGGCGAAGAACCGGCCGAAATAGCCGCGCCCTAGACCGTCCCCTCTTCCTTCTCCGCCTGCTGCCGCGCCCACATGTCGGCATAGAGCCCGCGCATCGCCAGGAGTTGGTCGTGCGTCCCCGTCTCGGCCACGCGTCCGCGATCGAGCACGATGATCCGGTCGGCACCCGTCACCGTCGACAGGCGGTGCGCGATGACCAGCGTCGTGCGGCGGCGCGCGATGCCGTCGAGCGTATCCTGGATCGCCGCTTCGGTCCGGCTGTCGAGCGCGCTCGTCGCTTCGTCGAGGATCAGGATCGGCGGATCCTTGAGCAAAGTGCGCGCGATCGCCACCCGCTGCTTCTCGCCACCCGACAGCTTCAGTCCGCGTTCGCCGACCTCGGTCTCGTATCCCTGCGGCAGCATCGCGATGAAGCCGTCGATCGCCGCGCCCTCCGCCGCCGCCGCGATTTCGTCGGCGCTCGCCTCGGCGCGGCCATAGGCGATGTTGTAGCCGATCGAATCATTGAACAGCACCGTGTCCTGCGGGACGATGCCGATCTCGGCGCGCAGGCTCTTCTGGGTCACCGCCTTGATGTCCTGCCCGTCGATCGTCACGCGCCCGCCCTGCGGGTCGTAGAAGCGATAGAGCAACCGCGCGATCGTCGACTTGCCCGCGCCCGACGGCCCGACGATCGCCAGCGTCTCGCCCGCGCCGGCCGCGAAGCTGACGCCGTTCAATATCGTCCGGTCGGGTTCGTAACCGAAGACGACATTCTCGAACGCCACCGCGCCGCCGGTCACGACCAGCGGCCGGGCATCGGGCGCATCCCGGATCTCGGGCGGCGTGTCGATCAGGCGGAACATCGCCTCCATGTCGATCAGCCCCTGGCGGATCGTGCGATAGACCATGCCGAGCAGGTCGAGCGGGCGGAAAAGCTGCGCAAGCAACGTGTTCACCAGCACCACGTCGCCGACCGCGAACTGCCCCTTCGACCAGCCCCACACCGTATAGGCCATCGCCCCCGCCATCGCGCTGTTGGTGATCAGGCTCTGCCCGATGTTGAGCCAGGCGAGACTATTCTCGCTCGTCACCGCGGCGCGCGCATATTGGTCGGCGACGTCGCGGTAACGCGCCGTCTCGCGCTCCTCGGCGCCGAAATATTTGACCGTCTCGTAATTGAGCAGACTGTCGACGCTGCGCCCGACGGTCAGCGTGTCGAGGTCGTTCATGCGGGTGCGCAGCGCGGTGCGCCAGTCGGTCACCCGCCGCGTGAAACCGATATAGACGACGACCATCAGCGCGGTCGCGCCTGCCAGGGCGAAACTGAATTTGGTCCAGAAGATCGCGAGCACCGCGACGAGTTCGATCAGCGTCGGTGCGATGTTGAACAGCAGGAAATAGAGCATCGTGTCGATGCTTTTGGTTCCGCGCTCGATCACCTTGGTGACCTCGCCGGTCCGCCGCGCGAGGTGGAAACGCAGGCTCAGCGCATGGAGGTGCGCGAAGGTCGCGATCGCGAGTTCGCGTGTCGCATCCTGCCCGACCCGCTCGAACACCACGTTGCGCAAATTGTCGAACAGCACCCCGGCAAAGCGCGCACCGGCATAGGCGACGACCAGCCCGATCGCGAGCGCGACGCCCGCTTCCATCCCCGGCGCCATCCGGTCGATCGCGGCGCCATAGAGAAAGCCCATCGAGATCTGCACGCCCTTCGACGCGAGCACGATCAGCGCGGCAAGGACGATCCGCGCCTTGTGCCCCGTCTGTCCCGCGGGCCACAGATAGGGCAGGAAACGCTTGAGCGTCGCCAGGATCGGCGGTTCGCTGCGCTTGTCGGTGGAGAGTGCGGTATCGGGCGGCATGCGGGGCCCATGTAGGGTGCGCGCGGGCGGAGGCCAAGCTTTTCGCGGAAGAAGGCGCGCCTGCGCTCCTCGTCGTCTGAAAATCGCGCTCAGCATCTCTTATCTTCGACATTCCCGCGAAAAGCGGGAATGACGAAAGTTAGGAAGGGGCAGTTCTCCACCCCAAGGCGGACTCAATACCCCAAGGTCGCCTCGAGGAACCAGATCCGCTGCTGCGCCTCGTCGGCCCAGCCGTCGACCAGCCCGCTCGTCGCGATGTCGCCGTCCGATTCGGCAGCGGCCTTGGTGTCCTGGAGCTGGCCGAGCAAGGTCCGGTTGTCGGCCGCGAGCGCCTTGATCATCGCGTCGGGCTCGACCGAGGCCGCATCGTCGTCCTTGATCGACTGGCGCCGCGACACGTCGCCGATCGAGCGCAGCGTCGGCGCGCCATTCTTGCGCACGCGTTCGGCGATCAGGTCGGTCGTCGCGAGAATCTGCGCTGCCTGCTCGTCGAACAGCAGGTGCAGCTCGCGAAAGCGCGGCCCCTGCACATGCCAGTGATAATTCTTCGTCTTGAGATAGAGCGCGAAACTGTCGGCGAGCAGCGCGTTCAGCGCATCGGCGACGGCGGGCTGGTTCTTCTTGTCGGACATGGGGAATCCTTTCTGTTGTGACCCTAGATAGGATCAACACGCCGAAAAGGCCCATGGAAGCATTTGGTCGCTATCATCGATAAAAACGATGAAACCCGAAATATCGATCGCCCCCTACAGACCGAAGGCGCCCATCGCGGTCCGCACGCCCCACAGCGCCAGAACCGCCGCGCTTCCCCAGCGGACGAGGCGCGCGCCGCGCCGCTCGGCGATCGCCGGGCCAAAGGCGAGGAAGGGCAGCATCGCCAGCACCCAGCCGGTCATGCCCCCCGCCGCGGCCCACAGCCCCGCGCCGCTCGTCGCCGCAAGCGCGCCGATCAGGAAATGGCTGCGGTCGCCGAATTGAAGCGCCAGCATCCGCCCTGCCAGCATCACCGGCGACGCCTGTTCGGCCCCCGCATCGGCCAGCGGAGCCGCGCGCCATAGCAGCGCGACCGCAGCCGACAGCATCGCCGCCGCGACGAGTAGCTGGGCGACGCCCTGCCCGATCATCCGGTTTGCAACCGATCCCGCGAACGCCGCGACCAGCGCATGAAGCAGGAAAGCGCCGAACACCACGATCACCGTGGCGCGGCGATCCGGCCGCACGCTCAGCAGTTGAGCGAGGAAAAGCCCCGTGCGCCCGTCGGCATTGGCGAGGGCCACCGCGACAAGGGCGAGCATGATTGCGTCCATGGGAGCGGCCTGCGGCCTCGGCGCCGCCGCGTCAATGCCCCAGTCGCATCGCGACCGAGGCCAGCCACGCTTCCTGCGCGCCGCTGGGCAGCGGTCCGCGCGGCGCCGCGACTGCGTCGCTCATCGCGTCGAGATAGGTCAGGATCGCGGCGCGATAGCCGCCGCCCGCAACCGCCGATTCGAGCCGGCTCGCCAGCGTCTCGACCGCGCCGAAGCCGTGGTCGCGCGCCAGGCAACGAATGTCGTCGATGCCCTGCACGATCTGCGCCAGCGCGCAATGCGGCAGCGCTTCGGCAAGCGCCCCGATCTGCCCGCTGATGCGGTTCTGGATGTCCTGAAATGGATCGGTCTGGATCGCCATATTCGCCCCCTGTCCCTTGTGGGAACGATGCGCGCATATGGTTAAGACGCGGTTAGCGGTGCCGCGTGGGCGAATCGGCAGCCTGCGCCTGCTTGCAAAGATACATGTCGCGGTCGGCGGCCGCCAATATCTCGGACTCGGTCGCCCCGGCGCGCAGCATCGCGACCCCGAAACAGGCCGAGAGCGCGATGTCGTGTCCGTCATAGAGCGCCGGGGTCGCGCTCAGCACATGGCGCAGCCGGTTGACCTGGACGCGCGCGCCCTCTTCGCTCGACTGATCGAGGATCAGCCCGAACTCGTCGCCGCCGATCCGCGCCGCGACGTCGGTCGCGCGAATCGATTCGTCGAGGCGCTTGGCGATTTCCATCAGCGCGAAATCGCCCGCGGCATGACCGAAACTGTCGTTGATATACTTGAGCTGATTGACGTCTACAAAGACGACCGCGGCGGTTTCGGCATGACGCTCGAAGCGCGCAAGCCGCTGGTGGATCGCGGTCAGGAAATAGCGGCGGTTGAACAACGGGGTGAGCGTATCGCGCTCGGATACGCGCTCGAGCTCGGCGACGGCGATCTTCAATATCCGGTTTTCGCGGCGCAGCCCGTCGCGTTCCCGGCGCAGTTCGCGCAACTGGTCCTCGATGGAGTCGACGGATATGAAGCCGGTCCGATCGACCGCTATCCGTGCCCCCCCTGCGATATCCATTCCCAGTCCCCGGTGCGGCCCATTTCTCCGCCGGCCGGATTGCCGACAGCTCTATCCATCTGCATCTGTTAGCTGCGACTGGATACCAATCGGTAAACGCGCGGCCCGAAATGCGGTGTGCCCCGCGGGCGTTGCCCCGCTGCGGGACAGCCGCTAGGGGGAAGGCGGCGGCGATTCATCGGCGGCGCGGCCGGGACAGGAGGGTGACGGATGGGCGATGCAGCCCCAGAGGTGGGCGTGATCATGGGCAGCCAGTCGGACTGGCCGACCATGGCGCATGCGGTCCATATCCTCGAGGAGTTCGGCATCGCGCACGAGGTACGGATCGTCTCGGCGCATCGTACTCCCGACCGCCTCGTCGACTATGCGAAAAGCGCGGCCGGCCGCGGCCTCAAGGCGATCATCGCGGGCGCCGGGGGCGCCGCGCACCTGCCCGGCATGGTCGCTTCGATGACGCGCGTTCCCGTGCTCGGCGTCCCCGTCCAGTCGGCGGCCTTGAGCGGCGTCGACAGCCTCTATTCGATCGTCCAGATGCCCGGCGGCATTCCGGTGGCGACCTTCGCGATCGGCAAGGCGGGGGCGACCAACGCCGGCCTGTTCGCCGCCGCACTGCTCGCCACCGAAAGCTCCGATCTGGCGCAAAAACTCGACGCATGGCGCGCCGCGCAGAGTGAAAGCGTCGCCCCCACCCCCGTTCGCGAGGGCTGAGTCCTTGCTGCCACCGGGCTCCACCATCGGCATCCTCGGCGGCGGCCAGCTCGGCCGGATGCTCGCTGTCGCGGCGGCGCAATTGGGCTACAAGGTCCACATCTTTGCCCCCGACGCCGAAAGCGTCGCCGCCGAAGTCACCGCGCACCACAGCCAGGCCGCGTGGGACGACGAGCCGCGCCTCGCCGCCTTCGCCGCCGCCTGCGACATCGTCACCTTCGAGTTCGAGAATGTCCCTGTCGACACCGTCCGCTTCCTGTCGGGCCATGTCGCGGTGCATCCCGGCGCGCAGGCGCTCGAGGTCGCGCAGGATCGCCTCGCCGAAAAAAGCTTCGTCACCGATCTCGGCGGCCGCACCGCGCCCTTCGCCGCCGTCCCCGACCGCGCCGCGCTCGATGCGGCGCTGGCGGAGATCGGCGCGCCCGCGATCCTCAAGACCGTGCGCATGGGCTATGACGGCAAGGGGCAGGCACGCCTTGCCGGCGCCGCCGACGCCGATGCGGCGTGGGAGACGATCGGTCGGCACGCCGCGATCCTCGAAGGCTTCGTCGCCTTCGCGCATGAATTTTCGGTGATCCTCGTCCGCGGCATCGACGGCGAAATCCGCTTCTGGGATTCGCCGGTCAACGTCCACGAAGACGGCATTCTCAGCACCGCCAGCCTGCCGCCTCCGCCGATCGTCCTGGATCAGCAGGACGCGGCGCGCGCGATGATGGCGAAGGTCGCCGACGCGCTCGACTATGTCGGCGTCCTCACCGGCGAATTCTTCGCCACCGAGGCGGGACCCGTGTTCAACGAAATGGCGCCGCGCGTCCACAACAGCGGCCACTGGACGATCGAGGGCGCGGTGACTAGCCAGTTCGAAAACCATGTCCGCGCGATCGCCGGCCTGCCGCTCGGCAGCACCGCGACCCGCGCGCTGCCGATCGTGATGCGCAATCTGATCGGCGACGGAATCGCGCAAATCCCCGCGCTGCTCGCCGACGAAAATTGCCGCGTCCACCATTATAGCAAGACCGAAGTGCGCGAAGGCCGCAAGCTCGGCCATGCCACATGGTGCGGAGCCACCCCGGCATGAGCCGCCCCGAGATCACGCTGATCCTTGCGCGCGCCGCCAACGGCGTGATCGGCGCCGACGGCAGGATGCCGTGGCACCTCCCCGCCGACCTCCGCCGTTTCAAGCAGCTCACCATGGGCCGGCCGATGATCATGGGGCGCAAGACCTTCGACAGCCTGCCCGCGATTCTCGAAGGCCGCCGCCACATCGTCCTCACCCGCGATCCCGATTGGCAGGACGAGGGCGCGGAGACTGCGCACAGCATCGAGGAGGCGCTGAAGCTCGCCAACGCACCGCAGGTGATGGTGATCGGCGGCGCCGAAATCTATCGCCTGTTCCTGGCCATGGCGACGCGGATCGAACTGACCGAAGTCGCGCTGGAGCCCGCGGGCGATGCGACGATCGCCTATCCCGATGCGGCCGACTGGCAAGAAATCGCGCGCGAGGATCATGCCGCAAGCGACGGCCGCCCGGCCTACAGCTTCGTCACCTTCACGCGCCGGACGAAATAGGGGGGAGAAAAACATGCGTCGCTGGCTGATCGGCATATTCGCGCTGCTGCTCGTCGCGGCGGCCGCTTTCTTCCTCTTCGCACCGGGCATGATCGAGCGCGGCACGAACAAGATCGACGGCAAACCGCTGCTGCACGTCAGCGAGCATGCCAAAGCGCTGCACAAGACGCTGACGATCGTCGATCTCCACAGCGACAGCCTGCTGTGGAGCCGCAATTTCCTGAACCGCGCCGACCGCGGCCATATGGACCTGCCGCGCCTCGAAGAGGGCAATGTCGCGCTGCAGATATTGTCGAGCACGACCAAGGCGCCCAAGGGCCAGAATTACGACGCGAACAGCGGCGACACCGACATCGTCACCGCGCTCGCGATCGCCCAACTCCAGCCGGTGCGGACGTGGAACTCGCTGCTCGAACGCTCGCTCTGGCACGCCGAGAAGCTCCACCGCGCCGCCGCCGCCTCGGCGGGCAGGCTCGTCGCGGTCGCGACGCAGGACCAGCTCGACGCGCTGCTCGCTGCGCGGCGAACGAAAGTGCCGCCGCCGGTCGGCGCGATGATGAGCGTCGAGGGATTGCACAATCTCGAAGGCCATATCGACAATCTGGACAAGCTCTACGCCGCGGGCGTCCGCATGGCGGGGATCACCCATTTCTTCGACAATGAGTTCGCCGGATCGATGCACGGGCTGAAAAAGGGCGGTCTCACTCCGCTCGGCCGCGAGGTCGTGCGGCGGATGGAGGCGATGGGGATGATCGTCGATGTCGCCCATTGCAGCCACGCCTGCGTCGCCGACATCCTCAAGGTCGCGCGCCGCCCGGTCGTATCGAGCCACGGCGGGGTGCAGGCGACGTGCAAGGTCAACCGCAACCTCACCGACGACGAAATCCGCGGGGTCGCCGCGACCGGCGGGGTGGTCGGCATCGGCTATTGGGACGCCGCGGTCTGCGACACCTCGCCCGCCAGCGTCGCCAAGGCGATGAAGCATGTCCGCGACCTCGTCGGCATCGAGCATGTCGCGCTCGGCAGCGACTATGACGGCGCCACCACCGTCCGCTTCGACACCTCGCAGATCGTGCAGGTCACCGAAGCGCTGATCGAGGCGGGCTTCACCGACGACGAAATTCGCGCCGCGATGGGCGGCAACGCGATCCGCGTGCTGCGCGCAGGGCTGGTCCCGCTAACGCCGCCGCTCGACCGGAACGCCGCCGAGTGACCCCTGCTATCGTCCCGATTCCCCGAGCGAAGCCGAGGGGCCATGCCGAGCGCAGTCGAGGCAGCGACCGTGCAGTTTTTCGCTTCGCTCGAAGGAGCCCCTCGGCTTCGCTCGGGGAATCGGAGTTTGCAGGGTCGCCAGCGCCATGATCCGCCTCGACGGCCACGACCGCATCCCCGAAACCCTGCGCGACGGCGTGATCGCGCTCGGCAATTTCGACGGCTTTCACCTCGGCCATCAGGCGGTCGTCGGGCGCGCCGTCCATCATGCGACCGACGATGCGCGGCCGTGCATCGTCGCGACCTTCGACCCGCATCCGGTGCGCTTCTTCAAGCCCGACGTCCCACCCTTCCGCCTGACGACGCTCGCCCAGCGACAGGAATTGTTCGCCGCCGCGGGCGCCGACGCGATGCTCGTCCTGCCCTTCGACGCGACGCTCGCCGCGACCACCGCCGAGGATTTCATCACCGAACTGCTGCTGGGTCGCTACGGCGCCGCGGGGGTCGTCACCGGCGCCGATTTCGTGTTCGGCAAGGGGCGCGGCGGCAATGTCGTCACTCTCGCCGACCACGCCCGCCGCCTCGGCTTCTTCACCGAAATGGTCGCGCCGGTCGACGACGCGCAGGAAGTCGTTTCGTCGAGCCGCATTCGCGACGCGCTGCGCGCGGGCGATTGCGCGACCGCGACGCGCCTCCTCACCCGCCCCTTCACGGTGCGCAATATCGTCCAGCACGGCGACAAGAACGGCCGCCTGCTCGGCTTCCCGACCGCGAACCTCGACATGGGTCAATATCTGCGCCCGCGCTACGGCATCTATGCGGTCACCGGCCGCCTTCCCGATGGCCGCATGCTCAAGGGCGCGGCGAATCTCGGCATCCGCCCCAGCTTCGACCCGCCGAAAGAATTGCTCGAACCGCATTTCTTCGACTTCGCCGAAGACCTCTACGGCCAGGAAATCGACGTCGCTTTCCACGCCTTCATCCGGCCCGAGGCGAAGTTCGACAGCATGGACGCATTGATGGCGCAGATCGCGGCCGATTGCGACGCGGCAAAAACCCTGCTCGCCGAGCTGTAACCATCATCCGGGGGGGATGGCATGACCGACAACGACGACTGGGCCGCGGCACTCGAAGGCCCGACCAGGAAGCCGATGAAGCGCGGCACCAAAATCTTCCTTTGGGCCTTCGCCGCGCTCGTCGCCTGGCTCACCCTGTCGAACGCCAGCTGGCTCGCTCCCGATCCGGCCGGCAAGCGCGTCCTCATCGCCCATCGCGGCGTGGCGCAGCTTTTCGATCATAGCGGGGTCACCGACGAGACCTGCACCGCGACGCGCATCTTCACGCCCGAACATAATTATATCGAAAACACCCTGCCCTCGATGAAAGCGGCGATCGGTCGCGACGCGGGCATGGTGAAATTCGACGTCGCGGCGACGAAGGACGGGCAGGTCGCGGTCTTCCACGACTGGACGCTCGATTGCCGCACCGACGGCAAGGGCCCGATCCGCGACCGTACCATGGCCGAGCTGAAGGCGCTCGATGTCGGCTATGGCTACACCGCCGACGGCGGCAAGACCTTCCCCTTACGCGGCAAGGGCGTCGGCCTGATGCCCAGCCTCGACGAGGTGCTGCACGACCTCGGCCACGCCTCGCTGCTCATCAATTTCAAGTCGCGCAATCCCAGCGAGGCCGAGCTCGTCCTCGCCAGCTTCGCGCGCGCCGGGATTGATCCGAACCAGCCGCGTTTCGGCTTTTTCGGCAAGGCGCGGCTGATGCAGGTCATCCGCGCCAGGGCGCCCAAGGCGTGGACGATGGACCCCGAAAGCGCCAAGCGCTGCACGAAGGATTATATCAAGTTCGGCTGGTCGGGCTGGTATCCGCCGAGCTGCGTCGGCGGCACGATCATCGTCCCGCTCGACTATCAATGGGCCTATTGGGGCTGGCCCGACCGCCTGCAGGATCGCGCCGCGAAGCACGGCACGCGCGTGCTGTTCGTGGGCCCGCGCGGCAGCGACACGGACGGCATGGGGCTGACCGAGGTCCAGCAACTGACCCGCATCCCGGCGAGCTTCACCGGCTATGTGTGGATCGACGATATCTACAACCTCGGCCCGGCGCTCAGGCCGCGGCAGAAATAGCGCCAGCCGAAGGTTTGCGCGCACGCGAATCTGCGCTAAGCGCCGCGACCATGAGCGACACTGCATCCAGTCCAGAAGCGCGCGATTATCGCGACACCGTCTTCCTGCCCAAGACCGACTTCCCGATGAAGGCCGGCCTGCCGCAGAAGGAGCCGCTGATTCTCGCCAAATGGCTCGAGGGCAATCTCGAGGGGCAGATTCGCGAAGCCCGCAAGGGCCGCGACCAGTTCATCCTCCACGACGGCCCGCCCTACGCCAATGGCGACATGCACATCGGCCACGCGCTCAACCATATCCTCAAGGACATGGTCGTCCGCACCCAGACGCTGAAGGGCCGCGACGCGCCTTATGTTCCCGGCTGGGACTGCCACGGCCTCCCCATCGAATGGAAGGTCGAGGAGCAATATCGCAAGAAAAAGCTCAACAAGGACGAGGTTCCGGTCGAGGAATTCCGCGCCGAATGCCGCGCCTATGCGCAGCATTGGGTCGATACCCAGCGCGAGCAGCTGAAGCGCCTCGGCATCGGCGGCGACTGGGACCATCCGTACCTCACGATGGATTATGAGGCCGAAGCCACCATCGTGCGCGAACTGCTCAAATTCGCCGCGAACGACATGCTCTATCGCGGCGCCAAGCCGGTGATGTGGTCGCCGGTCGAAAAGACCGCGCTCGCCGAAGCCGAGGTCGAATATGAGGATATCGTCTCGACCCAGATCGACGTGGCGTTCGAGATCGTCGAGAGCCCGATTGCGGAACTGGTCGGCGCGCATGCGGTGATCTGGACGACGACGCCGTGGACGATCCCGGTCAATCAGGCTTTGGCTTATGGGCCGGAGGTTGAGTACAAACTCTATACCATCGCTGTGACGCTCACCGGCTTTGACACGGTGAACGCAGCAGAGCGCCCGACCTTCGATGCCATCGATGGAAAGAAGGTTCTGATCGCGGACAACGACGTATTGTTCGCCGAGTTCAATGCGCGTCTTCGCCAGTATTGGCCCGGCGCTGGCTTGGTTGATCTCGACGACTGGAAGGGCAAGGGCTCCGACCTCGCCGGAACCATCGCCCGCCACCCGATCTACAACTATCTTCGTCATCCCCGCGAAAGCGGGGACCCAGAGCGTGCATCGGCTGACCCCACCCTGGGTTCCCGCTTTCGCGGGAATGACAAGGATTGGGAGCGCGCGCTGGAATTCTATGCCCGCCCGCGCCACTTCCTTGCGGGCGATTTCGTCACCACCGACAGCGGCACCGGGCTCGTCCATATGGCGCCCGACCATGGCGAGGATGATTTCGATCTCTGCAAGGCGCACGGCCTCGATCCCGTGTTCGCGGTCGAGGGCGACGGCAAGTATCGCGCCGACTGGGCGTGGCTCGGCGGTCAGGGCAGCGTGATCAACCCCAAGTTCAACGCCCCCGACGGCCCGATCTGCACCGACCTTCGCGATGCGGGCGCGCTGCTCGCGGCGAGCGCCGATTACAAGCACAGCTACCCGCACAGCTGGCGTTCGAAAGCCAAGGTCATCTTCCGCTGCACGCCGCAATGGTTCGTGCCGATGGACAAGGTGATGACGCATATCGAGCCCAAGACGCGCGGCGAAAAGCGCTGGGAAAGCGAAGGCGGCGCGATCAACCCCGCCGAGGAGAGCCTTTGCGCCGCCCCAACGCTGCGGCAGGCGGCGATGCAGGCGATCGCCGACACGCGCTTCGTCCCCGCCAAGGGCCGCAACCGCATCGGCAACATGGTCGAGGGCCGCCCCGACTGGGTGCTCAGCCGCCAGCGCGCATGGGGCGTGCCGATCACGCTATTCGTCGATCGCAAGACCGGGCAGTATCTCAACGATCCACTCGTCAACGACCGCATCGTCGCGGCAATCCGCGAATCGGGCGTCGATGCGTGGAGCGACGAACGCGCACAGGACTATCTCGGCGACGCCTATGACGCCGCCGATTACGAACGCATCACCGACATCCTCGACGTCTGGTTCGATTCGGGCTGCACCCACGCCTTCGTCCTCGAAAGCGGCCGCTGGCCCGCGCTCGTCCGTCACGACGGTTCGACCCACAGCGCCGACCTCTATCTCGAAGGCAGCGACCAGCATCGCGGCTGGTTCCAGTCGTCGCTGCTCGAAAGCTGCGGCACCCGCGGACAGGCGCCCTACAAGGCGGTGCTGACCCACGGCTTCACGATGGACGCCAAGGGCTTCAAAATGTCGAAGTCGCTCGGCAACACGATCAGCCCGATCGACCTGATGCGCGACTATGGCGCCGACATCCTCCGCCTGTGGGCGCTGAGCGTGGACTTCACCGAGGATCACCGCATCGGCAAGGAAATCCTGACCGGCGTCGCCGACCAGTATCGCAAGCTGCGCAACAGCTTCCGCTATCTGCTCGGCGCTTTGGAGGGCTTCACCGAGGAAGAACGCATCACCGACGTTTCGGCGATGCCCGAACTTGAGCGCTATATGCTCTCGCTGCTCGCCGACCTCGACGCGAAGATGGCGCAGGCGGTCGATGACTTCGACTACAACACATACACCCGCCTGCTCGCCGATTTCTGCAACGAGGATCTGTCGGCCTTCTATTTCGACATCCGCAAGGACGTCCTCTACTGCGACCTCGGCCCCGCCGCCCCGCTCGGCACCGACACCCGCCGCGCGTACCGCAGCGTGCTCGACGTGCTGTTCCATGCGCTGGTGCGCTATGCCGCGCCGGTGCTGGTGTTCACGAGCGAAGAGGTGTGGGGCACGCGCTATCCCGACGCAGGCAGCGTGCATCTGCTCGAATGGCCCCACTTCGATCAACTCGTGTGTCCCCGCGAAGGCGGGGACCCAGAGCTGGCATCGGCTGACTCCGCACTGGGTTCCCGCCTTCGCGGGAACACGCAACTGATGGAGAAGTGGGCGCAAATCCGCGAAACCCGCGCGCTCGTCACCGAACGTATCGAGCCGCTGCGCCGCGAAAAGATCATCCGCTCCAGCCTCGAAGCCGAGGTCTGGTTCCCCCACGAAGCGGGCGACGTCGATTATGAGGAAATCTTCATCACCTCGACCGTTCATCAAGGCGACTGGGACGTGAAGCGCACCGAAAACCACAAATGCGGCCGCTGCTGGCGTCACCTGCCCGAGGTCGCCGACGACGGCGCCTTGTGCAATCGCTGCGAAACGGTATTGGGCGAAGGATGAGCCAGCGCTCCCCCCATCTCGGCTTCGGCCTGCTCGTCGCGGCGGTCGCCTTCATCCTCGATCAGCTCGCGAAGTGGGTCGTCACCGTGCCGCTGTCGCTGGAAACCCAGCCCGGCCGGTCGATCGAGTTCACTTCCTTCTTCAACCTCACCTGGGCGCAGAATTACGGCATTTCGCTGTCGATGTTCTCCGACCAGTCGCCGACGACGCGCTGGATTCTCGTCGCGGTGACCGCGGCGGTCGCGCTCGGCGTCGCTTTCTGGATGACGCGCGAGAAAGCGAAGGGCGACGTGATCGCGCTCGCGCTGATCCTCGGCGGCGCGCTCGGCAATATCGTCGACCGCGTGCGGCTTGGCTATGTCGTTGACTATGCCGACCTCCACATCGGCGACTTCCGCCCCTTCATGATCTTCAACGTCGCCGATGCCTGCATCACGATCGGCGTCGTTTTGCTGGTTGCGCGCGCGCTGCTCTTGGGCGAAAAGGCCCCAGCCGCGGGCGCCACGCCGTCCGCTGAATGAACGGGGCGAATTGGGAGTATTTAGTCAAGTGAACCGGACCACCGCCATTCTCGCCGCCTCGATTCTCGCGACGACGCTGTCGGCCTGCGGGTCGAACAGCCTGTTCAGCCGCGACCGCCCCGACGAAATGGCGGTTTCGCGTCAGGCGCCGCTCGTCGTGCCGCCCGATTTCGCGCTGACCCCGCCCGCCCCCGGCGCCGCGCGCCCGGGCAACGAGACCACCGCCGAACAGACGCTGAAGGCGCTCTTCGGCGGCGACGCGCCGCGCAGCGCGGCCGAAACGCAGGTCATCGGCAAGGCCGACGGCGATCGCGCCGACCCCGGCATCCGCAGCAGCGTCGGCAGCCCCGACACCCAGGTCGTCGACAAGGGCCTCGTCACCCGCGACATCGTCTTCGCCCCCGAAGGCGACGGCCGCGACGCCAGCGCCTCGATCCCCGGCGCCTGAGCGCCGAAGCGCAGTTTCCGGACCGTTGAAGGAACCACCCCTCCCCTGAAGAGGGGCTCATTGGGCGCGACCCTACCCCGCGATCCGCACCGGCATATGCGTAAAGCCATGCAGGAACGGGCTGGCCAGCCGCTCGGCCGGCCCCTGCGGCGCGATGCGGATGCCGCGCGCGACGATTTCCTCGATCAGCGTACAGAGCTGGATCTCGGCCAGCCGCGCCCCGACGCAGCGGTGGATACCGTGCCCGAAGGCGACGTGCCGCCGCGCATTCTCGCGCCCGACATCGAAGGCATCGGCGTCGGCGAACACGCTCTCGTCGCGGTTCGCCGAAATATACCAGAGGATCACCTTCTCGCCCTTGCGGAGCTGCTGCCCGCCCAGCTCGACGTCGCGCGTGCAGGTGCGCCGCATATGGATGACCGGCGACTGCCAGCGGATGATCTCCTGCGCCGCGTTGGGGATCAGCGACGCATCGGCGCGCAGCCGGTCGAGCTCGCCCGGAAATCGGTGCAGCGCCTCGACCAGCCCGCTCATCGAATTGCGCGTCGTGTCGTTGCCGCCGACGATCAGCAGCGCGATGTTCGCGAGCCGCTCCATCGGATTGAGGTTCCCCATCGCCTCGCTATGCACCATCCGCGACAGCAGGTCGTCACTCGGCGGCAGCGCCTTTCGCGCGGCGAATTCGGCGTCGAAGCGCGCGAGCATCGCCTGCATCTGCGCCATCCATTCGGCGCGATATTCCTCGGTCGCGGTCTCGGGCGAGACATTGCCGCCATAATCCGACCAACGCTTGAGGTCGTGACGCTCCTCCCACGGAAAATCGAACAGGATGCACAGCATCCCGATCGTCAGCGGCACCGACACGCTCTCGACCCAGTCGAACGTCTCGCCGACCGGCAGCGCGTCGAACAACTCGCGCGTCCGCTGCTTCACCGTCTTTTCGCGCTCGCTCATCTGGCTCGGGTTGAAGGCGGGGGAAATCACCCGGCGCTGCGCGGTGTGGACCGGCGGGTCGGCGGCGATGAAATTGGGCAGGTTCGACTGCGGCGGCGGATCGGCGATGACGATATTGCCATTCTCCCACGAAGAGGAGAAGGTCGCGGGGTCGAGCTCGACCGCCTGCACCAGCGCGTGCGTCGCCACCGACCAATAGCCGCCATAAGGGCTGTCGGCGCACCAGCTCACCGGCATTTCGGCGCGCAGCCGCGCGAACGGCTCGCGCCACCGGTCCTCAACATAGAGCGCGATGTCGCTGACATCGACCGGGCTCACCGCTCGCGCTTCGTCCACCACCGACGCCATATCGCTCTCCCGCTACCGCCTCGTTTTGCGGGAGTGTAGCCGCACAGGGTCGCACCGCAAGGCGGCGCGTGCGGAAAAGCGGAGTGCAAAGCCCGCACGCCCCGCGTCGGCGGGGACGCGCGGACGGTCGTCACATCTTGCGCGCGGGCGCCGGCGCAGCCTTTGCCGCCATCTTGTGATGCGGCGCCGGACGATGCTTCGCCGCGACGCGATGCTTCGCCAGGCGGTGTTTCGCGGCGTGGTGCTTCGCGGTGGCATGATGCTTCGGCGCCGCGTGATGCTTCGCCGCGACGGCGTGGCCTTCGCGCTGCATACAATTGTCGGTCACCGTCTTCGAGCAATAGGGCGTCGCATCCTGCGCGCTCGCAGCGCTTCCCGACAGTGCGAACAGCGCGACGGCGCCGAACGCGGCTAGGGTGATCTTCTGCATGACAGATTTCCTTTCATCCCATGGAGAGGATGAAGAAGATCGCACGCCCCGCATGGCGGCAGCGCGTCCGCCACATTACAATCCTGCAATGCGGGCCTGCCATGCGCGCGAGGTCAGCCCCCGCCGGCGGCATTGAAATCATGCACGAACAGCCCCGGCGTGCGGCTGTCGAACAGCGCCTGCAATTCGCAGCCCTTGCTCTTCTGCTTCTTGCAGTTCGCTTCCGCCGCCGCCTTCGCGCGCTTGGCCGAGGTTTCGACCGTCGCGCTGTCGTCGCCGCCGTTCATGCGATAGGCTTGGATGAAGCCGTTGCCGGTCAGCGCATTCGAATCGCATTTGTGCTTCGTCGCGTCGGCGCACGCCTTGATCGCCGCCGCGATCGCCTCGTCGGCATTGCGGTAGCCGCTCGCGACATAGAGCTTGCCGTCATAACCGTCGGCCGCGTTACCGACGACCCACGCCGACGCCGCGAAAAATTTGCGGACCCCGGCGCCGGGAAAGCGGTGGTTGGTGCTCGACCGGATCGTCGCGAAAACCTCGCACGGCAGCAATTGCTTGGCCGAGCATTCGGCGAGCACCTGCTTGCGCTCGGCCCCGCCCTCGCCGGCCCAGCCCTTGTAGAAATAGCCCTGCCTGTCGCGAATCACCGTCATCGACGAATTCCACCACGTTCCCGCCGCGGTGCAGCCGCCGCCCATCACCGCGTTGCACGCCGCCAGCACCTCGCTCTCGCCGACATTATTCGATCCGACGTAATTGCCGTCGACCCACACGTCGGCGGCGTCGGGGTGCCAGGCCATCGCGGCATAGCTGTTGCTCGGCGCCGGCGCGGGGGCGGGCGCCGCGGCCGAATCGTCGCGCACGCACAGCGGGATCGACGCGACGCCGTTGCCGCCCTGCGTCATTCCGACCATCCGCTCGCCGGGGCCGGGGCCGTTGCACGGATATTGCGCGTGCGCCGCGGCCGGCCACAAGGTCCACGCCAGCAGCACCGCCAGCATCTGCATCACACGCCGCATATCGAATCCCGTCATATCCCGACCCTTTTATCCAGTTGATAAGACGGTCCTAATCGCATTCTCCCTTAGCGAAAGTGTTCGCGGTCACAAGCGGCGCATGGACAGCGTGCGCGCCGCCGCCTATAACCCGCCCATCCCCGGGGAGCCTGTGTGCAGAAACAGGTTGAGAGCGGAACAGCCCGCGACCCGTTGAACCTGATCCGGGTAATACCGGCGGAGGGAGGGTCGGTGTTCCACGCCACGTTTCAAAGGGCCGGAATCCCCATCTTCGCTCCGATAACTGGAGCGACTGCACATGGCCGACATCGATTCCCGCATTGAAGCGAAACTCGGCGCGATCGGCGTCACCACCGGGCCGATTCGCGGCAGCCGCAAGGTCCATGTCGCGAGCCCCACCGGCAGCGGCATTCGCGTCGCGATGCGCGAGATCGACCTCGACCCGCACTCGGGCGAGCCCAGCGTCCGCGTCTACGACACCAGCGGCCCCTACACCGACCCCAATGCCAGCATCGACATCGCCGAGGGCCTCCCCGAACTCCGCGCCGCATGGATCCGCGCCCGCGGCGACGTCGAGGAGGTCACCCAGCGCGAGGTCCGCCCCGAGGATAACGGCCAGCTCGGCCCCGACCGCTCGGGCGGCGTCCCCGCCTTCCCCAACGTCCGCAAGACGGTGCTGCGCGCCAAGCCCGGCGCCAACGTCAGCCAGATGCACTACGCCCGCCGCGGCATCATCACCCCCGAGATGGAATATGTCGCGACCCGCGAAAATCTCGGCCGCGAACGCCTCGCCGAATATGTCCGCGACGGGCAGGACTGGGGCGCGAGCATCCCCGACTACGTCACTCCTGAGTTTGTCCGCGAAGAGGTCGCGCGCGGCCGCGCGATCATTCCGAACAACATCAACCACCCCGAAAGCGAGCCGATGGCGATCGGCCGCAATTTCCTCGTCAAGATCAACGCCAATATCGGCAACAGCGCGGTCGCGTCCGACGTGGCGAGCGAGGTCGACAAGATGGTCTGGTCGATCCGCTGGGGCGCCGACACCGTCATGGACCTGTCGACCGGCCGCAACATCCACGACACGCGCGAATGGATCATCCGCAACAGCCCCGTGCCGATCGGCACCGTCCCCATCTATCAGGCGCTCGAAAAAGTCGGCGGCATCGCCGAGGAGCTCTCGTGGGAGATCTTCCGCGACACGCTGATCGAGCAGGCCGAGCAAGGCGTCGACTATTTCACCATCCACGCGGGCGTCCGCCTGCCCTACGTCCCGCTCGCCGCGAAGCGCGTCACCGGCATCGTCAGCCGCGGCGGCAGCATCATGGCGAAATGGTGCCTCGCGCATCACAAGGAAAGCTTCCTCTACGAGCGCTTCGACGAGATCACCGAGATCATGAAGGCCTATGACATCGCCTACAGCCTCGGCGACGGCCTCCGCCCCGGCAGCATCGCCGACGCGAACGACGAGGCCCAGTTCGCCGAGCTCTACACGCTCGGCGAGCTCACCAAGCGCGCGTGGGACCAGGATGTGCAGGTGATGATCGAGGGCCCGGGCCACGTCCCGATGCACAAGATCAAGGAGAATATGGACAAGCAGCTCGAAGCCTGTGGCGAGGCGCCCTTCTACACCTTGGGGCCGCTCACGACCGACATCGCGCCGGGTTACGACCATATCACCAGCGGCATCGGCGCCGCGATGATCGGCTGGTACGGCACCGCGATGCTCTGCTACGTCACGCCCAAGGAGCATCTCGGCCTCCCCGACCGCGACGATGTGAAGGTCGGCGTCGTCACCTACAAGCTCGCCGCCCACGCCGCCGACCTCGCCAAAGGCCACCCCGCGGCGAAAGTCCGCGACGACGCGCTATCGAAAGCCCGCTTCGAATTCCGCTGGCGCGACCAGTTCAACCTGTCGCTCGACCCCGACACCGCCGAGCAATACCACGACCAGACGCTCCCGGCCGAAGGCGCCAAGTCGGCGCATTTCTGCAGCATGTGCGGCCCCAAATTCTGCTCGATGAAGATCAGCCAGGAAGTCCGCGACTTCGCGAAGCTGCAAAATCAGGACAGCGCCGCCTTCATCGCCGCCGAAGAAGCCGAAAAGGGCATGGCGCAGATGAGCGAGGTTTATGAGGAAACCGGGCGCGAGCTGTATATGGGGGCTGGTGGGCGCGAGCATGATTGACCCTACGCGAAAATTCCGCGAAGTTGCCTGGCAACCAAGCTGACCATTCCAAGGAAATATTTAGATGAATCCTGTCAATCAAGCACAGATGAAGGAGTTCGCTGAGGCCTATGATTTAGAGGAAAAGTCCGAAAGCGATCAGTTTGAACTCTATACGATCTATTCAATTATAAATGGAGGGTCTGGTGAAAATATTGACCCTTTCGATGCTCATTTAACAGGTACCGAATTTGGCTTGGATGGCGTTGCTATAATTGTGCAAGGAAATCTTGTCACGGATGCTGATGAGGCTTCTACGGCAATAGCAGACACAAAGAATCCCCAGATAGACTTCTACTTTTTTCAGTCAAAGACCTCTGCAAGCTTTGATTACGGTGAGATGTCTAAATTCTTTGATAGTGTTAAAGGATTTTTCTCGGGACATTTGATTGGAGAATCCCCGCAGCTAGATGACTTAATCGAAGCTAAAAATTACCTTTACACTAATGGTGTCAAGAGACGAAATCCTGGAATTTACTGCTATTTCGCATCAACCGGAAGTTATGAAAAGCAGCAAAGAATTGAACGCCTTGTCGAAAACACAAAGAATGAATTAACGGAGCTAAGCATTTTTGATGAAGATAGCCTTGAATTAAATATTTATGGAGCAAGCCAATTGCAGCGCCTGTATCGCGCTGCATCTACTTCTACTGAAGTCACGCTGGACTTCAAAGAAAGCGTTGTCCTCCCTCGGCACGAGAGTGTGGGGGAAGGCTACATTGGCTATATCCCCGCATCCGAACTGCTTAAGGTTGTTTCAATATATAATGAAAATGGCAATATAACGGATATCAATAAATCAGTATTTTTTGACAATATTAGAGACTACAATCCAAATTCCAAAATAAACAAGGAAATAACCTCTAGCCTTGAAAAAGGTGAACACGATAACTTTGTTTATAGGAATAACGGCATAACGGTAGTTGCTCGATCTATAAACAGAATCGGGAACAATTTTACTATAGAGGATTTCCAAATAGTTAATGGCTGCCAAACCAGCAATGTTATTTACCATAACCGAGACAATGTGGAAGACGTATTTGTACCATTTAGGTTAATTGGGACAAAAGACGAAGATTTCATATTTTCGATTATTTCTGGTACTAATAAACAGAATCCAGTTCGAGATGAGCAGTTTTGGTCATTGCTGCCATTTATGAAAAATCTTGAAGAGTTTTCAAGAGGTGCGCCTGCATCTAAAAAGATTTTTCTTGAAAGACGAGAGAATCAGTATCGCTCTGAGGCCGTAGAGCGCGCGCGAATTGTTCAGATGCAGCCATTCCTTAAGGCCATAACGGCAGGTTTATTAGGCGCTCCGCATCGCGCAGCGCGTAACTACAAAGCCGAAATTGGGGACAACGTAGACGACATATTTGAAGAACGGCAAGATGTTCGGCCTAGCTATGCGATTGCATTCTTGCATTATCGCTTGGAGTTTATGTGGAGAAATCAAAAAATTAATGCTGCAACTAAAATTTATCGTTTTTACATTATAGATGCGGCGGTCAGGCAAGTCCTGGGCCGGCGTGCTTTCATTGGCCTATCGAATAAAGAGAAAATTAAATTTTCTGAAGATTTGATTAAGTTAAGTGCCGATGAAGTTCGCCTTAGTAAAGTAGTTTCGAGCACCGAGAAAACCCTAGAAACGCATCTTAAGAGTTTAGGTGCAGCAGCTGCCCGAGAAAAACTTCGTGATACTATCCGGTCTGAGACTTTTTTCTTAGCTGTCCGAGATCGTTATATACCAACGACAGGCACACTGAAATAATCGCACTTTGGAATTACGGTGAGAGTTACGGCGGCAGGTGCCACAGCCCCTAATTGCCCGGGCGCGCCCGGGCGCCCTCAATCCTATTTCGCACACCCCACCCCAAAAACCCCTTTCCTAAAAAACCCCCGTCTGGTTCATCCTGCTGGATGAAACACGACAAGATCACCCCCGACCTCGCTGCCCTTCGCGCCCGCGCGCAAAACGCGAACAAAACGCGCAGTCCCGTTCGCATCACCAAGGCGCGCCGGGCGCCGCCCGACGACACACGCACGCTCGCCGCCGCGCATGAATTCGTCCCCGCGTCCCCGCGCGAACGCCACGACGGCTGGACGCCCGAAAAGCAGGTCGACTTCATCGATGCGCTCGGCGAATGCGGCTGCGTGACCGAGGCGTGCGAGCGCGTCGGCCTGTCGCCGTCGACCGCCTATCGCCTGCGCCGCCGCGTCGACGCCTACAGCTTTCGCGCCGCGTGGGATGCCGCGCTCGACTATGCGATCCGCCGCCTGTCCGACGCCGCTTTCTCGCGCGCGCTGCACGGCGTCACGCGCCCGGTGTGGTTCCAGGGCGAGCAGGTCGGCGAGCGGCGTTATTATGACGAGCGGCTGACGATGTTCCTGCTGCGCTATCGCGACCCCGATACCTATGGCGCGTGGCGCGACCGCCGCGAACCGCGCCGCCGCCCCGATGCCCGCGCGATCGCGCTCGGCCGCTGGACCGACCATGTCGCCGAGGATGCGTGGGATCGCGATAGCGGCGTCACCGTCGATCGCGAGCGCGAGGATGACGGCGTCCAATGGCTGACCGACGAAGAGGCGGCGCTGGCCGACGCCGCGGCGTCCGCGCCCCGCTATGCGACGCAGGAGGAAACCGACGCGCGGCTGATCGCCGCCATCGCGGTGATGCAGCGGCTCAAGACACTCGGCATCGCGACCGATGGGCTGACCGACGCCGAATTCCATCGCCAGATCGGCCTGGAAGAAACCCGCCGCGCCGCCGCCGGCACCGCGCCGGACGCCGGCGTCGACGATGACGCGAAGGGAGATGACGGGGCCGGGCCGCGAGAGGGCCCCGAAGGCGGGACACAGGAGGGGGGTGTGGCGTGACCTTTGTGACCTTCCGGCGGCCGGGCGCCGCGTGCAGCAGTCGCCGCCACCCCGACACCATGCGACACTCCCGCCGAGGCACGCCTGCCCCCCCCTCGACGGAACTCCGCCCGCTCTCGCGGGTCTATCCTTCATGGAGGGGCCAAGGGACGCCATGCCGCTCCGGTCCGGCATCCCCAACGGAGTGATGTCGATGAACAGATGGATAATCCTGCCCCTCGCCGCCGCGACCGCCCTGACCGGGGCCTGCGCCTCGACCGGCAGCTATGGCTATGACGACGGCGGCTACGGCTATTACGACCGCGGCTATCACGACCGCTATGGCAATTACGACTATAACCGCCCCGACCCGCGCTACGGCGGCTATTATGCCGAAAATTATTACCGGAGCGACCGCCGCTACAAGGAACGTCGCCTGTCGAACAGCGACCGCGTCTATCGCGGCCGCAACGGCCAATATTATTGCCGCCGCAGCGACGGCACGACCGGGCTGATCGTCGGCGGCATCGCCGGCGGCGTGATCGGCAACGTCATCGCGCCAGGCGACAGCGAGACGCTGGGTACCGTGCTCGGCGCGATCGGCGGCGCCGTCGCCGGCCGCGCGATCGACCGCAGCGGCAACAAGGACGTCCGCTGCCGTTAGGCCTGAATTTCGGCGGTTGCCGCGCGCTCGATCGCGCGGCGCCAGCCGGGTTCGGGGTTCAACAGGAAGACGTCGGCGAGCGCAGCCTCGATCTCGTCGGCGGACAGATAACGCTGCTCGATGGCACCGCCCGTGCGGCGGATCGTCAGCCGGTTGTCGCGCAGGCCATGCCGCGCCTCGGCGGTCGTCCGCGCGGCGACGAGCTGGTGCCGGAAATGCGAGGACGGATGCTGCGACGTATACCAGTTGCCGATCTCATAATCGATCGCGGGGGCCGGCGCGGACTCGATATCATAGAGCGTCTTCCACGCCCCCGCGATTTCGGCCTCGACCCGGTATCCGGTATCGATCGGTCGGACGCGATAGCTTTCGTGCCGCGTCGGCTGCGGCATCGCCTCATCCAGCGCCAGCGGCTGCGGCGGCACCGTCGCGCCGAAGCCGACGTCGACCAGCCACGCCCGGCCGCCCACCGTCACGCGCACCACCATATGCGTGCGCCCGGTCGGCGGCGCGTCGTCGGGCAGCATCCAGCGCACCCGGCCGAGCAGCCCCTCGGCCGCAAAGCCGATCGCCTGCAGCACGCGCAGGAACAGCCCGTTCTGCTCGAAGCAATAGCCGCCGCGGCGCCGATCGATCAGCTTCGCCTCGATCGCCCGTGGGTCGATGTCGACGCCCTCGCCGGTCAGCGCATCCATCGCCTCGAACGGGATCGCCGCCTGATGCGCCGCCTGCAACGCGGCGAGCGTGCCGAGCGTCGGCGCGACCGGGCCGGCATATCCGATCCGCGCCAGATAGCGGGCGAGGAGGTCGTCGCCCGCCGGCGCCCGGTCGGGGAAATCACCATCCGAAGCGGAGGCATCGAAGCGGTGCAACATGGGCCGATCATCCTTTCGCGAATCGCAGGCCCATCCTTATGAAAGCTCAAGCCCGGTTGAGATCAAGCACGAAATCGGAGCGGTCGGCGGCAGCGGCCTCAGCGCTCGTCCCTGTAAAAGGGCCGGTCGCCCGCGATCGTCACCCGCTCCATCCGCCGTACCGCCGGGAAATAGTCCGACGCGGCATAATGCTGCGCGGCGCGATTGTCCCAGAAGGCGATCGAACCCGGCTCCCAGCGGAAGCGGCACTGATATTCGGGAATCGCCGCCTGCGCATAAAGATGCGCGAGCAGCCGGTCGCTCTCCTTCGCCGACAGCCCTTCGACATGGCTGGTGAAGGCGATGTTGACATAGAGCGCCTGTTCGCCGGTTTCGGGATGGGTGCGCACCAGCGGATGGACCTGCGGCGGATATTGCTTGTGCAATTCCTCGACCGGCTTGCCGAGCCGCCCGGCGAAAACGCGTGCGATGTCGTGGACCGCGGTCAGGCCGCGGCAGAAGTCCTGCATCGCCGGCGACAGGCCGCGAAACGCCGCGGCCATATCGGCGAACAGCGTGTCGCCGCCGACCGGCGGCACCTCGACCGCGCGGAGGATCGACCCCAGCGACGGCTCGGCGCGCCAGGTGACGTCCGAATGCCAGGCATTTTCCTTGCCCTTCGACTCGGGGCCGTGCGCGATGTGCAGCACCTCGGGATCGGGCTGATCCTTGGGCGTCGCGGGATGGATTTCGAGCGTGCCGAAGCGGCAGGCAAAGGCGATATGCTGCGCCGGAGTGATCGGCTGGTCGCGAAAAAAGACGACCTTGTGCACGAGCAGCGCGGCGCGGATTTCGGCGATGACCGCGTCATCCTGTTCCTGCGACAGGTCGATGCCCGAAATCTCGGCCCCGATCGACGGGGTCAGCGGCGCGACCTTCAAGCGCGCGAAGCTCTGCGGCGATGCGGCGACGTTCATGCCATTCTCTCCTTGCTCCCGATGGAGGGCATTAGGCGAGCGCGGGAACGCCGAGTCAAGTTCAGCGGCGCTTTTCCTTTGCCTGCCGCGCCACCTCCGCACGATAGCGGTCGCACGCGCCGCCCTTGGGCCATTTGGCGCAATAGTCGCGCCAGAAAGCGAGCTGCTCGTCAGTCATATGGTCGGATTTGGCCGGCTTCTCGCCGATCTTGCGCGTCTCGCCGAGCACCGAATCGGACAGCGCGGTATCGACCGTATATTGCGCCGCGACCGGCACCGCTGCGCCGAACGCCAGCACCGCCGCGATCATGGGCAAGCCTGTCCTGATCATCATCGTCTCCCTTTTGGGCGACGGATCAACCCAGCGACGCGTTCGAAAGTTCCCCCGGCGCGCGCCTATGTCCTTGATCGCGCGGGTTTCGCGAGGTTCACCGCGACCGCGCCGCGCACCAGCGCCGTGAAGGCTTCGACATCGACGCGGTCGCCCTCGAACAGGTCGATCGCGCGCCGGACATTGCCGTCAAGGCCGGCGTTGAACAGCCCCGCCGGATCGGCGACCGCCGCGCCCCTGGCAAAGGTCAGCTTGACCTTGTCCTTGTATATTTCGCCGGTGCAGATCACCCCCGCGCGCTCCCAGGTCGGCACGCCCGCGGGATTGGTCGGCTTGCGCCATTTGACCGCTTCCTCGATCGCCGGATCGGCTTCGCGGATCAGCGCGCGCAGCGTCGCCAGCGCCGCGCCGCGCCAGTCACCGAGCGAAGCGATCTTCGCATCGATCAGCGCCGAAGCCTCTTCGTCCGCCATCACCTTTCTCCCTTACATCTTCTCACCGGGCAGCACGCTCGCTTGCCGCACCCAGTCGGCAAAGGCGCTCTCGTCGACCGCATCGGCCTCATGGACATGAAAATAGCGCGTGTCGCCGCTCTTCGACGCGACGGGCGGCACCGGGTCGAGCCGCCGGCCGTCGAAAAAGGCGACCTTGATATAGCGGTCATAGCAATGGATGCTGAGGAACCAGTGGTTCGGCAGCGCATCGGGCGCGCCATAAAGCGGCGAATTCCACTTCACCGCCTTGCGCACGCCGGGCACCTCGCGCGCGATCAGCGCGTCGAGCCGCGCCCAGGCGGCCGATTTCCACCCCGGCATCGCGGCGATATAGGCCTGCACCGGCGCATCGCCTTCGCCCTTCGCGATCTGCGGATTACCGCCCGACAGCAGGACGGGCTTTTCGGGCTTCGCCATGACTCGCTCCTTGCCGGGCGGATGATGCCACGCCCCGGCCGGTCCTTCCAGTGCCAACGCGCCGCCCGCTGGCGCCGCATCGCGCTTCCTGTTAGCGCGGGCGGCACGATGACCCCGAACTTCATCATGGTCGACGATTTCGTTGCCAATCCGCACGAACTCCGGCGTCAGGCGCTCGGCCTCGGCTATGACCGCGGCACGGCATCGGGCAATTATCCCGGCGTCACGTCGGATCGGGCGCTGCCGATCAAAGGGATCGACGATTATGTCTCGCGCCTTACCGGATTGAAGCTCGCCGGCGCGCCGGGAACGCTCCATGGTCGTTGCCGACTGACGCTGAAGGGTGATCGCGGGCGGAGCGGCGTGCATATCGATCCCACCGCCTGGTCGGGCATCCTCTATCTCACGCCGCCCGATCATTGCCGCGGCGGCACCGATTTCTATCGCCATCGTCGCACCGGGCTCGATCGCGTGCCGACGACCGCCGAGGGGATCCGCGCCGCGGGCTACGCCGACATCAACCGGCTGATCGAAGAGGTCGTCAATCGCGACACGATGAAGCCCTCGGCGTGGGAAAAGAGTTTCACCGCGCCGATGCGCTTCAATCGGCTGATCCTGTTCAGTCCGTGGATGTTCCACAATTCGGCGCCGGGTTTCGGCACCGGCACCGACGATGGGCGCCTCGTCTATCTGATGTTCTTCGCCGCCATGCCATGATAGGAGCGAGCGCGACAGCAGGAGAAAGCCAATGCCCCTTCGCCGCATCCCTCTTCTCGCCGTTCCGCTTGTCGTCGTGGCCCTCCCCCTCGCCGCATGCGGAGCGAAATCCGACCAGGCGGCGGCCGAGGCGCCCAAGAGCGACGCACCGACGGCAACGGCCCCGACCGGCAATCCGCCCGATGCGAGCGCCGACAAGGTCGGCGACGCCGGTCCGGCCGCCACCTCGCCGCTCCCGCCGACCGCGGGCAGCAAGCTCGCTTCTTACGTGGGCAAATATCCGTTCGACAAGGTCGACGGGGTCGCATGGAACGACCATGTTCTCGTGAAAGCGGGGATCGCCGCGACGGTCAAGGACCCCGCGGTGCTGAAGGCGATCACCACGACCGACGGCCCCGCGTCGCCGATCGAGATGCGCGGCGACAAGGTCGTATCCTGGGCATGCGAGCAGCATAATTGCGGCGCCCACCAATGGTCGGTCCAGATCGATCCGCGCACCGGCGCGACCGACGTCTGCTATTTCGACGAAGCCGCCGACCCCGCCAAGGCGCGCTGGTTCCTCGCCAGCGGCAAGGAAGAAAAGCGCGACGGCAATTGCCAGTAAGAGGCCGCGGCCTTCTCCTCCCCGTCCCCCGCGAAGGCGGGGGAGCATTAATCGCGAATCTCGACTATCCCACCAAGGCAGCTTTTCAACCCGACATCCGGATTCGACTCTCGCTCCAGATAAGAACATAATGGGAACATTATCCGATTCGGAGAAGAGTGATGGCACCGATGTTCCGCTATTTCCTGGGCTTCCAGGTCGCCGCCGAGCGTGCGGGATGGCTGGCGCGCCAATTGCCGCAGGTTTCGGGCGACCTGTTCGCGGGTCTGAAACCGCAGCTTTACCATCTGACGCTCTGCACGATCGCCGAGACGCCCGCACCGCATCCCTTCCTGCGTCAGCGCGTGGCGAGGGCGTTCGAGGCGGGCCTGCCTTCGGCGGCGCCCGTTCCCTTTGGCCGGATCGTCGCGCGGAACAGGGGCGCCGCGCTCGTCACCATGGGCAGCGTCGGCGAGATCCGTCGGCTTTACGAAGCGATCGTCGCGCTGCTGGCGCCGCACGATATCGCGCCCCTGCATCGCAAGGCGGGGCTCCGCCCGCATGTCACGCTCGGCTATGGCGCCTGCGATTTTCCCACCGTGCCGATTGCATGGACCTGGATTCCGCGCGAGCTGGCGCTGATCGAAAGCCATGTCGGCCATCGTCGCCACCGCGTGCTGCAAAGCTGGACGCTCGCACCGCCAATGCAGGCGATGTTCGACTTCATGGCCGATGAACTGCCCCCGCCGCTGCGCTACGCTGCCTAGCTTTCGAGGCTATGCTCGAGCGTGATTTCGCAATTGAGCAGCTTCGACACCGGGCAATTTTTTTCGGCCTCACCGGCGATCACCGCGAACTCGTCGGCCGAAATTCCCGGCACCTTGCCGGTCAACGTCAGCGCCGACTTGGTGATCGTGAAACCGCCGTCCTGCTGCTCGAGCGTCACCGCCGCGCTGGTTTCGAGCGTATCCCCCGAATAGCCCGCGCGCGCGAGGCCAAAGGAGAGCGCCATGGTGAAACAGGCCGCGTGCGCTGCCGCAATCAACTCCTCGGGATTGGTCCCCGGCTGCCCCTCGAAACGGGTACCGAAGCCATAGGGCTGCGCGCTGAGCACCCCCGACTTGGTGGTGATCGCCCCCTTGCCGTCCTTGCCAAATCCTTCGTAGCGGGCGGATGCGCGATTGACGGTCATGATAGTCTCCTTCGGTTGAACAGGGGCGGGACTCGGGAAATGGGTCGTTCGCGCCGATAGCAGCCTACGCTTCGCACCCTCGCGCTTCCACGTCTTTTCGAAGAAGGTGAGTGGCCGGTCGGGCCGCCATGTCTGAAAACAGCCGGGAGCGGACCGACCTTACATCATCATCCCGGATCAAGCCCGGGATGACGAAAGTCTGAAAGTCGCGCGCAGCATCTCTTATTTTCGTCATTCCCGCGAAAGCGGGAACCCAGAGTGGGGTCAGCCGACGCACGCTCTGGGTTCCCGCTTTCGCGGGAATGACGAAAGTGGGGAAAGGGCCGCTCCCCACCCCAAAGCCGACGCGCCGGACCTCCGCCAACAGCGCCGATTAGTGCCCTCCCGCCGGGGGTCGCGTCAGGCGGGAGGGCTGGCTCCACGCTGGCGTGGTGGGCCGGCGCGGAACGGTTCGTCTTCGATACCGTCCCTATGCCGCCGCTGCCCGTGGCGCCGTGATCCGCGTCACTGGCGCGATATTTTCAGGCCCCGCGCTTCAAGCGCACCAGCGCCGCATCGAGCGCCTGCAGGAACTGGGACCGGTCGGCCTTGGAAAAAGGCGGCGGCCCGCCGATCCCGTCGCTCATCCCGGCGCGAAGGTCGGCCATGATCGCGCGCGTCGCGATCGCCGGGCCGATCGACGCCGCGGTGAAGGGCTTGCCCGTCGGCGCGAGCACCGCCGCGCCCGCTTTCAACGCCCGGTCGGCGAGCAATATGTCGGCGGTGATCACGACGCTGTGCGCATTCGCCGCCGCGGCGATCCAGTCGTCGGCGGCGTCGAAGCCGTCCGACACCACAATACGCTCAATCAGGGGGTGGTCGGAGACGCGCAGCCGACTGTTGCTGACGATCTTCACCGGCACCGCGTGGCGCCACGCGACGCGATAGACCTCATCCTTCACCGGGCAGGCATCGGCATCGACCAGAATCGTGACGCTCATCCGCGCACTCCGTCCCACAATAGCTTGGCGCCGAGCAGCACCATCAGGACATAGACGATGACATAGAAGCGCGCGGGGTCCATCCGCTTCAGCCAGCGCACCGTGACCAGCGTCGCAACGATCGCGAGCGGCATCAGCAGCAGCGCCGCGACCACCACCTCGTGCGGAAAGGCGCCGAGCGCGAGATAGGCGGGCACCTTCATCCAGTTGACGATCGCGAACAGGATCGCACTCGTCCCGATGAAGCTCAAATGCGGCAGCTTGCGCGGCGTTACCCACATCTGGAACGGCGGCCCGCCCGCGTGCGCGATCTGGCTGGTGAAGCCCATGAACCCGCCGAAGATCGTGCCGACCCAGCCCGGCGAGGTCGACGCCGCGACGACGCGCCCGCCGCGCTCGACCCACAGGCGATAGAGGCCGAACGCCAGCGTGATCGCGCCGAGCGCCGCCATCAACTGCGCCTCGTCCACCCGCTCGGCATAAAACCATCCCGCCGCGACCCCGAGCGCGGCGCCGGGGAGCATCCAGCCGATGATCCAGCCGTCCCATGTCTGGCGGAACGACCAGACGCTGATCACGTCCTGCACGATCAGGACCGGCAGCAGCAGCGCCGCGGCGGTCGCGGGTGGCAGCACCAGCGCGGCGAGCGGCGTCGCGAGCGAACCGACCCCGGCGAGCCCGCCCTTCGCCATGCCGAGCAGGATCACCGCGACGATTAGCACCGCCAGCGTCAGCGGGTCGGACAGCAGGCTCATGCCGCGGCGATGTCGGGCGTCTCAGGCAATCGCCAGTCGATCGTCCCGCGGCCATGCGCCTCCAGAAAGGCATTCGCCTGGCTGAACGGCTTCGATCCGAAAAAACCGTTATGCGCCGACAGTGGCGAGGGGTGCGGCGCGCGCAGGATCAGATGCGGGCTGCCCGGCCCCAGTCCCGGCACGTTCGCTGCCTTGCGCTGCGCATGGCTGCCCCAGAGGATGAAGACCTTGGGCGCGGGATCGGCCGCGACCGCCGCGACCGCGGCGTCGGTGAAACGCTCCCACCCCTTGCCCTGATGCGACGCCGCCATCCCCGCCTCGACCGTCAGGCAATTGTTGAGCAACAGCACGCCCTGTTCGGCCCAATGCTTCAGATAGCCGTGCCGCGCGGGCGGGATGCCGAGGTCGCTCTGCATCTCCTTGTAGATGTTGACGAGGCTCGGCGGCGTCCGCACCCCCGGCTGGACCGAGAAGCAGAGCCCGTGCGCCTGCCCCGGCCCGTGATAGGGGTCCTGCCCCAATATGACGACGCGCACATCCTGCGGCGGCGTCGCGTCGAGTGCTGCGAACCAGTCGCGCGGGCGCGGATAGATTGCCTTTCCTTTCGCGCGCTCGCTGGCAAGGAAGGTCTTGAGCGCCGCCATATAGGGCTGCTCGAACTCGCCGCCGATGCGCGCGAGCCAATCGGGATGCAATTTGACCTCGGCCATGCGCATCCTTTGACCGGAGCCGCCCGCGCTTGTCCAGCCATCTTGTCCCCAGCCGTCTTGTCTGGCGCCTTTCCCGCCGCTAGGCACGGCCGCGACGAAAGGGCGTGGCTTATGGCGATCGGCGAGGCATTGATTGAGCTCGAAGCGGTGGTGCGCGACCGCCTCGCCGCAGGTGACGGCGCGACCTCCTATGTCGCTAGCCTCGCCGCGAAAGGCCGCGGCAAGATCGCGCAGAAGCTCGGTGAGGAAGCGACCGAGACGATCATCGCCGCGCTGACCGAAGACGATGCGGCGCTGACCGGCGAGGCCGCCGACCTCGTCTTTCACCTCACCGTGCTGCTCGCCGAGCGCGGCCTCGGCTGGGACGCCGTCGCCGCCGAACTCGCCCGCCGCCACGGCACCTCGGGCCACGCCGAAAAAGCCAGCCGCACCCAATAGGAGCCATCCATGCCGATCGACGCGACGCTTCCCTATGACGAGACCAATATCTTCGCGCGCATCCTGCGCGGCGAACTGCCGTCGAAGACCGTCTATGAGGACGACTATGCCCTCGCCTTCCACGATATCAACCCGCAGGCGCCGCTGCATATCCTCGTGATCCCCAAGGGCCCCTATGTGAGCTGGGACGATTTTTCGGAGCGCGGCAGCGACGCCGAGATCGCGGGCTTCGTCCGCGCGGTGGGCAAGGTCGCGCGCGACCAGGGCCTCGTCGCGCCGGGCTATCGCCTGCTCGCCAACGTCGGTCCCGACAGCCATCAGGAAGTCCCGCACCTCCATGTCCATATCTTCGGGGGGCAGCCGCTGGGGCCGATGCTCGTCCGCTAAGCCGGCGCCAATACTCTCCTCGTCATCCCGGACTTGATCCGGGATCCATTCCCTCAGCGTCAGATGAATGGATCCCGGATCAAGTCCGGGATGACGAATGTTAGGGGCAGTTGGCGAATCTCTCGATTCCTGTGCTTGTCTATGACCGCCGTCACAGCCTTTTCGCCGGTTGCGGTTAACCGTGTGCACCGTGCGGCGACGGGTGGACAGAGGCCCCTGTTTCCAGCAGGATAGGTCTGGGCTCACCGGGGAGACGACGCAATGGCAACGGGATGGCAGGCGCTGGCGAAGGCTGTGGCCGGCAAGGCGCGACTCGCGCTGATGATCCCGCTCGCCGCCGCGCTCGTCGCGGCGGGCGGCGACACCGTCCCGCAGGTCACGCTCGCCACCCCCGGCTCGGCGGGCACCGGCGACGGCACGATCAGCCGCTTCACGCTGCGTTTTTCCGAAGACATGGTCCCGCTCGGCGATCCCCGCGCCAAGGCCCCGGCGACCCACGACTGCAAGGTGCCCGCCGACGGCCGCTGGGTCGACACGCGCACCTGGGTGCTCGAATTCGAAAAATCGCTCCCCGGCGGCATGAGCTGCCACGTCGATCTGCGCGACGGCCTCACCACCGCGCGCGGCGTGAACGTCGTCGGCAACAGCCGGTTCGAGATCGACACCGGCGGCCCCTCGGCGCGCGCGGTGCTCGCGGGGGGTGGTTATGGCGACATCGAGGAGGAGCAAATCTTCCTCGTCGCCACCAACGTCGCCGCCGACCGCGCCTCGGTCGGCCGCTTCGCCTATTGCGCGGTCGACGGCATCGGCGAGAAGATTCCGGTCGACGTGCTGAAACCCGAAACCGCCGCGACGATCCTCGACGGGATCGGCGACCAATGGTCGGCGCAAAGCTTCACCCAGGACGCCGGCCTGCCGCTCCACCTTCCCGCCGCGGGCGCCGACCGCGAGGCGGCGCTGGCGCGCGTGGTCCCGGTCAAGTGCCGCCGCCCGCTGCCGCCCGGACGCGAGATGGCGCTCGTCTGGGATGCGCGCATTTCGCAGGCCGGCGTGCCGGGCCGCACCGCCGGCCGCGACCAGCGCTTCGACTATGACGTCCGCCCCGCCTTCACCGCGAAAATGTCGTGCAGCCGCGTCAACCCGCAGGCGGGCTGCAACCCGCTGAAACCCGTCAACCTCAGCTTCGCCGCGCCGGTCGCGCGCGATGTCGCGCTCGCCGCAACGCTCCGCACCGCCGATGGCAAGACCATCGCCGCGAAGGTCGACGACGACGACAAGAACGACGCCTTCCTCGAACGCGTCCATTTCGACGGCCCGCTGCCGCAGAATGTCGACGTGACGCTCGTCCTTCCCGCCGACATCGCCGACCAAAGCGGCCGCCGCTTGCAGAACCAGTCGAACTTCCCACTGAAATTCCATATCGACAGCGCCCCGCCGATCGTCAAATTCGCCGCCGAATTCGGCATTCTCGAAGCGTCCGAGGGCGGCGTGCTGCCCGTCACCGTGCGCGGGGTCGAGGCCTCGCTGGTGCAGGCGAACCTCAAGATGCCCGCGACCGCGCTCCGCGTCGGCGACGACGATGCCGCGATCGCGCGCTGGCTGAAGCGCGTCGCCGACGCCGACGACAGCGACTATCGCGAGGAAAAGGATCGCAGCGGCAGGGACGTCACCGTCAACTACACCGGCACGAAATCGGTGTTCGAGGACGCGCCCACGGGCGGCGACCGCCGCAATCTGACGCTCGCCCCGCCCGCCGGCGGCAAGGAGTTCGAGGTCGTCGGCATTCCACTCGCCGAAAAGGGCTTCCACGTCGTCGAGATCGCCAGCCCCGAGCTCGGCGCCAAATTGCTCGGCCGCAAGGCAACGCGCTATGTCGCGACCGCCGCGCTCGTCACCAACATGGCGGTGCATTTCAAATGGGGCCGCGAAAGCTCGCTTGCCTGGGTGACGTCGCTCGACACCGGGCTTCCCGTCGCGGGCGCCGAGGTCCGCGTCACCGATAGCTGCACCGGCCGCCTGCTCGCGCGCGGCACCGCCGACAAGGCCGGCCGCCTCGCCTTCCCCGGCGGCCTGCCGCAGCCAGAAACCTATGCAAGCTGCGAGGACGATCCCGACCCCGCGAACAGCGAGGGCCATGCGCTGATGGTCAGCGCGCGGTCGGGCGACGACTTCAGCTTCACGCTGACCGACTGGGGCGACGGCATCCGCCCCTATGACTTCGACCTTCCTTACGGCTGGTCCGAACGCACCGACATCCTCCACACCCTCTTCGACCGCGCGCTCGTCAAGGCGGGCGAGACGGTCCATATGAAGCACATCCTGCGCCGCCCCGTCGGCACCGGCTTCACGACGCCCCAGCCGATGGCGGGCAAGCTCCGCCTCGTTCACCGCGGCTCGGACACCGAGTTTGAGATGCCGTTCAGCATCGACGCGGGCGGCAGCGGCGAAACGACGTGGAACGTTCCCGCTTCGGCGCCGATGGGCGACTATGAGTTGGTGTTCGTCACGAAAGACAAGGACGGCAAGGACAAGAACATCTGGTCGAACCAGTCGGTGCGCGTCGACGAATATCGCCTGCCGACGATGAAGGCGACCGTCACCGGCCCGAAGGAATCGCTCGTCCGCCCCGCGCAGGTGCCGCTGTCATTGTTCGTCGGCTATCTGTCGGGCGGCCCGGCGCCGAACCTGCCGGTCGAGCTCCGCTCGACCTTCCGCGCCGCGTGGACGGCACCCGAAGATTATCGCGACTGGGATTTCGACGGCCAGCCGGTCAAGGAAGGCGTGATCCAGCTCGACGACAGCGGCGAGGAGCCCGAGGCCGACATGCCGCTCGCGCGCTCGGTGCCGCTGACGCTCGGCGCCGACGGCACCGCGACGACCAATATCGTCGTCGACCAGCCGATCGTCGAGCCCACGCAGATGGCGGTCGAAATGGATTATGAGGATGCGAACGGTGAGACTTTGACCTCCAGCCGCCGCATCACCCTCTATCCCTCCGCCGTCCGCCTCGGGCTCAAGACCGACGGCTGGCTGATGCGCGACAACGACCTGCGCCTCAAATTCGTCGCGCTCGATCTGAACGGCAAGCCGATCAGCGGCCAGCGCGTCCAGGTCGCGCTCTACAACCGCGAGATCATCACCGCGCGGCGGCGCCTGATCGGCGGCTTCTACGCCTATGACAACCAGATGCGCACGACGAAGCTCGCGACGACCTGCAGCGCGACGACCGATAAGCTCGGCCGCGCAAGCTGCGCGATGGCGCCCGGCGTCTCGGGCGAGGTGACCGTCGTCGCGACCACGCAGGACGCCGACGGCAACGAGGCGCGCGCGGTGCGGTCGGTCTGGCTCGCGGGCGATAACGACTGGTGGTTCGGCGGCGACAACGGCGACCGGATGGACGTCATCCCCGAACAGCCGCGCTATAATGCAGGCGACACCGCGAACTTCCAGGTCCGCATGCCCTTCCGCGAAGCGACCGCGCTCGTCACCGTCGAGCGCGAGGGCGTGCTCTCCAGCTTCGTCGTGCCGCTGAAGGGCACCGACCCGGTCGTGAAGGTCAAGCTGCCCGCCACTTACGCGCCCGACGTCTATGTCTCGGTGATGGCGGTGCGCGGCCGCGTCACCGGCGAGGAAAGCTGGTTCCGCAAGATGAAGCGCGCGGTCGGCTTTCAGATCGAGAATAGCGAAGGCGCGCCCCCGACCGCGCTCGTCGATCTCGCCAAGCCGAGCTACCGCCTCGGCATCGCGCGGATCAAGGTCGGCTGGGAGGGGCATCAGCTCGGCGTCAAGGTCAAGGCCGACAAGGAGAAATATGCGATCCGCGAGACCGCCAAAGTCGGCATCGAGGTCAAGACCCCCAGCGGCAAGGCCCCGGCAAACGCCGACGTCGCCTTCGTCGCGGTCGACGAGGCGCTGCTTCAACTCGCGCCCAATGAAAGCTGGAAGCTGATCGACGCGATGATGGGCGAGCGCACGCTCGACGTCCTCACCTCGACCGCGCAGATGCAGGTCGTCGGCAAGCGCCATTACGGCCGCAAGGCGCTCGAACCCGGCGGCGGGGGCGGCGGCGATCTCTCGGGTCTGACGCGCGAGGATTTTCGCCCCGTGCTCTTGTGGCAAGGCCGCGTCCCGCTCGACGCCAAGGGGCATGCGACGGTCGACGTCCCGCTCAGCGACAATCTCTCCGCCTTCCGCCTCGTCGCGATCGCGACCGACGGATCGCAATATTTCGGGACCGGCGAGACGAGCGTGCGCACCGTGCAGGATCTCGGCGTCTTCGCGAGCCTCCCCGATCTCGTCCGCACCGGCGATGCCTATGACGCGCGCTTCACGCTCCGCAACGGCACCGACAAGGAGATGACGGTGACCGCGACGGCAACGCTGTCGCCCGCGGTCGCGACCGCGCCGCCGCTCACCGTGACGATCCCGGCAGGCGGTGCGGTGCCGATCAGCTGGCAGATGATCGCGCCCGACGCCACCGGCCCGATCCAGTGGACCGTCGACGCAGCGTCGAAGGACGGCAAGGCGCGCGACCGCCTGACCTTCGAGCAGAGCGTCGAGCCCGCGGTGCCGGTTGAGACCTGGGCCGCGAGCCTGTTCCGCGTCGGTCCGAACACGACGCTGCCGATCGCGATCCCGGCGGGCGCGCTGCCCGGCGGTTACGTCGACGTCGCGCTCGCGGGCACGCTCGCGCCGCCGCTTGCCGGGGTGCGCGACTATATGGCGATCTATCCCTACAACTGCTTCGAGCAGTCGACCTCGCGCGCCGTCGCGCTCGGCGACGTCGGGCGGTGGCAGGCGCTCGTCGGGGCGATGCCGACCTATCTCGATGACGACGGGCTGCTCCGCTACTGGCCGAACGACCGGATGGAGGGCTCGCCCGAGCTCACCGCCTATGTCCTCGCGATCACCGCGGCGAACGGCTTCGCGATCCCGGAGGCGCCGAAGGCGAAGATGGTCAAGGCGCTGCAGGCGGTGATCGAGGGACGGCTGACCCGCAAGGGATACGGTCCCTACGACATCCGCCCGGTCCGCATCGCGGCGCTCGCGGCGCTCGCGCGCAACAATGCGGCGAGCCCGCAGCTTGTCGCGGCGATCGACATGGCGCCGGTCGACATGGCGACCGGCACCCTCGCCGACTGGCTCGTCGCGATCGAGCGCACGCCGGGCGTGCGCAATGCGGTCGCGCTGCGCACCGCAGCCGAGGCCGAGCTGCGCAAGCGCCTCGTCTATGAAGGCACGCGCCTCGACCTCGTCGACGATGCCAAGGCGCCGTGGTGGATGATGACCAGCGGCGACGAGATGGCGATCAAGGCGCTCGAAGCCGTGCTCGGCCGCAAGGGCTGGGAGGATGACGCCGGCAAGCTGATGGTCGGCGTCGCGCAGCGCCAGCGCAAGGGCCATTGGGACACCACCCCCGCCAATGCGTGGGGCGCGGTCACCGTCCGCCGCTTCGCCGAACTCTATCCGGCAAGCGCGATCACCGGCGTCACCAACATCAGCCTCGCGGGCGCTACCGCCTCGCAAAGCTGGCCGCTGCCCGCCGAAGCCCCCTCGCCACTGCGCGTCGCGCTCGCCGCCGCGACGATGAGCCTCAGCCACGAAGGCACCGGCGCCCCATGGGCAACCGTCAGCGTCAAGGCAGCGGTGCCGCTCAAGGAGCCGCTCAACGCCGGCTACCGCATCAAGCGCTCGGTCAGCGTCGTCAAGGCGGCCGACCCCGCCCACCTGACGCGCGGCGACGTGATCAAGGTGCGGATCGAGGTCACCGCCGCCGCCGGCCGCACCTGGGTCATCGTCAACGACCCGATCCCGCCGGGCGCGACGATCGTCGGCAATCTCGGCGGCCAGTCGGAAATGCTGGCCGAGCAAGCGAGCGGATCGGACTGGCAGCCGAGCTATGTCGAGCGCGGCAAGGATAGCTGGCGCGGCTATTACGGCTGGATGCCCGCGGGCACCCACGCGGTCGAATATGTCGTGCGCCTGAACGGCTCGGGCCGCTTCACCCTGCCCCCGACGCGGGTCGAGGCGATGTACTCGCCCGCGATCCGCGGCCAATGGCCCAACGCGCCGATGACGGTGGCGGCGGCGGCGCGGTGATGGCTATTCACCGCGCCTTTCCATCCGCGTGTCCCCGCGAAGGCGGGGACCCATCTCCGGTCGGTTCGAACTGGCACCGGCGGAAGATGGGCTCCCGCCTGCGCGGGAGCACGCGCTGAATCAAATAATGGAGCAGACCCGTAAACGCCGCTGGTTCGACGCGCTGGCGTGGACCGCCCTCGCCGCGCTCGTCCTCACCACCATCGCGCATCTCCTCACGCGCCCGCCCGCGATGCCCGCCTACGCCGCCGTCCGCGCCGACTGGAAACCCAGCGAGGCCTGGCTCTACGACCGCGACGGCCGCCTGCTCGACAGTGAACGCGTCAATTTCGAGCGCCGCCGCCTCGCGTGGGTGCCGCTGAAGGATATCAGCCCCACGGTCCGCGACACCGTCGTCGCGGCCGAGGATCATCGCTTCTGGTCGCACGGCGGGGTCGACTGGCTGGCGATTGCCAGCGCGATCCGCACCCGCTGGACCGGCGGCCGCTCGCGCGGCGCCTCGACGCTGCCGATGCAGCTCGCCGCCTTCCTCGCGCCCGACCTCGCACAGCCGGGCCAGCGCGGCTGGTTCGCCAAGATCCGCCAGATGCGCGCGGCACAGGAATTGGCATCGAATTGGACGCACGAGCAGATGCTCGAGGCCTATTTCAACCTCCTCCCGCTACGCGGCGAGGCGCAGGGAATCGGCGCGGGCGCGCAGAGCCTGTTCGGCAAGAAACCCGCCGAGATGAACCGCACCGACGCCGCGCTGTTCGCGGGCCTCCTCCCCAATCCCGGCGCGAAGGCCGATGTGCTAGGCCGCCGCGCCTGCCGGATTGCGAAAGCTGCCGATTGCTCCGCCATCGATGCCGCCGCCGCGACGCTCGTCTCGGGCGAACGGGCGGCGCGCTTCGACCCCGCGCTCGCACCGCACCTCGCAACGCGGTTGCTCGACAAGCCCGGCAAGCGCGTCACGACCACCATCGATCGCCGCATCCAGACCGCCGCGATCATAGCGCTGCGCCGCCAGCTTGCGGGCCTCGGCTCGGACCGCGTGCGCGACGGCGCCGTCGTCGTGCTCGACAACGCCAGCGGCGACGTGCTCGCTTATGTCGGCGGCGTCGGCCTCAAATCGACCGCCGCGCAGGTCGACGGCGCCAATGCGCGGCGGCAGGCAGGCTCGACGCTGAAACCGCATCTTTATGCGCAAGTGATCGAGCATGGCTGGCTCACCGCCGCCTCGATCCTCGACGACAGCCCGGTTCAGCTCGACACCGCCTCGGGCCTCTATGTGCCCAAGAATTACGACCATAATTTCCAGGGGCCCGTCAGCGTCCGCCACGCGCTCGCCAGCTCGCTCAACGTCCCCGCGGTGCGCACGCTCGTCATCGACGACGTCCAGCTCTTCCGCGACCGCCTGTGGACGCTCGGCTATCACGGCCTCGTCGAGGACGGCGAATATTATGGGTTCAGCCTCGCGCTCGGCTCGGCCGAGGTCAGCCTGGTCGAACAGGCCAATGCCTTCCGCACCCTCGCCAACCAGGGCCGCTGGTCGCCGGTGCATTATCGCCTGGGCGAGAAAGCCGAAACCCCACGCCAGATCGTCAACCCCGGCGCCGCCTTCATCGTCGGCGACATCCTCGCCGACGCCTCGGCCCGCGCCGACGCCTTCGGCGCCGACAGCGCGCTCCGCCTCCCCTTCTGGGCCGCGGCCAAGACCGGAACCTCGAAGGGGATGCGCGACAATTGGTGCGTCGGCTGGTCCGATCGCTACACCGTCGCGGTCTGGGTGGGGAATCTCGAGGGCGATTCGATGCGCGCCGTCTCGGGCACCTCGGGCGCCGCGCCGGTGTGGCGCGACGTGATGATGACGCTCCACGCCGGCAGCCCCGGCAAGCCGCCGAAGATGCCCGAGGGCATCGAGGCGCGGCAGGTCGCGCTTCCCGGCACGCGCGAGCCGCCGCGCCGCGAATATTTCCTCCGCGGCACCGCGCAGAGCGAAATCGCCGCCGCACCGCAGGCCGCGCGCCGCCCGCGCATCACCAGCCCGGTCAGCGGCAGCGTCTATGCGCTCGACCCCGATATCCCGATCGACCGCCAGAGCCTCGCGGTGCTCGTCAGCGGCGACGTGACGGGATTTCGCCTGATCCTCGACAAGAAACCGCTCGGCGACGCCGATGCGGGTCCGCAGATCCTGCCGCGCCCCGGCATCCATATGCTCGCGCTCGTCGATCCCGGCGGGCGGATGATCGACCGGGTGCGATTCACGGTGCGGTGAACCGCCGTAACGCGCGTGAAATTAAGTTGCGCTGACGCGCGGAGCGGTTAGTCTGCGCCGCCAGGAGAGGGGGCCGTTCGGGCGCCCCAAAGGGGATATTTGATGATATTTGGCCGCGTCAAACCGCTCGACGCCATCCTGGCTACAGCCGAGAAAAAAGGGCTGCATCGCACGCTCGGCGCCTTCCAGCTCACCATGCTCGGCATCGGCGCCGTCATCGGCACCGGCATCTTCGTGCTGACGTCCGAAGCCGCGCAAAAGGCGGGCCCGGCGATGCTGCTGAGCTTCGTCGTCGCGGGCTTCGTTTGCGCGGTCGCGGCACTCTGCTATTCCGAACTAGCGTCGATGGTCCCCGTCTCGGGCTCGGCCTATACCTACAGCTATGCCGTGGTCGGCGAAATCCTCGCCTGGATGGTCGGCTGGGCGCTGATCCTCGAATATGCAGTGGGCGCCAGCGCGGTCGCGGTCGGCTGGTCGAACCACGCGGTCGGGCTATTGAACTCGCTGGGGTGGCATATACCCGCGGCGATCAGCAACGCCGATGCGCTGATGGCGCATATGCAACTCGCGATCGGCGCGGCGCCCAGCGAGGATCTCGACAAGGCGCTCGCGGTCGGCGGCTGGATCAACGTTCCTGCGATCATCGTGATCGGCTTCGTGACCTGGCTTCTCGTGATCGGCACGACCGAAAGCGCACGCGTCAACGCCGTGCTCGTGCTGATCAAGATTGCCGCGCTGACCGCCTTCATCGCGCTGACGCTGCCGGTCCTCAATTCGGACAATTTCAACCCGTTCATGCCGACCGGAATCGGCAATCCGCTCAGCTCCTCGGGGCTCGGCGTGCTCGGCGCCGCGGCCTCGATCTTCTTCGCCTATGTCGGCTTCGACGCCGTTTCGACCGCCGCCGAGGAAACCAAGAATCCGCAGCGCAACGTCCCGATCGGCCTGATCGGCTCGCTGGTGATCTGCACCATCTTCTATCTGCTCGTCGCGTCGGGCGCGATCGGCGCGATCGGCGCGCAGCCGGTCGCCAACGCCGCCGGTCAGATATTGTCGCCGGGTTCGCCGGAGCTCGCGGGCCGCTGCGCGACGCTGGTCGCCGGCGGGTTCGTCGAGCCGCTCGTCTGCTCGAAGGAAGCGCTGGTCCATGTCCTCGAAGCGATCGACTGGCCGTTCGTCGGCCGGCTCGTCGGCCTTGCCGCCGTGCTCGCGCTGCCGTCGGTCGTGCTGATGATGATGTTCGGCCAGACCCGCATCTTCTTCACCATGGCGCGCGACGGCCTGCTGCCCGAAAAGCTGGCCTCGGTGCACAGCAAATATCGCACCCCGCACGTCGTCACCGTCGTCACCGGCGTCTGCGCCGCCTTCGCGGCCGCAGTGCTGCCGGTCGGCAAGCTCGCCGACTATTCGAACGCGGGCACCTTGTTCGCCTTCTTCATGGTCGCGATTTCGGTGATGGTGCTGCGCCGCACCGACCCGAATCGCCATCGGCCGTTCCGCACGCCGCTGGTCTTCGTCGTCGCGCCGCTGGCGATCCTCGGCTGCGTCGTGCTCTATCTGTCGCTGCCGCTGACCGCGAAGCTGGTGCTGCCGATCTGGGGCGCCATCGGCCTGCTCATCTATTTCGGCTACAGCCGCTCGCGCAGCCACGTCGGCCGCGGGCTCGTGGAAGTGCACGAACTCGACTCCGACGCGCCGCCGCCGCCGGTGCCCCCGACGCCGTCGTTCGACTGACGGCCGGGACCATCAAAAAGGGGGGAAAGGGGGCTTCGGCCCCCTTTCTTTTTGCGAGTTCAGGACTGGCTTATTTCAGCATCCACGGCCCGGTGCTTTCCAGCCGACGCGGCGCCCGTTATTTTTCGCACAAAGCCACAAAGCCACGAAGAAGAAGGCTTGGGCCGACAGGCCCTTTCCTCCATCAACGGTGCGGCTAGTCGCGCGGTCGCAAAGGAAATCCGCTTCGCGGCTGGCGCGACATCTTCGTGGCTTTGTGCCTTTGTGCGAAACAAAAAGAGCGCGGCGTCGAAGGACAAGGCAGACCATGACCCCCGAAACAAGCCTGTCGAAGGTCCAGGCGAACAAGAGCCGAACCGGAGTCCGTGTCCTCAATAGGGCGTGCGCGGCGCGGTGCCGGGGCGGGTGAAGAGCTTGCCGCGCTCGGCCCAGAAGACCAGCGCCAGCCCCACCACCCCCGAAATCAGAAAGGCATAGGCGAGCGGCAGCGTCGATCCGTCATAGAGCTGGCCGATCGCAGCGCCCATCGCGGCGGCGAGCAAGGTCTTGCAAAAGCTCTGATAGGAGGAGGCGACCCCGGCCATATGACCGAAATCCTCCATCGCGATCGACCCGAAATTGCTGCCGATGAAGCCGATCAGCCCGACGTTGACCATCATCAGCAACGTGAACATCCACAAGGTCTCGGCGCCGCTCATCGCGACGGCGATCTGCGCGATCGACGTCGCCATGAAGGCAAAGGTCGCGCTCTGCGACACACGCCGCGCGCCGAAGCGCTCGACGATCGCGGCGTTCGAGAAATTGGCGATCGCAATCCCCGCCGCGACGCAGGCGAAGACCAGCGGGAACCAGCTCTGCGCCCCGAACACCTCGGCGATGATCTGCTCGCTGCTGTTGAGATAGCCATAGAGCGCGCCCTGCATCATCGCCGAGGCGATCATATAGCCCGCGGCGCGGCGATGCCGCGTCACCGTCGCCCAGCCCGCGATCATCGTCCGCGCGTCGAGCGGGCGGATGTCCTCGCGCGCCAGCGTCTCGGGCAAACGGCGCAGCCACAGCAGCATGACGCAGCCCATCACCGCAAGGACGATGAAGATCGCGCGCCAGTTCGCGAAGGCGGTGATCCCCGCGCCCATGGTGGGCGCGATCGCGGGGACGATCATGAAGACGAGGAAGATCATCGACAGCCGCTTCGCCATCGCGTCGCCCGAGAAGAGGTCGCGGATCACCGCGACGACGATCACGCCGAGCGCGGCGCTGATCAGCCCGTGCCCGAAGCGCAGCGCGAGCAGCATCGGAAAGCTGGTCGCGAGTCCGCAGCCGATCGAGAAAGCGACATAGGCGAACAGCGCCGGCACTAGCACGCCCTTGCGCCCGAAACGGTCGGAGAGCGGGCCGTAGAAGAGCGACCCGGCGCCGATGCCGAAGAGATAGGTCGAGATGACATATTGCCGGTCGTTGGCGACCGTGACCCCCAGCCCGTCGCCGATCGCGGGCAGCGCGGGCAGCATCGAATCGATGGCGAGCGCATTCAGCGCCATGACCATCGCCATCATGAACACCATTTCGCGGCCGCCGGGCATGCGGGACCGCTGGGGGGATTCGGTCATTTTGTGCATTGCGGCGGCCCTATGCGCCACCCCGCCCGCTTTGGATAGCCCCCGAGGGGCGAAAAGCTATGCAAGCGAGGGGGATGGGGTGTCTGCGCGATTGGAATGGAGGGGTTCGACCGGAAGCTGCCCCATCTTACATCGTCATCCCGGACGTGATCCGGGATCCATTCATCCGGCGCTGAGAGAATGGATCCCGGATCAAGCCTGTCCTGAGCCTGCCGAAGGGTCCGGGATGACGAGAGTTTGGAAGTCGCGCGTAGCGTTTCTTATCGTCGTCATTCCCGCGAAAGCGGGAACCCAAAGCGTGCGTCGGCTGACCCCACTCTGGGTTCCCGCTTTCGCGGGAATGACGAAGGTGGGGAGGGGGCAGCTCTCCACCCCAAAATCGCCATCGACAAAGCCCGCGCAACACATGCCCACGAAAAAGGCCGCCTCCGACGGGGAGCGGCCCTTTCCCATTTCGAACCCGAAAAAATCAGGCCTGGCGCGTGCCGGTCATCGCCATCGAGCCGAACGGGCCGGCCTTGATCGTGCCGGTCAGCGTGTCGCCGTCGATCGTCGCTTCGGCCTCCAGCGTCATCGGCATCGGCACTTTCATGTTCATGGTCCAGGTCAGCTTGTTGCCGTCGACCTTGCCATTCTCGACATCGAGCGACCCCATCGCGCCGGCATTCTGGCCGGTGAAGCTGTCGCCGTCGCTCTTCACCGTGAAGACCGATTTCTGGTCGCCCATCGGCGACTTGGTGACGCAATCATAATTGCCGTCGACTCCAGACATAAACCTCTCCTACTGAAACCAATGTTAGTTAGCGGGTTTCGCTATTTCCACCGGCAGGCCCAGTCCGTCAAGCTGCGGTTTCACCACCGCGGCGTCGCCGACCACGACATAGACGAGATCGCCGGTGCTGAGCGCCTTCCGCGCCGCGGCATCGACCTCGGCCGTCGTCATCGCCTCATAGGTCGCGGGCAGCGTCTCGTAATAATTGTCGGGGCGGCCGAACTTCACGATCTGGCGCATCCCGCCGAGGACGTCGCCCGACGTTTCGAAGCTGCCCGGCAGTTCGCGGACGCTGCCGTTCACCGTCCGCTCCAGCTCTTCCTTGGTGACGCCCTTGTCGCCGAGGAATTCGGTAAGGTCGGTCTGGAACGCCTTGATCGAATCGCCGGTACGGTCGGCCTGGACCGGCGCCGCCACGATCCAGCTCACCCGGTCCTGGTCGGAGGTGATGCGCGAGCGCACGCCATAGGACCAGCCCTTGGTCTCGCGCAGGTCCATGTTGAAGCGCGACAGGAAATCGCCGCCGAAGATGTCGTTCGCCGACCGCAGCACTTCGAGTGTATCGCCGCCCTTCGCATCGAGCACCTTGCCGGCGAGGATCACCGACTGCGGCGATTTCGGCCGGTCGACGAGCAGAATGCGCGGCTGCGGCTTCGGAATCGCGATCTCGAAATGCTTTTCGGGCTTGGCTCCCGCAGGCGCCTTCCAATCGCCGAAGGCGGTATCGAGCGCCCTGGTGATCTCCTTCAGCGTGGTGTCGCCGACGACGAAGATACGCGCATTGTCGGGGCGGACCCACGCGTCGTGGAACGCCGCAAGTTGATCGCGCGTCGCCGCGGTCACCGCCGCCGCGTCGCCCAAGCCCGACGGCGGGATGCCATAGGGATGATCGGCACCATAGAGCGCCGGCATCAGCACCCGGCTGGCGATCGCATTGGGGTTGTTGAGCTCGGCCTGGAGGCGATTGAGCTGCTGCACCCGCACGCGCTCCAGTTCCTTCGCATCGAAAGCGGGGTTCCGGATATAATCGGCGAGCAAGCCGAGCGACGGAGCGAGGTTCGGTTTCAGCGCGAACAGGCTGAACACCGTCTCATCGGCGCTCGCCGATCCGTCGATCTGCGCGCCGAGGCGCTCCTTCGCTTCGGCAAAGGCGATCGAATCCTTGCTCGTCGTGCCTTCGTCCATCAGGCTGAGCATTAGCGACTGGGTGCCGAGCGCATTGTGCGGATCGGCGGCATAGCCCGCGTCGAAGCTGACCGCGACCTGCACCGTCGGCACCGTCGTGCGGCGCGCAAAGACGACTTCGATGCCGTTCCTGAGCTTCGCCCGTTCGATCGCCGGGAAATCGAGTGCCTTCAGATCGGCGACCGCCGGCATCTGCGACCGGTCGGCGATCGAGGTCGCTCCCACGGCGCCCCCATTCGATCCGGCGCCGGGGCCGACATCGCCGAGCGCCGGGTTCCAGTACCGGTCGGGCGCGACGCCGATGGCCTTGCCCGCGATCACCGCGCCGCCGCGATTCTCACCGCCCTCGGTGCGCTCGCCCGGCGTGTAGGTCAGCGAAAAGACCGGACGCGACATCCATTTGTTCGCGACCGCCTTCACCTGCTCGGGCGTCGCCTTGGCGAGCCGGTCGAGCTCGGTCTTGTAATAGGCGGGATCGTTCGAATAGAGCGCGCCCTCGGCCAGCGTCACCGCCTTGCCGCCGAAGCCCCCGACCGATTCGAGCCCCGCGATCGTACCGCCGAGATAGCTCGCCGCCGCGCGCTGCAACTCGTCGGCGGTCGGGCCGGTCGCGAGGAAGTCTGCGATCTGGGCGTCGAGCTTGTCGCCGACGACCTTCGGATCGACCCCCGGCTTCACATCGGCCTGGACGATCAGGAAACCCGCATCCTCCAGCGTCTGCGTGCCAGCGGCGACGCTGACCGCGACCGGATCCTTGCGCACCATCGCATTGTCGAGCCGCGACGAGGACAGCCCGCCGAGTACCGTGGTCGCCATCTGCAGCGCCACCGCGTCGGCGTCATTGAGCCCCGGAACCGCCCACATGCGATAGATGCGCGTCGTCGGGATCAGATCCTTGACCTCTTTCGCGAGCGGAGCGGGCAGCGTCGGGACCGAGGTTTCGGGCGCCTTCACCTGCGGGCCGCGCGGAATGTCGCCGAACCATTCGGTCACCTTTGCCTTGGCAGTCGCAAGGTCGACGTCGCCCGCAAGCACGAGAACGGCGTTGTTCGGGCCGTAATTGTCGGTGAACCACTTCTTCACGTCGGCAAGGCTCGCCGTATTGAGGTCGGTCATCGAGCCGATCGTGCTGTGGTGATAGGGATGCCCCTTGGGAAAGAGATTCTCGAAAATCTCGTAGCGCAGCAGGCCATAGGGATTGTTGTCGCCCTGGCGCTTTTCATTCTGGACGACGCCGCGCTGGTTATCGAGCTTTTCCTGCGTAATGCCGCCGAGCAGGTGCCCCATGCGGTCGCTTTCGAGGAACAAGGCGCGGTCGAGCGCGCCGGTCGGCACCGTCTCGAAATAATTGGTGCGGTCGACGTTGGTCGTGCCGTTGAAATCGGTCGCACCGACTTGTTGCAGCGGCTCGAAGAAATCGCCGGGCGCATTTTCGGACCCGTTGAACATCAGATGCTCGAACAGGTGCGCGAAGCCCGTCTTGCCCGCGGGCTCGTTCTTCGACCCGACGCGATACCAGACCGACACCGCGACGACCGGCGCCTTGTGATCCTCGTGCACGATGACGCGCAGGCCGTTGTCGAGCGTGAAGCTCTGATAGGGGATGTCGACCGCCTTCACGAGTTCGGCGATCGGGGCGGGCTTTGCCTCCTTCGCCTTGGCGAGCGCCGGACCGGCGGCGACGAGCGAGGTCGACAGGGCAAGGGCGATGGCGAATCGATGAAAACGGGGCATGGACTTCCTCTTGGATAGCGAGCGCGGGCGCGGACGGCCTGCGAGCGACCGGGTGCCGGACGGCACTGTATCAGCGGTTTAGGACAGCCGTCTGCCGCATTCAAGGCCGATAGAAGCGCGCTCCGCTGGCCCTGAGCGCCGCCGGATCGAACAGCACCGGCTTCAACCGGTGCGCGACGAACAGCGGCGCCTGGTCGTTGTAATGCGGACTGTCGGGCCGTGTCGTCGCGGCGCCGAAGGGCTGGATCGATTCCGAATGCACCTGCCCCGCTCTGTCCCAGGTCACGAACATGACGAAGCTGTCGCCGTGGCGGACCTTGAGCCGCCCGTCGGGCTCGACATCCCACAGGGTCGAGGCGCGCACCGTGTCGTTGCCGCCGTCGAGCGGCAGGTCGACGCGATGCGCCCCCTCGCCGTGACGCAGCCGCAGCACGGTGCCGAGCCTGGGGTCGAGGCCCGCAAAATGCTCCTGTAGATGCGCGACCGTCTCGCTCAGCACCTGGCGCGGGTCGGGGTCGGCCTTGCGCTGATAATGGCTGCCGTTCGCGGGGCGCAGCACCATCAGCGCGAGCGCATCGCCCTTGCCCTTGCCGTCGAGAGTCCAGTCCCATTTGCGCAGCAGATCCTGCGCCTCGGCCAGCGCCGGGTCGCCCTTGGTATCGAGCGCGAGCAGCCGATCGATCCACGCCTTGGCATAGCCCGTCTTCGCATAGGCGGTGTCGTATTTGATCGCCTTCAGCCGCGCCTCGTCAATCTGTCCCGACGCCTCGAACAGCTCGATCAGCCGCGTCGCGCGGTTGGTCATGTCGTCCTCGATGCCGAGCAGCGGCGAAAAGGCCGCCGGGTCGAGCTCGTCGCCCGGCCCCGCCGCGACCCACGGCGTGTTGTTCGCGTTCATCACATAACCCGAGCGCGGATTGACCAGCGCGGGCACGCGGTCGAACGGCAGCGTCTTCGTCCACACATCGGCCGAAGTGTCGCCCGGCAGGACGCCGCGCCAGTTGAAGCCCGCCGGCCGGTCGGGGAACATCGCGTTGTAGAACATCCCGATATTGCCCTTGGCATCGGCATAGATGAAATTCGTCGCGGGCACCCCCTGCCCGGCCATCGCCGCGCGCCATTCGGCGAAATTGCGCGCCTTGTTGAGCCGATAATATTGGGTGACCATCTTCGCCTGATCCATTCCGGCATAGCGGATCGCGAACGCGCCCTTGGCGTTGACGATCACCGGCCCCTGCACCGAGCGATAGATGGTGCGCGGCACCGGGATCACGAACGGCCCATATTTGACGCGCAGCCAGATGCGCTTTTCCTCGAGCGGCCGCCATTTGCCGTCAAAGCGGTAGTTCTTGCCGCTCTCGTCGAGCACCAGCTTGTAGATGTCGATCAGGTCGGGCCGGTTCACCGTGTTGGTCCAGCCGAGATATTTATTGTGGCCGAGGAAGGGGTACGGCGAGCCGGGGAAATTCGCGCCCGCGAAATCCCATCCCTCGCCCGAATGCACCACCAGTTCGTACCAGGCGACACCGCCGGTCCACGGCTGGTGCGAGTTGGAGACGAGCCGCGTCGCGCCGTCGGGCGCGCGCGACGGCGCGACCGCGAAACCGTTCGATCCATTGGCCTCGGGATCGCGCCCGACCGGGGTCAGCTCGCGCGGCACCAGCTTGCCCTTGGCGTCGAGCGATGGCCCGCCCTCGCGCCCCAGCACCTTGTCCTCGGTCAGTCCGCCGAGCACCGAATCGAGCCCGAAGAAGAAAGGCGAGCGCAGCACGAAGCCCGCGACGACATCTTCGCCGGTGACCGGAAACAGCCCCGACAATCGTACCTCGTCCGGATGCTTGTCGGCATAATGGTTGAGCCCCGCGGCATAGGCGGTGAAGAGTTTCCGGACATCTTCGGGAAGCTGCGGCCAGTCGCGCGCGGTCGTCGCGCGAACGCCGAGCAGCGCCTCGGCATAGTCGACCTTCGCACCATCCGCGCCAAGCATCGCCCCCGCACGCCCGCGCGTCATCGCAAGCACCTCCTGCAAGGTCGAAAAATCATCCTCGGCATGGGCGTAAGCGACGCCATAGGCGACGTCGGCGTCGGTGCGCCCAAAGATATGCGGCACCCCGAATTTGTCGCGCGCGATCTGCACATCGCTCGGCTTGAAAGCGGGCGCAGCCGGTGCCTTCGCGCTCAGCGGCTCCCAGACGGCGAGCCCGACGAGCGCCGCGACCACGATCAGCAGGAGGCCGATGAAAAATTTGCGCATCCGCTTTCCCATTCCATGCATTATCAGTCGCGACAGCGCCTCATGGCGGAAAATTCGCAGCGCGGGAAGCCATGCTCTTGTGTTGCAATTTAGCAACACTATCTCTGACGGCGAGAAAGGGGCTTACTTACATGAACCTCGAAAAATTTACCGACCGCGCCAAGGGATTCCTCCAGTCGGCGCAGACGATTGCGATCCGCATGAATCATCAGCGGATCAGCCCCGAGCATATCGCGAAAGCGCTGCTCGAGGACAAGGAAGGCATGGCCGCCGGGCTGATCCAGCGCGCCGGCGGCGACGCCGCGCGCGCCACCTCGGCCATCGACGCGCTGCTCGCGAAAGTGCCCGCCGTCTCAGGCTCGGGCGCGCAAGCGACGCCCGGCCTCGACAATGACGCGGTGCGCCTGCTCGACCAGGCCGAACAGCTCGCCGAGAAGGCCGGCGATGGCTTCGTCACCGTCGAACGGCTGCTGCTCGCGATGGTGCTCGCCCCTTCGACCCCGGTCGGCAAGGCGTTCGCCGATGCGGGGCTGAAGGCCGACGCGCTGAATAATGTCATCAACGAACTGCGCCGTGGCCGCACCGCCGATACGGCAGGGGCGGAGGACAGTTTCGAAGCGCTCAACAAATATGCCCGCGACCTCACCGAAGTCGCGCGCGAAGGCAAGCTCGACCCGGTCATCGGCCGCGACGAGGAAATCCGCCGCACCGTGCAGATCCTCGCGCGCCGCACCAAGAACAACCCGGTCCTCATCGGCGAACCCGGCGTCGGCAAGACCGCGATCGCCGAGGGGCTCGCGCTGCGCATCGCCAACGGCGACGTCCCCGACAGTCTGAAGGACCGCCGCCTGCTCGCGCTCGACATGGGCGCGCTGATCGCGGGCGCCAAATATCGCGGCGAGTTCGAGGAGCGCCTCAAGGGCGTGCTCGACGAAGTGAAATCGGCCGAGGGCGAAATCATCCTCTTCATCGACGAGATGCACACGCTGGTAGGCGCGGGCAAGGGCGACGGCGCGATGGACGCCTCGAACCTGCTCAAGCCCGCCCTCGCGCGCGGCGAGCTTCACTGCATCGGCGCGACGACGCTCGACGAATATCGCAAATATGTCGAGAAAGACCCCGCGCTCCAGCGGCGCTTCCAGCCGGTCTTCGTCGGCGAGCCGACGGTCGAGGATTCGATCTCGATCCTGCGCGGGCTCAAGGAAAAATATGAGCTGCACCATGGCGTCAGGATCACCGACGGGGCGATCGTCGCCGCCGCGACGCTGTCGAACCGCTATATCTCCGACCGCTTCCTGCCCGACAAGGCGATCGACCTGATGGACGAGGCCGCGAGCCGCATCCGCATGGAGGTGGAATCGAAGCCCGAAGAGATCGAGACTCTCGACCGCCGCATCATCCAGATGAAGATCGAGGAAGCGGCGCTGACCAAAGAGACCGACACCGCGTCGAAGGACCGGCTCGACAAGCTGCGCGCCGAACTCGCGAACCTCGAACAGCAGTCGAGCGAGCTGACGCAGAAGTGGCAAGCCGAAAAGGACAAGATCCACGCCGAGGCGAAGATCAAGGAACAGCTCGACGCCGCGCGCAGCCAGCTCGAACAGGCGCAGCGCGCCGGCGATCTCGGCAAGGCGGGCGAGCTCAGCTACGGCACCATCCCGGGCCTCGAAAAGCAGCTCGAGGAGGCGCAGGCCGCCTCGGGCAATGCGATGCTGCGCGAGGAGGTCACCGCCGACGACATCGCCGCCGTCGTCAGCCGCTGGACCGGCATCCCGGTCGACCGGATGATGGAGGGCGAGCGCGAGAAACTGCTCGGCATGGAAGAGACGCTCGGCCAGCGCGTCATCGGCCAGGACGAAGCGGTGCGCGCCGTCTCGACCGCGGTCCGTCGCGCCCGCGCCGGGCTACAGGATCCGAACCGGCCTTTGGGCTCGTTCCTCTTCCTCGGCCCGACGGGCGTCGGCAAGACCGAACTCACCAAGGCGCTCGCGCGCTTCCTGTTCGACGATGACAATGCGATGGTCCGCATCGACATGTCCGAGTTCATGGAGAAGCACGCCGTGTCGCGGCTGATCGGCGCGCCTCCGGGCTATGTCGGCTATGAGGAAGGCGGCGTGCTCACCGAAGCGGTGCGCCGCCGGCCCTATCAGGTCGTCCTCTTCGACGAGGTCGAAAAGGCGCATGGCGACGTGTTCAACATCCTGCTCCAGGTGCTCGACGACGGGCGGCTGACCGACGGGCAGGGCCGCACGGTCGACTTCACCAACACGCTGATCATCCTGACCTCGAACCTCGGCAGCCAGGCGATCGCCGCGCTTCCCGACGACGCGCCGGTCGAGCAGGCCGAGCCCGCCGTCATGGAGGTGGTGCGCGCGCATTTCCGGCCCGAATTCCTGAACCGGCTCGACGAGATCGTGCTCTTCCACCGCCTCGCGCAGCAGCATATGGGCGGCATCGTCGATATTCAGGTGGCGCGCGTCCAAAAGCTGCTCGCCGACCGCAAGGTGACGCTCGACCTCACCGATGCCGCGCGCGCGTGGCTCGGCCGCGTCGGCTACGACCCGGTCTATGGCGCAAGGCCGCTCAAGCGCGCGGTGCAGAAATATCTGCAGGACCCGCTTGCCGACCTGATCCTGAAGGGCGAGGTCAGGGACGGATCGACGATCCGGGTCGACGAAGGCGACGGCGCGCTGACGCTGACCCCGGCGTAACCCGCCGGAACCGGGACAAGGGGCGCTCCTCGAATGCGGAGCGCCCCATATCTGTGTGCCTATTGTCCGTTAAGAGGGCGCTGTACCTGCGCGCGCTCGATATTGCTGCGGTTCTCGCGGCGCGTATCGGCCCATTCGGCGCGCGTCATGCAGACCTTGCGGCTCTGGAGCCGGCTGCCCAGCACCTCTTCCTTGCGGCAGACGACCTCATTGGGGTCTTTCGCCTTCTTGTCCTTGCTCTCGGCGGCGCTCGCGGCAGCCGGCAGCAAAGCGACGCAGCCGACCAGAGCGGCCATGGTAAGCGATTTCATATGCGGCATGCTTTTCAAAACCTTCTGTAACGATCTGACCGGCAATCTACGCCGACTTCGCCGCACGGCCAAGCTTTTTGCTCCGTCGCCGTTCAGCGCGGCGGCGCGACGTCGAAGGCGACGGTCAGCCGCTCGCCGGCGCCGAACGGCCGCGTGCCGTGCCACATCCAGGAGGGGAAGAGCACCAATCGCCCCGGCGCCGGTTCAACCAGCGCGGTCGGCGGCAGGTCGAGCCCCAGCGCCGCCTGCGGCTCGCCCAGCGAGAGCCACCCCGCCTCGGGCGCATCCCCCGCCTCGCGCCCCGGCAGCGCGACATATAAAGCCGAACTGATCCAGCCCTGCGGATGAAAATGATGCGCGTGATAGCCGCCGCCGCGCAGCCGCACCGACCAGCTCCCCGCGAAGCGCGTCCGGCGATCGCGGCGCGGCGCGAGCAGCGGATGACCGCGGTCGGCGGGCGGCAAACCGGCGACATAGGTCTCCACCGCCCCGACGATCGCGGCGCGCAGCGCCCGGATCACCGGGTCGATGCGGCTGAACAGCGGACCATCGGTCTGGGTGCCGCCGCGCACCGACTGGTCAAGATATTCGCCGCGCGCAACGTGAAGCGAGCGCAGATGCGCCGCGAGATCGTCAAGCGGCGGCAGGCGGCCCCGAAGGTCGAACGACCGCACCAGCCCCGCATCGCCCGAAAGCCAGCCCGAACGCGGGTCACCGGTCAGCCGCCACAGCAGCTCGGCATAGGGCCATACCGCGGCCCGCCGATCGCCGCCCGCCGCGATCGCGGCGTCGATCGACGCTGCGGCCTCTGCAAAGCGCCGCGTCCTGAGCAGGTGGCGCACTCGCCAAACCGGCGCGACTTCGCCGGGCAGCGCCCCGAACAGCCGGTCGGCACGGTCGACTTGACCGAGCTCGGCAGCGGCGATGGCGGCAAAGTCCGCGACTTCGGCCGACGGGATGCCTGCCGCCTCTGCGCGGCCGACCCCTTCGGCGAGGGCAACATGATCCTCGCCCCGAAGATGCAGGTCGAGCAAGGCGCGCCACAGCGGCAGCGACACCGGATCGCGCGCCAGCGCCCGCTCGAACGAGGCGGCCGCCGCCTCCGGCCGCCCCATTAGCGCGCGAAGCTGCGCAAGTTGGACATGGCCCGGCAACCACAGCGGCACTTCGGCAAGAATTGCGTCGAGCGCCGCCTCCGCTTCCTCGCCGCGTCCCGCACTCCAGCGCGCCGCCGCGAGCCCGATCAGTATATCGCCGTTGGGCGGCCCGATCCGCGCGGCCGCCTCGAACAGCGCCACCGCATCGAGCCCCGCCTCATAGGCGACGCGCGCGCGGCCGTGCGCGATGCCGGCATCACCGGGCGCAAGCCGTGCCGCCTGATCGAACGCCGCGAGCGCCGCCGCATGATCGTCGAGCGCGCGGTGGAGCAGCCCCGCCCATTGCCAGAGCCGCGCGGCACCCGATCGCCCCGCCGCGGCCGCGACCAGCGGCAAGGCCGCCTCCTCTTCGCCCTCGTCGAGCGCCAGGTTCGCCAGTTCGCCGACATCGTCGATCCCCGTTCGCCCGCCATGAACGGCGGCAAGCTGGCCCGCGAACCTCACAGACTTTCGGGCACATTGCCCGCGTCGCTGCCGATCAGCGCCGCGACCGCCTCGCGCTCCGCGGGACCAAGATCGGGGTGCCAGACGTCGAAGATGAAGACGACGCGCAACCGGTCGCTCGGATTCATCGCTTCATGCTCGATCGTGTCGTCGAACACGAAGGCTTCGCCGCGCCGCCAGTCGCGCGTCTCGGCGCCGACGCGGAACCAGCAGCCGTCGGGAACGATCAACGGCAGATGGCAGACGAGCCGCGCATTATTATAGCCGACGTGCGGCGGGATCGCGGTGCCCGGCGCGAGCAGCGAGAACATCGCGTTCGGCGACGCGCCCGGAATCGCGGGCTGATCCAGCCCTTCGAGCAAAGCCAGCGTCTGCGGGCAATGGCGCGCATTGGCCTCGATCCGGCGGCCGCCGCGCAGCAGGTGGATCGCGGTCCAGTCGGGATTGTGGTTGAGATCCCTCCACTGGTCGAGCGGCTGGTGCGCGGCATATTGGACATAGGGGACGAGTTCGGCGCGTTCGGCGGACATCGCCGCGTCAAGCTCGGCGGCAAGCACGTCGGTCGCCGCCTCCAGCGTCTCGAGCCAGGGAAACAGGCTGCGCGGATGGAACTCGCGCTCGCTAAGGCCCGGAAAATGAAAATGGGTCGGCTCGCTATGATAGGGCCGTGTGCGGCGCAGCGCATTGTTGCGAAACCGCGCGATGCGCGCGCGCGCTTCGGGGTCGGCGCGCGCTTCGGCAGCGGCCATGCGCTCCGTCCATTGTGCTTCCCTGGCGTCGAGCCAGGCCGCGTGGCGCCGCTCCCCCTCAGCCAGCACCGCCGCGAGCTGCGGCGGCAGCGCGTCGGCAGGTCTTTGCGCGATCGCATGGCCCCAGGCCTCGCCGGCGCCCGGATCGCCTATCCGGTCGAGCAGGCTCGCCCGCAGCATCAGCGCGGTGAAGTCGAGCGGCGCGAGCGCCAGCGCGCGGTGCACCGCGTCGAGCGCGACGCGCGGGCGGCCGCAGGCACGATAGGCGCCGGCGAGCCGCAGCAGCACCGATGGATCGTCGCCCCCCTTCGCCGCCTCTTCGAACAGCGCGGCGGCGCGGGCAAAGTCCTGCGCGGCGAGCGCGCGGTCCGCTTCGGCGAGCCGCGCCGCGCGATCGGCGGTCACAGGCTATATCCGAATTTTTCCACCCACGGACGGAGCACCGGCAGAATCGGTTCGAGATGGGCGCGATAGCCCTCCCACCGCCCCGCGGCGCGCTTGTAGATCGGCTCGACGACCTGCGCATAACTCGCGGTGGTGATCAGGCCGCGCGCCTTCGCGGTCGCGCGGTGGTCGAGCGCTTCGTCGCGCCATGCGAGTCCCAGATAGTCGAACAGCGGCCGCACCTCCGCCTCCACATCCTCGACCAGCCGCTCATAGACGATCGTGTGGACGTTGAGCCCGAACAATTCGCGCGCCCGCTCCCAATGCCGGAAGGTCAGGTCATAGAATTCGGCGGCATCCTCCAGCCGCAGGAAATTCGACATCGCATCGTTGAGGCGGAAATTGCTCATGTAGCAGCTCAGCAGCACGTCGCACGGATGGCGCAGCGCAAGGATGAAGCGCGCATTGGGGAACAGGCGCTGGATCAGCACCGCTTTCGACAGGAACAGCGGCGATTTGTCGATCAGCATCCGCCCGCGTGCGAGCGGTGCTGGCGCGACTTTCGCAACCTCGTCGAAATAGAAATGCCGCGTCTCGGCAACCGCCGCCGCGTCGAGCCCCGCAATCGCCGCCATGCCGCCGATACGCTTGTCGCAATTGTTGAGCGGCGGCTGCTCCTCCAGAACCACCGTATCGGGATGCCCCATCAGGATCGTGTCGAGCAAGGTCGTCCCCGATCGCGGAAAACCCACCAGAAATACGGGGTCGGGATGCGCGTCGCCGCTTTCGGCTTTCAGCCAGCTCGCCGCCCATTCGGGAGTCAGTAGGTCGATTTCCGCGTGCAGATTTTCGCGCAGCGCCGCCGATCGCTCCAAAGGCCGGGTCGGCGATTCCTCGTGCATGCGGTTCGTCGCGCTGAAGGCCTCGAACGCCTCATCGGGACGGCCGAGCCGATCGAGAATCTGCCCCCGCAAATGCATGGTCCGTTCGGGCTCGACCTCGGATGGCACCAGCGCCAGGCTGGCGAGCGCGTCCTCGAACCGCTTGGCGCGGCGATGCTCATAGGACCGGATAAACGACAGCGCGCCCTCGCTCAGATGATTGGCTTCCGCCAGCGCGATCAGAGGCGCAAACTCCTCTTCGCGATTGCTATGCTCATACTGCACCGCCAAGCCCAAATAGGCGTCGGTCACGGAGGGATCGAGCGCAATCGTTTGCCGAAAGGCGCGTTCTGCGTCCGCGATGCGATGCACGGAACTGCATTCGACCCCGAACTTCAATTGTAGATTTGCGTTATCGGGATCGAGTGCAACGGCCGCCTCGATCGCTGCCATCGCCTCTTCTTGCCGTCCCTCCTTACGATACTGCACATAAAGCTCGTGCAGCGCACGCGCATCATCGGGAAAGTCGTCGACCGTTCGCTTCAGCAGCGCCTCGGCCTCTTCGCCGCGCCCCACGGCGCGCAATGCGACTGCGAGGTTGAGTCGGGTGGGCGGCGCGAGTGGTTCAAGCACCATCGCTTTCTCGAGCGCGGCGACGCTGCCTTCCAGATCTCCGATTGCTGAACGCGCATTGCCCAAATTGTTCCAGCTCTCGAAATCGGCCGGATCGCGCGCGACGACATGCTCATAGGCCGCGACCGCCTCGTCGAAGCGCTCGAGCGACTGCGCGACATAGCCGCGATAACGAGCGATCCGCAGTGTCGCGTCGGCACGCGCAAGCTCGGGCGTCGCCACCTCCAGCGCCGCGGCCAGATCGCCCTTGTCGATCAGCACCGCGATCAGGTTGCAGGCGATGGTGGCGTCCGATGGACGCGCTTCATGCGCCGCGCCCAGATGCCGGGCGGCCGCTTCCAGATCGTTCGCGCGCGCCTGCAACATGCCGAGGAAGGCGTTGAGCGCCACCGCGTCGCCCCCGGCGACAAGTGCGCCTTCGGCAAGCTGGCGCGCGCGCGCGACGTCGCCGGACTGCGCCGCACCGACGGCCTGGCGCAGCACGTCGGTCGTTTTGGAATCGAGCATCGGACATCCATCGGCTGAAGACGGGGAACAAAGAAAAGGGGCGGCCGGTCTGACGACCCGCCGCCCCCTATCTTAGGACGAAATGCGGAACTTAGAAGTCCAGCGTCACGCCCGCGTAGATGTAACGGCCCAGCGCGTCATAGGTCGCCGGATAGGTGTTGCCGTTGCAAGGCCCGGTCGGACACAGGTTAGACCCGTCCTTGCCGGCGTTCCCCGACGTAACCAGCGGCGGCTGCTTGTCGAGGATGTTGTTGACACCCAGACGGAACGTATAGTTGTCCGACACGGCGAAGGTCGTCGCCAGGTCGAAATAGCTGTACGCCTTCAGGTGCAGGCCCGGATCGAAGTTATTGTCGCCGTGGAGCGACTGGCTCGCATCGAGCGTTTCGGCCTTCACCTTGCCGATGTAGCGCCACTGCAGCGAAAGCCCGATGCCGTTCGGCATGTTGAAGGTCGTGCGCAGCTTGTGGCGCCACTTCGGCAGCATCGAGCCGCCCGCCGTGGTGCCGCCCGACGAGCAGACCGGACCATAGAGACCGGCGCAGTCATAAGCCTGGGTGATGCCGTTATCGACCTTATATTTGTCGAGATAGGTGCCGACGAAGCTCATCGACAGCGTCCCGGCGTTGCCGATTTCGTGACTGTAGGCGCTGTTGATTTCAAGGCCGCGGGTACGGACGCGGCCGAGGTTCGACGGCGTATTGTCGACATAGCCAAGCGGCGTCAACCACAGCGAGCCGGTGACGTCGCGGTGGATGAGGCTGCACGAGTAGGGTGTGAAATCCGCGGTTGCGTTGAGCGTGCAATCCTTCAGGATTGCATCCTGCGCCGGCGGCTGGATCGCATCCTTGAGCTTGATGTCGAACCAGTCGACCGTCAGCGAGAAGCGCGGCAGGAAGCTCGGCTGCAAAACGACGCCGAAGGTCTTCGTGGTCGCGGTTTCGGGCTTCAGGTCGGGGTTGCCGCCGAGAAGACCGTTATACTGGCCCGCCGGGTTTTCCGTGATGCTCTGCCCAACGGAAAGATTTTCTTGTGCGAGACAACCATAGTTGGTTGCGGCGATGGGCGCGCCCGCGCACGGATCGGTCGCGCCAGCCAGGCCCACGGTCGGAGTCGCGAACAGTTCCTGAATGTTCGGGGCGCGAACCGCACGGTTGTACTGGCCGCGGAAGCGAACGTCGCGGATCGGCGCGAATTCGAGCTGCAGCTTGTAGGTGTCGGTGTCGTATTTGCGGTCGGCGCTCGTCCGATACCAGGACTTGCGATAGCCGCCGCTGAAGCTCAGGTCATAGATGAAGCTGTCGTGGACGATCGGAACCTGGGTTTCGGCAAAGAACTCATAAACCCGGAAGCTGCCCGCGAGCGGGAGCGTCGCGCCACCCTGACCGGTGAGGTCACCGGTCGTGAAGGCGTTGTCGGTCTTGAGCTCCAGCGATTCCTTGCGCCATTCGAAGCCGAGGTTGACGCTGATGCCATCGTCCGCCCACGGCGACTTGATGCCATATTCGCCGAGCAGGCCGGTGAACGAGGCGTTGGCGACCTGTTCGGACGTATAGCCCTTCTGGAAGCCCGTCGCCGACAGATAGGCGATCGACTCGGGGCTCGCCCCGCCGGCGCCATTGAAGATGTTGTAGGGCTGGCAAGTCGGGTCGCTGCCATCGATGACCGAACGGCAGACGTAGTTGCCGTTGGCAACGCCGTTGCGCTCCATGCCTTCATCGACGACGTTCAGCGCGCGGTTGAGACGCGCGACCGAGAATTCGTTCGAATAGACCTGGCTATAGTTCGACCGGCCGTACTGATAATAAGCGTCGTACGACCAGGCCTTGCCGAGGTCGCCCTTCGAACCGATCACGGTGCGGAAGTTGGTGTGCTGCAGGTCGCTCTGGCGCGGACCGCCTTCGACGTTGCGGCGCAGCACCTGCATGAACGCCTGATTATAGGTCTGGCCGAAAGGGCCGGTGAAGACCAGCGGCGGCGCCAGCGGTCCGGGGCCGCCGTTCGCGATCGTGTTATAAGGCGCCGCGACAGCAGTCGGGAAGTTGCCGATATAGCCGTTGATCAGGTTGGGCGCGGCGCAGATGATATCATGCTGCGCCGTTGACATCAGCGGGTTGTCGCAGTTGACCGTCAGCGTGTTGCCGAAGTCGCCCGACGGCGCGATCTGGGCGACCGTGCGGTCGTCCATGAACATGAACTCGAGATAAGGCTTGATCGACTCGTTGATCTCGTAGTTCGCGAACAGGCCGGCCGTATAGCGCTCGTCGGGGCGCTGATAATGGTTGGTCGGCGCGAAATTGTAACGCGACGTGGTGTTCTCGAACCCACCACCCGGCAGGAAGCTGTAAACAGTCGAACCGGCAGTCGTTACGTTAGGATCGAAGATGATCGCCGTGCCGGTCGCGTTGGTCAGCGAGCCGCCGCAGTTCGGAACACCGCCGCCGGTGTTCTGGATCGTGCAGGCGCTGTAGTCGCGGCGCGACTGGAGAATGGCGTTTGCCTTGCGATAGCCGGCATAGGCAACGATATGGCCGCGTCCGTCGTCGAACGCCGCACCGAAGGTCGCGGTGACGTCGACCGTGCCGCCGTCGACGACGCTGCCGCGCGGATAGCCGAAGCCGCGCGCATCGTTGATGCCGGGCGCGAGCTTGTTGCGGTTGTTGTGCTGGAACACGCTATATTGACCGTCGAGGCGGAAGCCCGTGAAGTCGGTGTCCATCACGAAGTTGACGACACCCGCGACCGCGTCGGCGCCGTAGGTCGCCGACGCGCCGCCGGTCAGAACCTGGACGTTCTTGAGCAGCGCGGCCGGGATCATGTTGATGTCGGCAGCCGAACCGCTTCCGGGGCTCGGGTCGCCCGGCAGCAGGCGGCGGCCGTTGACGAGGCTGAGCGTGCGGGTCGTGCCGAGGCCGCGAAGGTCGACCGATGCGGTGCCGTCCGCGCCGTTGGCGGCGGTCGACGACTGGCTGGCGAAGACCGACGGCAGCGAGTTCAGCATGTCCTCGACGCGGGTCGTGCCCTGCAGCTTGATGTCTTCGGCGCTCACGACGGTGATCGGAGCGGCCGATTCCAGATTGGCCTGCGGAATGCGCGTGCCGGTGACGATGATCTCATCGCCGGTGGTGGCGGTGTCACCGGTCTGGGCGTCCTGCGCCATCGCAGGCGAGGCGGCGGCCAGCAGGCCAATGCCGAGCACGAACGGCGCGGCGCCGAGCTTCAGCTTCGAATAATGGGTGGTTTTCACAGTGCAGTCCCTTGCTACTGTTGATGATATACCTGGGCCCCTGTCGCGGAACGGCACACGCCGACGCTCAAGACGCCCCGATAGCGTGCGGGATGGTCCTTCATTCATGTCGAGTAAAGGTGATTTGCGGCGTCGGCGGCGGTTTCGTCGAGGATTGTGACGTATTTGCAACAGACCGGAATCGCGGCGAAATAGAAGGCAACCGGGAACGCCCAGCCACGACATATAATATCAAATGATATTATCCCCTGTCCGCGGCGGGGGTCAGAATTCGCCAGGCGGATAGTCGGGATAATGATCGAGGACGGGGCCCAGCGCCGCAGCGAGCGGGTCCAGAAAAGGACGGTAGCTGTGCCAGCGCTCGATGCCTTCGCGATTGATCGGCGAGCGCACCTGCTCCGAACTCGGCGTGTAGACGGCGCGGTCGTTCTCGAAAAAGCGGAGGCAGGCTTCGTCGAAGGGCAGGCCGAGATAATCGAGCAGCCGCGTGACTTCGGCCTCGGTGTTCTGGACCAGATTTTCATAGGTCAGATGATGGATATAGCCCGGCAGCACCGCGTCGAAATGCGCCATCTGCCGCAGATAGGTCGTATAGAAATGCCCTATATGCGCAAGATCGTATGAGAAATTGATGCCCCAGTTGAAATGCTGCGAGAAATTGGCGAACCCGCATCCCATCGGATGCCGCCGGACGTCGATGATTTTGGCGTTCGGCAGGATGGTCCGGATCAGCCCCAGAAAGACCCAGTTGCTCGGCATCTTGTCGGTGAAGAAGGGACGGTCGCTATGGCGAAAGCGGCGCGTCGCCTCGACATAATGATCGCCGAGTTCGCGGACCTTGTCGCGTGAGAGCGAAGGCAGCGTATCGAGCCACCCGCCCGTTCCGCCGTTCGGCGCGCAAGCGAGCGCGATCCGCTCGATGTCGTGGAGTTCCTCGGTCCCCTCGATCAGCGGGTGGCTGGCGAGAATCTGTTCGACGAGGGTGGAGCCCGACCGCGGCAGGCTGACGATGAAGATCGGATCGCGCGCCGCGCTTCCCCAGTCGCGGCGCTCGGCAAAATAATCCGCGGTGCAGGTCCGGCGGCTTTTGGCGATATGGCCGGTCACGCTCGCAGGATCATAGGGAACCTGCTCGAGGCGCTGCCGCGCCCCCTCGCTATAGGCCGCGAAAGCCCCGGCGAAATCGCGATTGTCGTCCAGCGCCTTGCCCAACGCGAAGGCGAGGTGGATGCGATCGTCGGCCGCCAGATCGGTGCGCTCGAACGCGCGGCGCAGTCCCTCCACATCGGCCTCGCCGAAGCGCACCGTCTTGAGATTGGCGAGCCCCCACCAGGCCTGCGCATTCGCCGGATCGATGCCGAGCGCGGTGCGATAGGCCTGCACCGCGTCGTCCTGCCGGCCGACCGTCTTGAGCATGAAGGCGTGGTTGGCCCAGCCGCGCGCGTCCTCGGGGCATTGCGCGTGCAGTTCCAGAAAGGCGGCGTCGGCTTCATCGAAGCGCCGCAACTGGACGAGGATGGCCGCACGTAGCGACAGCGCCTGCAAATGGTCGGCTTTCCGCGCGAGCAACTCGTCCAGCAGGAAGAGAGCGTCCGGATAACGGCCCGAATCGCGACAATGCTTTGCCAGCGCGAGCCAGGGCTCCAGATAGCCCGGCGCGAGCAGCGTCGCCCGGCGGAAGAGATTCTCCGCTTCCTGTTTCGCATCGCAGCGCGCGGCGATTTCGCCAAGCATCAGCGCCGCTGCCGGATCCTTCGGATCCTGGCGGAGATGCTGACGGATCAGGACTTCGGCTTTCTCCAGCTCGCCGGCCAGAAACGCCTCCTGCGCCGCGGCAAAACCGGGACGCGCTATGCCGACGGCAATGGCTTCGCGCTCGACCTGGTCGGCGCCGGGGTGGTTCCCCTGACGGCGCATGACATGGGCCAGCGCGCGCCGCGCAGGCAGGAAATCGGGATCGCTGGCGAGGATCGATTCGACGCCGCGCAGCGCCTGGGCGGGATCGCGGTCGAGGAACGCCATCGCGCGATCGAGGCGCCCGTTCAGGCCGCTGTCGTCATCCCTTCCGGCGGAAGCCATCGTTCATTTCCCTTCACGGATCCCGCCGGATGACCGGCAGGCAGCCTAGCCTTGAGCAAGAAGCGCCGGGCAATCCAACAAAAAGGGGTGGGACAATCAAGCCCCACCCCGATTCGAAAGATATGCCGCTTCAGCGGACGGGACGGGTGCGAAGCCGCACCCGCCGCATCACTTGAACGTGCGCGTCACGTTCAGGAACAGCGAGCGACCGATCAGGTCATAGTTGCTCGAGTTGAAGCGGTTGCCGACGCGCGTGAACTGGCACGCCGAAACCGGGCAGGAGGAAATGATCGGCGGCTTGGCATTGAACAGATTGTTCACACCGAAGGTCACCTGACCGATGTCCTCGAGCTTCCACTGGACCGAAAGACCATGTTCCCAATAGGTTTCGGCGACCAGATCGTAATCCACCGTGCCGAGGAACGGCGCGGGCGGCGTACCATCGGCGAAAGCCGACGAATCCTGCTTGCCGACATATTTCACGCCATAGCGCATGGTGACCTTGTCGCCGGGGAAGGTATAGCGCAGGTCGAGATTTCCGACCCACTTCGGCCCGGCGCCGAAGCCCTGGACGCCCAGCGTGCCGTTATAATCCTGCTTCGCATCGGTCGCGAACAGCTGATAATATTGATGGATGTTGCGCGTCGCCGTGGCGGTCGCCACGAACCGGCCGCCCGCGACCGGAGCCTCGAAGCGCAGATCGAAGTCGATGCCCTCGGCCGCCTGCTGCGAGACGTTCAGATACGGGTTGAGGAACGAATCGAGGGTTCCCTGCTGCGGGTCGCCGGCGGGGCGACGCGGATCGATCAGCGCGCAATATTCATTGTTCGGGAAATCCTCCGCTTCGTAGCAGCGCTGGAGGATCAGCGAACCGAGGGTCGTGACCTCGCCCTTCACCTTCACGTTCCAATAGTCGATCGCCAGCGAGGCGTTGACCGGTCCGCGCGGGCTGGTCAGCACGACCCCGAAGCCGTAAGAGCGCGACTTTTCGGCCTTCAGCAAGCCCGCGCCACCGCGCGTCGTGACCATCGGGCCGGCCGTCGCGATATAGTTGACAGCTCCATCCGGGCCGAGGATCGGGTTCAGCACTGCAAAACAATTGTCATAGACCGTATCGCCCGGCGAATAGCCGGCACCGAAGCCCGAGCAGGGATCCGCATTGGGACCATAGAAACCGGTCTGGTCGGCGACGAACTGCTCATAGAGGTTCGGCGCGCGGAACGACGTGCCGTAGTTGCCGCGGAACCGGATGATGTCGTTGGGCGCCCACTGTCCGTTGAAATGGTAGGTGAAGTCCGAACCATAGGATTTATAGTGGGTATAGCGGCCCGACACATCGAGTTCGAGCAGGCGCGCGAACGGTATGTTGCTCAGCAACGGAATGTTGAGCTCGCCATAGACCTCGTCGACCGTGTCGGAGCCCTTGGTGATCTGCGCCGAGCTGTAGTTGTAGAGGTTCGCTGCCTGCGCATCGAGCGACGGCGTGTCGACCAGCTTGTCGCGGCGATGCTCGAAACCGATCGCCGCGCGGACCATGCCGCCGGGGATCTCGAACAGCGAGCCGTCGAGGTTCAGCGTGAAGGTCGTCTGGTCGAACTTGGTGTGGCCGACGTCCGGCTGATAGAGATAATTATAGACGTTCGCCGGAATATTGCCGTCGCGCAGGATGCTGAGGTCGTACATGTTGAACGGAACGCAGCTCGCGCCCGCGATCAGATTGCCGCTGCCATCGACGTTCGATGCGCAGGTATAGGCGTTGCCCGCGCCCGCCTGATAGGCGGTGGCGCGCGTGATCAGCTCTTCCGGCGTGCCGGCAGGAGCGAGCACGGTCTGCAGCGCGTTGCTCAGGCGTTCCGGAGTGGTCTGCGTCGTCGAATAGCGCGACTTGGTGTGCGAATATTGGAAATTGCCGTCATAGCGCCAGTCGCCGATCCCCAGATTGCCGCGCAGGCCGCCGTTCCAGCGAAGGAAATCGACGCGCTGGCTGCTGCTGCGCTGGGTCTGCGGGACGATGAAGGGCGTGTAATAGTTGATGCCCTGGCTCGACAGCGCAGTCGGGAAGAAGGGGCTCGTCGGATAGCCGTAATCCGAGAGCGGCGTCCCGGCATAGCTGCCGCCATAGATTTCGATATTGGGGCTGAGCTGACTCGGATCGATGCTGATCTGCCCCGTGAAATCCTGGTGCGATTCGCGGCGGGTGAACAGCGCCTCGGTATAGATTTCCGCATCGCCCAGCGCGTCGAGCTCATAAGCGCCGTTGAGATAGCCCGTATAGGTGCGGACCGGCGAAATGATGTGATCCTTGAGCTGCGCCGAGCTGGGAGCGCCGCGGAAGATGCCGTTGACGATCTCGCTATTGCCGTTCTCGTCATAGCGGATGCGGCCCTGCTCGCCATTGGCGAACTTGAAGTAGATGCCATAGCCGCTGGCGATGCCCGAACCGCCGTTGGTCGTGTAGGGGAAGCACATCAGCTGGCCGGTCGACGGATCGACGGCGCCGACTTCCGCGCCCGTGGCGGGGTCGAAATAAAGGTCGCGCGGGCAGCTGTAGATGCCGCGATCGCCGACGCGCATGCCCGTCTGTTCGCGATATTCGAACGACGCGGTGATATGGCCGCGATCGAAGACCTTGCCGGCCACGACCGAGGCGCGATAGTTGCGGCCGCCGCCGCCATGCTCGATCGGCTGGTCGGTGAAGACGTCGAAGGTCAGGCCTTCAACCTTCGGGTCGGTGATGACGTTGACGACGCCCGCGATCGCGTCCGAACCATAGACCGACGAGGCGCCTTCGCGCAGCACTTCGATGCGCTGGATCACGCCGGTCGGCAGGACGTTGAGGTCCGCCGCGACGAGCTGCGGGCCAACGCCGGCCGGCGCGAGGCGGCGGCCGTTGAGAAGGACGAGCGTACGCGACGAGGACAGGCCGCGCAGGCCGACCGTGCTGGCCGCCGGGCCGCCTTCCGAAACGAAGCCGAGGAACGAGCCGTTGATCTGCGACGTGCCCGAGGTGATGCTCGAGCTCTGCAGGACGTCCGCGGTCGAGCGCGAGCCCGCCAGGACCGAATCGCCACGCGTGATCACATTGACCTGATTCGCCGTTTCGAAATTGTCGCGGCGAACGCGCGAACCGGTGACGATGATCGTGTCGCCGTCCGACGACGACGCGGTGTCGCTCGTGATCGTGCTATCGGCGTCGCTCTGCGCGAAAGCCACCGACGACGTCAGTGCGATGCACAAGGCGATCGGTGCGGCAGCGGCCCTCAAAACGGCTTGGGTAGAGTTTATTTTCACGAGCCAGTTCCCCTGAATCTGTTGGCTGAAATCGATCCGGGAACTAGCGCGCACGAGCAGAATCATCGCCCCTACACTTTATTCCCCGGTTAAGCCGGGGATGGAGCCTCGCTTCCTGCGGGTAAAGGAAAATTGCCGCCATCTCTGCGGTTTCCGGGGTCATTGTGACGAATTTGCAACAGCTTTGAGAAAAGGCGAAACGCAATAACCTTGCGCACTCCGATTACGACATTTTGTTTCACGCGAAACGAGTTTGCGCCGGTGACGGCAGCGCTTAATTGCCCATCGACCCCGCAAGCTTGCCGGGGTCGAGACGCGCGTCGCGCCATTTGAGTCCCCAATGGAGGTGCGGTCCCGTCGCCCGCCCCGTCCGCCCGACAAGTCCGAGCGGCTGGCCCTGCGTCACCCGGTCGCCGACCTTCACGTCGAGCCGCTGGCAATGGAGGAAAGCGCTCGACAGCCCCATGCCGTGGTCGACGATCAGCAGATTGCCCTCGAGCGTGAAGGGCGCCGCCGCCGCGAGCGTCACCACCCCGTCGGCGGGCGCGAAGAAAGGCGTTCCCGCGGGCACCGCGACATCGGTGCCGCTGTGATAGCTGCCGGGCTTGCCCTGATAGACGCGCTGCGATCCGAAGAAGCCCGAAAAGCGCCCGGTCACCGGCCAACGGAATTTTTGCCGCCAGCCGTTCGATTCGACCGGCGTCGCACGCGCCGCGGCGATCTGGGCGAGCTCAGCCGGGCGCCGCCGCGCGAACTCGGCGTCGCTCGACGCGCTGCCGCGATACGGCGCGTTGATATGCTCGATCCGCCAGCTTCCCGCGGCGACCGTCAGCACCCGCTCGACCCGCTGCCCCGACGCGAGCGTCGCGACGAGCAGCGCCGAGGGGCCGGCGTCGCGATCGAAGGCGATCAGGAAGCTCTCGTCGGACGCCAGCGGCACGCCCTGGCCGTCGAGCGTCAGCGTCCGCGTCCCGCCCGGCGCCTGCCCCAGCATCACCGCGCCCTGTTCGGGCGTCCCGCGCAGCAGGAAATCGGCGCGCACCGGCGGCGCGGCTGGTGGCGGCAACGGCGGTCCGGGGTCGGTGAAGGGCGAAGGCGCGGGCTTCGCCGGCGCGTCCGAAGCCGGCACGCATCCCGCGGCGACCGTCAGCAGCGCCAATGCCGCCAGCAGGTGCGGCGCCCGCATCGACCGCGTCACGCCTTGCTGTCGAGCGCGGCCTGCACCGAAAGCGCGGCGGTCGCATAGGGCTCCTGCCGTGCGACCGACCAATAGCGAAGCTCGTCGAGCCCGATCGGCACCCCGGTCACCGCGCACAGCACATGGTCGCCCGGCGACAGCACGCGAAAGCCGTTGGGGCCATAGTGCAGGCGGGCGAGGCGGTTGCGGCTGGCGATCAGCATGATTCAAAATCCGTTGCGAGAGAGACTATCGTCCCGACTATAGCAGCCGGGCGGCCGCGGACCACCCCTGCCGTCACAACACGCCGGTCAGAACAGCTCGCCCTGCCCCCGGCCCGGCGCCGGTGGCGCCTTGCGCGTGGGGCGCTGCGCGGGCGGCGGCGCGTCGCCATCGACGACCTCGGCGGGCACGTCGCCGTCGGCGAACTGCAGCCGCAGATGCCCCGCGGCGCGCGCCTTGGCCGCGCTCGTCACGATCGCCCCGCCGGCATCGCGCACCATCGCATAGCCGCGCGACAAGAGCGCACGCGGGTCGAGCGAGGCGAACAACCGTTCGAGCCCCTCCAGCCGCGCGCGATCGCGGTCGAGCCTTCGTGCGAGCAGCGACGGCCGCAGCGCCCCCGACCGCGACGCCAGCCGCTCGGCGACCACCGCGAGCCGGTGCCGCTGCGCGCGGTCGATTCGCCCCTGCGCGTCGTCGAGCCGCTGGCGCTGCGGCGCATAGAGCGCTTCGCGCTTCGGCAGGTGCCGCGCCAGCGCGACCAGCCGCTCACGCGCGAGCGCGGCATGGCGGCTCGCCGCGCCGATCATCCGCCCGCCACGCGCCGCCAGCTCGGCGGCAAGCTCCGCGCGCACCGGCACCGCCAGCTCGGCGGCGGCGGTCGGCGTCGGCGCGCGCACGTCGGCGACATAGTCGGCGAGCGTCACGTCGGTCTCGTGCCCCACCGCGCTGATCGTCGGGATGCGGCAGTCGGCGATCGCGCGCACGACGACCTCTTCGTTGAACGCCCACAGATCCTCGATCGACCCGCCGCCGCGCGCGACGATGACCAGATCAGGACGCGGCACCGGCCCGCCGGGCGCGAGCGCATCGAAGCCGCGCACCGCCTTCGCGACCTGCGCCGCCGCGCCTTCGCCCTGCACCAGCACTGGCCAGACGATCACATGCGTCGGAAAGCGATCGGCGAGGCGGTGGAGAATGTCGCGGATCACCGCCCCGGTCGGCGAGGTGACGACGCCGATGATCCGCGGCAGGCGCGGCAGCGGCTGCTTGCGCTCGCGGTCGAACAGCCCCTCGCCGCCGAGCCGCGCCTTCAATTTCTCGAAGAGCAGCATCAGCGCGCCCTCGCCCGCGACTTCGAGGCTGTCGACGACGAGCTGATATTTGGAGCGCCCGGGGTAAGTGGTGAGCTTCCCGGTCGCGATCACCTCGATCCCGTCCTCGGGCCGGAAAGCGAGACGCCCCGCCTGCCCCTTCCACATCACCATGTCGATCAGGGCATTGTCGTCCTTGAGCGCCGCATAGAAATGCCCCGACGCCGCACGCTTCGCGCCTGACAGCTCGCCGCGCACGCGAACCCGCGAAAAGCCGTCCTCGACCGTGCGCTTGATCGCCGCCGACAATTGGCTCACCGACAGCGCGGGAGCATTGTCCCCCGGTGCGGCCTCGGCTAACAGCCGCGCTTCACTCTCGTCGCCGGACGCCATATCGGGAAAAGGGACTGCCATGAATATCCTGCTCATCGGGTCGGGGGGCCGCGAACATGCGCTGAGCTGGCAACTGGCACAATCGCCAAGCTGCGCCAAGCTCTATGCCGCTCCGGGCAACCCGGGGATCGAGCTCCACGCCGAGTGCGTGCCGATCGCCGCCGATGACCTCGACGGGCTGATCGCCTTTGTCCGCGCCCATGCGATCGACTTCGTCGTCGTCGGGCCCGAGGCGCCGCTCGTCGCCGGGCTCGCCGACCGGCTGCGTGAGATCGGCGTGCCGGTCTTCGGGCCGGGTGCGGCCGCCGCGCGGCTCGAAGGATCGAAGGGCTTCACCAAGGACCTCTGCGCGCGCGCCGGCATCCCGACCGCCGCCTATGCCCGCGCTTCCTCGGCCGAGGAAGCGCTCGCGCTGCTCGACGGCTTTTCGATTCCCGTCGTCATCAAGGCCGACGGCCTCGCCGCGGGCAAGGGCGTGATCATCGCCGAAACGCGCGAAGACGCCGAAGCGGCGGTCGAGGAGATGTTCGCGGGCGCCTTCGGCGGCGCGGGCGCCGAAGTGGTGATCGAGGAGTATATGACCGGCGAGGAGGCGAGCTTCTTCGCGCTCTCCGACGGCACGAACGTCCTCGCCTTCGGCAGCGCGCAGGACCACAAGCGTGTCGGCGACGGCGACACCGGCCCCAACACCGGCGGCATGGGCGCCTACAGCCCCGCGCCAGTGCTGACCGCCGAACTCGAAGCGCAGGTGATGGACCGCATCGTCCGCCCGACCGTGGCGGCGCTCGCCGCCGAGGGCACGCCTTATGTCGGCGTCCTCTTCGCCGGGCTGATGCTCACCGATGCGGGACCGAAGCTGATCGAATATAATTGCCGCTTCGGCGACCCCGAATGCCAGGTGCTGATGATGCGCCTCAAGGGCGATTTCGCCGCGCTGCTCCACGCCGCCGCGACCGGCGCGCTCGCCGATGCCGAGCCGCCGGTCTTTTCGCACGACTATGCGCTGACCGTCGTCATCGCAGCGAAGGGCTATCCCGGCACCCCCGAAAAGGGCGGCGCGATCCGCCGCATCGCCGATGCCGAGGCGGGCGGCGTGCGCGTCTTCCACGCCGGCACCGCGCGCGACGACCGCACGCTGGTCGCGGCGGGCGGCCGCGTCCTGAACGTCACCGCGACGGGCAAGAGCGTCGCCGAGGCGCAGGCGCGCGCCTATGCCGCGGTCGACAAGCTCGACTTCCCCAGCGGCTTCTGCCGCCGCGACATCGGCTGGCGCGAGGTCGCGCGCGAGACGGAGTAGAGCCAGCCCGTCATCCCGGCGAAGGCCGGGATGACGAACGGGTAGACGCCGGCAAAACCCGCGAATAAGCTGATACGAAATCAGGGAGAACGCTATGGCTTGGCTTCAGGAAAATATGATCATCGCGGTCGTCGGCCTCGTCGTCGCGGTCGTGCTTCTGTGGTGGCTGTTCGGCCGCAACCGTCCCGAGGAGATCGCTCCCCCCGTCACGCCGCCCGCCGAGCCGAAGAAGCCGCTCGAGGCCGTAAAGCCCGAGATCGTCGCCGCCGAACCCGCGCGCTTCAAGCCGAAGGAACCGGCGCCAGCGCCCGTAGCACCGCCGCCTGCACCGGCGCCCGTTGCCGAAACCCCGCCGCCTCCCCCGCCCGCCCCACCGGCAGCGGAGATTCCCGAAGAGCCCACGATCCCCGCCGAACCCGCGCCGGAACTGGCCGCGAAAGCGCCGAGCCCCGCGCCCGCACCGGCTCCCGCGGCGAAGGCCGACAATCTCCAGCTCCTGAAAGGCATCGGCCCCAAGCTCGCCGGCCTCCTGAACGGCCTCGGCGTCACCAGCTTCCAGCAAATCGCCGACTGGACCGACGCCGACATCGCGGCGATCGATCCGCAGCTCGGCGCCTTCCAGGGCCGCATCGCGCGCGACAATATCGTCGACCAGGCAAGCTATCTCGCGCGCGGCGACAAGGCCGGGTTCGAGGCCAAATATGGAGCGCTGGGCGGAGAACTGTAGGGCCGGTTTCGACCGGGAGCGGCCATAAATCCTCCCCGGCACGGGGAGGGGGACCATGCGAAGCATGGTGGAGGGGCACCCTCGGTTTGCGCTTCGATCCAGAAAAGGCGCGCCATGACGCACCTGCCCCTCCACCACCTTCGGTGGTCCCCCTCCCCGTGCCGGGGAGGATTTATGGCCGCTCTCCACCCCAAACGGTCGACCCACCACCCGCCAGATAATCCTTTCCTACATTGTTCCGCCATGCTCCAAGCTGGCGGATGGAACGCACCGCTTCACCTTCGCCCGCACGGCTGCTCGCCGATAGTTGCCTCGCCTTCGCTCCGGTGCCGCAGCAGCGCAACCGCGCCGACGGCTGGACGGCCGAAACGCAGGCGCGCTTCGTCCGTGCGCTCGAAGCCATGGGTTCGGTGGGAAAGGCCGCGAAAGCCGTCGGGATGGGCCGCGCCTCGGCCTATCGCCTCCGCGATCGCCCCGAAGCGGCCAGCTTTGCTTCCGCGTGGGACCGCGCGATTTCGATGGGGCGCACGCATCAGTACAGCATCGCGATGGATCGCGCGCTCAACGGCGTTACGACCGTTCGCGTCCTCAAGGGCGGCGCGATCGACGTCAGCGGCGGTCCCGACATGGCCATTATCCACGCCGCATTGCGCGACGAAGCGACGCCGCCCTATCCCGCTAAAGCGACAAAGGAGACAGAATGACGGCGCACGTCCGTATCTTTTGTCGCTTTAGGCGCGACAAAAGCGGCGCGTCACTCGTCTTCGTCCTCCTTCGGCTTGCGGATTTCGCTGACCAGCAGCTTGTCGATCTTGCGCCCATCCATGTCGACGATCTCGAACTTCCAGCCGCGATCGGTGAAGCTCTCGCCTTCGGCGGGCAGATGCTTGAGGATCGCCAGCGCGTGCCCCGCCGCGGTCGCATAGTCGCGGTCGCCCGCCAGCTCGATTCCCAGCCGTTCGGCCATCTGGTCGGCGGGCATCGATCCCGCGATCAGCAGGCTGCCGTCGTCGCGCTCGGTGACGAAGGGCTCGCTGCCGATATCCTGATCCGACGCGAATTCGCCCGCGATCGCCGACAGCAGGTCGGCGGGCGTCACCAGTCCCTCGAAATGCCCATATTCGTCGTGGACGAGCAGCATCGGCACGTCGGCGGCGCGCAGGCCCTCGAGCGCGTCCATCGCGTCGATCTGGTCGTGGATCACCTTCGCCGGGCGGATCAGCTTCTCGAGATCGAGCGTTTCGCCGCGGAACAGCGCCCCGGCGATGTCGCGCGCCTGGACGATGCCGGCGATGTCGTCGACCGAGCCGCGCGCGACCGGCAGCCGCGTGTGCGGGCTTTCGAGCAGCTTGGCGCGCACCGCGTCGTCGTCCGACGCGATGTCGATCCAGTCGACGTCGATGCGCGGCGTCATCACTTCGCGCACCGGCCGGTCGGCAAGGCGGACGACGCCCGAGATGATCGCGCGCTCGCTTTCCTCGATCACGCCCGATTTCGACGCCTCGGCGACGATCAGGTGCAATTCCTCGGCGGTCACCCGATCCTCGGACTCGCGGTTGAGACCCAGCAGGCGGAACACGATCGCCGAGCTGTTGTCGAGCAGCCATACGAGTGGCGCCGCGACGCGCGACAGCCAGAACATCGGCGTCGCCATCGCGATCGCGATCGGTTCGGGCGCGCGCAGCGCGAACTGCTTGGGCACCAATTCGCCCACGATCAGCGAAAAATAGGTAGTGACGCCGATGACGACCGCAAAGCCCGCCGCCTGGGCATGTTCGGCATCGATCCCGAACCAGGCCGCGAGCCGGTCGGCGACCGGCTGCCCAAGGCTCGCGCCCGAATAGGCGCCCGCCAATATGCCGATCAGCGTGATGCCGACCTGCACCGTCGACAGGAAGCGACCGGGGTCGGCGGCAAGCTGGCGCGCGATCTTCGCGCCGCGGCTGCCGCGTTTCTCGGCCGCCTGCAAACGCGGCCCGCGCGCCGAGACGATCGCGAGCTCGGACAGGGCGAACAGGCCGTTGAGGAGGATCAGCACCGCGATGATCGCGACGTCGGACCAGGGGAAAGGGCTCATCGGGCGGTCATCAGGCGGTCATGGGGGGCGGCGGCCATGCGGCGCGCGGGCGCCCGGCCCCTGTCGGCTTGGGTCATTTCCGCCCTATAGGCGATAGCGGCGGCAAAGCACAATGACTCCGCTTTGCGACTTCGCTCAGCGGGGGTTCAGCCGGATTCTGGAACCAGTTGGCGCGGCATATGTTATCGACACGGACGGCGGTGCGCAGGGCCAGCAAGCGGCCGCCACTATAAAGGGAGCCAAAGACATGAACAGCAAGACGATCAAGCTCGCCGCCCTCGCCAGCATCGGCGCACTCGCGCTCACCGGTTGCGTGACCGATCCCGAAACGGGCAAGCAGACGATCTCGAAGGCCGCGATCGGCGGCATCGGCGGCGCGCTCGGTGGCTATCTGCTCGGCGATCTCGTCGGCGGACGGCGCGACCGCACCGAAAAGATCGTCGGCGCCGGGATCGGCGCGGTCGCCGGTGCGGGCGTCGGCTATTATATGGACCAGCAGGAAAAGAAGCTGCGCGAACGCACCGCGGGCACCGGCATCGATGTCGAGCGCCAGGGCGACCAGCTCGTGCTCAACATGCCCGGCGACGTCACCTTCGACCTTAACAGCGCGGTCGTGAAATCGCAGTTCCGCAGCGCGCTCGACAGCGTCGCCTCGACCCTGTCCGAATATCCGAGCACCTATATCGACGTCTACGGCCACACCGATTCGCAGGGCAGCGACAGCTATAACCAGGGTCTGTCGGAGCGCCGCGCCTCGTCGGTCGCCGACTATCTCTCCAGCCGCGGCGTCAACCGCGCGCGCATGGCAACGATGGGCTATGGCGAATCGCAGCTCAAATGCGCCCCCGAGCGCAGCGAGGCCGATTATCAGTGCAACCGCCGCGTCGAAATCCGCATCGCCCCGGTGACCCAGAACGACGTCAACAACGCGCGGTAAGTCATTTTCCCGGCTAACGCCGGGAACGGCACCGGCCCGCTCCCCCACCCGGCCTCCCATTTCAGGATACGCTGTTGGGAGGCCGGGTGGGGGAGCGGGCCGGTGCCGCAGCTTTCCGCTTCGCGGAAAGCAAAATCAGCCCAAACTCGGAAAGCTCGCCTTCAGCCCGTCGATCACGAACTGCGCCGCCAGTGCCGCGAGCAGAACGCCGAGCAGGCGGGTGATCACCGCTTCGGCCTTGTTGCCGATCAGCCGCATCAACGGCCCCGCCGCGAGCAGCGCCGCAAGCGTCAGCGCGAGCACGAGCAACAGCGCGCCAAAGATCACCAGCGCCCGATCGAGCCCGTTGTTCTTGGCGACGAGCAGCATGACCGAGGCGATCGATCCCGGCCCGGCGAGCATCGGCATCGCCATCGGAAAGACCGAGACATCCTCGACCTCGGGGGTTGCCTTGATCTTCTCGGCGCGCTGCTCGCGTCGCTCGGTGCGCTTCTCGAACACCATGTCGATCGCGATGATGAACAGCATGATGCCGCCGGCGATGCGGAAACTGTCGAGGTCGATGTGCAGGAAGGACAACAAGGCTTCGCCGAACATCGCGAAGAAGATCAATATGCCTCCGGCGATCAGCGTCGCGCGGATCGCCATCGACCGCCGCTGCTGCACGCTGGCGCCGGTCGTCAGGCTGGCATAGATCGGCGCGCAGCCCGGCGGGTCGATGACGACGAACAGCGTCACGAAGGCCGAGATGAAGAGGTCGATCATGGCTGTTTCGGGGCCGCGACCTGATTGTCGATGACGGTCTTCATATCCTTGCCGTCCCACAGACGGACGGTGACGCGCCGCGACTGGTCGGGATGAACGGTCGAGGTCCAGCTCAGCGTCTGGTCGGGCGACAGGCCGACCGCCCTATCATCGCCCTCCTCGCCCGCTTCGATCGGCACCGCCGGCCGCGAGCCGCATTTCGCCTGCTTCGATTCGATGAAGTCGGGCGCGGCGAGCGGGGTCGTCAGGCTATCGCCATGGTCGAGCACCCACGTCATCTTGCCCTTCTTGGGATCGCGGAGCCACACGGTGGTGAAATAACCGTTCGCCGGCCCGTTTTGCCAGGCACCGGTGGTCACCCCGACATTGCCGTCGCAGCTGACATAGACCGCATGCGGTTGCCACTTTACCGCCTCGGCTGGGTCCCTCTGCGACTTCAGCCAGTCGTGCGCCTTTACCCGCTGCGGCACGAACATCACCGCATCGGGCGCCGCCGTCTCGCGAAAGGCGGTCCATTGTCCCTTTTCCTGCGCCAGCCGTGCAAAGGCTAATTCCGCGGCAATGAAACCGCTGGGATTCGCGGAGAGCGGGCGGTTGCGTTCGCGGGCTGCGACAGCCCCGCTTGCGATCATGGCAAGCGCCGTCGCCGCCACGGTCAGCCTGCGCATCAGAATCCCTCCGGATCGGCGAGCCCCGCGCGGCGATGCGCGGCGACCAGCGTGTTGCGCAGCAGGCAGGCGATCGTCGTCGCGCCGACGCCGCCGGGAACGGGCGTGATCGCGCGGACGTGCGGCAAGGCTTCGTCGAAAGCGACATCGCCGACGATCCGCCCCTTGGCTTTGCCCGGCGCGGGCGGCAGCCGGTTGATTCCGCCGTCGAGGACGACCGCGCCGGCCTTCAGCCAGTCGCCGCGAATATATTCGGGCTGGCCGATCGCCGCGATGACGATGTCGGCGCGCCGCAACACCGCGGGCAGGTCGCGCGTCCGGCTGTGCGCCATCGTCACCGTGCAATTGGCCTGGAGGAGAAGCTGCGCCATCGGCTTGCCGAACAGGATCGAGCGGCCGACGATCACGGCATCGAGGCCGCTCAGGTCGCCGAGCAAATCGCGCAGCATCATCAGGCAGCCGAGCGGCGTGCACGATACGAGTGCGTCGGCGCCGAGCACAAGCCGCCCGGCATTGGTCGGGGTGATGCCGTCGACATCCTTGTCGGGATCGATCGCCGCGATCACGCGCTTTTCGTCGAAACCCTTGGGGAGCGGTAGCTGGACGAGAATGCCGTCGACCGTAGGGTCGGCGTTGAGCCGGGCGACCAACGCCAGCAGTTCGTCCTGTGCCGCGTCGGCGGGCAGGCGATATTCGAAGCTCTTCATCCCCGCCGCAACGGTCGCCTTGCCCTTGGCACCGACATAGACCTGGCTCGCCGCATCGTCGCCGACGAGGACGACGGCGAGACCGGGAACCCGGCCCGTCGCGGCCTCGAATGCCGGGACCGCCTTGGCAATCCGCGCGCGCAGCCCCGCCGCGAACGCCTTGCCGTCGATGACGTCCGCCGCCATTTCAGATCGCTCCTGAATTGACGCCGAGCGTGTAAAGATAGGAAATCACCGGCCCGCGCAGGATGATGATCAGGATCAGCACGACCATCGGCGTCAGGTCGAGCCCGCCGAAATCGGGCATGATGCGCCGGAACGGGCGATAGAGCGGCTCGGTGATCCGCTCGAGCACATACCAGAGCTGACCGACGAAATCATTGTGGGTGTTGATGACGTTGAAGGCGATCAGCCACGACATCACCGCCTGCACGATGATGATCCACCACAGGATATTGAGTAGGATCGACAGGATTTGCAGAAACATCAGATACATCAAATTCTCCGGCGAGAAGCGTCGGTCACGGCCCGCACCCTAGCGATGAATCAGCGTGCCCGCACCCCGTGCGGTGAAAATTTCGAGCAGCATCGCGTGCGGGATGCGCCCGTCGAGGATGACTGCCGCCTCGACCCCGGCGTCGACCGCCGCGACACAGGTTTCGACCTTGGGAATCATGCCGCCGGTGATCGTCTCGTCGGCCTTGAGCGCGTCGATCGCCGTGCGGTCGAGGTCGGTGAGCAGCGCCCCTGCCTTGTCGAGCACCCCCGCGACGTCGGTTAGCAGAAAGAAACGCTTTGCGCCGAGCGCGCCGGCGATCGCCCCCGCCATCGTGTCGGCGTTGATATTGTAGGTCGCCCCGTCGGCGCCGAGCGCGACCGGCGCCACCACCGGAATGAAATTGTCGTTCGCCAGATTGGTCAGGATCGTCGGGTCGACCGCGACCGGCTCGCCGACGAAGCCCAGGTCGACGTGGCGCTCGATTCCCGAATTGGGGTCGGGCTCGCTGCGCGTCACCTTTTCGGCGAGCACCAGATTGGCGTCCTTGCCCGACAGGCCGACCGCGCGGCCGCCGAGCCCGGCGATCCAGCCGACGATCTCCTTGTTGATCTTGCCCGCGAGCACCATCTCAGCGACCTCGGCGGTCGCGGCATCGGTGACGCGCAAGCCGCCGACGAACTGCGATTCGATGCCTAGTTGCTTCAGCATCCGGCCGATCTGCGGGCCGCCGCCATGGACGACCACCGGGTTGATCCCGACGGCTTTCAGCAACACCACATCCTCGGCGAAGTCGCGCTGCGCCTCGGGGTCGCCCATTGCGTGGCCGCCATATTTTATGACGAATGTCTCGCCCGCATAGCGTTGCAGATAGGGCAGCGCCTCGACGAGCGTTTCGGCCTTGGCGAGCAGGTCGGGCATTTTCGAAGGGTCTGTCACGGGCGTCATCCAGCGTTGTTCGCGTCGAGTTTGCGGCCGATGGCGACGACCGCCATCACGAGCAGCGGCACCATCACCGCCGACAGCACGACCTTGGCGATCATCTGGCCGAGCATCAGATCGGCGATCGGACGGACGCCGTAAAAGCTGATCGTGATGAAGATCAGCGTGTCGACGATCTGGCTCAAGGCCGCGGCGATGAAACCGCGGAGCGGCAGCAACCGGCCGTTGTTCGCGGTCATCCGCGCAAAGATCCAGACGTTGAGGCTGACCGAAACGCCATAGGCGATGATTCCGGCCGCCATCATCCGCCAGCTTTGCCCGACGATGATCGGAAAGGCCTCTTTCGCAGGCTCGTACATCCCGGCATCGGTCGGAAGCTGGAGGACGAACAAGGCAAGGATGATCGCGAGCACCAGCGGGATGAAGCCCAGCCGCACCATCCGGTCCGCCACGACGCGCCCGTGCAGCTCGGCGATGCCGCTCGATATCGCGATCAGCGTCAGAAAGGGGAAAATCCCAGCCTCGACCGCGAGCGGCCCCAGCGCGACCTGCTTCGCGCCCAGAAAGCCGCCGAGCGGAACCATGCCGCCATAGAGGATCGCGAACAGCAGCAGCGATGGCGCGATGACGCGCGAAGAGCCAGTTTCCATCGGCGCCCGATAGTCGGTTTTGCGGACGCTGGAAAGACCGGGAAACAATGGCGCGGACACGCGGCGAGACAATGGAGGTTGGCTGGATTGCCAAGCCCCAGCGAATATCCGGGAGATGCCCTGCCTTCGTGCGTCGTCGTGGCGCGGAGCCGGTCTGTACGAAGGCGACGTCGCAATTCCAAAGTTCAGAAAAGTTCAGCCTATTGCAGCCTTCGATTGGGGCTTCGCGCTGTGCTGAACGCATCCGGTTCCCGCTTCGCCGCGACCGTCTTCATCCACCAAGTGAAAGAGCCGGATGAAAGCTGGCATAGCCGGATAATGTAGGAAAGGTTTATTTGAAGCCAATGTCCGCTGTGGGGGTAGGAAGCGGACGTTGAAGGATGGCGCTCCTTTCCCCTCCCGCAAGCGGGAGGGGCAGCGAGACTTACGAACTTTGTTCGTTAGTCGCAGCGGGGTGGGCCATTGCACCGTCGCTGCCCACCCCCGACCCCTCCCGCCTGCGGGAGGGGAGAGGAGCGGCCGCTTCCGGTCGGAACTGGCCATCCCAATCTGCGCCTTTTCCCGGCGCCATCCCGAACCGGCACCGCGCCATGCCGCACACTCTTGCCCCGCCGCCAAAGCCCGCTAGACAGGACGCAACAATCTTGCGGGGGACGCATTTTTTCATGGAACGCCTGATCGGTCTGCTCGGCATCGTCGCATTGCTTGCGATCGCCCTGCTCTTCTCCTCCAACCGGCGCTGGATTCGCCCCCGCGTCGTCATTCCCGCCTTTCTGCTGCAGGCCGGTTTCGCGCTGCTCGTGCTCGGCACCCCCTGGGGGCGCAGCATCATCCAGGCGATGTCGGGCGGTGTCTCCAACCTGCTCGGCTATGCCAAGGCGGGGACCGACTTCATCTTCGGCCCGCTCGCCGGGCCCGAGATGGGCGGGCACAGCTTCGCGATCGCGGCGCTGCCCGTGATCATCTTCTTCGCCTCGATGATCTCGATCCTTTATTATCTCGGCATCATGCAACTCGTGATCAAATGGGTCGGCGGCGCGATCCAGAAGATCACCGGCATCACCAAGGTCGAAAGCCTGGGCGCCGCGGCGAACATCTTCGTAGGGCAGAGCGAAAGCCCGCTCGTCATCCGCCCCTATCTCGCCAGCCTGACGCCGTCGCAGCTCTTCACCGTGATGACGGTCGGCATGGCGGGGGTCGCGGGGACGATCCTCGGCGCCTATGCCAGCATGATCGGCGAGCAATTGCTGCCCTATCTGCTCGCCGCCAGCTTCATGTCGGCGCCGGGCGGCATATTGATGGCGAAGATCATGATGCCCGACGATCCCAAGGATCTGGGCATCGAACCCGTTATCATGCCCGAAGCGAGCCACGACGAGGAAAAGCCCGCGAACATCATCATGGCGGCGGCGCAGGGCGCACAGACCGGCGTCCGGCTGGCGGTCGCGGTCGGCGCGATGGTGCTCGCCTTCGTCGCGCTCGTCGCGCTCGCCAACGGGCTGCTCGCCGGGATCGGCGGCTGGTTCGGATACCCCGACCTGTCGTTTCAGGCGATCATCGGCACGATCTTTCGCCCCGTGATGTGGCTGATGGGGGTGCCGTGGGACGAAAGCGGCGCGGTCGGCGGGCTGTTCGGCACCAAGATCGTGCTCAACGAATTCGTCGCCTTCATCGACCTTGGCAAGGTGCAGAGCGGCCTGTCGCCCGCATCGATCGCGATCGCGACCTTTGCCCTCTGCGGCTTCGCCAATTTCAGCTCGATCGCGATCCAGATGGCGGTGACGGGCGGCCTCGCGCCGGGCCAGCGGCCGATGATCGCGAAGCTGGGCCTGAAGGCGCTGCTCGCGGGCAGCCTGTCGAACCTGATGTCGGCGGCCCTCGCGGGACTGATGCTGGGCATCGCGCCGCCTGCCGCGCCGCCGCCAGCCGCCGCGGCGGCGGCTATCGCGGCTCCGGCCCCGGCCGCCCCTGCAAAGCCACTATAGCGCCATTTTCGCCAGCGCTGTCCGCACCTCTTCCACGAACAGATCAGGCTGCTCCCAGGCGGCGAAATGACCGCCGCGGGGCAGTTCGTTCCAATGGACGATATTTTTGTAGCGCCGGTCGGCCCAGCGACGCGACAGGCGCATGATTTCGTTCGGGAACAGGCTGCATCCGGTCGGGACGTGGATTTCGCCCGCCGCGAAGCTGCGGAAACTATGCCAATAGAGCCGTGCCGACGACGCCGCGCTGTTGGTCAGCCAATACAGGCTGACATCGTCGAGCATCGCATCGCGTGACAATGATTTTTCGGGGTGGCCGCCGATCGACTGCCCGCCGGGCTCGTGTCCGCAATCGGTCCAGCCGTGGAATTTCTCGACGATCCAGCACATCTGCCCGACCGGCGAATCGGCAAGGCCGTAACCGAGGGTCTGCGGCCGCGTCGCCTGCTGCGTCGAATAGCCGCTGTCCTTCGCCTGATACCATTGGAAGCGCGCGAGATAGGTTTTTTCGGCGTCGATCAGGTCTGCCATCAGATCGGGTGGCGGCGCGCCGACGACCATGTTGACGTGGATGCCCGCGCAATGGTCGGCGTGATTCATGCCGATCGCACACGTCACCGCGCTGCCCCAGTCGCCGCCCTGCGCGAAATAGCGCGGATAGCCGAGCGCGCGCATCAGCGCGTCCCACGCCGCCGCGATATGCTCGACGTTCCATTTGGCCTCGGTCGGCTTGCCCGAAAAGCCGTAGCCCGGCAGCGACGGGATCACGAGATGATAGTCGGCCGACAGCGGCTCGATCACGTCGAGGAATTCGAGCACCGACCCCGGCCAGCCATGGGTCAGCACGAGCGGCCGCGCCGCGGGATTGGCCGAGCGGATGTGCAGGAAATGGATGTCGAGCCCGTCAACCATCGCGAGATAATTGGGCAGCGCATTGAGGCGCGCCTCGACCTTGCGCCAATCATAATCCTGTCGCCAGTAAGCCGCGAGCTGCTGCGCATAGGCGAGCGGGACGCCCTGATCCCAGTCGCCGACTGTCTCCTTCTCCGGCCAGCGCGTGTTCGCGAGCCGCGCCGCAAGGTCGTCGAGCGCCGCCTGCGGCACGTCGATGGTGAAGGGACGAATGTCGGCGACCTGCATGAATCTCCCCCCGCTCAGGGCCGCGCCGGGGCCTTGCAGCCGCGTTCGAGCCCGACGCCCTTCAAAAAGCCGCGTCGCACCGTTCCGGCATAGACCGCCTCGGCATAGCGTCGGCGTTCGGCATTGGCGCCGGTGACTTCGCCGATCAGCCCGCGCAAGGGGATGACCGACCCCGCGACGCTGCCCGCGACGCGGCCGGCGGTCTCCTCGCGCTTCTGCGCCCGGCTCTTGTCGACCGTCTCGTTGACGTCGGGGCCGAGCACGGCGTCGAGTTCGGTGATCTCGCGGATGATCGCCGCGCATTTGCCGAGCCCTGCGAGCGAATAGGGCGCCCCGACGACCGCCTGCAGCTTGGGCGGCACCTCCTTGCCATCGAAGGGTTCGGTGACGCTGTTCGCGGTGTCCTTCACCGTCGAATCCTCGGGCGCGCCCTCTTGGGCGTGGACCGGCGCGGCGGCAGCGAAAGCGAGAAGGGGCAGGCTGGCGGCGAAGATGCGAATCATGGCGAATCTCCCTTTGCCCGTCATCATATCCCCGGCCGCGAAGACCGCGCGCCCTTTTTAGCGCGTCGGCACCGGCTCTGGCCCGGTCCAGTCGTAGAAGCCGCGCCCCGCTTTCTTGCCGACCCAGCCTGCCTCGACATATTGGACGAGCAGCGGGGCGGGGCGGAATTTCGGGTCGCCGGTGCCCGACTGCAGCACGCGGATGATCTCGAGGCAGGTGTCGAGGCCGATGAAGTCGGCGAGGGTGATCGGCCCCATCGGATGGTTGAGGCCGAGGCGACAGCCGGTATCGATGTCCTGCATCGTCGCAACGCCTTCGCCGAGTGCGAAGATCGCCTCGTTGATCAGCGGCATCAGCACGCGGTTGACGATAAAGCCCGGCGCGTCGTTCGCATGGACGATCTCCTTGCCGAGGCCGCGGCCATAGGCCTCCACCGCCGCGAGCGTTGCGTCGCTGGTGGCGAGGCCGCGGATCAGCTCGATCAGGCCCATCACCGGCACCGGGTTGAAGAAATGAACGCCGATGAAGCGCGCCGGATGGGGCGCCGCCTGTGCGAGGCGGGTGATCGGAATCGAGCTGGTGTTGCTGGCGAGGATCGCGGTGTCCGAAAGATGCTGGCCGACGCTCGCGAAGATCGCGCGCTTGATCTCCTCGCGCTCGGTCGCGGCCTCGACGACGAGGTCGGCGGGGGCGAAAGCGGCATGGTCCGCGACCGGCGTGATGCGGCCGAGCAGCGCGTCGGCGTCGGCCTGCGTCATCTTTTCCTTCACCACCAGCCGGCCGAGCGCCTTAGCGATGCCGGCCTTGCCCGCTTCGGCGCGGGCGATGTCGATGTCGGCCAGCAGCACGTCGTGACCGGCCCCCGCCGACACCTGCGCGATCCCCGCGCCCATTTGCCCTGCCCCGATGACGCCGACGATCATGTTCTGCCCTTTCGCTGGAAACCGTGGCGTTCCCCTACGGCCTCGCCCCGCCCGGTCAAGAGGGGCGCGTCAAGGGGCGGAGCGGAACTCGGTCGCTTCGGCCAGGATCAGCGCGAAGGCGGGGTCGACATCGTCCCAGGTCCGCACCGGGGTCCAGCCGCCGGCGCGGAGCAGCAGGTTCGCGTCGCGGGGACCGTATTTATGGCTGTTCTCGCTGTGGATCGTTTCGCCCTTCGTCATCGCATAGGCGCGTCCGTCGACGATGAACTCCATGTCGCACGCGGCGACGAGATGCATTTCGATCCGCGCGTGCACATCGTTCCAGCTCGCCCGATGCATGAAATTATCGACCGGGATCGTTCCGTCCAGCTCGCGATTGATGCGTTCGAGCAGGTTGATGTTGAACGCCGCGGTGACTCCCGCAGGATCGTCATAGGCCAGTTCGAGCGTCGTGACATCCTTGATCCGGTCGACTCCGATCAAAAGCAGCGCCCCGTCGCCGAGCGTGGCGCGCCAGCCGCGCAAGAGGTCGATCGCGGTGCGTGCGACCATGTTGCCGATCGTCGAGCCCGGAAAGAAGCCGAGCTTGGGCAGCGCGGCGATCTCGCGCGGCAAATCGACCTTGTGGGTGAAATCGGCCTCGACCGGATAGACGGGAAGCCCCGGAAAGCGCGCCGCGAGCGCGGTCGCGCTGTCACGCAGGAAGTCGCCCGAAATATCGACGGGAACATAGGCCGCGGGCCCGATCGCCTGAAGCAGCAAGGGCGTCTTGGTCGAGCTGCCCGAGCCGAGTTCGACGACCGCGCGGCCCGGCCCGATCGCCGCCGCCATGTCGGCGGCGTGGCGCGTCAGCAGGTCGGTTTCGCTGCGCGTCGGATAATATTCGGGCAGCGCGGTAATATCCTCGAACAGCGCCGATCCGGTCGCGTCGTAGAACCAGCGCGCGGGAATCGCCTTCTGCCGCTGCGACAGCCCGGCATGGACGTCGGCGCGGAAAGCCGGGTCGACGCCGCTATCGTCGGCGGAAATCTGCCGAAGTTGACGCACGATACCCATGATCAGAGGTCTTTCGCGAGCCGAACGCCGGTGAATTGCCAGCGCTGGTGGGGGTAAAAGAAATTGCGGTAGCTGGCGCGCATATGGCCGCGCGGGGTTGCGCAGCTTCCGCCGCGCAGCACGAACTGCCCGCTCATGAACTTGCCATTATATTCGCCGACCGCGCCCGGCGCGGCGCGGAAGCCGGGATAGGGGCGATAGGCGCTGCCGGTCCATTCCCACACGCTGCCGAACATCTGTTGCAAGCCTGTGTCGGCGGACGCAGCCGCGGGCTGCGCCGGCCCGGCCGCGTCGAGTTGCTGGCCGCCCTGCGGGTCGCAGGCGGCGGCGGCCGCCTCCCACTCCTGTTCGGTCGGCAGACGTGCGCCGGCCCAGGTAGCGAAAGCATCGGCCTCATAGAAGCTGATATGGGTCACCGGCGCCGCGGGGTCGATCGCCTGCCAGCCCGACAGGGTGAAAGAATGCCCCTCGCGCCAATAGGCGGGCGCTTCGACATCCTCCGCCTGCACCCACGCCCAGCCGTCGCTGAGCCACAGCGACGGGGTATGATAGCCGCCGTCGGCGACGAATTCCTGCCATTCGCCGTTCGTCACCGGGCGGCTGGCGAGCGCGTGCGAGGTCAGCAGCGCCGAAAAGCGCGGGCGTTCGCAGTCGAAGGCGAAGCCATCGCCGTCGTGGCCGACCGACACCACGCCTTCCGCGCCGCGGACCCACTGGAGCGCGCCCGCGCTTTTGGCTGCGGGCGTGAGAGGCGCAGAAAAGTGCGCAACTTCATTCGCGATTGCAGCGTCGCGCGGCCATGCCGCCGGACCGAGCGGGTTCTGGGCGAAGAGATGCTTGATATCGGTGAGCAGCAATTCCTGATGCTGCTGCTCGTGGTGGATGCCGAGCTCGACCAGCGCGAGCGCGGCCGGGGGCAGATCGGGAAGCGCGCTCTGCACCGCGGCGTCGACATGCGCGCGCCAGATGCAGACCTCGTCCAGCGACGGTCGCGTCAACAGGCCGCGGCGCGGGCGCGCATGGCGCGGCCCCTCGGCCTCGTAATAGCTGTTGAAGAGATAGGCGTAGCGATCGTCGAACGCGCGATAGCCAGGCAGATGATTGCGCAGCACGAACGTCTCGAAGAACCAGCTCGTGTGCGCGAGATGCCATTTCGCGGGCGAGGCGTCGGGCATCGACTGCGCGCTCGCATCGGCGTCGGAGAGCGGCGCCACGAGGTCGAGCGACAGCCGCCGGGTCGCGGCGAAGCGCCGGGCCAGGTCGCCCTGCGGGTCAATAGCGGGCGATGCGTCGGTGCGGCTGGCCATAGTGAGACAATCCCCCGGAAGGTGATTCGGTTTCGCTGCGGGGGCGAATATGGTTACGGCACGGAGGAATGTCTAGAACATTCAGGGAACAAGGTGGGGCGCTCAAACGCGCCATGCCTTCCCGTCACCCCGGACTTGATCCGGGGTGACGCTTGCCACCGTCATCGAGCGGGACCCCGGATTTGATCGGCCTATATTCCCTCTAGACCTGTAAAGCGGCCGCTTCGCGGCAAAAGCTGACGTAGATGGGATTCGCGCAGAGATCGCAGAGAGGAAGAGATGAAGTTCACGCGGAGCCGCGGAGAGATGGGGCTTGCCGCAAAGCGGCTTTCTTCATGCAACGCCGCGGCCTGCCGCATCCCCGACAAAAAGGGCGGGCCTGTCGGCCCGAACCTGCCTCTCCGCGGCTCCGCGGCTCCGCGCGAACCAAAATCTCTGCGCTTCTGCGCGAATCTCATGAAACGGCCGACATGGCCTTCTTCCCAATTGGCTCCCCCAGGCTCGCGTTAGAAAACATATATCTCGGAAAGGGATAATCCCGGATCAAGTCCGGGGTGACGAAGAAAATGAAGGACAGCCCTTACGCTTCGGTCAGCGCGTCGCGCCGGGTTTCCAGAGGATGTCGCCGCCCGCGCCGGCATTGATATGCCGGGTCAGCACGAAAAGATGGTCCGACAGGCGGTTGAGATAGGAGAGCGCCAGCGGGTTGAGGTCGCGCTCCGCGCCGGCGGCGACCGCGGCGCGTTCGGCGCGGCGGGTCACCGCGCGGGCGAGGTGGAGCCGCGCGGCGGCTTCGGTGCCGCCGGGCAGGATGAAGCTGCGAAGCGATTCGAGCGCTTCGTTCATGCGGTCGATCTCTTCCTCCAGCCGCGCGATCTGGCCGGGGACGATGCGCAGCGCCATGTCGTGCGGACCGAAGCCGCGTTCGCTGTCGGGCGGCGTCGCAAGGTCGGCGCCGAGGTCGAACAATTCGTTCTGGATGCGCGACAGCATCGCCGCCTCGTCGCTCGCCGGATCGAGCGCGGCGGCGGCGAGGCCGACCCAGCTGTTCGCTTCGTCGACATCGCCGACCGCCGCCATCAGCGGCGCCGACTTGGCGATGCGCGAGCCGTCGACGAGCCCGGTGGTGCCGCCGTCGCCGGTGCGGGTGTAGATCTTGTTGAGTTTGACCATGTCGGACAGTCCGGAGTTTAGACGATCATCCCACTCCGTTCGCATCGAGCGAAGTCGAGATGCCCCTCGGGCCGGCGCAAGGTCGATGGGTGTCTCGACTTCGCTCGACACGAACGGGAAAAGGAAGCGCCCCGATCAGCTGCCGGCAGCGGTCACGCCGATGATGATGAGCAGGATGATGGTGATCGCCTGCCATTTGACGCGGGCCATCATCATCCGGTTCTGCATCACCTGATTTTCGTGGATCGTGCCGTCGAGCGCGGCCTGATGCCCCTTGGCGAAATAGATGAGCCCGCGCGCAAGCGAGAAGAGGACGAGGCCGGCCGCCACGACGACCGCAAGGACGAGGATGATCTGCATCGTTCCTATTTAGGCTGTTTGCAGCGAATAGCCAGCGGGAAGCCGCTCGCGAACCAGATCGGCCGCGAGCACGCGCCCGTCGACCCCGGCTTCACGCAGCGCGGCCAGCGAGGCGACGGCGTCGCGCTTCGCGAGCCGCCGTCCGTCGGGACCGCAGACGAGGGCGTGGTGGCGATAGACGGGGGTCGCGAGGCCCAGCAACTCCTGGAGCAGGCGGTGGACGTCGGTCGAGGCGATCAGGTCGGCGCCGCGGATCACATGCGTCACCCCCATCGCCGCATCGTCGATCGTACTCGCGAGATGATAGCTGGCGGGGGCATCCTTGCGCGCGAGGACCACGTCGCCGTGCGCGGCCGGATCGGCGGCGCGCATCCCCTGCCCCGCTTCCTCCCAGTCGAGAGCGCCCGCGAGCGCGGCGGCGCGCGCCATGTCGAGCCGCCAGCAATGCAGCTCATCGGCGAGGCGGCGCGCGCGCTCGGCCGCCGGCAAGTGGCGGCAAGTGCCGGGATAGACGGCGCCGCCCGAAGCATTGGGCGGCCCATGCGGCGCGGCGAGGCTTTGGGCGATGTCGGCGCGGGTGCAGAAACAGGGATAGACGAGGCCGCGTGCGCGCAGATGGTCAAGCGCCGCGGCATAATCACCGAGATGGCTTGACTGGCGCACCGGATCGCCGTCCCAGTCGAGCCCCAGCCATGCGAGGTTGGCGAGCGAGGCCGCCACATAATCCTCGCGCGAGCGGCTGCCGTCGATATCGTCGATGCGGATGCGGAAACGCCCGCCGGCATCGCGCGCCGCACCGTGGGCGAGCGCCGCGCTATAGGCATGGCCGAGGTGCAGTTCTCCCGTTGGGCTGGGCGCGAAACGGGTCAGCATGAGCGGGCGCGCATATCCATATGCTGTGCCGCACCCGCGCCGATCCTTCCATATCTTGCGGCAGATGCCCCCTTGACGGCAGAATCATATGCGTGATGTAATGACGCTGTCACTTGGGAACGGCAGTGGCGCGCCATCCCGCGCAGCAAAGGGGGCAGCGTCGTAAAGCCATGTTCCATCCCGATCTCGCCCGGCATCCCGATTCCTGTCCCGCGCTAGTGCTCAACGCCGATTATACGCCGCTCAGCTACTACCCCTTGAGCCTGTGGCCATGGCAGACCGCGGTCAAGGCGGTTTTCCTCGACCGGGTCACCATCGTCGAGAATTACGAGCGCGAGATTCATTCGCCGACGCGGACGATGCCGATCCCCAGCGTGATCGCGCTCCGCCAATATGTGAAGCCGTCGCAGCACCCGGCCTTCACCCGCTTCAACCTGTTCCTGCGCGACCGCTTCGCGTGCCAATATTGCGGGTCGGGCAAGGATCTGACCTTTGACCATGTCGTGCCGCGCCGGCTCGGCGGGCGGACGACGTGGGAGAATGTCGCGACCGCCTGCGCGCCGTGCAACCTCAAAAAGGGCGGGCGCACGCCGCAGCAGGCGCACATGCCGCTTTATCGCCAGCCGTGGCGGCCGACGAGCTGGCAGCTTCAGGACAATGGCCGCGCCTTTCCGCCGAACTATCTGCACGAAAGCTGGATCGACTGGCTTTACTGGGATGTCGAACTGGAAGGCTGACGGGAACCCGAACGGGGCGGACAGAAGGATATTCGCGCAGAGGCCACAGAGAATTTTGATTCACGCGGAGACACGGAGACGCGGAGATTTTGGCTCAGGCTGACAGGCCTCTTTCCTGTCTCTCCATCCCGGTCTTCCAATAGGTCGCAAGATAAGGCCGCTTCGCGGCAGGCCCTAACCTCTCCGCGTCTCCGCGTGAACCAAATCCAACCTCTCTGCGATCTCTGCGTCTCTGCGCGAATATCGTCCTCTTCACTCCTGTTCCCTGCCGTTCACGCCGCAGAAGGGTTACGCAGAGCATAAGCAGGCAGGAAAGGAAAAGATCATGCTCCGTTTCGCCGCCGCCCTCGCCACCCTGCCGCTCGCCGCCTGCGCGACGATCATGCCGTCCGAGCAGCCGGTGACGGTGACTGGCGCCATCACCTATCGCGAACGCATGGCGCTGCCGCCGACCGCGCAGGTCGAAATCCGGCTCGACGACGTCAGCCTGATGGACGCGCCGTCGAAGACGATCGCACAGCAGTCGTTCACCGCCGACGGGCGGCAAGTGCCCTTCGCCTTTTCGCTGACCGTCGATCAGCGCAAGCTCGACGCCAGGGGGCGCTATGCGGTTGCGGCGCGGATTACCGATGCTTCGGGGAAGCTGATGTTCATCACCGACACACATAATGGCGTGACCTTCGACGGGCGCTCGCGGATCGAACTGGGCACGCTGGTGATGGTCCGGACGCGCTGAGAATATAGCGATCGCGTCCGGATTGGCGGCATTAACGCAATGGGCATTGATTAAGCTGAACCGGCCGACCATCCTGCCTTGGGGAGGTCATCGCGTGGGGCGCGCCTTGACCAAACATCAGGGGGAATGATCCTATGGCATATGAAGGTGGAGTCGGGGGGACGTTCAAGAATTTGTGGTCGCCCGACCTGACGACTCGCGCGGGCGCGCTCAGCGCAGCGCAAACGGCATCGACGGCACTCACCATCGTCGCTGTCCTGAGCAGCCTGGGATTATGGTTTTCGGTCGGCACCGACAATCTGATGCGGCTCATCGGCCAAGCCAATCCCGTCATCCTGATTGCCGTTGCCCAGATCATATTGATGTTTGTCGCCGCCGCACTCCTTCGTCGGGGACGGGGCATCGTTGTCGGAATCCTTGCGACGCTGTTATATTTCCTCGGCACGATCCTCAACGGAACCCCCACATCCTGGGTCGTCGGCGCCGTGCTGCTGGGAGCGATGGTCGGCGGGGTCCGCGGCGCACTTGCCTTGCGGCGCGGAAAAGGCTTTTCCGACGACGTCTACGACACCTTCGCCTGACGGACTGCCAAGCGCGGCATAGCTATGCGCCGCTTGACGTAGCGTTCGCTGCAGTGCAGCAAGTGCGCTCATGGGCCCACCGATCCAGATCAGCCAGAACCCCGACATCCGCTATCTCGGGCGGATCCTTGGCGACGTCATCCGCGCCTATGGCGGCGAGAAACTGTTCCGGCAGACCGAATATATCCGATCGTCGAGCGTCGACCGCCATCGCGGCATCGCTGGAGCGGAAGCGATCGATCCGGGGCTCGACGCGCTGAGCCTCGACGACACGATCGCCTTTGTGCGCGGCTTCATGCTCTTTTCGATGCTCGCCAACCTCGCCGAGGACAGACAAGGCGTCGCCGCCGAGCCCGAGGCGACGGTCGCCGCGGCGCTGGACAAGCTGAAGGGCGACGGGATCGGCCGCGACGCGGTCGCAGCGCTGCTGGACGCCGCGCTCGTCGCGCCGGTGTTGACCGCGCACCCGACCGAGGTGCGGCGCAAGTCGGTGCTCGACCACAAGAATCGCATCGCGGACCTGATGCGGCTGCGCGACGCGGGGCTGGACGAAACCCCCGAAGGCGACGCGATCGAGGATGCGATCCGCCGTCAGGTCGTGCTACTGTGGCAGACGCGGCCGCTGCGCACCGAGAAATTGTTCGTCGCCGACGAGATCGACAATGCGCTCACTTATTTGCGCGATGTCTTCCTGCCGGTGGTGCCGCGGCTCTACGCCCGCTGGGAAAAGGAGCTGGGAACGCGCCCGGCGAGTTTCCTGCGCGTCGGGAGCTGGATCGGCGGCGACCGCGACGGCAATCCCTTCGTCACCGCCGAGACGCTGCACATGGCGACGAGCCGCAATGCGGCGGCGGTGCTCGGCCATTATGCCGACGCGGTCCATGCGCTCGGCGCCGAGCTGTCGGTGTCATCCGCGCTGGCGCCGGTCCCCGCCGCGGTCGAGGCGCTGGCCGAAGCGAGCGGCGACACCGCGCCGAGCCGCAGCGACGAGCCCTATCGCCGCGCGCTGTCGGGCATCTACGCGCGCATCTGCGCGACTTACGCCGCCATCGTCGGCGAAGCGCCGCCGCGCCCGTCGCCACTGGCGGGCGACGCCTATCGCACCCCCGCCGATTTTCGCCGCGACCTCGTCACCATCGCCGACGGCCTGTCGGCGAGCGGCGAGGGGCAGCTTGCGGGGATCGGCGCGCTCGGGCGATTGATCCGCGCGGTCGAGGTCTTCGGCTTCCACCTCGCGACGCTCGACATGCGGCAGAACAGCGCGGTGCACGAGCGCGTGCTCGCCGAACTTCTCAGGGTTTCGGGGGTCGAAGCCGACTATCTCGCGCTGGACGAGGAAGCGCGCGTCGCGCTGCTGCGCCGCGAGCTCGGCGTCAACCGCCCGCTCGCGGCGCCGTGGCACCAGTGGAGCGAAGAGACTGCGGGCGAACTCGCGATCGTCCACGCCGCCGCCGCGATCCGCGCCAGGCTGGGCCCCGACGCGATCGTGCAATGGATCATCAGCAAGGCCGAAAGCCTGTCCGACCTGCTCGAGGTTCATGTCCTCGCGCGCGAGGCGGGGCTGTGGTCGGCCGAGGGCGCCGACACGCTGATGGTCGTGCCCCTGTTCGAGACGATCGCCGACCTCGATGACGCGCCCGCGATCATGGCGCGCTATTTCGCGCTGCCCGAAATCGCGCCGCAGGTCGCCGCGCGCGGGCATCAGGAAGTGATGATCGGCTATTCGGATTCGAACAAGGACGGGGGCTATCTGACCTCGACCTGGGGGCTGCACCAGGCGTCGGATGCGCTGACCCCGGTGTTCGACGCCGCGGGCAGCGCGATGCAGCTGTTCCACGGCCGCGGCGGCGCGGTCGGGCGCGGCGGCGGCAGCGCCTTCGCGGCGATCCGCGCGCAGCCCGCGGGAACGGTGCAGGGCCGCATCCGCATCACCGAGCAGGGCGAGGTGATCGCGGCCAAATATGGCACCGCCGACAGCGCGGCGACCAATCTGGAGGCGATGGTGTCGGCGAGCCTGCTCGCCAGCCTCGAGCCCGAGGGGCTGAACGCCGCGAACTGCGGGCGCTTCACCGCAGCGATGGACGCGCTGTCGGGCACGGCGTTCGGGGCGTATCGCGGCCTTGTCTACGACACACCGGCGTTCAAGGATTTCTTCCGCGCGATGACCCCGATCGCCGAGATCGCGGGGCTCAAGATCGGATCGCGCCCGTCGAGCCGCACCAAATCGACCGCAATCGAGGATCTGCGCGCGATCCCTTGGGTGTTCAGCTGGGCGCAGGCGCGCACGATGCTGCCCGGCTGGTACGGGACGGGCGAGGCCTTCGCGGCGTTCGGCGATCAGGCGCTGCTCGCCGACATGGCGCAAAGCTGGCCCTTCTTCGCCGCGCTGCTCGACAATATGGAGATGGTGCTCGCGAAATCGGACATGGGAATCGCGGCGCGCTATGCCGAACTGGCCGCCCATGTCGACGGGCACGACGCGATCTTCGCGCGTGTCCGCGACGGCTGGAACCGCGCGCATGACGGGCTGCTCCGGGTCACCGGCCAGTCGCGGCTGCTCGAGAAGAATCCCGCCCTCGAAGCGTCGATCCGGCTGCGACTGCCCTATATCGAGCCGCTCAACCTGCTGCAGATCGAACTGATGAAGCGCCACCGCGCGGGCGAAACCGACCCGCGCATTGCCGAGGGCATCCAGCTCACGATCAACGCGATCGCGACGGCACTCAGGAACAGCGGGTAGACCCAAACACCGTCATTGCGAGCGGAGCGAAGCAATCTCCAGCTATCGGCCCTGCGCAAGGCCGATAGCTGGAGATTGCTTCGTCGCTATGCTCCTCGCAATGACAATGGTCGTCGCGTCACCCCTTGGTGATCAGCACCTTGCCCTTGGCGTTCGCACCATCGGGGGTGAAGTCGATCGTGAAATCGTCGCCGTCCTTCGATCGGCCCGCAAGCCTGTCGCCGGTGCGGGTGACCTTGATGCCCTTTTTGGCGAATTCGCCCGCCATCCAGTCGGCGGCCTTCGCCGGCGCCGCGGGCGAGGTGAAGCCGAGTTCGACCTTGGCCTTGTCGCTATCGTCCCTGACGTTCGCGTCGACGTTGACCGTCGTGACCTTGCTGCCGGGATAGAGCTTTACGCCGTCGATGTCGAAATCGCTCTCGATGTCGAGGTTGGCGAAATCGGGGAGCTTCATGTCGATCCCGGCACCCTCGCCGCCGATCTTGATCCGGCCGCCGTCCTTGTCGGCGCTGATGTGGACCCCGCCCTTTTCGTCGCCGGCGTTGATCGAAACTTCGGGCTGGTCTTTCTTCTCGCTCTGCCCGCAGGCGGCGAGAAGCATCATCGGGGGGAGCAGATAGGCGAAACGCATCGGGCATCTCCTTAGTGCATTGTTTGAATAATACACCTTGGAGATTGGCGGGTCAACGTCTCATCCATCGTCATGCTGAACTCGATTCAGCATCCATTCGCCCTCACCTGTGGGGCGAGCGCCGAATGGACCCCGGATCAAGTCCGGGGTGACGAAGACAATAAGGGACGGGTCAGGCGTCGATGCTGGTCTTGAGGTCGCCGTGCACCAGCCCGCCGTCGACCGCGATCGTGTCGCCGACGACATAGTCGCCCGCCTTCGACGCGAGGAAGATCGCGGCGCCCGCCATGTCCTCGGGATTGCCGATGCGCTTGACCGGAATGCTTTTCGCCACGGCATCGCCATGGTCGCGCGCGGCCTTGTTCATGTCCGACTGGAAGGCGCCCGGCGCGATCGCGGTGACGAGGATATGATCGGTGACCAACCGCGCCGCGAGGCGCTTGGTGAGATAAAGGATCGCCGCCTTCGACGCGTGGTAGCTGTAGGTCTCCCACGGATTGAGGCGCAGACCGTCGATCGAGCCGATGTTGATGACCTTCGCCGGACGGTCGGCGGTGCCCGCAGCCTTGAGCAGGCCGTGGAGCGCCTGCGTCAGGAAGAAGGGCGACTTGACGTTGATGTCCATCACCTTGTCCCAGCCCGCCTCGGGGAAGCCCTCGAACGGCTCGCCCCACGCGGCGCCCGCGTTGTTGACGAGGATGTCGAGGCGTTCCTCGCGCGCTTCGAGTTCCTTGGCGAGCGCGCGGCAACCCTCGACGGTCGAGAGGTCGACGGGAAGCCCGATGACCTTGCCCGGATAGCGCGTTTCGAAATCGGCAACGGCTTCCTCGATCTGCGCGGTCTTGCGCGCCGAGATATAGACGCGCGCGCAGCCCGCGGCGAGATAGCCCTCGACGATCATCTTGCCGATGCCGCGCGAGCCGCCGGTGACGAGTGCGATGCGGCCATCGAGGCCGAACATGTCCTGAAGATTCATTGTCGTTCTCCGATATTCCCCTCCCGCTTGCGGGAGGGGTTAGGGGTGGGCCAGCAACGGTGCGGTTGCCCACCCCGCTGCGAGTAGCGAGCAAGCTCGCAACTCTCGCTGCCCCTCCCGCCAGCGGGAGGGGATGGGTTCAACTCAGTAGCCGTTCATCCGCGCAACCTGGTCGATGTGATAATGCACATCGCCCATATATTCGGCGAGCGCGCGGTCGCGTTTCATATAGAGGCCGATGTCATATTCGTCGGTCATGCCGATGCCGCCGTGCATCTGCACGCCCTCACGCACCGCGAGGTTGGCGGCGCGGCCGGCCTTCGCCTTGGCGACCGAGACCATCAGCTTCGCGCCCTCGCTACCTTCGTCGAGCAGTTGCTGCGCCTTCATCACCGTGGCGCGCGCGACCTCCATTTCGCCATAGAGATGCGCGGCGCGGTGCTGGAGGCCCTGGAACTCGCCGATCAGCTTGCCGAACTGCTTGCGTTCCTTGAGGTAGGTGACGGTCCGATCCATCGCGCCCTGACCGACGCCGACCATTTCGGCCGCAGCGCCGGTGCGGGTGGCGGCGAGCAAAGCGTCGAGGATGTCGCCGCCGGCATCGACCTCGCCGATCACCGCATCGGCATCGACTTCGACCCCGTCGAGGGTGACGTGGCTCGCGAGGCTCGAGTCGACGAGGCGGCGCGGATCGGCGGTCAGGCCTTTCGCATCCTTCGGCACCGCGAACAAAGTGATCCCGCCGTCGGTCTTCGCCGCGACGATGCTCATGTCGGCGACATGACCGTGAAGCACGAAGCTCTTCTTGCCGTCGAGGCGGAAGCCGTTGCCGGCGCGGGTCGCGGTGGTGGCGATGCGGTCGGGGCGGTGCTTGGCGCCTTCGTCGATCGCGAGCGCGACGATCGCTTCGCCGCTGGCGATCGCGGGGAGCCAGCGGCCCGCCTGCGTGCCGCCCGCCTTCGCGAGTGCGGCGACCGCGCCGACGCTGGTCGCGAGGAACGGCGACGGGGTCAGGTTGCGGCCGATCTCCTCGAGCACGATGCCCGCCTCCATATGCCCCATGCCGAGCCCGCCGTGCGCTTCGGGAACGAGCATGCCGGGCAAGCCCATTTCGGTGAACTGGGCCCAGAGGTCGCGCGAGAAGCCGGTGGCGTCGGCGCTGTCGCGAAGCTGGCGGAGGTGCGCGACCGGCGCCTGCTCGGCCACGAAGGGCGCGACGCTGTCCTTGAGCATCGCCTGGTCGTCGTTGTGATAAAGCGGCATGGGTCAGGCTCCGGGCAGGTCGAGGATACGCTTGGCGATGACGTTGAGCATGACTTCGCTCGTTCCGCCTTCGATCGAATTGGCCTTGGTGCGCAGCCAGGTGCGCGCGCGGGCGCCGCCCTTGCTCTCCTCGCTGTCCCATTCGAGCGCGTCGCTGCCGCCGCCCGCCATCACCAGTTCATGGCGGCGCTTGTTGAGCTCAGTGCCGACATATTTCATCATGTTCGACGACGCGGGGTGCGCGCGGCCGGTCTTCCACATGTCCATGAAGCGCTCGCCCATCGCACGGTAGGCAAAGACGTCGACGTCGAACGCCGCCATCTCGGCGCGCAGGATCGGATCGTCGAGTTCGCCGGCCGCATTCTTGCCGAACGCCTTGGCGAAGGCGCCGCCGATGCTGACCATGTCGCCCCCCGCGCCGCCGCCCGAGATCATCTCGCGTTCGTGACCGAGCAGATATTTGGCGACGTCCCAGCCGCGGTTGATCTCGCCGACGAACTGCGTCTTCGGCACCTCGACATCGTCGAAGAAGGTTTCGCAGAAGGGCGAGTTGCCCGAAATCAGCAGGATCGGCTTGGTCGTGACGCCCTTGCTCTCCATATCGAAGAGCATGAAGGTAATGCCCTGATATTTGTTCGCCTTGTCGGTGCGGACGAGGCAGAAAATCCAGTCGGCCTTGTCGGCATAGCTGGTCCAGATCTTCGACCCGTTGACGACCCAATGATCGCCCTTGTCCTCGCCAAACGTCTGGAGCGAGACGAGGTCGCTGCCCGAGCCGGGTTCCGAATAGCCCTGGCACCAGCGGATTTCGCCGCGCGCGATCGGGTTCAGATAATGGACCTTCTGTTCCTCGGTGCCGAATTGCAGCAGCGCGGGGCCGAGCATCCAGATACCGAAGCTGTCGAGCGGCGAGCGCGCGTGGATGCGCTTCATTTCCTGTTTGAGGACCTTGGTCTCTTCGGGGGTCAGCCCGGCGCCGCCATAGGGCTTCGGCCAGTCGGGGACGGTATAGCCCTTGGCTACGCAGGCATCGAGCCACTGCTTCTGCGCGGCATTCTTGAACTTAAATTTGCGTCCGCCCCAGCAGACGTCGTCTTCGTCGCGGATCGGTTCGCGCATTTCGGGGGGACAATTGGCTTCCAGCCACGCGCGCACTTCGATGCGGAAGGCGTCCAGATCGCTCATCTCAAAGGCTCCTCTTCTGGGCACGAAACTAAGGCCTGATCGCTCCTTTACGCAAGCGTCAACTTGAGTGCGGGAACCGACGCTACGGCGCCGTAACGGAAGGTCGAGAGCCGTTGACGATGGCCGCTTCGCGCCTAAGCTAGGTGGCAAAAGAAAACGGGAGCAGAGATATGCGATTCGCAGGCAAGGTCGCCGTGATTACCGGCGCGGCATCGGGCATCGGCAAGGCGGCGGTGCTGAAACTCGCGGGCGAAGGCGCGCACGTCTTCGCCGCCGATATCGACGAAGCGGGCGGCAAGGCGCTCGCCGAGCAATCAAACGGCAAGATCGATTTCGTCCGCTGCGACGTCACCGTGCCGAGCGACATCGAGGCGCTGATGAACACCGCCGCCGAAAAGACGGGCGGGATCGACATCGTCTTCAACAACGCCGCTGCGGGCGGCGATCGCGCCCCGATCGACGAGATCACGCCAGAGGGGTGGGACCGCTCGATGGACCTGATTCTGAAATCGGTCGCAATGGGCATCCGCTATGCGAGCCCGCACATGAAGGGGCGCAAGGGCGCCAGCATCGTCAACACCGCGAGCGTTGCGGCGCTCGGCGCCGGCTATTCGCCGACCGCCTATGCGGTCGCCAAGGCGGGAGTGCTCCACTTGACCAAGGTCGCGGCGACCGACCTTGCGCAATATGGCATCCGCGTGAACGCGATCTGCCCCGGCTTCATCAACACCAATATCTTCACCTCGTCGCTCGAGGTGCCCGACGCGAGCAAGGACGCGGCGAAGGCGATCATCGCCGACATGAGCGCGCACGCGCAGCCGGTCGCGCGCGGCGGCCAGCCCGAGGATATCGCCAACGCCGTCGCCTATCTGGCGAGCGAGGACAGCTCGTTCATGACCGGCACCCACATGCTCGTCGACGGCGGGCTGACGATCGGCCAGCGTCACGCCTGGGATCCCGAGGCGCCGGGGATGTTCGACGCGCTGACCGCGATGGAGGAAGCCGCTCAGGCCGGAACCGCCGCGTGAGCGCCGACACGCCGCCGCAGACGCGGCTGCCGCTGGGCCTCAAGCTCTATCACGGGCTCGGCAGCGTCGCCTATGGCGTCAAGGACAACGGCTTTTCGACCTTCCTGCTGATCTTCTACAGCCAGGTGGTCGGGCTCGACGCGAGCCTTGTTTCGCTCGCGCTGATGTTCGCGCTGCTCGCCGACGCGTTCGTCGATCCGCTGATCGGCTATTTCTCCGACCGCACCTATACGCGCTGGGGACGCCGCCATCCGTGGCTCTATCTGGCGCCGCTGCCGCTCGGGCTCGCGTGGATGCTGCTGTGGTCGCCGCCGGCCGACCATACGCATATCTTCGCCTATCTGGTCGTGGTCGCGATGCTGGTGCGCACGCTCGTCTCGTGCTGCGAAGTGCCGTCGCAATCGCTCGTCGCCGAACTGACGAGCGACTATGACGAGCGCACCGCGCTCGTCCGCTTTCGCTTTCTCTTCGCCTGGGGTGGCGGGCTGCTCGTCTTCTTCCTCGCCAACACCGTCTTCCTGCGCGCCGACGCGACGCACGAGTTCGGCCAGCTCAACCCGTCCGGCTATTGGCTCTATGGCCTCTGCGGCGCGCTGATCATGGGGGTGACGGTGATCGTCTCGGCGCTCGGCCAGCATCGCCGCGTCGCGCATTGGCCGGCGACGAAACCCGAGCCCGCATCGCCGAAACAGGCCTTTGCCGAGATTTTCGAGGCGCTGCGCCATCCCGCCGCGCTGATCCTGCTCGGCGCCTCGCTGATCGCGATTTCGAGCACGCAGATGACCTTCACCATCTCGAACTTCCTCTATCTTTATGTCTGGCGCTTTTCCGAAGGCGCCTTCGCGGCGCTGCCATGGCTGCTGATGGTGAGCGTGATGATCGCCTTCGTGATCGTGCAGCCGCTCCATCACCGCTTCGGCAAGAAGAAGGTCGCGGTGGTGTGCGGGGTGATCAGCACGATCTTCTGGACCGTGCCCTTCGCGCTGTTCCTGTCGGGGCATTGGCCGGCGATCGGGTCGGCCTTTTCGAGCAATCTGCTGATGGCCTTCATCCTTATATCGAACGTCAATGCGGTGATGGTGATGATCTCGGGCCAGTCGATGCTGGCCGACGTCGTCGAGGCGTCGCAGGTCGAGACCGGACGCCGCACCGAGGGAATTTTCGCCGCCGGCTGGATGTTCGTCCAGAAATGCGCGACCGCGGTCGGCATCGGGCTGACCGGCCTGCTGATCAGCCTGTCGGGACTGCCCTCGAAAGCGGTTCCGGGTCAGGTCGCACCCGACGTGATCGACTGGCTCGTGGTCAGCTACAGCCTGATCGTCGTCGTCGCGACAATCGCCTCGACCTGGACCTTCGCCCGCTTTCCGATCAACCGCGCCGACCATGAAGCGCGGGTCGCGGCGCTCGCCGCGTCGGAAGCCGCCGGGCTTCAATGACCGCTACCGCATCAACCGCCCCGCTGCCGACGCGGATCAAGCTCGCGCATGGGCTCGGCAGCGTCACCATGGGGGTGAAGGAGGCGGGGCTCACCACCTTCTTCATGATCTATTACAACCAGGTGCTCGGCTTCGACCCGCGGGTCGTGTCGCTGGTGCTGATCGGCGCGATGCTGATCGATGCGCTCGTCGATCCGCTGATCGGCCGCCTGTCCGACGCGACGCGGACGCGGCTCGGGCGGCGGCTGCCGTGGCTCTATGGCGCGGCGCTGCCGATGGCGATCGCCTGGGCACTGCTCTGGGTGTCGCCCGACGTCGCCCGGCATTCGACCCTCGGCCTGATCCTCAACGTCGTCGCGGTGCGCGTGCTCGTTTCGGCGTGCGAGATTCCGTCGGTGTCGCTCGTTGCCGAGCTGACGCGCGATTATGACGAGCGCACCACGCTGATGCGCTTTCGCTTCCTGTTCGGCTGGCTCGGCGGGCTGGCGGCGACCGCGCTCGCCTATGGCTATTTTCTGAAGTCCGACGACCCGGCGCGCAGCGGCCTGCTCGATCCGTCGGGCTATGCCGCCTTCGGCCTGTTCGGCGCGACGTTGATCCTCGTCTCAACGCTCGGCTCGGCGGCCGGCCAGCAGCGGCGCATCCTGGCGCTGCCGCCGCCGCCCGTGCAGGCGCATGGCTCCTCGATGCTGACCGACATCGCGCTCGCCTTTCGCAATCCGGCCTTCATCGCGCTGGCGAGCGGCGCGCTGTTCGTCGTCACCGGCTATGCGACGACTATCGCCGCGACCAATTACACGATGCTCTATATCTGGCGGCTGAGCGACGACCAGCTCGCGCTCTATCCGATCGGCCTCGCGGTCGCGGTGTTCGGCGCCTTCGCCGCGGTGGGCCTTGCGCACCGCCGCTTCGGCAAGCGCGATACGGCGATCGCCGCGGTGCTGTTCAGCGGTGTGGTCGCCTTCCTGCCCTATGCGGCGCGCAACCTCGGCTGGTGGCCCGAGCTCGGCGGCTGGCCGTCGATGGTGCTGCTCCTCACGCTCCAGACCATTTCGCTGTTCGGGCTGGTCGTCGGCCATATCTCCTGCTCGTCGATGGTCGCCGAGATCGTCGAGGCGCACGAGATCGAGCATGGCACGCGGATCGAGGGGGTCTTCTTCGCGGGCTATCTGATGACGCAGAAATTCGGCCAGGCGCTCGGCATCTTCACCGTCGGCCAGCTCGTCGCCTATGTCGGGCTCGGCGAGCGCGTGCGACCCGACGACTGGCCCGCGAGCGCCGCGGCGACGATGGGCTGGATCTTCGCCGGGCTGATGATTTTGATCGCGATCATGGCGGCCGCCGGGCTGCGCCGCTACGCAATCGACCGGGCCGGCCACGAGGCGCGACTCGCGGCGCTTGCCGACAGGATCGACGAAGCGCCGCGGTCCTAGCGGAACAGGGGGCGGAGGATTGCGCGACTCGCCGCGCGGGAGCAACTTTCTGCGCGGCGGGACTTGGCAAGGCGGGCGAATCGGTCCAAGGGTTTACGTAAACGTAAAGGGAAAGGAACGCAGATGGATTTCGATCTCACCGACCGGCAGCAGCATTGGCAGGGCCGGGTGCGCGAGTTCATCGAGCGCAAGGTGCGCCCGGCGGTTCCCACCTACAAGGAACAGGACGAGGCGGGCGACCGCTGGAAGGTGATCCAGGTCGTCGAGGATCTGAAGGCCGAGGCGAAGGCCGCGGGCATCTGGAACCTGTTCATGCCCCCGCGCAGCGGCGCGCACCATCATGTCGACGAGACGTTCGAGTTCGAAGGCCCTGGCCTCACCAATCTCGAATATGCGCTGTGCGCCGAGGAGATGGGCCGCGTCGGCTTCGCGAGCGAGGTGTTCAACTGTTCGGCGCCCGACACCGGCAATATGGAGGTCTTCCACCGTTACGGCACGCGCGCGCAGAAGGACAAATGGCTTGGGCCACTGATGAACGGCGAGATCCGCTCGGCCTTCCTGATGACCGAGCCGCAGGTCGCCTCGTCCGATGCGACGAATATCGAGACGCGGATCGCGCGCGACGGCGACGATTATGTCATCAACGGCACCAAATGGTGGTCGTCGGGCGCGGGCGATCCGCGCTGCAAGGTCGCGATCGTGATGGGCAAGACCGACTTCGAGGCGAAGCGCCACGCGCAGCAGTCGATGCTCGCGGTGCCGATGGACACGCCCGGCATCCACATCAAGCGCCACCTGCCCGTCTTCGGCTATGACGACGCGCCGCACGGCCATATGGAAATCGAACTCAAGGACGTGCGCGTCAATGCCGAGGATGCGATGCTGCTCGGCGCGGGGCGCGGCTTCGAGATCGCGCAGGGCCGCCTCGGGCCGGGGCGCATCCACCATTGCATGCGCACGATCGGCGTCGCCGAGGAAGCGCTGGAGAAGATGTGCAAGCGGCTGCAATCGCGCACCGCCTTCGGCAAGACGATCGCCGAGCACAGCATCTGGGAACAGCGCATCGCCCGCGCGCGCATCGACATCGAGATGACGCGCCTGCTTTGCCTGAAGGCCGCCGATATGATGGACAAGGTCGGCAACAAGTCGGCGGCGGCCGAGATCGCGATGATCAAGGTGCAGGCGCCGAACATGGCGCTGCAGATCATCGACGACGCGATCCAGGCGCACGGCGGCGGCGGCGTGTCCGAAGATTTCGGCCTCGCCAAGGCCTATGCGCACCAGCGCACGCTGCGCCTCGCCGACGGGCCCGACGAGGTCCACGCACGCGCGATTTCGCGCATCGAGCTGGCGAAGCATGCGCCCGCCAGTGATCCGGGCTTCTCGTCGGGGGACATCGGGGTTTCGCGCTAAGCTTCCCTCCCGCTTGCAGGAGGGGCCGGGGAGGGCCTGTTCCGCTTCGAGTTCGACACTCCCTCCCCTGACCCCTTCCACACGCGGCAGGGGGACCAAATGGAGATTTTGATGACCAAAGCCGCCGTCCTGATCGAACCGGGCAAACCGCTGCAGATCGAAGAGATCGTCGTCGACAAGCCCGGCCCGCATGAAGTGCGCATCCGCACCGCAGCGTGTGGCCTCTGCCATTCGGACCTGCATTTCATCGACGGCGCCTATCCGCATCCGCTGCCCGCGATTCCGGGCCATGAGGCGGCGGGGATCGTCGAGGCGGTCGGCAGCGAGGTCCGCACGGTGAAGCCGGGAGACGCGGTCGTCACCTGCCTCAGCGCCTTCTGCGGCCATTGCGAGTTCTGCGTCAGCGGCCGCATGTCGCTGTGCATGGGCGGCGACACGCGCCGCCCTGTCGGATCGGCCCCGCGCATCACGCGTCCCGACGGATCGCCGGTCAATCAGATGCTCAATCTCTCGGCCTTCTCCGAGGTGATGCTGGTCCACGAACATGCGTGCGTCGCGATCGACCCCGACATGCCGCTCGACCGCGCCGCGGTGATCGGCTGCGCGGTGACGACGGGCGCGGGAACGATCTTCAACGCCTGCAAGGTGACCCCGGGCGAGACGGTCGCGGTCGTCGGCTGCGGCGGCGTCGGGCTCGCGACGATCAACGCCGCGAAGATCGCGGGCGCGGGGCGCATCATCGCCGCCGATCCGGTTCCCGAAAAGCGCGCGCTGGCGCAGAAGCTGGGCGCGACCGACGTCGTCGACGCGCTCGCCGACGATGCCGCGAAGCAGATCGTCGAGCTGACGAAGGGCGGCGTCGATCATGCGATCGAAGCGGTCGGGCGTCCGGCCTCGGCGAGTCTTGCGGTTGCCTCGCTTCGCCGCGGCGGCACCGCGACGATCCTCGGCATGATGCCGCTTTCGGAAAAGGTCGGGCTCGGCGCGATGGACCTGCTTTCGGGCAAGAAGCTCCAGGGCGCGATCATGGGAGGCAACCGCTTCCCCGTCGATATTCCGCGCCTCGTCGATTTCTACCTGCGCGGGCTGCTCGACCTCGACAGCATCGTCGCCGAAACGATTCCGCTCGCAAAGATCAACGAAGGATTCGACAAGATGAAGAAAGGCGATGCCGCGCGGTCGGTGATCGTGTTCGACCAATGACGACGGGTCTCGACGCGCAAAAGGCCTTCAGCGGCACCGTCGCACCCGAAGGTTCCGACCGCCTCGACGAGGCGAAGCTGACGGCGTGGATGGAAGCGAATGTCGCGGGCTTTCAGGGGCCGCTGACGCAGGGCAAGTTCGCCGGCGGCCAGTCGAACCCGACCTACAAGATCAGCGCGCCGTCGGGCAATTATGTGCTCCGGCGCAAACCCTTCGGCCCGCTGCTTCCCTCGGCGCACGCGGTCGACCGCGAGTATAAGGTGCAGGCCGGCCTTCATAAAATCGGCTTCCCGGTCGCGCGCCAATATGGGCTGTGCACCGACGACAGCGTCGTCGGCAGCTGGTTCTATGTCATGGGGATGGTCGACGGCCAGACGATCTGGGACGGATCGATGCCCGGTTCGACGCCCGAGAACCGCCGCGCGACCTATGATGCGATGATCGACACGCTCGCCGCGCTGCACAACGTCGATGTCGAGGCAGCGGGGCTGGCGGACTTCGGCAAGCCCGGCAATTATTTCGGCCGCCAGGTCGATCGCTGGACCAAGCAGTACAAGCTGTCCGAAACCGAGACGATGGACGAGATGGAGCGGCTGATCGCCTGGCTGCCCGCGACGCTGCCCGAGCAGACGCGCACCAGCGTCGTCCACGGCGACTATCGCATCGACAATATGATCTTCGCCAAGGACCGACCCGAGGTGCTCGCGGTGCTCGACTGGGAGCTGTCGACGCTCGGCGATCCGCTCGCCGACTTCACCTATGTCGCGATGGCGTGGGTGACCGAGAATGGCGGGCGATCGGGCGTCATGGACCTCGACCGCGTGAGCCTGGGCATTCCCGAGCTCGACGAGGTCGTCGAGCGTTATTGCGCCGCCACCGGCCGCGACGGCGTGCCCGACATGAACTGGTATTTCGCCTATAATTTCTTCCGCCTCGCCGGAATCATGCAGGGGATCAAGAAGCGCGTCATCGACGGCACCGCGTCATCGGCGCACGCCAAGGCGATGTCCGAACGCGTCCTGCCGCTCGCCGAAAAGGCCTGGGACTTTGCGCGAAAGGCCGGCGCATGAGCCTGTTCGACATGACGGGCCAGGTCGCGCTGATCACCGGGTCATCGCGCGGCATCGGCAAGGCGATCGCCGAAGCGATGGCCGAACAGGGCGCAAAGGTCGTGATATCGAGCCGCAAGCAGGACGCGTGCGACGCGGTCGCGGCCGCACTGAACGCGAAATATGGCGACGGAACCGCGATCGCGGTCGCCGCGAACATCTCGTCGAAAGACGATCTGCAACATCTGGTCGATGCTACGACCGCGGCCTTCGGCCCGGTCACCGCGCTCGTCTGCAACGCCGCGTCGAACCCCTATTACGGCCCGTCGGCGGGGATCAGCGACGAGCAGTTCCGCAAGATCCTCGACAATAATATCGTCGCCAATCACTGGCTGATCCACATGTGCGCGCCGGCGATGCTCACGGCGGGCAAGGGGTCGATCACGATCATCAGCTCGATCGGGGGCCTCAAGGGGTCGTCGATCCTCGGCGCCTATGCGATCTCCAAGGCCGCCGACATGCAGATGGCGCGCAACCTCGCCGATGAATTCGGGCCGCAGGGCGTGCGCGTGAACTGCATCGCGCCCGGCCTCATCAAGACCGACTTCGCGCGGGCGCTGTGGGAAAATCCCGACACGCTGGAAATATCGACGCGCCGCTCGTCGCTTCGCCGCATCGGCGAGCCCGAGGAAATCGCGGGAGCCGCGGTCTTTCTCGCGAGCCGCGCAGGCGGCTTCACCACAGGTCAGACGATCGTCATCGACGGCGGCAATACTTCGAGCGGAGGATGAACATGGGCGCATTGGACGGCAAGATCGCGATCATCACCGGCGCGGGCAGCGGCATCGGCCGCGCAAGTGCGCTGCGTTTCGCCGCCGAGGGCGCGAAGCTCGTCATCGGCGACAAGACCGCGGCGGTGCACGACACCGCCAAGGCGGTGAAGGACGCGGGCGGCGAGGTCGTCGCGCTGGAGATCGACGCGGGGGTCGAGGCCGACGTCGCGAAGCTGGTCGCCACCGCGAAGGACAGCTTCGGCGGGCTCGACGTCGCCTTCGCCAACGCCGGGATCATCGGCGACATGGGCGGCATCTTCGATTTCGATCCCGCCGCATGGGCCGAAACGCTGCGCGTCAATCTGATCGGCCCCGCGCTGATGGTGAAGCACGCCGGGAAAGCAATGGTCGATCAGGGCCGCGGCGGCGCGATCGTCCTCACGGCCAGTGTCGCGGGACTCAATTCGGGCGCGGGTCCGGGCGCCTATTCGGCATCGAAGGCCGGGGTCATCAACCTCGCCAAGGTTGCGGCGCAGCAGCTTTCGACAAGCGGCGTGCGCGTCAACGCGGTCTGCCCCGGCCTCACCGAAACCGGGATGACCAAGCCGACCTTCGATTATGCGCGCGCCAAGGAGGTCACCCACAAGCTCGGCCAGCTCAATCCCCTGCGCCGCGCCGCGCAGCCCGAGGAACTCGCGAATGTCGCGCTCTTCCTCGCGAGCGATCAGGCGAGCTATGTCAACGGACAGGCGATCGCGGTCGATGGCGGCCTCACCAGCTCGCACCCGGTGACGCGCCAGCTTCTGGGCCAGACCTCGCACTAGAGAGGAGCGCCCAAGGAAAGGATTTGGCGATGCAGTATCGACAGCTCGGCGACAGCGGGATCGAGGTTTCGGCGATCTGCCTCGGCAGCTGGCTGACCTATGGCGTCGGAGTCGACGACAGCGCGGGCCGCGCCTGCGTCGATGCATCGTTCGATGCCGGGATCAACTTCATCGACACCGCAAACATCTATGGTCGCGGCGCCGCGGAGAGCTTCCTCGGCGATGCGCTGAGAGGACGGCCGCGCGACTCCTATGTGCTCGCGACGAAACTCTTCTTTCCGATGACCGAGAGCGACAAGGGGCTGTCGGCGGCGCAGGTGGCGAAGCAGATCGATGCGAGCCTGACGCGGCTTCGCACCGACTATGTCGACCTCTATCAATGCCATCGCTACGATCCCGACACCCCGCTCGAAGAGACGATGGAGGCGCTGTCCGACGTCGTGCGCAGCGGCAAGGCGCGCGCGATCGGATTTTCCGAATGGTCGCCCGAACAGATTGAGGCGGCGCTCGCGCTGGCGCCGCCATCGGTCAAATTCGTGTCGAGCCAGCCGCAATACAGCCTGCTCTATCGCCGCGCCGAAAAGAAGGTCATCCCGATCAGCATCGCGAACGGCATCGGCCAGATCGTCTGGTCGCCGCTCGCGCAGGGCGTGCTCAGCGGCAAATATCTGCCCGGCGCCGCGCTGCCCGAGGGAAGCCGCGCGACGAGCGACGACGCGCATTTCATGCAGCAGTTCCTGACCGACCCGGTGCTCGAAGCGGTGCAGGGATTGAAATCGGTCGCCGACAAGGCCGGATGCTCGCTGGCGCAGCTCGCGATTGCGTGGGTGCTCGCGCAGCCGGGCATCACGAGCGCGATCGTCGGCGCGAGCAGACCCGACCAACTTCGCGAAACCGCCAGGGCGGCCGACCTCGCGATCAACCCGGCGTTGCTCGCCGAAGCCGCCGCCATCCTCGAAGGAGTCCGCATTTCGTGAGTCACGGTTTCGATACCAGGCGGCTGGACCGCATCCCGGCTTTCCTCGCGGCGAAATATGTCGATAGCGGCCGCCTGCCGCACGCGGCGACTTTGGTGTCGCGGCGCGGCGAGATCGCGCATCTGTCGTGCATCGGCGAAGCGCGACCGGGCGAAGCGCTGAAGGAGGATGCGATCTTTCGCATCGCCAGCATGACCAAGCCGATCACCAGCATCGCCTTCATGATGCTGGTCGAGGAAGGCAAGGTCGCGCTGTCCGATCCGCTGGTGAAGTTCTGCCCCGAGTTCAGGGACACCGGCGTCTTCGTCGCGGGTGGCGGCAATGTTCCCTTCCTGACCCGCCCGCCGGTGCGCCCGATCCTGATGGTCGACCTGCTCCGCCACACCTCCGGGCTGACCTATGGCTTTCAGGAGCGCACGCCGGTCGACGCCGCCTATCGCAAGACGAAGATCGACGATTTCGATGCCGCCTTCACGATGGACAGCTTCATCGAGGGGCTGGCGAAGATTCCGCTGCAATTCGACCCCGGCGCGCACTGGAATTATTCGATGGCGACCGATGTCCTCGGCGCGGTGATCGAGCGGATCGAGGGCAAGCCCTTTGACCAGGTCCTGCAAGAGCGCATTTTCGGCCCGCTCGCCATGGTCGATACCGGGTTCAAGGTGCCCGCCGACCAGCAGCACCGGCTGACCGACGCCTATGCCTTTCACCCGAAGGACAAGATGCAGCAGTTCGACGGTGGCGACCGCAGCCGCTGGGCAAAGGACAGGAGCTTCCATTCGGGCGGCGGCGGGCTCGCCTCGACGCTCCACGACTATCACCGCTTCTGCCTGATGCTGCTCGGCGGCGGGAAATTGGGCGATGTACGGATCATCAGCCGCAAGACGCTGGACCTGATGACGTCGAACCATCTCGTCGGCGGCGGCGACCTGACGCAGCACAGCGTCGGCATCTTTTCGGAAGACGAGAATGCCGGAGTCGGCTTCGGCCTCGGCTTCGCAGTGACGCTCGATCCCGCGGCCGCGGGGATTCCGGGCTCGGCGGGCGATTTTTACTGGGGCGGCATGTTCTCGACCGGCTTCTTCGTCGATCCGGTCGAGGAAATCTGCATGGTCTTCATGACCCAGCTCATGCCCTCCTCCACCTATCCCGTGCGGCGCGAGGTCAAGACTCTCGTTCACGCCGCGATCGACGACTGAAATGCAACACCCCTTTCCGTTCGCCGCGCGCGGACGGTCTATTGATTGAAGGAGTTCTCCCATGTCCGATGAAACCCCCGTCAGCGTGACGATGCAGAAGGACGGCGAAATCGCCGTCGTCATCGTCAACAATCCCCCGGTAAACGCGCTCTCGTGGCACGTCCGCCAGGGCCTGAAGGATCATTTCGAGGCCGCGCTCGCCGACGACGGCGTCAAGGCGATCGTGCTGCGCTGCGACGGCGGCACCTTCATCGCCGGCGCCGACATCAGCGAATTCGGAAAAGCCCCGCGCGGGCCCGATTTCAACGCGGTGCTCAACATGATCGAGGCGGCGTCGAAGCCGGTCGTCGCCGCGATTCACGGCACCGCGCTCGGCGGCGGGCTGGAGACCGCGCTCGTCTGCCATTATCGCGTCGCCGTTCCGTCGGCGAAGCTCGGCGTCCCCGAAGTGAAGCTCGGCCTGCTGCCCGGCGCCGGCGGCACGCAGCGCCTGCCGCGCGTCGTCGGGGTCGAGGCCGCGGCGACGATGACCTCGCTCGGCGAACCGCTTCCCGCCGCCAAGGCGAAAGAGCTCGGCCTCGTCGACGAACTGGCGGGCGAGGACAGCCTCGCCGCCGACGCGATCGCCTTTGCCCGCGCCAAGATCGCCGACGGCCCGCGCCCGACGCGCGAGCGCAAGGTGTTCGGCGACGTCGCGGTGATCGAGCAGCTCAAGACCGCCAACGCCAAGCGCTGGCGCGGCTTCGAGGCGCCTTACGCCAACCTCGCCTGCGTCGAGGCGGCGACGCGCCTGCCCTTCGACGAAGGTCTGGCGTTCGAGCGTCAGGAATTCATGAAGCTGATGATGGGCAGCCAGTCGGCGGCGCAGCGCCACATCTTCTTCGCCGAGCGCCAGGCCGCGAAGATCGACGGCCTGCCCAAGGACATCAAGCTGCGCGACATCAAGCATGTCGGGATCATCGGCGCCGGCACGATGGGCGGCGGCATCATGATGAACTTCCTGCAGAAGGGCTTTCGCTGCACGATCGTCGAGATGCAGCAGGAAGCGCTCGACCGCGGGCTCGGCGTCGTGCGCAAGAATTACGACGCATCGGCCGCCAAGGGTCGCTTCAAACCCGAACAGGTCGACCAGATGATGGGGCTGATCACCCCCGCGCTCGAACTCGATGCGCTCGCCGACTGCGACCTGATCATCGAGGCGGTCTATGAGGATATGGGCGTCAAGAAGGAGATTTTCGGCAAGCTCGACAAGATCGCCAAGCCCGGCGCGATCCTCGCCTCGAACACCAGCTATCTCGACGTCAACGAGATCGCGGCGTCGACCAGCCGCCCCGGCGACGTGCTCGGCATGCACTTCTTCTCGCCCGCCAACGTGATGAAGCTGCTCGAGGTGGTGCGCGGCGACAAGACCGCCGACGATGTGCTGGCGACCGCGATGGCGATCGGCAAAAAGATCGGCAAGGTCGCGGTCGTCGCGGGCGTCTGCCACGGCTTCATCGGCAACCGCATGCTCGCGCCGCGCCAGATCGAGGCGCAGAAGCTGCTGCTCGAAGGCGCGACCCCGCAGCAGGTCGACAAGGTGCATGTCGAATTCGGCATGCCGATGGGCCCGTTCCAGATGAGCGACCTTGCCGGCGTCGACATCGGCTGGCACCGCGACCCGAACCGCATCGAAAGCATCCGCGACGCGCTCTGCGCCGAGGGTCGCTGGGGGCAGAAGAAACAGGCGGGCTTCTACGACTATGACGAGAAGCGCACCCCCACGCCGAGCGCGCGGGTCGAGGAGATCATCGCGGAGTTCCGCAAGCGGGCGGGGGTCGAAAAGCGCGAGATCACCGATCAGGAGATCATCGAACGCACGCTCTATCCGATGGTCAACGAGGGTGCGCTGATCCTCGCCGAAGGCAAGGCGCAGCGCGCGAGCGACATCGATGTCGTGTGGATCTACGGCTATGGCTGGCCGGTCTATCGCGGCGGCCCGATGTTCTGGGCGGGCATCGAAGGCACCGACAAGATCGCCGCGGCGCTGGAAAGCCATGGCTTTGCGGTGGCGCCGCTGCTCAAGGAAAAGGCGGCAGCGAAGAGCGGGTTCTGAGTCTTTAGCCGCCAAGCAAAGCAGGGCCGCCTGTCCCACACCGGGGCAGACGGCCTTTCTTTTGCCTGCGCACCGCCGCAGGCATGAGCGAAAACTTGCGATTCAGGGTTAAGATGGTGGCAATGGCCGTCGTTAGGGCAGAGCATGAATGCGATGTCCCTGATTGCCGCCCTGCTGCTTGCCGGAAGCGCTGTGTCGCCGCCCGCTGCGACACCGCCGCAGGCGACTGCGGTCGGCGTGGCGCGGGCGCGCATCTTGGCGCCCGCGGAGGTTCGGCGTGTGGGCGATCGGCTGGAGATCAAGACCGGCGATCGCCGCACGCCGACGCAGCTTCATCGCACCGCACGCCGCGACGGCGGCGAGACGGCGGATTTTTATTGAAGCTCCGCCGCCACCACAAAGGCGGGCGACGCGCTATTTCTGCAACGTCTGGATGATCGCCGAAAAATCGCGATGGTCGGGATCGGCCGCCACGAAGGCTTCATAAAGCTCGCGCGCGCGGCTGCCCATCGGGACATCGGCGTCGACGCTCGCCGCCGCCTCCATCGCGAGGCGCAGATCCTTGAGCATCAACGCCGCGGCGAAACCACCCTTGTAATCATTGTCGGCGGGGGTCGCCGGGCCGACGCCGGGGAGCGGCGCATAGCTGGTCAGCGACCAGCATTGCCCCGACGACACACTGGCGATGTCGAAGAAAGTCTGCGGGTCGAGCCCGAGCTTCTGCGCGAGCGCGAGGCTTTCGCATGTTGCGATCATCGACGCGCCGAGCAGCATGTTGTTGCAGATTTTCGCCCCCTGCCCCGCGCCAGCGCCGCCGGCGTGGATCACCGCCTTGCCCATTACGCCAAGGATCGGCTCGGCGCGCGCAAAGCCTTCATCGGTGCCGCCGACCATGAAGGTCAGCGTTCCCGCATTGGCGGCGGCGATACCGCCCGAGACCGGCGCGTCGACCGCGACGAGGCCTTTCGCGGTCGCCGCTTCGATATTCGAGCGTGCGGTCGCGACGTCGATCGTCGAGCAGTCGAGCAGCAAAGTGCCCGGCGCGGCGTTCGGGAAGACGTCGCTTTCATAAACGCCCGCGACATGCTTGCCCGCGGGGAGCATCGTCACCACCGCCTCGGCGCCGGTGACGGCTTCGGCTGCTGAAGCGGCGCGGGCGCAGCCAGCCTCGACCGCGCGGACGAGTGCTTCTTCGCTAAGGTCGAAGGCGCGGACCTCATGCCCAGCGTTCGCAAGGTTCGCGGCCATGCCGCCGCCCATATTGCCGAGTCCGATGAAAGCGATTTTCATATTCTCTCCCCTCCCGCTTGCGGGAGGGGCCGGGGGAGGGCCTGTCCCGAATATTGCACTGGCGGGGAGGAAACAGGCCCTCCCTAACCCCTCCCGCACGCGGGAGGGGGACCGGGCTCACCGCCCCTTCCACACGCCTTCGCGCTTTTCGATGAAGGCGGCCATGCCTTCGGCCTTGTCCTCGGTCGCGGCGAGGATCTGGAACAGGCGGCGTTCGTAGAGCAGCCCCTGGTCGAGCGTCGTTTCGAATGCGGCGTTGACCATGTCCTTGTTCACCATCGCGGCCATCGGCGGCATCGAAGCGATCGTCGCGGCGGTCTTCACCGCTTCGTCGACCAGCGTCTCGTGCGCGACGACGCGCGCGACCAGCCCCGAGCGTTCGGCCTCGACAGCATCCATCATCCGGCCGGTGAGGCACATCTCCATCGCCTTCGCCTTGCCGACCGCGCGGGTCAGCCGCTGCGACCCGCCCATGCCCGGCGCGACGCCGAGCTTGATTTCGGGCTGGCCGAATTTCGCTTTTTCCGACGCGATGATGAAATCGGCCATCATCGCCAGTTCGCAGCCGCCGCCCAAGGCGAAGCCGTTCACCGCGGCGATCCACGGCTTGCGGACCTTCTTCACGAAGTCGCTCGTCCATTTCGAGAAGAAGTCTTCGAGGTAGAAATCGGCCGCCGGCTTGTCGGCCATTTCCTTGATATCGGCACCCGCGGCAAACGCCTTGTCGCCCGATCCGGTGAGCACGGCGCAGCGCTGGCCGGGGTCGGCCTCGAAAGCCGCGAAGGCCGCGATCAGATCGTCGAGCACCGACGAGTTGAGCGCGTTCAGCGCCTGCGGGCGGTTCAATGTCACCAGCGTGACGGCGCCGCGCTGCTCGACGAGGAGGGTTTCGTATGTCATTCGGCAATCTCCTTCGTCATTCCGGCGAAGGCCGGAATCTCGACGGCGAGACCCCGGCCTTCGCCGGGGTGACGGTTTAGGTTAGAGGGGTCCATTTCTCGTTTTCTGGCAACGGCGCGAAGATTGCGTCGATCCAGTCGTCGGTGACCGCCTCGGGGGTCGGCGGGTCCCATTTCGGACTGTTGTCCTTGTCGATGATCAGCGCCCGGACGCCCTCGATGAAATCGTGCATCTGAACGACACGGCTGCCGATCGCATATTCCTGCGCCATCTGGCTCGCGAAGTCGGGCATCGCGCCGCCTTCCTTGAGCTGGCGCAGCGCGACCTTGCAGGTCTGCGGGCTCTTGGTGCGGAGCGCATCAAGCTCCTTCGCCGCCCATTCGCCGCCATCGGCCTCGAGCGCGGCAAGGATATCCTCGTAGCGGTCGCTGGCGAACAGGCGGTTGATCCGGTCGATCTGCCCGGTGATTGCGGCGGGCGGCGCAGTGACCGACAGTTCGCCCAATATGCCGCCGATACGGTCCGGATGCTGCGCGATACGCGCCTTCGCTTCGGCGAGCTTTTCGGACGGCAGATAATGGGTCGCAAGGCCGAGCGCGAGGCATTCGGCGCCGTCGAGCCGCGCGCCGGTGAGCGCGAGAAAGACCCCGACGCGGCCTTCGAGGCGCGGCAGATACCAGCCGCCGCCAACGTCGGGGAACAGGCCGATCCCCGTTTCGGGCATCGCGAAGCGCGTGTGCTCGGTCGCGACGCGATAGGGTGCGGGCTGCGAAATGCCGACCCCGCCGCCCATCGTGATGCCGTCCATGAAGGCGACGACGGGCTTCGGATAGGTGAAGAGCAGATGGTTGAGGCGATATTCGGTGTGGAAGAAAGCGCGCGCCTCCTTCCCATCCTTCGCGCCGCTTTCCGCGAGCATACGGATATCGCCGCCGGCGCAGAAACCGCGCCCCTCGCTATGGTCGATGATCACCGCCTCGACGGCGCCATCCCCGCGCCACCCGACGAGCGCGTCGATCATCGCCTCGCACATCGGCAGATTGAGCGCGTGAATCGCCTTGGGGCGATTGAGCGACAGGCGGCCCACGCGGCCATCGGTGCTGATCAGAACATCTTCGGTCATTGGCGCAGCAGGTCCCTTCCCACGATCATCCGCATCACCTGGTTGGTCCCTTCGAGGATCGAATGGACGCGCAGGTCGCGCCAGAAGCGCTCGATCGGATAATCCTTCAGATAGCCGTAGCCGCCGAACAGCTGCAGCGCGTCGTTGACGATCTTGCTGCCGTTGTCGGTCGCGAGCCGCTTCGCCATCGCCGAAAAGCGCGACTTGTCGGGGGCGTTCGCGGTGACCTTCGCCGCCGCGAGATAGAGCAGGGCGCGCGACGCTTCGAGGTCGGTCGCCATGTCGGCGAGCATGAACTGGGTGTTCTGGAAATCGGCGATCGGCTGCCCGAACTGCTGGCGGTCCCTGGTGTAGGCGATCGCTTCGTCGAGGCAGCGCTGCGCGCCGCCGAGCGAACAGGCGCCGATGTTGAGCCGCCCGCCGTCGAGCCCCGCCATCGCGAAGCGGAAGCCGTCGCCTTCGGCGCCGACCCGGTTTTCGACCGGCACACGGCAATCCTCGAAGATCACTTGCGCGGTCGGCGAGGCGTTCCAGCCGAGCTTCTTTTCGGGCGCGCCGAAGCTGAGACCCGGCATGTCCTTTTCGATGACGAGGCAGGAAATGCCCTTCGACTTCTCTTCACCGGTGCGGACCATGCAGACATAGATGTCGTTGGTGCCCGCCCCCGAAATGAACTGCTTGGTGCCGTTCAGCACATAATGGTCGCCGTCCCTTTTCGCCGTGGTCTTGAGCGCCGCGGCGTCCGACCCCGACCCCGGCTCGGTCAGGCAATAGGAGGCGATCTTCTCCATGCTGACGAGCTCGGGCAGGAAGCGCGCCTTGATCTCCGCGCCGCCGAAACGGTCGATCATCCACGTCGCCATATTGTGGATCGAGACATAAGCGCTGGTCGCGGGGCAGCCATAGGCCATCGCCTCCATGATCAGCGCCGCCTCGAGCCGGCCGAGCCCGATGCCGCCCGATTCCTCGGCCACGTAAATCGCGCCGAAGCCGAGCTCGCCCGCCGCCTTCCAGACATCGACGGGATAATGATGCGTCTCGTCCCATTCGGCCGCGAAAGGCGTGATGCGATCGGCGGTGAATTTGCGCGCCATGTCCTGAATGGCGAGCTGGTCGTCGGTAAGCTGGAACTGGTCGGTCATATTTCTTCTCTGCCGTCATGCTGACGAAAGTCAGCATCCATTCGAAACTACGTTAGCGGCGGGAAGCCGAGCCGAACCGCCCAATCTTCCCAAAACGGATTTTCCTGTTCGATCAAGGCGATCTTCCAGTCGCGCTTCCATGCCTTGAGCTGCTTTTCGCGCGTGATCGCCGCGTCCATCGTTCCATGCATCTCGTAATAGACGAGCCGCCTCACGCCGTGGCGCTTGGTAAAGCCCTCGATCAGGCCTTCGCGATGCTGGTGAATGCGCGCCATCAGATCCGATGTCACGCCAATGTAAATCGTGCCGTGCCGGCCGCTCGCCATGATATAGACGCAAGGATATCGCTCCCGCATTTCGGTCCTTCTGGCGTAGCGCCAAATGGATGCTGACTTTCGTCAGCATGACGGACCCGAGAGGATGGCCTCGGCCTCGATTTCGACTTTCCACTCGGGGCGGATCAGCGCGGGGATGACGAGCATCGTCGCGGCCGGGCGGATGTCCTTGAACACCGCGCCATGGGCATGGCCGACGCGGTCGGCATCGGCGGCGTCGGTGATGTACATGCGGGTGCGGACGACGTCGGCGAAGCTGCCGCCGAGCGCCGCGAGCGCTTCGCCGATGATCGCCAGGCAGCGCGCAGCCTGCGCCCCGGCGTCGCCGGGGGTCGACGAGCCGTCAGACTCGATCGGCGCGCAGCCGGCGACGTCGATGCGATTCCCCACCCGAACCGCGCGGCTGTAGCCATAGATGGGTTCGAACGGAGATGCCGAGCTGTATTTACGGCGGCTGGATTCAGCCACAGGTGACCTGCGTGATCTTGTACGCATCGTCGTACATCACATTCACCCGGTCCTGCCGGTAATCCATCGTCATCGCCGAGCGCGGCGGGCCCCAGCGCAGCGTGCGCGCGCCGGTCGCCTTGACGATCGCGCCGCCCAGATCGGGCGTCGCGGTCTGACCGACAAAGCTCGCCCCCGCATCGGCGTTGCAGGTCATCTGGGCGGGCGGCGGCGGGGTCGATTCGGCGGGCGCGTCGCTGGCCGCACAAGCGGCGAGCGGCAGGGCGGCGGCGACCAAGCCAAGCAGGCGAATGTCCATCATGAATCTCCCTTTCTGGCCATCAGGCACAGCGGCTATAGCGCATCGGCTCGGGCGCGGCACCCTCGCCATAATCGCGGCGGACGAGCGTCTTGCCGCCGTCCTGCACCGTGAGTTGCATCAGCCGGTCCCAATCCTCGCCTTCGCCGCTGAACTTGTAGTCGGCGACGAGCCGCGTCGCGCTGCGCTCGCGGATATGCGCCAGGATTCCCTGCGATTCGTAGAAGCGAAGGTCACCCGCGCCGATCGTCAGCAGCCCCTTTGCGTCGCCCTTGGTCGAAGTGCAGTCGGCCGCGACCAATCCCCAGCGCCCCTGAAGCGCGACGGGAATCGCCGCGTCGCCCTGACCGATACCGGGGTCGGGCTTCGCGGGCGGCTTCACCGCGGGGTCGGCGGCATAGTCGGGCGCGCTTTCCTGCGCCGCGGCGGGCGCCGCGGGGGCGGCCTCGGGAACCGTCGGCACCGCGGGCACCTTGTCGGCTTCGGCCTGCTCGTCCTTGTCGCCGCCACTACAGGCGGCGAGCAGCAGCAGCGCCGCCGGCATCGTCCATCGCATCATCGTCCTTCTCCTTCGACAGGAGAAATGGTCGACCCGGCGCAAGGGTTGCCTAGCCCATCGTCGGGATGACGAAGGCGTTGCCGCCATCGGGCGAACCGTCGGGCCAGCGCGCGGTGACGGTCTTGACCTTGGTCCAGAATTTCACGCCTTCCATGCCGTGCTGGTTGGTGTCGCCGAACGCCGAACGCTTCCAGCCGCCGAAGCTATGGTAGGCGACGGGCACCGGGATCGGCACGTTGATCCCGACCATGCCGACATTGACGCGCGCGGCGAATTCACGCGCGGCGTGGCCGTTGCGGGTGAAGATCGCGACGCCGTTGCCATATTGATGCTTCGACGGCAGTTCGAGCGCACTCTCGAAATCAGGCGCGCGGACGATCTGGAGGACGGGGCCGAAGATTTCTTCCTTATAGCTTTCCATGTCGGGAGTGACATGATCGAACAGCGTCGGGCCGACGAAGAAGCCCTTCTCATGCCCCTGCAGCGTGAAACCGCGGCCGTCGATGACGAGCTCGGCGCCCTCGTCGGCGCATTTCTGGATCCAGCCCTCGACTTTCTGCTTGTGCGCTTCGGTGACCACCGGGCCGTAATGCGCCTCGGCATCGGTCGACACGCCGACGCGCAACGCCTCGATCGCGGGGACGAGCTTGTCGCGGAGGCGGTTCGCGGTGTCCTCGCCGACCGGCACGACGACCGGCAGCGCCATGCAGCGTTCGCCGGCCGAGCCAAAGGCCGCGCCGGTCAGGTCGTTCACCACCTGATCGAGGTCGGCGTCGGGCATGACGATGCCGTGGTTCTTCGCGCCGCCCATTGCCTGGACGCGCTTTCCGTTCGCGACGCCGCGGTTGTAGACATAATGCGCGATGTCCGACGAGCCGACGAAGCTGACCGCGCCGATATCGGGGTGGTCGAGGATCGCGTCGACCATCTCCTTGTCGCCGTGGACGGTCTGGAAGATCCCTTCGGGCATCCCCGCCTCGAGGAACAATTCCGACAGGCGCACGGGAACCGACGGGTCGCGTTCGCTGGGCTTCAGAATGAAGGCGTTGCCGACGACGGTCGCGATCGCGCCCATCCACAACGGGATCATCGCGGGAAAGTTGAACGGGGTGATGCCCGCGCCGATGCCGATCGGCTGGCGCATCGAATAGACGTCGATGCCGGGACCGGCGCCGATCGTATAGTCGCCCTTCAGCACATGCGGCGCGGCGCAGGCGAATTCGACGACGTCGAGCCCGCGCTGGACGTCGCCGCGCGCGTCGGCGATCACCTTGCCATGTTCAGCCGACAGCATCTGCGCGAGTTCTTCCAGATTGGCCTCGACCAGCCGCTTGAATTCGAACATGACGCGGGCGCGGCGCTGCGGATTGGTCGTCGCCCAGCCGGGCTGCGCGGCCTTCGCGGCGGCGACGGCGCGGTCGAGCACGGCGCGATCACCGAGCGCGACCCGCGCCTGCACGCCGCCATTATTGGGGTCGAGGATATCGCCGAAGCGCCCCGAACCACTGGCGCTACCGCCTGCCCCGCCGGCGATGTGATGGTCGATCTGTCGCATGTTCGAGTCTCCCGTAAAATCTTGTCGCTGCCACAGACCAGTTACGGGGCGATTGCAAGGGATAGACTTGCAGGGTCATACTGCATATTTGCAGGATATGGACTGGGACAAGCTGCAATATTTCCTGTTCGTCGCGCGTCACGGCACGCTCGCGCGGGCGGGGGCGGCGCTGCACGTCGATGCAACCACGGTCAGCCGCCGGGTGAGCGCGCTCGAAACCGCGCTCGGCCAGACCTTGTTCGAGCGCGCGCCCACCGGCTTCGTCCTGACCGCGGCGGGCCGCGCGCTCGTGCCGCACGCCGAAGCGATGGCGGCGGCGGCGGCGCGCATTCATACACGCGACGAGGAAACGGGCCTGTCAGGGCAGTTGCGGGTCAGCGTTTCCGAAGGCTTCGGCAACAGCTTCATCGCGCCGCGGCTCGGCGGCTTCGTCGCTGCGCATCCCGAGCTCGAGATCGACCTCGTCGCCTCGTCGGGCTTCCTCGACCCGTCGCGGCGCGAGGCCGATATGGCGATCCTGCTCGCGCGGCCCCGAAAAGGCCCGCTGATCACGCGCAAACTGTCGGATTACAGCCTGGGCCTCTATGCCCCCGCCGACCGGCCCGAATGGTGCGACGCGGCCGAGCGGACGCCGCTGGCACGCGCGGGGATTCCGGTGATCGGTTACATGCCCGACATCCTCTATGCGCCCGAGCTCGACTATTTGGGCGAGATCGAGCCCGGGCTGCGCGCCACCGTGCGCTCATCGTCGATCCTCGCGCAGCGGCGGATGATCGCGGGCGGCGCCGGGGTCGGCGTCCTGCCCTGTTTCCTGGCCGCGGACGACCCCGCGCTGGTGCGCGTCCGCGCCGATCAGGTGATCGCGCGCGCCTTCTGGCTCGCGCTCCACCGCGACGTCGCGCCGCAACCGCGGATCCGCGCCTTCATCGAATGGCTCGATGCCGAGGTGCGCGAGAATCGGAGCCTGCTGGTGCCGGCCGATGCCGCGCGCGCCGCTCAGAACTGATAGGCGAGCCCGCCGCCCATGAGCCACTGGTCGCGGCTGCCGGCGACGTCGACGATCGGCGAAGCCCCGAAACGGCTCGTCATCCGGCCATATTGCGCGCCGCCGATCAGCACGAAGCCCTTGCGCAGATCGCCCGACAGCGAATAGGCGCCGGCCATGCCGATCGTATATTTGCCGAGCGTCGCCTTGCGCCCCGCGCCGGTATAGACGGGCAACCCGCTCGCGGCGCTGCCGACCGGATCGACGTCGAAATAATAGCGGCCGAAGCCTTTGCCATAGAGGTTGAATGACGCCGAAAGGCCGATATAGGCGCGCTTCGACAGCGGCGTGCCATAATCGATCGTCGGCGAGACGACCCAGCTTCCGTGCCGGCCGCTGATGTCCTTGACCCCGACGACGCGGAAACCGATCTGGTCGTAGCGGCTGGTGATGATACCCGATTGCGTGATCCCCGCCGAAATGCCGAGCTCGACCGCCATCTTGCGGTCGCCGAGCGCCTCGACCTGCGCGTCCTTGATGCGGCCGGTGCGGTCGCTGCGCAGGTTGATGATCGGACCGAACTTGAAGTCGGTCCGCTGCCCGCGCTTCTGACGGATCAGGTCGACCTGAAAATTGGTGCCGCGGGTCGAGAAGCTGTACCCCTTGTAGCGCCCGCGGAAATAGAAGGCGGGGAGGACGTTGCGCTCGTCCGAGCCATTATAGCTCGGCACGGTGATCACCCCCGCGGCGAGCGCGAAATAGTCGCGCGCATAGCGGCGGTCCTCACGATCGTCCTGCGGCCGCGCGGCGGGCAGCAGGATATTGTCATCGATGTCGCCGCTGTCCTGCACGAAGTGCACCGGCGCATCGGCGGGCACAGCGACCGGTGACGGATCGGCGGTGAGCGGCAGATCGTAGGGAAGCGCGACCTCCTCGGCCGCGGCGGGCGCCGCGAAGCCCGCGAGGGCAGCAAGGATCGGCGCCAGGCGGAGGAAGCGGAAGAGCGACGTCAAATCGGGCATATCCATCCTATGTTCTTGCCCCTCTGGCAGCGGGTGTATGGGATTGCCCCGACAATGCAAAGACTTCGTCTTGCCGGGGGAGGCTTTTCGCTTCATCGTGGCTTTCATGCATCGCTCCGTCCTGCCTTCCTTTCTATCCGCGCGAGCGCGCATCGGTTCCCGATGAGCCGCGCCGGACGGTTCGCGGGCTATGCGCTGCTCGCGAGCGCGGCGCTGATCGCGGCGGTGACGCGGCGCGAGGCGATCGCGACGATCGGGCCGTTTCCGGTGATCGCGGTCGTGCTGCTGCTCGCGATGGTGGGGGCGATGCTGGTGTTCACCGACCTGATGGTGCGCGGGCTGTATGCGCAGATCGCTACGGCGAAAGGGCGCGAGGAAGAGGAAGAATAGCTCCCCTCCCTGCAAGGGAGGGGCGGGGGGTGGGTCGCCGCAGGCGTTCTTTCCTTCGGAGTTCCTTCGGGTCGCTTACCCACCCCGCTGCGACTAGGCAGCGAGCTGCCAAGTCTTCGCACCCCTCCCTTGCAGGGAGGGGAGGCTTTTTATTCGACACTATCTGCGGTTACCAGTATGACGCCGCGATGACCGATCGTCCGCATACGCCGCTGCTCGACACGGTGGATGTCCCCGCCGACCTCCGCAAGCTGAAGCCCGAAGACCTCCGCCAGTTCGCCGACGAACTGCGCGCAGAGATGATTTCGGCCGTCGGCACCACCGGCGGGCACCTGGGCTCGGGCCTCGGCGTCGTCGAGCTGACGGTCGCGCTCCACTATGTGTTCGACACGCCGCGCGACAAGATCGTCTGGGACGTCGGGCATCAATGCTATCCGCACAAGATCGTCACCGGCCGCCGCGACCGCATCCGGACGCTGCGGACCGGCGGCGGGCTTTCGGGCTTCACCAAGCGCAGCGAGAGCGAATACGACCCGTTCGGGGCGGCGCATTCGTCGACCTCGATCAGCGCCGCGCTCGGCTTCGCGATCGCCAACAAGCTGAAGGACGAGCCCGGCCGGGCGATCGCGGTGATCGGCGACGGATCGATGTCGGCGGGCATGGCCTATGAGGCGATGAACAATGCCGCCGCCGCGGGCAATCGGCTGATCGTCATCCTCAACGACAATGACATGTCGATCGCGCCGCCGGTCGGCGGCCTTTCGGCCTATCTCGCCAAGCTCGTGTCGTCGCGGCCGTTCGTCGAGCTGCGCGAGATCGCGCGGCGCTTTGCGCGCAAGCTGCCGCAGCCGCTCCACAAGGCGGCGAAGAAGACCGACGAGTTCGCGCGCGGCATGGCGATGGGCGGCACCTTGTTCGAGGAGCTGGGCTTTTATTATGTCGGGCCGATCGACGGACATAATCTCGACCATCTGATCCCGGTGCTCGAAAATGTCCGCGACAGCGACCATGGCCCGGTGCTGATCCATGCGGTGACGCAGAAGGGCAAGGGCTATGCCCCCGCCGAAGCCGCGGCCGACAAATATCACGGCGTACAGAAATTCGACGTCATCACCGGCGTGCAGGCGAAGGCACCGCCGGGGCCGCCCGCCTATCAGAACGTCTTTGGCGAGACGCTGGCGAGGCTTGCCGAGACCGACAAGCGGATCGTCGCGATCACCGCGGCGATGCCGTCGGGGACCGGGGTCGACAAATTCGCCAAGGCGCATCCCGATCGCAGCTTCGACGTCGGCATCGCCGAGCAGCATGCGGTGACCTTCGCGGCGGGGCTCGCGGCGCAGGGAATGCGGCCGTTCGCGGCGATCTATTCGACCTTCCTCCAGCGCGCCTACGACCAGGTCGTCCACGACGTCGCGATCCAGAATCTGCCGGTGCGCTTCGCGATCGATCGCGCGGGGCTGGTCGGCGCCGACGGATCGACCCACGCCGGCAGCTTCGACATCACCTATCTCGCGACCTTGCCCAATATGGTGGTGATGGCCGCGGCCGACGAGGCCGAGCTCGTCCACATGACCTATACTGCCGCCGAATATGACGCGGGCCCGATCGCTTTCCGCTATCCGCGCGGAAGCGGCACCGGCGTGGCGCTGCCCGAGGTTCCGCAAAAGCTCGCGATCGGCAAGGGCCGCGTCGTCCGCCAGGGCAAGACGGTCGCGATCCTGTCGCTCGGCACCCGGCTCGCCGAGGCGCTGAAAGCGGCCGACACGCTGGAAGCGCGCGGCCTGTCGACGAGCGTAATCGACCTGCGCTTCGCCAAGCCGCTCGACGAGGAACTGATCCGCAGGACGCTGGCCGCCCACGAGGTCTGCGTGACGATCGAGGAAGGCAGCATCGGCGGGCTCGGCGCGCATGTGCTGACGCTCGCGAGCGACGAGGGGCTGATCGACGCCGGGCTGAAACTGCGCACGATGCGGCTGCCCGACGTCTTTCAGGATCAGGACAAGCCCGAGGCGCAATATGACGAAGCGGGGCTCAACGCGCCGCAGATCGTCGACACGGTACTGAAGGCGCTCCGCCACAACAGCGCGGGCGTCGAGGAGGCGGGCGCGCGGGCGTGAACGGCTGGTGGTTCGCCGCCGGCTGCGTCGGACTCTATCTGCTGTTCGCCATCTTCGCCGCTCGGGCGAACAAACGACAGGTTGCGGCCTTGGCGAAAAGCCGCGTGAATCCGGGACGTGAGGAATTCGTCGCGCTTCTGATGGACGATTGCGATCCTGACATCGCCGAGTTTCTCTGGACAATATTTACCGAAGAATATTCCCATTGGGGTGTCGAGTTGTCTCCCCATCCTGACGACAATTATCTGGAAGACATGCCCATCGACCCCGATAATCAGGGCGATTGGCTAAGCGACTTCTGTGCGGCGAATGACCTGTCCCCGAAGGACATGCCGCATTGGCCGGATGGCTGGGAGACGACGGTGCGGAATTTCGCCCGCTGGCTTCAGAGATGCGGCAGGCGATGAAGCGGGCGATGGTATCGCGCGCAACCAAATTGTCGCACTTTGTCGCAAAGCCCCGAAACCGCTTGCATGGCCCCTGCCATTCGGCTGAATAGCGCCGACTCCCCAGCCGCCCGGCACAAATCAAGACCGGAATTCTGATGACGAAGACAAGGCCGCTGCTCCTGATCGGAGCCCTGTGCATCGCGACGCTTTCGCTCGGCGCCTGTTCGGACAAGGATGCGAAGGGCGGCAATCGCACCGCCGAGGTCGGCTATGTCGTCGTCAAACAGGAGGCGGTGCCGGTGACCACCTCGCTCGGCGGGCGTACCGTCGCTTTCGAGACGAGCGAGGTACGGCCGCAGGTGAACGGCGTCATCCGCCGCCGCCTGTTCACCGAGGGCGGCTTCGTCCGCGCCGGTCAGCCGCTTTATCAGATCGATGCGAGCCTTTATCAGGCGGCGGTCGATCAGGCCGAAGCGAATCTTGCGAGCGCCCGCGCCAGCGCGCAGGCGGCCGAGGAAAAAGCGAAGCGCTTTGCCCCGCTCGCGAAAATTCAGGCGGTCGCCGAGCAGGATTATACCGACGCGCTGGCGCAGGCCCGCAGCGCGCGCGCCGCGGTGGCGCAAAATGCCGCCGCGCTCGAAACCGCGCGGATCAACCTGCGCTACACCAGCCTGTCGGCGCCGATCAGCGGGCGCATCGGCCGCAGCCTGGTCACGCCGGGCGGATTGGTCAGCGCGAGCCAGGCGACCCCGCTCGCGGTGATCCAGCAGACCGACCCCATCTATGTCGACATGCAGCAGTCGAGCGCCGACCTCACCCGGCTGCGCCAGGCGCTCGCCAGCGGCGGGGTGACGCCGGGCGGCACCTCGGTGCGGCTGAAGCTGGAGGACGGCAGCGACTACCCTCTTCCCGGCACGGTGCAGTTTTCGGAAGTGACGGTCAGCGAGGAAACCGGCACGGTGACGCTGCGCGCGCGCTTTCCGAACCCTGGGGGGCTGCTGCTTCCCGGCATGTTCGTGACGGCGCTGTTCGATCAGGCGATCAATCCGGCCGCGATGCTCGTGCCGCAAACCGCGGTGCAGCGCGATTTCGACGGGTCGGCCTTCGTCTATCTGGTCGGCAAGGACAACAAGGCAGCGCGGCGCAAGATCGTCGCCGAGCGCACGGTGGGGACGAACTGGGTCGTCACCGACGGGCTGAAGCCCGGCGACAAGGTCATCAGCCAGGGGGTCGGCAACCTGCGGCAGGGTGCGCCGATCAAGCCGGTTCCGGCCAGCAGTCCGCAGCGGATAGGGGCGCCCGCGGACAAGAGTGCGGCGACGAAAGGACAATAGCCCCCCATGTCGCGCATCTTCATCAATCGGCCGATCTTCGCCTGGGTGCTGGCGATCGTCGTCATGCTCGGCGGGCTGGGCGCGCTCTTCTCGCTGCCGCTCGAACAATATCCCGATATCGCTCCCGCGCAGGTCAATATCCGCGCGAGCTATCCGGGCGCGTCGGCCGAGACGATCGAGAACAGCGTGACGCAGGTGCTCGAACAGCAGCTCACCGGAATCGATGGCCTCCTCTATTTCAGCTCGCAATCGAGTTCGCGCGGGCAGGCCAGCATCTCGGCGATCTTTGCCAAGGGCACCGATCCCGACATCGCGCAGGTGCAGGTGCAGAACAAGATCGCCTCGGCGATCTCGCGCCTGCCGCAGCAGGTGCAGCAGCAGGGGGTGCGCGTCACCAAATCGAACGCCGATTCGCTGTTGCTCGTCGGCGTCTATGATGAAACCGACACGCGGTCGAACCAGGACGTGTCCGACTATATGGCGTCGAACATCCAGGATCCGCTGTCGCGCGTCGAGGGGGTCGGCGACGTCAACGTCTATGGCGCGCCGCACGCGATGCGCATCTGGCTCAATCCGCAGCGGCTCGCCGCCGTCTCGCTGATGCCCGGCGACGTCGTTTCGGCGATCAGCGCGCAGAACAGCGAGGTCGCGGCGGGCGACGTCGGCGGCCTGCCCGCGCCGCAGGGTCAGATGCTCAACGCGACCGTCACCGCCCAGTCGCGCCTTCAGACCCCCGAACAGTTCGAGAATATCGTCCTCAAGACGCTTCCCGACGGGTCCGCGGTGCGGATCAAGGACGTCGCGCGGGTCGAAATCGGCGCCGAGAGCTATACGACCATCAGCCGCGTCAACGGCCATCCCGGCGCGGGCATGTCGATCTCGCTGTCGCCGGGGGCCGACGCGCTCGAAACCGCCGATCGCGTCAAGGCGCGGATGGAGGAGCTTTCCGCCGACTTCCCCGACGGGCTTGCCTACAGCTATGCCAACGACGCGACCGCTTTCATCAAGCTGTCGGTCAGCGAAGTGCGCAAATCGCTGCTCGAGGCGATCCTGCTCGTCGTCCTCGTGATGTTCGTCTTCCTGCAAAGCTGGCGCGCGGTGCTGGTCCCCGCGATCGCGGTGCCGGTCGTCCTGCTCGGAACCTTCGGCATCTTCTATATCGCGGGCTTCACGATCAACACGCTGACCCTGTTCGGGCTGACGCTCGCGATCGGCCTGCTCGTCGACGACGCGATCGTCGTCGTCGAGAATGTCGAGCGATTGATGGAAGAAAATCCGGGCATGTCGGCGCGCGAGGCGACGATCGAGTCGATGAAGGAATTGCAGGTCGCGCTGATCGCGATCGCGCTCGTGCTGTCGGCGGTATTCCTGCCGATGGCCTTTTTCGGCGGGTCGACCGGGGTCATCTATCGCCAATTCTCGGTCACCATCGTCTCGGCGATGGGGCTGTCGGTGCTCGTCGCGCTGATCCTCAGCCCTGCGCTGACCTCGACATTGCTGAAACCGCGCGCGATCCAGGACGCGGAAAGCGGTCGTCCGCATCGCTTCCCGCGCTTCCACGCCGCGCTGAAGCGCGCGCAGGACGGTTTCAACACCCGCTTCGACCGCTCGGTGAAACGCTATGTCGGCAGCGTGACCAAAGTCGTCGACCGCAAGTGGCGCTTTCTCGGCATCTACGTCCTCATCGTCGCGCTGCTCGCGGTGATGTTCGTGCGGCTCCCCAGCGGCTTCCTGCCGAACGAGGACCAGGGCCGCGTCTCGGTCCAGTTCCGTCTGCCCGCAGGCGCGACGCAGGAACGCACGCTCGCGGTGCGCGACCAGATCGAGAAATATCTGCTGACCCAGGAAAAGGCCAATGTCGGCGCGATCTTCCTGATCGCCGGCGGCGGCGGCGGGGCGGCAGCGGGCCAGAACACCGGGCAGGGCTTCGTCAATCTCGTCGACTGGGATTTGCGGCCGGGCAAGGAGAATACGGCCGATGCGATCGCCGACCGCACGCGCAAGGCCTTGTCGGGGCTTCGCGACGCGCAGGTCTTCGCGCTCGTCCCCGGCGCGGTGCGCGGGCTCGGCGACACCTCGGGCTTCACGATGGAGTTCCAGAATCGCAGCGGGATGAGCCGCGAGGAGTTTGCCGCGGCGCGCGACCGGCTGCTCGACATGGCGAACGCCAATCCGAAACTGACCTCGGTCCGCCTGTCCGACCTTCCCGACGTCGCGACGCTGAAGATCGACATCGATACGCAGCGGCTCACCGCTTACGGCCTCGACAACAGCGACGTGAACAGCACCCTCGCGACCGCCTGGGGCGGGCGATACGTCAACGACTTCATCGACAAGGGTCGCGTCAAGCGCGTCTATGTCCAGGGCGATGCCCCCTATCGCGCCAAGCCGGAAGATCTCGGCCAATGGTATGTCCGTTCTTCGGACGGGCAGATGTCGCCTTTTTCGGCCTTTTCCAACATCGGCTGGTCGACGACGCCGTCCAGCACCTCGCGCTTTCAGGGCGTTCCTGCGTTCGAAATCTCGGGACAGCCTGCCGCGGGCACCAGTTCGGGCGAAGCGATGGACGAGATGGAGCGAATGGCCGCGCAAATCCCGGGCACCAGCGTCGCCTGGGCGGGCGCCTCCTATCAGGAGCGGCAGGCGTCGGGGCAGGCGCCCTTGCTCTATGGCCTGTCGCTGCTCGTCGTCTTCCTCTGCCTCGCCGCGCTCTACGAAAGCTGGTCGATCCCGCTCGCGGTCATCCTGATCATCCCGCTCGGCCTCGTCGGGTCGGTGTTCGCGGTGACGCTGCGCGGGCTCGAAAACGACGTCTACCTCCAGATCGGCCTGCTGACGACGATGGGGCTCGCGGCGAAGAATGCGATCCTGATGATCGAATTCGCCGAGCAGGAGGAACGCAAGGGCAAGCGCGTGATCGAGGCGGCGATCGAGGCGGCACGCATCCGCTTGCGCCCGATCCTGATGACGAGTTTCGCGTTCATCTTCGGCGTGCTGCCGCTCGCGATCGCGACCGGCGCCGGCGCGAACAGCCGCGTCGCGATCGGCACCGCGGTGATCGGCGGGATGCTGACCGCGGCGCTGCTCGCGATCTTCTTCATCCCGCTCTTCTTCGTGCTCGTCCGTCGCGGCGTGCGCGACGGGCTCGCGGCGGTGCGCCAGCGCTTCGCCAAGAAAGACGGCAGCGCGGAGGCGACGGCATGAAACGCGGGCTCCTGATCGCGGTTCCGATCCTGCTGGCGGGCTGCTCGCTCGCGCCGAAGACGGTGCTTCCCCCGCCGCCGGTGCCGCAAAGCTGGCCGGTGGGTGACGCCTATCTTCTTCAGAGCGAAGAGATGCTGCCGATCCTGTCGTACAAGACGATCTTCACCGATCCGCGCCTGCAAACTCTCGTCGATCAGGCCCTCACGAACAATCGCGATCTGCGCACCGCCTACGCCAATGTCGCCGCCGCCCGCGCGCAGGCGCGGGTCAGCCGGGCGGGGCAGTTCCCCGCGCTCGGCGTCAGCGCCGGCGCAGGCTATTCCGATTCGGGCGGCAGCGGAAACGGCAATGGCGACTTCTCGCTGCGCGGCGGCATTACCTCGTTCGAGCTCGATCTGTTCGGCCGCCTCGCCAATGCCGCCGAATCCGACCGCAACAGCGCGCTCGCAACCGAAGCCGCGTCGCGGACCGTCCGGCTCGGTCTGATCGCCGACCTTGCCGACATCTGGGCCACCTATGGCGCCGACCGCGACCTGCTCAAGATCGCCGGGGACACCGCCGCCAACGCGCGCGAAAGCGTACGGCTGACCAGGGCGCGGCTCGACGGCGGGGTCGCGCCGCGCACCGACCTGCGCCAGGCCGAACAGATTCTCGCGACCGCCGAGGATTCGATCGCGCAGCAGCAGACCGCGCTCGCGCAGGACGAAAATCTGATCCGGCTGCTCGTCGGTGCCGAGTTCGACTCCGCGCTGCTTCCCGCGGGGCTTGCCGACGTGACGCCGGGCGTCGTCCAGCTTCCCGCCGGGGTCAGTTCGCAGATATTGCTGCGCCGCCCCGACGTGATCGAGGCCGAATATCGCCTGCGCGCCGCCAACGCCGATATCGGCGTCGCGCGCGCGCGGCTGTTCCCGACCATCTCGCTGACCGGCCTGCTCGGCTTCGCGAGCGATGCGCTGTCGAGCCTGTTCGACAAGGGATCGTTCAATTGGTCGGCGGGGGGCGACGCGAGCGCGACGATCTTCGACTTCGGCGGCCGCCGCGCCGGGGTCGACGTCACCAAGGCGCAGCGCGACGCCGCGCTGTCGAGTTATGAGGGCGCGATCCAGACTGCCTTCCGCGACGTCGCCGACGCGCTCGCGGTGCAGGGCACGATTTCAGAACGCGTCCGCGCCGCCGCCGCGAATACGGAGGCGGCCGCCGACACCGCGATGCTCACCGACGCGCGCTACAAGGGCGGCGTCGACAGCTTCCTTTCCAGCCTCGACGCGCAGCGCAGCCTCTATGCGGCACGGCGCAGCGAGATCGGCACGGGCCTGCTGCTCGTGCAAACCCGAATCGCCCTGTTCCGCGCCCTGGGCGGGGACAGCGGCGCCGGGAGCGACGCGGCGGCGCGCTGATTGATCTCGCGCAAAGGCGTGAAGGCGCGAAGAAGAAAATCTCACACAAAGACACAAAGAGGGCAGTTGCACCCGCATAATTTGCATCCGGACGTACCGTGGTTAATTCGGGATTGGCCGGACGAAGTCCGGCCCATTTTCCTCAAATGACGATTAAAGCGACGCGGCGGCGGCAACTGCCCTCTTTGTGTCTTTGTGTGAGACTCTCTGAAAACCGCCCTCGCGGCCAAAAGTCTTCGCACCTTTGCGCCTTTGCGTGAGATCAATCGACGCGGCACCCGCCGCCTTGACAAGCGCCAGCGACAAAGCGCTATAAGAACATATCAGGAACAAATATGCGCGAGTCGTCTTCTCAACTCGCCGCGCTGCGCCGACGCGTCGCGCGGCTCGCCGCCGATGGCGGTGCGGCAAGCCGTCCGGCGGGCGGCGGACTCGCGAGCGGCTGCGCCGCGTTCGACGAAGCGCTCGGCGGCGGGTTCGCGGCGGGGCGCGTGCATGAATTTTTCGCCGCCGACGCACTCGACGCGACGAGCGCCGCCGCCTTCGCCGCGCTGCTCGCGCTCCGCACGCCGGGCATGGCGCCGCTGATCTGGCTGCGCACCACCGACGCCACGCGGCGCGCCGGTTCGATCTATGCCCCCGGCATCGCCGAACTCGGCGGCGACCCCGATCGCCTGCTGCTCATCGAGACCCCCGACCCCAGGCTGCTGCTCGCCTGCGCGAACGATGCGATCCGCTGCGCGGGGTCGGCGGCAGTGATCGTCGAAAGCTGGGGGAAATTCCCGCTTCTCGACCTCACCGCGGGCCGCCGCCTCGCCCTCGGCGCGCGCGATGCCGGAGCGACGCTGCTGATGCTCCGCCTCAATGCCGCACCCGCGCCGAGCGTCGCCGAAACGCGCTGGAGCGTCGTCGCCGCCCCGTCGCAGGCGCTTGAAGCCGACGCTCCCGGCGCCCCCGCCTTCGACCTCGAACTGCTTCGCTGGCGCGCCGGTCCCGCGGGCGGGCGCTGGCGACTGGACTGGAACCATGACCAAAATCGCTTCGGGGAAGCGGCGCTATCTGGCGCTCTTCTTCCCGTGGCTGCCCGCCGAGCGGTTCTGCCGCACGGCGCCGCGGCCGCCTGACGCCCCGCTCGCCTTTACCGAGAAACAGCGCGGCGCGCTCCGCCTTGCCGCCGTCGACCCGCGTGCCCACGCCCTCGGGCTCGCCCCCGGCATGCCGCTCGCCGACGCGCGGGCGCGCGTTCCCGATCTTGCCATCGTACCGCACGATCCGGTCGCCGATCATGCCTGGCTCGACCGGATCGCGCAGGGTTGCGCGCGCTACACGCCGCTCGTCGCGCTCGATGCGCCCGACGGGCTGATCCTCGACATCGCGGGCGCCGAGCATCTGTTCGGCGGCGAGGCCGGAATCGCCGCCGATCTCGAAACGCGGTTCGACCGGCTGGGGATGACGCTGCGCCACGCTTTCGCGGATACGGCCGACGCCGCCCGCGCGCTCGCACGCTACCCCGCGCCGCCCGCCCCCGACGAGGCGGCGGCGATCCGGCGGCTACCCGTCGCGGCGCTCGGCCTCGACGGCGAGGCAACGGTCGCGCTCGTCCGCGCGGGGCTGAAGACGATCGGCGACCTCGCGAGCCGACCGATGGCGAATATCGCCGCGCGCTTCGGCGCCGGCGCCGCAACCGCGCTGCGCCGTATCCTCGGCGACGCGCCCAGCCCGCTCGACCCACGCATCACGCCGCCGCCGGTGATGGTCGAACGCCGCTTCGCCGAACCATTGGGCAGCACCGCCCATGCGACCAGGGTGCTGACCGATCTTGCCAGAGAAGCGATCGACGCGCTCGCCGTTCGCGGCAAGGGCGGACGTCATTTCCGCGCCACCTTCTTTCGCAGCGACGGCCTCGCGCGCGGTATCGAGGTCGAGACTGGGCACTCGACGCGCGACGCCGGGCTCGTCATGCGCCTGTTCGCCGAACGGATGGACACCCTCGCCGATCCGCTCGATCCGGGCTTCGGTTTCGACATGATCCGTCTGACGGTGCCGCGGTTCGACCCGCTCGGTGCGAGCCAGCTCAAGCTCGAAGGCGGCGCAGTGCGGGCTTCGGGGGCGGCGCTGGACGAACTCGTCGACCGGATGACGACACGGCTCGGCCGCGGCCGCGTCCAGCGGCTGCGCGGCACCGACACGCATATTCCCGAGCAGGCGCAACTCGCGCTCCCCGCGATCGACGCGCCGCCGCCCATAGCCTGGCCCGCGCCCGAAGCCGGCGAACCACCGACGCGTCCCTTCCACCTCTTCGACCCGCCGCAGCCGATCGAGGTGATCGCCGAGGTGCCCGACGGTCCGCCGCACCAGTTCCGCTGGCGCCGCGCGGTCCATGCGGTGCGCCGCTACGAAGGGCCCGAGCGCATCGCCGCCGAATGGTGGCGGCGCCGCGACAATGGCGGACTGACGCGCGACTATTACCGCGTCGAGGATGTTCAGGGCCGCCGCTTCTGGCTGTTCCGCCACGGGCTTTACGACGAGAAGGCCGATCCGCGCTGGTATATCCACGGCCTGTTCGCATGAGCGAGGCGCCGCCCGAGCCCGGCTTCGCCGAACTGGTCGCCGCGACCAACTACAGCTTCCTGCGCGGCGCCTCGCACCCCGCCGAGATGGTCGCGGAGGCGCTACGCCTCGGTCTGAGCGGCATCGGCATCGCCGACCGCAACAGCGTCGCGGGGGTGGTGCGGGCGTGGGCCTTTCTGAAAGAGCTGCAGGTCAAAGAGCCCGAGACGGTGGCGGGTTTCCGGCTGGTGGTCGGAGCGCGGCTCGCTTTCGCCGACGGCACGCCCGACATCGTCGCCTATCCGGTCAGCCGTCCCGGCTGGGGCCGGCTGACCCGCCTGCTGTCGACCGGCAATCTGCGCGCGCAGAAGGGAGACTGCATCCTCACTCTTCAGGATCTGCTCGACCATTCGGACGATCTGCTGCTGATCGCGATGGACGGCGACGAAACCCTGCTCCGCACGCTCAAGCGCGCGCGGCCGAAGGCGGTGTGGCTGGCCGCGACGATGCCGCGATCGGGCGCCGATGCGCGGCGGCTGGCGGAACGCCAGCGCCTGTCGGCGGCGACCGGCGTCCCGCTGCTCGCAACGGGCGACGCGCTCTATGCAAGCGCGGCGCAGCGGCCGCTGCACGACATCGTCACCTGCATCCGCGAAGGCACGACGGTTCAGAAGGCGGGCCGGCTGCTCCACGCCAATGGCGAGCGCTATCTGAAATCGCCTGCCGAAATGCAGCGATTGTTCGCGGGCTATCCGGGGGCGATCGCGCAGAGCGCGAAGCTGCTGGGCCGCATCACCTTCCGGCTCGACGACCTGCGTTACGAATATCCGCACGAGCCGGTGCCGCCGGGCTGGAAGCCGTTTCCCTATCTCCACCATCTGGTGAAGACGGCGGCGGAAGCGCGTTACAACACGCCCCTCCCTCCCAAGGTGCGCCAGTTGATCGGCAATGAATTGCGGCTGATCCGCAAACGGAACTACGTCTATTATTTCCTGACCGTCTACGATCTCGTCCGCTTCGCGCGCGCGCAGGAGCCGCCGATCCTCTGCCAGGGGCGCGGGTCGGCGGCCAATTCGATCGTCTGCTTCCTGCTCGGCGTCACCTCGGTCGATCCGATGCAGCACGAACTGCTCTTCTCGCGCTTCATGTCGGCCGAGCGCGACGAGCCCCCCGACATCGACGTCGATTTCGAGCATGAACGGCGCGAGGAGGTGATCCAGCATATCTATGCGCGCTATGGCCGCGACCGCGCGGGGATCGCCGCGACGGTCATCCATTACCGTCCGCGCAGCACGATCCGCGAGGTCGGCAAGGCGCTCGGCTTCAGCGAGGACGTCACCGCGCGGCTTGCCGACACGAGCTGGGGAAGCTGGGGCGACGAAGTGCCGACCCAGCGCCTCGTCGAGGCCGGGCTCGACCCGCACAATGGCGAGATCGAGCGGCTGCACCGCTTCGTCGGCGAACTGCTGCAGGCGCCGCGCCACCTGTCGCAGCATGTCGGCGGCTTCGTGCTGACCGAGGGGCGGCTCGACGAACTGGTGCCGATCCACAATGCCGCGATGGAGGATCGCACCTTCATCGAATGGGACAAGGACGACATCGATGCATTGGGCCTGATGAAGGTCGACGTGCTCGCGCTCGGTATGCTGACCTGCATCCGCAAATGCTACGACCTGATGCGCGAACATGGGCTGGGCGACCACACGCTGGAACTCGACATCGATTGCAGCGACCAAGCCGTTTACGCGATGCTGCAAAAGGGCGACAGCATCGGCGTGTTCCAGGTCGAAAGCCGCGCGCAGATCAACATGCTGCCGCGCCTCAAGCCGGAAGTGTTCTACGACCTCGTCGTGCAGGTCGCGATCGTTCGCCCCGGCCCGATCGAGGGCGATATGGTGCATCCCTATCTGAAACGGCGGGCCGGGGAAGAGAAGGTCACATTCCCTTCCCCCGCTCCGCCGCACGACCCCAACGAGCTTTACGACGTGCTCAGGAAAACCCACGGCGTCCCGCTGTTCCAGGAGCAGGCGATGAAGCTGGCGATGGTCGCCGCCGACTTCACGCCCGAGGAAGCGAACGGCCTGCGCCGCGCGATGGCGACCTTTCGCAACGTCGGGACGATCGACAATTTCCGCGAGAAGATGATCGGCGGCATGATGCGGCGCGGTTACGAGAAGGACTTCGCCGAACGCTGCTTCAAGCAGATCGAGGGTTTCGGCAGTTACGGCTTTCCCGAAAGCCACGCCCAGTCCTTCGCGCGGCTCGTCTATGTCTCGTCATGGATCAAGCATTACCACCCCGCCGTCTTCGCCTGCGGCATCCTCAATTCGCAGCCGATGGGCTTCTATGCCCCCGCGCAGCTCGTCCGCGACGCGCAGGGGCATGGCGTCGAGGTGCGCGCGGTCGACGTCAATGCCAGCCATTGGGACAACAGCCTCGAACGCACTGACGACGGCAGTCTCGCGCTGCGGCTCGGCTTTCGGCAGGTCGACGGGTTCCGCGAGATATGGGCGGACGCGATCGACGAAGCTCGCGTCACCGCGCCCTTTACCTCGGTCGAGGAACTCGCGCGCCGCGCGGACCTGCCGAGCCGCGCCTTGCGGCTGCTCGCCGATGCCGATGCGTGCCGGTCGATGGGACTCGAACGGCGGCCCGCGCTGTGGGATGCGCGGCGGGTGCGGCAGGGGGTGCTGCCGCTGTTCGACGCGGCAGAAACCGACGAGCTCGGACAGGAAGAGGATGCACAGCTTCCGTCCACGCCGATGGCCGAGCATGTGCTCACCGACTATCAGACGACGCGGCTGTCGCTGAAAGGCCATCCGATGGCGTTCCTGCGCCCGCGCTTCGCCGCCGAAGGCGTGCTCAGCGCGGGCGAGGTCGCGGCGGCGAAGAACGGGTCGATCGTCCGCACCGCGGGCGTCGTCCTGATCCGCCAGCGGCCGGGCAAGGGCAATGCGGTGTTCATCACGCTCGAGGACGAGAGCGGGATCGTCAACATCCTGCTCTGGGCGCGCCTTTTCGAGCGCCTGCGCCGCGCCGTCATGGCGTCGCGGCTGATGCTCGCCGAGGGCGAGGTGCAGCGCAGCAAGGAAGGGGTGATCCACCTGATGGCGACGCGCATCACCGACTGCACCGACCGGCTCGACGGATTGGGCGACGAGGCCATGCCGGGCGGGCCGATGCCGCGTCACGGCCATCCGCGCGATGTTCGCATCCTTCCGAAGTCGCGCGATTTTCATTGAGGGGCGGGGCGGCAGGCCATTCGGTTCACGCGGAGACGCGGAGACGCGGAGGGGGAGTGTTTGCCGCGAAGCGGCCTTTCTCTTCCAGTTGTCGGCTTTTGGCTCACCCTTGAATGGCAAAAGGGCCTGTCGGCCTGAACGATCTCCTCCGCGTCTCCGCGTGAACCGAATGGCCTGCCGCCCAATAAAAGACGCCCCGGCTGTGGGGAGCCGGGGCGTCGGATCAGGCCAATAAAGGGACCAACCAAAGTTGGCCTGAATTTCTGTTTGCGAAGCTTCCGCTTTAGCCGCGGAGCAGGTTCATCACGCCCTGCGCGCTCTGGTTCGCCTGAGCGAGCATCGCGGTCGAGGCCTGCGCCAGGATGCCGGCGGCGGCAAGCTTGGTCGATTCGGCCGAGAAATCGGCGTCTTCGATGCGCGACTTCGATTCGTCGAGGTTGGTGACGCGCGCCGTCAAATTGTCGACAGCCGCGCTCAGACGGTTCTGCTGCGCACCGAGGTTGGCGCGTTCGCTGGCGACCTTGTCGATCGCGGTGTCGAGCGTCGCCAGAGCGCCGGTGGCGCCGGTAGCAGTCGCGACCGAGAGCGCGTTGACACCAAGCGTCGTCGCATCGAGCTTGGCAATGGTGATGTTCACCTTTTCACCGCTCTTGAGGCCGGTCTGGATGTCGAAGCCGGTCGTCGCGCTGCCGTCGAGCAGGACGTTGCCGTTGAAGGTCGTCTGCGTCACGATGTCGCCGATCTGCGAGATCAGCGCGGTGACTTCCTTCTGCACCAGCGTGCGGTCGGCGTCGCTGAGCGTGCCCGTCGAAGCCTGCATCGCGAGATCACGCATACGGATCAGGATGTCCGAGATGCCGCCGGCGCCGCTGTCGGCGGTCTGCGCCAGCGAAATGCCGTCGTTGGCGTTACGGATCGCCTGCGTGAAACCGCGCGACGCAGCGTTCATGCGGGTCGCCACGGCGAGGCCGGCGGCGTCGTCCTTGGCGCTGTTGATGCGCTTGCCGCTCGACAGACGTTCCATCGCCGTCGCCTGCATATTGTTGGCAACACGCGAGCTGTTCTGGGCGCGGAGCGCGCTCACATTGGTGTTGATGACAGTCATGTTGTTCCTTTCCGGCCCGTTGGCCATTCCCGTTTCGTGAGGGCTCGGCGAGCGGTCACGGAGGCAGTAACGGCGACCCGCGCGGTGGATTAAGCGGCTGCGTCAAAAAAATGTCGAAGATGGCATTAAGCCTGTTCGGTAGCCAATCAAACCCCTGAAAAACAGCCAATAAAATTTATGGCACGGGCCTTGCATTCTTCTTTGGCGTGCGGCGCGAGGCCGCGCACCAGGACGGATGAAAGCTTTATGAGCACGATTGACTCGAGCCGGCTGCTGCAGATGCGCAGTTCGATCCTCAATCAGAACCAGGCGCTGCAACGCGCCGCCGGTCGCGGCACCGCGGGCGGGGTCGACGGCCTTGGGGGCGGCGCGGCTGGCGCGCCCGATTTCGGCGCCGCGATCAGCAACGCGCTGCAACAGGTCAACGCCCAGCAGAATCGCGCCAGCGATCTCAGCGAAGCCTATGAGCGCGGCGACACCCACGACATCGTCAGCGTGATGATCGAGCGGCAGAAGGCCTCGCTCGGCTTCGAGACCACGCTGCAGGTCCGCAACAAGCTGCTCTCTGCCTATCGCGACATCATGAACATGCCGGTGTAACCCATGGCCGAAACCCAGATCCTGACCCCCGTCGACGAAAGCCCGAACCGTCTGCCCGTCCCCGCGATGGGCGGCCGTTTCGCGCCCGTTCAGCAGTTCGTCCGCCAGCCCGCCGTTCAGCGCGCGCTACCGATGATCGCCACCACCACCGCGATCGGCATCGCCGCGCTCGCTTATTTCATGACCCAGTCGGCCCCGCAGGCCCAGCTCTTCGCCGGGCTCGACGACAACGACAAGGCCGCGGTCGCCGACGCGCTCCAGTCGCAGGGGATCGGCCACACGATCGATCCGGCGACCGGCGCGCTGACCGTCGACGCCGACAAAGTCTATCAGGCGCGCATTGCGCTCGCGGGTCAGGGCCTGCCCAAGGCGGCGCCGAGCGGCGACAGCCTGATCGCGTCGCTGCCGATGGGGTCGAGCCGCGCGATCGAGGGCGAGACGCTGCGCTCGGCGCGCGAGGCCGACCTGTCGCGGACGATCGAGACGATCGACGCGGTGAAGAGCGCGCGCGTCCATATCGCCGCCGCCGAGCCCAGCCTGTTCGTCCGCGAGGACAAGCCCGCCACCGCTTCGGTGATGCTGACGCTGCAGAACGGCCGCTCGCTCTCCGACGGTCAGGTGCAGGCGATCCGCTTCCTCGTCGCTTCCTCGGTCCCCGGCATGAACGCCGATCAGGTGCAGGTCATCGACCAGCGCGGCGCGCTGCTCAGCGACGGTGCGTCGAACGGCGACATGAAGGCCTTCCAGCTTCAGACGCAGGTCGAGGATCGCTTCCGCCGCGCGCTCGACACCCTGCTCGGCCCGATGCTCGGTGCAGGCAATTATACCGTCGAGGTCCATGCCGACGTCGACATGTCCGAAAGCCAGGCGACGCGAGAGAGCTTCCCCAAGGACGATCGCGCGCTGACCAGCGAGCAGGTCACGCGCACCGTCAGCGGCGAGGGCGTTCCCCCCGCCGTCGGTATCCCCGGCGCGCTGTCGAACCAGCCGCCGCAGGCCTCGACCGTCACCAACGCCGCCCCCGTCCCGACGGCGCCCGGCGCACCCGCGGCGCAGACCAACAGCAACGAGAACGCCACCCGCGCCTATGAGGTCGGCCGCGAGATTTCGGTGACGCACCAGCCGCAGGGCCAGCTTCGCCGCGTCTCGGTCGCAGTCGCGCTCAACCAGGGCAAGAAGGCGCTGACCCAGACCGACATCGCGAAGATCGACAGCCTGGTGAAGGGCGCGATCGGTTTCGACGCGGCGCGCGGCGACATGGTCGCGATCAACCAGCGCCCCTTCGTCCAGGTCGAGGATGCGGCCCCGGCCTTTTACGACCAGCCCTGGTTCCTGCCGCTGATCAAGCAGGTCGGCGCCATATTTGCCGCGCTGCTCGCCTTCTTCTTCATCGGCCGCCCGCTGATCCGCGCCGCCAAGCAGCGCGCGACCCAGCGCGCCGAGCGCGAGGCGCAGATCGAGGAGACGTTGCTCGCGGTGACCGAAAATCCCGCCGCGCTCGCCAGCCCACACGCCAGCAGCGAAATCACGCTCGAGATGATCGAGGCCGCCCCCAGCTATGAGGCGCGCGCCAATCTGGTCCGCGAATTCGTCCGCCAGGATTCGGCCCGCGCCGCGCTGGTCGTCCGCCAGCTGATGCAGGAGGGCGCCCGTGCCTGACGTAATCGATACCGATATCGACGCCGACATCGAAACCCCGCGCGGCAAGCCCGCGATCGAGGGATCGTCGGCGGCCGCGATCCTGCTGATGCTACTCGACGAAAGCGAAGCCGCGACGATCCTCAAGCATCTTGGCCCCGAGGAAGTGCGCCAGCTCGCCAAATCGATGTTCGACACCGCCAATGCGAGCGAAGGCCAGATCGAGCAGGCGCTCGACCAGTTCGTTTCCGAAAGCCGCAACGTCAGCGCGCTCGCGGTCGGCGCCGACGCGCGCATCCGCACCGTGATCCACGATGCGGTCGGCAATGTCCGCGCCGACAATATCCTGGCCGCGGTCGCGCCGCAGTCGAGCGCCGCGTCGCTCGAGATGCTGCGCTGGATGGACGTAGACGCGATCAGCGCGCTGCTCGCGAACGAACATCCGCAGGTCGGCGCGCTGATCCTGTCGGTGCTCGTCCCCGATGTCGCCGCGCGTGCGGTCGAGACGCTCGACGAGGGATTGCAGGCCGAACTGGTGCTGCGCGCCGCGCAGCTCACCGCCGTGCCGGCCGCCGCGATCGAGGATCTCGAATCGGTGCTCGCCGCCGCGAACGTCGGCGGCCAGCGCGTCGCCAAGCGGCCGATCGGCGGCCCCGGCGACGTCGCCAAGATCATGAAGAAGATGCCGAAGCAGCTTTCGGAACGCACGATCCGCGCGCTCAAGAAGCAGGACAAGCTGCTCGCGCAGATCATCGAGGAAGAGATGTTCATCTTCGAGAATCTGCGCGATCTCGACGCCAAGAGCCTCGGCACCGTGCTGCGCTCGGTCGACGCCGCGCAGCTCGCCGTCGCGCTCAAGGGCACCGACGCCGACATGGTCGACCGCTGCCTTGCCACCATGTCGAAGCGTGCGTCGGAAACGATTCGCGACGAGATGGCCGAAATGACGATGGTCAAGCGCACCGACGTCGACGAGGCGCAGAAGGCGATCATGCAGATCGTCCGCCAGATGGCATCGAGCGGCGAGATCATGATCGCGGGCGCGGGCGACGATTATGTCTGATCGCGCCGCCGAAGCGACCGTCGTCTCGCTCGCCGCGCTGATGGCGGAAGGACGCGGCTTTCGCCCGCTGCATTTCGGCGCGCCGCTGGTCGCCGAGACGGTTCCGGTCGAACCGGCGCCCGCCGCCGCGGAGCCCGCCGACGATCCGTTCGCGCAGGGCCTTGCCGAAGGCCAGCGCCTCGCCGAGGCCGCTTTCGCGGTCGAGCGCGAACAGTTGCTGGCGCTCGTCGCGGGCGCCGAGGCGCTGCAGGACGAACCGAGCGAGGAACTGGCGCAGCTGATCGCCGAAACGGTCGAGCGGCTGGTCCGCCAGATCGTCGGCCGCGCGCCGATCGACGCCGAATGGCTGCAGACGCAGGCCGACATCGCCGCGGCGATGGTCGCCGAGGCCGACAAGGCGCGCACCCTGTGGGTCAACCCCGCCGACGCCGCGCTGCTGATGGACGCACCGATCGCGCTGCCGGTCGAGGCCGACCCGACGATGATGCGCGGCACCGTCCGCATCGAAACCTCGGCCGGCTGGATCGAGCACGGCCGCGCCGTCTATCTGGGTGAACTGCGCGCCGCGCTCGGCGGCGAGGATATCGCCGCATGACGCGCCGCCTCGCCCTGACCGCGCAGCAATTGCTCGCGCCCGTCGAACTCCGCGACGCGAGCCCGCGCCGCATCGGCACGCTCGTCGCGCACGAGGGCATCATGCTCGAAGTGTCGGGCTTTCCGCAGCCGCTCGGCAGCAACGTCCGCATCAAGTCGGCGAACAACGACTATGTCTATGGCGAAGTCGTCGGCTTTCGCGGTCACCGCAGCCTCGTCCTCCCCTTCGACACCAACATGCCGCTCGTCACCGGCGCGCCGGTCGAGCCGCACGGCGCGAGCAGCATGGTCGCCTGCGGCAAGGCGCTGCTCGGCCGCATCATCGACGCACAGGGCAACCCGCTCGACGGCCGCCCGCCGGTCAAGTCGCAGTTTCAGTGGCCGCTCGCCGGCCGCAAGGTCAATCCGCTGCGCCGCGGCCGGGTGACGAAGCCGCTCAACATGGGGGTCCGCGCGATCAACGGCCTGCTCACCATCGGCGAGGGCCAGCGCGTCGCGATCATCGCGGGTTCGGGCGTCGGCAAGTCGGTGCTGATGGGCCAGATGATCGCGGGCACCGAATGCGATGTGATCGTCGTCGGGCTGATCGGCGAGCGCAGCCGCGAGGTCAGCGATTTCGTCGAGACCAAATTGCCCCCCGCCGTCCGCAAGAAATCGGTCGTCGTCGCGGTTCCCGCCGATCATCCGCCCTTGCTGCGCCTGCGCGCCGCGATGCGCGCAACCGCGATTGCGGAATCCTTTCGCGCCGAGGGCAAGAAGGTGCTGCTGCTGATCGACAGCCTGACCCGCGTCGCGCACGCGCAGCGCGAGATCGGGCTGACGCTGGGCGAGCCGCCGACGATGAAGGGCTATCCGCCCTCGACCTTCGCGCTGATCCCCTCGCTCGTCGAGCGCGCGGGCAACGACAGCCTGACCGGCGGATCGATCACCGCGCTCTACACCGTCCTCGCCGATGGCGGCGACATCGACGATCCGGTCGTCGATTCGGCGCGCGCGATCGTCGACGGGCATATCATCCTGTCGCGCACGCTCGCCGAACAGGGCGTCTATCCCGCGATCGACGTCGCCCGCTCGCTCTCGCGCACCATGGCCGATTCGGTCGACCCCGATCATGCCGCCGCCGCCGCGCGCTTTCGTCAGCTCTGGTCCGCCTATGAAGAGAATCGCGATCTGATGCTGATGGGCGCCTATGTCGCCGGCGGCGATCCCGTGCTCGACACCGCGATCGCGCGCCACGCCGATCAGCTCGCCTTCGTGTCGCAGGCCGCCGGCACGCAAGTCGATTTCACCACCTCCCGCAACGCCCTGATTGAAGGATTTACTGCATGAACGCCCGCACCGCACGCCGCAAACGCATCATCCGCGTGCGCTCCGTCGAACATCAGATGGCCGAGGCCCATCTCGCGCGCGCCACCGGCGAGCTCGCGAGCCTGGTCGAACTGTCGAAGCGCCTCGAGGGGCTGCGCACCGACCTGGCGATGGCGAAGGGCGCGGTCGCGGGCCGCGCGCTCAACACGATCGGCGAGCTCGGTATGCGGCTCGACATGGCGAAGGAAAATCTCGCCGCGCCGCTCGTCAATGCCGGCATCCGCCGCGACGAAGCGGGCATCCTCGCCCAGAGCGCGATGATGAAGGAAGAATCGGCGGTCCGCCTCTACGAGCGCAGCCGCAAGTCGGCCGAGGCCGAGATGGAGCGCCGCAGCGACGCCAACCGTCCGCATCGCCGCCGGGCGATGAGCCTGCGCCTGATCGAGGGCGGCGCGGCATGATGGCTGCCCCCGCCCTTCCCCAGGCGCAGACCGGCCTCGCGACGATCCTCGCCGCGCTGGGTCCGGCGGCGCCCGCCGACAGCGATGCCGGCGGCTTCGAGCAATTGCTCGCCAGGCTGCCCGGCAGCGTGGCGAGCGGCGCCGACGCGCTGCCGGCCGGTCCGATCGCGCTCACGCCTCCCTCCAACACCCCCGTCCCGGCCGCCCCGAGCGCCGTCGTCGACGGGGAAGCGGACATGGTGCTTCCTATGGCAACGACCCTTCCGACCGCGACGGCGACGGCGCCGCTGGCTTCGGCCATCAGCCCGCTTCGCTCGCAGCCCGGCGCCGCACCGGTCCAGATATCGGCGGCCGCCGCGGCGACCGGAGCGATCCTGCCCGAGGCGTCCGCCGAGCAGCCCTCCACGCCCGCCGCGAAACCGGCAGAGGCGACGCCGACGCCCGACGCCGCCGTTGCCGCGAGCCTGCTGATCGCCGTGGCGACCCCGCGCGCTACCGCGAAGCCCGCGGTCGATGCACCCGGAAAGCCCCTCGAAAAGCTCGATGCCAAGGCCGACGACGCGGACGGTGACGCTCCCGTCGGGACCGACGCTCCCGAAGCCCGCGCCGCCGAGCTGCCCGTCGCGACGACCGTGACCGCCGATCCGGCACAGTCGGCCCCTGTCTCTGCCGCTACCGCTACCGCCGTGGCAATGGCAGCAAATGCGGCTCCGACACCCACCGGCCGACCCGCGAAGACGTCCGAAACGAAAGAGGCGGCGCCGCGATCGACGGCGACGGCGACGACCCTGCCTACCACGACGGGCAAGACCGCACCGACGCCCGACGCTCCCGCCGTTGCTCCGGCGCGTCCGGCCGACAAGGCCGTCGCGAGCGCCGCTTCCAAGCCCGCTCGCGAAGAGGCTCTTGCCCCCACCCCGGCGCGTCCGGTCAGGGCGGAAAGCGCCGCCTTGCCGACGTCGGCCGCGAAACCGGCCGCCGATCCCGCCCCGGTCCGGCCCGTGGCCGACAGCGGCGCGTCGATGGCGGTGCTCTTCGGCCAGCCCGCCGCACCGGGCATCGTGGCCCCCGCTTTCGCCCAGGCCGCCGCGCCGGTCACCGAACGCCTGCTCGATATGGGCAGCGACGACCAGTGGATCGCCCAGCTCGCGACCGACATCGCCGCGACCAAATCGGAAAGCGGCGACCTCAGCTTCCGCCTGATGCCGCGCCATCTCGGCCGGCTCGACGTCGCGATGAAGCTGGACGACAGCGGCGGTGTGTCGCTGAAGCTCGACACCCAGCATGAAGCGACCGCGACGATCGTCACCGCCGCGCAGCCGCGTCTCGTCGAGGATCTGCGCCAGCAGGGCGTGCGCGTCGCCGAGGCGCAGGTCACGCATACGCCCGCCGAGACCGGGCGCCAGCAACAGCAGCAGGGCCAGAGCGGCCGGAATGCTGCTCCGAACGCCAGCCATCTGATCGAAACCGCCCCCGAGCGCCCCGGCGCCGACCGCAATGAACGCGCCGCGGATCGCCGCGGCCGCTTTGCCTGACCCCGAAAGGCCTGACCATGAGCAAGGACAAAACCCCCGACGCCGAGCCCAAGAAGGGTGGCAAGATGAAGAAGATGCTGATGCTGGGTATCGGCGCGACCGCGCTGATCAGCGCCGGCGCCGGTGCGGGCATCTATCTGGGCGGCGGCCTCGCCGGTCCTGAAGCGAAACCCGAGGATCATTATCCCAAGCTTGTCGTCCGCAGCGTCGGCGAGGAAGCGGCGGCCGAGGGCGAAGGCGGCGGGGAAGGCAAGGAGCCGGCGCTGAAGGTCGGCACCGTCTCGGTTCCGAACGACCGCTTCAAGGTCGATCCGCGCAAATATGAAATCACCTATTATCCGATGACCGATGCCTTCACGACCAACCTCGCCGACGGATCGGGCTTCCTTCAGGTCGGGATCAGCCTGTCGACCTTTTACGACGGCAAGGTGATCACCAACATCAAGCGCCAGCAGGTGCCGATCCGCTCGGCGGTGCTGATGGTGCTCGCCGAACAGGATCCGGCGCTGTTGTCGACCTCGCAGGGCAAGCAGCAGCTTCAGCGTCAGCTCACCGCCGCGATCAACGACGTGCTGCGCGACAAGGAAGGCTTCGGCGGCATCGACAATGTCTATTTCACCAGCCTGGTGATCCAGTGAGCCTCGAGCCGAAACCCGTCGATGCCTCGGCCAAGCAGGCCGCCGACGCGAAGGCGTCGCTGCTGCTGCGCAAGACCGAGGGCAGCTATGCCTTTCCGGTGCTCGACAGCGTCGGCAACCAGTTCGCGCGCAGCTTGCGCGACCTGATCCGCGCGCTCGGCGCGCCGACGGTGCAGGTCGAGCGCGAGGCCGCGGTGCAGATGCGCTTTACCGACTGGTGCCAGGCAGTCAGCCCCGGTCTGTTCTGGCGCTACCACGCGCCGCCGCTCAAGGGGCCGGTGCTGCTCGCCGCGGCGCGCCCGCTGCTCCTTCAGCTCGTCGACATCTTCTATGGCGGCAAGGGCCAGCTCGCCGGCGAGCGCGAGGAGCTGACCGACGCCGAGGAACGCTTCGCCGCGCGTCTCGGCCGCGACATGGGCCAGCAGCTCGCCGCGGCGTGGAAGATGGGGATCGAACCCGAACTCGACTGCGTGACCGGCGATCCGGCCAAGCTCGCCGCGGTGCGAGGCGACGACGAACTGCTCGTCCAGCGCTTCACGTTGCGCGGCGGCGTGTTCGAGGGGCGGACGATTCTCTGCGCCTATCCGCAGGCAGCGCTGCGCGGAATCGCGGGCGCCGAACCCGTTCCCGAGATGCGCGACGGACCCGCGATCGACCCCGCCTGGACCGCAACGCTGAACCGCGCGCTCAAGACCGTGCGCGTGCCGGTGCGCTCTGTTCTTGCCCGCCCGGAAATTTCTTTGGTGAAACTCCTCTCTTTGGAGGTCGGCGATATCATTCCGTTAACCATTCCGCGCAATGTTCCGGTAACCGTCGCCGGCCGCAGTTTCGCGTCCGGCAGCATCGGGGAATCGAATGGCAACGCCGCCATCCTGATTGAGACTGTCGAAAAGGGATCCGACGATGAATGACATGAGCGAAGCCCCCGCCCGGCCCGACCGGCGCGACCGGAGCATTGCGGGCGCGCCCAATTTCGATCTGCTCGCCGGCGTCTCGCTGCGCGTCTCGGTCGAGGTCGGATCGACGTCGATGACGCTCGCCGAATTGCTGTCGCTGTCCGAAGGCAGCGTCGTCGAACTCGACCGCGCCGCGAACGAGCTGCTCGACATCTATGCCAACGGCACATTGATCGCGAAGGGCGAGATCGTCAGCGTCGAAGGCCGCTACGGCATCCAGATCGCCGAAGTCGTCGCACCCGCGCAAGGGTTCGCGGGCTTCGAGCGGAGGGGCTGATGCTCGAATATATTCTCCGTCTGCTGATCCTGCTGCCGCTCGTCGGCGGTATGGCGTGGGGCAGCATATGGCTATGGAAGCGCGTCCAGATGGGCGTGCCCCTGACCGGCGGCGCCAAGCAAGCCCGCGCGGTCGAAATGGTCGGCGTGCTGCCGCTTGGCCCCGGCACCAAGCTCGCGGTCGTCGAATTCGCGGGCCAGCAGATATTGCTCTCGGTCTCGCGCGGCCAGGTCACCCGCCTCGCCGACAACAGCCAGGGCGACTTTCATGTCGGCTGACGGTCCTCGCAAGCGCTGGCTGCGCCGCGCCGCCCTGATGGGCGGTTTTGCGCTGCTCGCCGCGGCAACGCCGGCCTTCGCACAGGACGTCGGCGCGAGCGGCATCACGCGCGCGGTGAGCGAGATCGGCGGCGACGGGCGGCCGCTGACGCTGTCGCTGCAGATCCTCCTGTTGATGAGCCTGCTGACGGTGCTGCCGTCGCTGCTCCTGATGATGACCAGCTTCACGCGCATCATCATCGTGCTGTCGATCCTGCGCCACGCGCTCGGGCTCCAGCAGACGCCGCCGAACCAGGTGCTCGTCGGGCTCAGCCTCTTCCTGTCGCTGTTCGTGATGCAGCCGGTGCTGAGCGAGGTGAACCGCGTCGCGATCGAACCTTACGGCCAGGAACAGATCGACATCGGCACCGCGATCAGCCGCTCGGGCGACGCGCTGCACGGCTTCATGATGGCGCAGACGCGCAAGACCGACCTGATGATGTTCGCGAAGATCGCCAAGGCGCCCACCTATGCGAGCCCCAAGGACGTGCCCTTCTCGATCGTGCTCCCCGCCTTCGTCACCAGCGAGCTCAAGACCGCTTTCCAGATCGGCTTCCTGATCTTCCTGCCCTTTCTCGTCATCGACCTGATCGTCGCGTCGGCGCTGATGTCGCTCGGCATGATGATGCTGTCGCCGACGGTGATCTCGATGCCCTTCAAGCTGCTGCTCTTCGTCCTCGTCGACGGCTGGGCGCTGACGATGGGCTCGCTCGCCTCCTCTTTCGGAACCTAGACGATGGAAGCCGATTATTTCGTCGGGGTCGCGCAGCAGTCCTTGTGGGTGCTCGCGCTCGCCTCGGCGCCGATCCTGATCCCGATCCTCGTCGTCGGCGTGCTGCTCGGCATGGTGCAGGCGGCGACCTCGATCAACGAACAGACGCTGAGCTTCGTGCCGAAGCTGATCGTCACCGCCGTCTGCCTTGCGATCTTCGGCAGCAGCATATTGGTGCTGCTCACCGATTTCACGCAGGACATCTTCGCGCAGATCCCGAATCTGGTCCGCTAGCGGCGCGATGAACCCCGCCGACGTCCCGAATATCGAGGCGATGCTCCAGCTCTGGATGCTGGGGATGATCCGGCCCGGCGCCGCCTTTCTCGCCGCGCCGGTGTTCGGCGCCGCGAACGTGCCGGTGCAGCTTCGCCTCGTCATCGCGCTCGCGGTCGGCGTGCCCGCGGTCGCGGCGTCGGGAATGGCGCTGCCCGCGGACGGCATCGTCTCGGTCCCCGGCCTCTTCTTCATCATCGGCGAGGCGGTGATCGGCCTCGCGATCGGCTTCGTGCTCCAGATGGGGCTCGCCGCCGCGCTGCTCGCGGGCGAGGCGATCAGCAATGCGATGGGCCTCGGCTTCGCGTCGATGGTCGATCCCTTGAGCGGCGCATCGAGCACCGTCGTCGGCCAGTTCCTGTCGATGCTCGCGACCGCGCTCTTCCTCGCCGCCGACGGCCATCTGATGCTGATCCGGATCATCGTCGACAGCTATCAGGCGCTGCCGCCCGGCAACGCCTTTCCCTCCTTCGCCGCGATCGGCGGCCTGCTCCATTTCGCGAGCCTGATGTTCGCCGCCGGGCTGACGATCGCGCTGCCGGTCGGCTTCGTGCTGATCCTCGTCCAGATGATCATGGGCGTGATCGGCCGCTCGGCCCCGGCGATGAACCTGTTCGCGGTCGGCCTGCCCGCGACTTTGCTCGCGGGCGTCATCCTGCTCGGCATGGCGACCCCGGCGATGGCCGAAACGATCGCCCGCTTCCTTTCCGACGCGCTCGACATGGCGCGCACGCTCGCCGCGGGGCGCTGAGCGATGGCGGGGACGAGCGAAAAGGACCAGAAGACCGAGCTTCCAACCCAGAAGAAGCTCAAGGATTCGGCGCGCGAGGGCGACGTGCTGATGTCGAAGGAACTCGCGACGGCGCTGATGATGCTCGCCGGCGCGGGCTGGCTGTTCGCCGCGGGCGGCTGGCTCGTCGATTCGGCGGGCGAGCTCATCAAGCGCGGCCTGACCCTCGACGCCGGCGATATCGCCCATTTCGCCCCCGGCGAGGCGGTGATGCGCAACGGCGTCGAGATATTGCTGCCGCTCGCCAGCCTGTTCGCGCTCGCGATCGGCGCGAGCATCGCCGCGCCCGCGATGCTGGGCTCGCTCGGCTGGCGCGGCAAGGCACTGGGGTTCAAGGGCAATCGGATGAACCCCCTGTCGGGGATCAAACGCATCTTCGGGCCGCAGGGCGTCATCGAGCTGGTCAAGTCGCTCGCCAAGGTGCTGCTGCTCGGCACGATCGGCTATCAGCTCGTCGCGCACAGCCTGCCCGCGATCATGTCGATGGCGCAGGCCGACCTCAACGCCGCGATCGGCCTCGCCGGCCGCGCCGTCGGCCATTCGATGCTCGCGATGGCGGGCGGCCTCGTCGTCATCGCGCTGATCGACGTGCCCGCGCAATGGTATCAACGCACCCGCCGCCTGATGATGAGCAAGCAGGAAATCAAAGAGGAAATGCGCGAAGCGGACGGCGCGCCCGAACTCAAACAGGCGCAGCGCCAGCGCGCTCACGAGATATTGAGCGGTTCCGCGCGCAAGGCGGTGTCGGACGCGACCGTCATCCTCACCAACCCGACCCATTTCTCGGTCGCGCTTCGCTATCGCCCCGGTCAGGACGCGGCGCCCGTCGTCGTCGCGCGCGGGCGCGGCGACGTCGCGCTGTCGATCCGCGAACTCGCGCGCACCGCGAACGTGCCGATCCTCGAATATCCGCAGCTCGCCCGCGCCATCTATTTCACCGCGCGCGCCGGACGGACGATTCCCGAGGAATTGTTCGTCGCGGTCGCGACGGTGCTCGCCTTCGTCTTCCAGCTCGAACGCGCGATGGCCGAAGGCCTGGGGCAGCCCGTGGTCGACGTACCGGTCACGCACCGCTTCGACCCCGAGGGGCGGCGACAAAACTGACCCCGGACCGCTTAATCCCTCGCCCGCGCCGCCGTTAAGAGGTGCGAAGGATATTCGCCATGGTCACCTCTATCGCCAATTCGCTCGGCTTCGGATCGGGGCTCGACATCAAGCAGCTGGTTACGGACCTGTCGTCCGCCTCCCGCGACCCGAAGGTCGCGCGGATTTCGACGCTGACGACACAGAACCAGGCGCAGATAAGCGCCGTCGCACAGGCGCGGTCGGACCTCGAGGGCTTCGCCGATTCGCTCCAGCAAATGATCGATGACGGGTCGCTCCGCAGCACGCCGACCGTTTCCGACGACAGCGTGCTGTCGGCGACCGCGCGCGCAGGCCTCAGCGCCGACAGCTTTTCGGCGACCATCGTCGTGAACAGCCTCGCCCGCGCACAGACCGCCTATTCGGGCATCGTCGCCGACAAGAGCGCCGCGATCGGCATCGGCACGATGACGCTGAGCGTCGGGGGCGTGAACAAGACGATCACGATCGATGCGACCAACAACAGCCTCGAAGGCCTTGCGACCGCGATCAATGCCAGCGGCGCCGGGGTCACCGCCTCGATCGTCGCCGACACCGGCGGCAGCCGTATCGTGCTGAAGGGTGCGACGGGCGAAGCGAACGCCTTCACCCTGACCGCCGACGCGGGGGCCGACCCCGCGCTCGCCGCTCTCGGCTATGGCGCGGGCGGCGGCATGACGCTCGGCCAGTCGGCCGCGAACGCGACCTTCACGATCGACGGCATCGCCTACAGCCGCGCCACGAACAGTATCGACGACGTCATTCCCGGCATGGCGCTGACGCTCAAGAAGGCCGCCCCCGGCCAGCCGGTCGACATCGGTGCGAGCCGCCCGCTCGATATGATCCGCCAGACCGTCGGCGATTTCGTGTCGGTCTATAATCAGCTCAAGAAGAGCCTGACCGCCGCCACCGGCATGTCGGGCACCACCAGCTCGCTCCGCTCGCTCGAGCGCGAGCTCAGCGACATGGTCAACAAGGTGCTGACCAGCGGCAGCGGTATCTCGAGACTGTCCGACATCGGCATCTCGTCTGCCAAGGACGGGACGCTTACGCTCGATTCGGCGAAACTGGAAAAGGCGCTGACTGCCGACGCCGGCGCGGTCGAGGCGCTGTTCAGCCCACGCCGCGATGCGACACACACCGCGACCACGGATCCCGGCATCGCCGGCATCCTCGATGCGATCCGCGACAAGGCGGTCGCAAGCGACGGCGCGATCGGCCGCGTGTCGAAATCGCTCGCCGACAAGAGCAGTTCGCTCGCCGAGCAGCTCGAAAAGGTCGAGGAGCGCGAAGCCGCTTACAAGGCGCGGCTCGAAAAGCAGTATAGCGCCCTCGACGTCAAACTGAACGCCTTCAAGGCAACCCAGGCCTATCTTGAGCAACAGATCAAGATGTGGACGAACCAGAACAACGACTGATGACGTCCATGGCCGCTACACCCTCGACCGTCCGCGCGACGGGACTCTATCGCCGTCTGCAACACGAAAGCCGCGCGCTGGCCGCCGATCCGGTCGAACTCGTCACCATGCTCTATGACGAGCTGGAGACGGCGGTCGGGGTGCTCGCCTCGATGGTGCGGCAGGGGCAGCGCATCTCGGCGACCGAACCCGCGCGGCGCGCGCGCACCATCCTGATCGGCCTCGACGCGAACCTCGACCGCGATGCCGGCGGCGACGTCGCCACCGCACTGTCGCGCGTCTATCGCAGCATGCGCCGCAAGCTCGACGACGCGGTCTCGGCCAACAGCGCCGAATCGCTCGACGAATTGCTGAACGGCATCGTGACGATCAGCTCGGCCTGGCGGCAGCTTCGGTAGAGCGTGGTCAGATCGGGCTGAAACACCTTCTTACTTATCTCGTCATCCCGGCGAAGGCCGGGATCTCGTCGGTGCGTCAGGTCGGGACGGTGAGATCCCGGCCTTCGCCGGGATGACGATTCCTTCTATAATGATCATGTCCCAGAGCTTTCAGACTCGCTGCATTTCCTCCACAAAAGGGTTCGGCACCGGCCCCCTGTTCCGGGCCGCCGATGTGGGGACGGACGGCCGGGAAACAGCGAGCCGGTGCCGAATTCAGCGGCGCCGAAAACTGGTGGGGTAGTCGTCAGGCGGCCTGCTGCTGAACTCCATATTTGCGCATCTTCTCGATCAGCGTCGTCCGCTTCAGCGTCAGCAGGCGCGCGGCTTCGGAGATGATCCCGTCGGCGAGATCGAGGGCGTTGTGAATCTGTTCGAGCTCGATCGTCTCGATCTCGCGCTTGAGGTCGATCGGGCGGCCCGGCGCCGGCATCTTGGCGGGATGCGCGGCGAGATGATCCTCGTCGTCGGCAGGCACCGCAGCGGGGCCGTGCGAGACGACCGGGCGCAGCAGCGGCACCGCAGTGGGATTGAGGAGGATCGCGACATCTTCGGCCCCGAGCGTCTCGCCGCCGTGGAGCACGCTCGCGCGCTCGACGAAATTGCGAAGCTCGCGGACGTTGCCCGGCCATTTGTGCTGCATCAGCACGGCGAGCGCGCCCTCGTCGTAACGGCACTTGGCGTCGGCGGGCATCTTGCGCTGGAAATGGCGGATCAGCGCCGGAATATCCTCGACGCGGGCGGCAAGCGCCGGCACCTGGATGACGACGACGCCGAGGCGAAAGAACAGATCTTCGCGGAATTTGCCGTCGGCGATCGCGTCGCCCAGATCCTGGTGCGTCGCGGAGATCAGGCGGATGTCGACCGGGCGGACCTCGCTGCTGCCGACGCGGACGATCGTCCGGTCCTCGAGCACGCGGAGCAGCTTGACCTGCATGTCGAAGCGCATGTCGCCGATTTCGTCGAGAAACAGGGTGCCGCCGTCGCTCGCCTCGAAGTGGCCGATGCGACGGGCGTGAGCGCCGGTGAAGCTGCCCTTTTCATGGCCGAAGAGTTCGGATTCGATGAGGTCGCTGGGGATGGCGCCGCAGTTGATCGCGGTGAAGGCCTTGTCCGACCGCACGCCTTCGTCGTGGATGGCGCGGGCGACGAGTTCCTTGCCCGATCCCGACGGGCCGCAGAGCAGCACCGAGGCGTTCGAGCGGGCCACCCGCCGGATCATTTCGCGCAGCCGCTCCACCGCCGGGCTGTGCCCGATGATCAGCGTCTCAAGCGCCGACGGCGCCGCCCCCTTGTTCTGCCCCACGGTCATTTTCGTCTCCACCGCGCCCCCCAATCGGCGCTTTCGATGGAGATGGAGATTGAGGAAAATGGTAAACGAAAGATTATCCAAAGGGACTCAACCCTTTGAAAATAAAGAGTTATTGCCAATATGGCAACAACAGGCGCGCAATCACGTTCTTAACGATTGGGGATGCAGCCAAATTGGCACTAATTCCCACCCTCGATCCGCCAGCCGAGCGTGATCGAGATGCGGCGGTTGCGCGGATCGAATCGATCGACGGGGTTATAGGGCTCGCGATCGGCGACCCCTTCGATGCGCGCATAGCGTTCTCCGGCAACGCCGCGATACTCGAGAAAGTTCCGCACGACCTCGGCGCGGTCGACCGACAGGCGCCAATTGTTCATCCCCGCCTTCGCCGACCAGGGCGCGGCATCGGTGTGGCCGCGGATCATCAGCCGGTTCGGCGTCCCGGCGATCGGCCCCGCGATCTCGCTGAACAGTTTCGCGCCCGCCGGAGTGAGCTGGCTGGTGCCCATCACGAACATCGAGAAGTCGGCATCGTCGACGACATCGATCCGCATCCCCTCGGTCGTGACGGTAAAGCGCAGGTTGCGCGCGAGCCGTTTGAGCTCGCCCTTCTTTTGCACGCGCTCCATCATCGACTTGGCGACCTGCGCGAATTTTTCCTTCTCGCGCTCGCGGCCCGCCGCTTCCTTGGGCCCGCCGACGGCATCCTTCGGGATGGTAAGCGAGCGGGTGCCGGTCTGCCCCGCGCGATGCGGATAATTGTCGGCGGAAACGATCGAATCGCCGCCGAACAGGCTGGCGCCGCCGGCGCTCTCCTGCTTCGTCCGCACGATCGTCGGCGCGAAATAGTCGGCGAGCGCCTTGCGCTGCTTCTCGGTCGTCGCGCCGAGCAGCCACATCAGCAGGAAGAAGGCCATCATCGCGGTCACGAAGTCGGCATAGGCAACCTTCCAGGCGCCGCCGTGATGGCCGCCGTGCGCTTCCTCGATCACCTTCTTGACGATGATCGGCCGCACCATGTTCGGACGCGCAGCCATTTAGCGGCCTCGCATTCCGTCGAAGACCTCGGCGAAGCTCGGCTGGTTCAGATGGTCGACCCCCGAGCGCGCGGCCTCGATGACGAGCGGCTGCGGATGGCCGTGGAGCGAGGCGATGATGAGCTGCTTCACGGTGTGATAGATGGCGGCGTCGCTTTCGATCACCGTCTTCGCACGCGCCGCGAACGGCCCGACGAGACCATAGGCGAGGAGCACGCCGAGGAAGGTGCCGACGAGCGCCGAGCCGATCATGGCACCCAGGATCTCGGGCGGCTTGTCGATCGAGCCCATCGTCTTCACGACGCCGAGCACCGCGGCGACGATGCCCAGAGCCGGGAGCGCATCGGCGAGGCTCTGCAGCCCTTCGGCGGGCTTCAGCGCGTGGTGGCGATGGTTCTTCAGCGCATTGTCCATGACGTCCTCGACCGCGTGCGGATCGAGCGTCCCCGACGAGACCACGACGAGGCGCAACGTGTCGCAGATCAGGTGGACAAGCGTGTCGTCCTTCAAAAGCTTGGGATATTGCTGAAAGATCGGTGAGCTTTTCGGCTCCTCGATATGCGGTTCGACCGCGACCGGCCCCTCGGTGCGCATCATCTTCATCAGCGTCGAGACGAGCAGGATGCAGTCGAGATAATCCTGCTTCTTGTAGGCCGGGCCCTTGAACACCTTGCCGAGGCCGCCCGCGAGCGCCTTCAGGTCGGCGCCCGAATTGCCGATGATCAGCGAGCCGACCGCGGCGCCGCCGATGATCAGCATTTCGTGCGGAAGCGCGTGGAGCACCGGCGTGAGATTGCCGCCGGTGAACGCAAACCCCCCGAACACCAGCAGGATCAGAACGACGATGCCGATTACGGGAAACATGCGCGGGCAACTCCATTGGGGGCGAACCCCCGGAAAAATTCAAAGGACGTCTTCATGCTTAACGGCAGCGCGCCGCCGAAGTTGAGCGCGTCAGGTCAAAAGATCGAACAAAGTCTGCCGGTTGATCTTGGCAAAGGCCGCCTGCGCGGCGCCGAGCGTCAGATCCTGGGCGTTCAGCTCAGCGATCGCGGTCTCGAGGTCGGTCTCCTCGATCGACTGGCGCTCGTCGGCGATCTCGATCCCGCGCGCCGACAGCGATTCACCGATGCGTTCGAGCCGGCCGGCCGACAGGCCGAGCGCGGCATTCTGGTCGGCGACATGCCCGATCGCGGCGGTGATGGTGGTCAGCGCGGCGTTCATACCGGGCTTGTCGCCCGCCGTGATCGCGGTCGCCGCGTCGCGCAGGCTGGTCGACAGCGAATTGCCCCCGACGACGAAAGCGGTCGCCGCGGACGGCACCGGCGCGAAGGCGACGTCCGAATCGAAGCGGACGACGCGGGCGTCGCCGGCGGCGAAGAGCGGCTCGCCATTCGCGTCGCGCGTCGCCGCGAAAGCGTCGATCTCGTCGGCCAGCGCACCCAGTTCGGCGGCGATCGTCGCGCGGTCGCTCGGACTCGCCGTGTCGCTCGCCGCCGACAGCGTCAGCTCGTTCGCGCGCGCGAGCAGGTCGCTCACCGACTTGAGCACGCCATCGGCCTGCGCGGTCTGCGCCGTCGCTGACTTGATGTTCGCCTGCCAGCTCGTCATGCTCGCCTGCGTCGTGCCGATCGTCAGGACGCGGCGCGCGGCGACGGGATCGTCCGACATACGCTGCATCCTCAGGCCGGTCGAAATCTGGATCTGCGTGCGCTCGAGCGCATCGGCGAGCTTCGACTGGCGCGCGATCTCGCGCGTCATGCGATTGCCTACGGCGTTAATCATCCTTCGCCTCCCTTAGAGCGAGTTCAGCAGCGTCTGCATTGTTTCGCGCGCGACCTGGATCGTGCGCGCCGCCGCCGAATAGGCCTGCTGGAAACGCAGCAGCTCGGCGGCTTCATTGTCGAGATTGACCTCGCTCACCGAATCGCGCGCGGCGGCGGCGGCATCGGCGCGCGTCGTCGCGGCGGCATCCTGCGCGCGCGCCGAAGCCGTCGCCTGCGCCTGCGTCGCGATATGGCCCGACCAGGCCGCCTCGGGATCGTTCGCGCCGCGCATCGCGCCGAGCGCCAGCATATTGCCGTTGCCGCTCGTCGCGTCGGCGGCAGCGACCTGGCTCGCGGTCAGCGGCGTCGCGGTCAGCGTCGCGGCGCTGGTGCCGGTGAAGAGCGGCTGGCCGGCATTACCGTCGGCGTCGATACCCCCCTGATGCACGGCATTGAGCTCGCCCGCGAACTGCGTCGCCATCGTGTCGAGCCCGGCGCGCTGATCGGCGATGTGGTTCGCCGCCTCCGCGAAGCCGGCAAGCGAACCCGTGGCGTTGGGAAAGGCCGATCCGCCGATCGTATAGGCGATGCGTCCGTCGGCCGCGGTGGTCATCGCGATCGGCGTCACCACGCCGCCGCCGACGAGCAGGTCGCCGCTGCCGGTCGCGCGCAGCGTCACCGCGCCATGCGCGTCGAAGCTCGCGCTGACCCCCGCCTGCGACGACAATTGGTCAAGCAGCCGGTCGCGCTCGTCCATCAGCGCCGCCTGGTTGGTCGACCCGTCGCGTGCCTTGCGCAGGCCGACGTTGATCTGTTCGAGCGCGTCCAAATTGGTGTTGAACTGCGACACCTCGGCCGTGCCCGCGGCCGACACGCCGTCGGACAGGCTCGACAGGCGGTTCGCGGCGGTCTGGAAACCCGCGGCGACATCGCTCGCGGCCTGCAGGAACTGCGCGCGCAGCGTCGGGTTCGACGGGTCGGCGGTGAGCTGGTCGGCGGTCGTGTAGAGCGTGGTCAGCGCGGTCTTGATGCCGTTGCTATCGTCGCTGAGCGCGCTTTCGACGCGGTTCATCCAGTCGAGCTTGGCCGCCGCCCGTTCGGAATCGCCCGACGAGATGCGCGCATCGTTGATCAGCCACTGATCGACCGAGCGCACGACGCCCTTGATATCGACGCCGCCCGGCGTCGTGCTGCCGCGATAGAGCACCATGTTGGTGCCCGCCGGCACTTCGGCAAGGTCGAGCCGCCGCCGCGCATAGCCCGGAGTCTGCGCGTTGGCGATATTGTCGCCGACGGTCGACAGCGCCTTCGAATAGGCGCGCAGGCCGGTATAGCCGATGCTGAGAAGATCGCTCACTGGAGCCCCCCTCCGCCCGCGGCCATGGCGCGGCCCTTGAGCTGCGCCTCGACCATGTCGGCGATGCCGAACTGACGGAGCGCGGCCATCGAGTCCGCGGTCTTGGCGTCGGCCATCTCGCGGAAATTGTCGGTCGCGCTCGACCCGAAGATATCGTCGCCGAGCTTCGCCTGGCGCATCGAGCTCATCAGTTGGCGGAGGATCACCGCCTCGAAGGCCTCGGCCGCCTTGCGAAGGCCGCCGTCGCCCCCGCCGCCCGCGGCGGGCGCAGGGGTCGAAGCGTAGGAAGAGGAAATGGGCGTCGTCATATGATCACCAGTTCCGCTGTCAGCGCGCCGGCCTGGCTCAGCGCTTCGAGGATGGCGACGAGGTCGCCGGGAGGAACGCCCATGCGATTGATCGCATCGACGAGCTCGGAAAGCGATGCGGTGGATTTCACCATCATCATCGGACGATAATCCTGGTCGACGCTGATATCGCTCGACTGCTCGACCGCGGTTTCGCCGCGGCTGAACGGCGCGGGCTGCACGACCGTCGGCGATTCCTTGATCGAGACGGTCAGCTTGCCCTGCGACACCGCCGCGGTGCCGACGCGGACCGCGCCGTTGATGACGACCGTGCCGGTGCGCGCGTTGACGATGACCCGCGCCGGCGGCTCGGAGCGGACGACGTCGAGATTCTCGATCCGCGACATCAGCCGCATCCGTTCGTCGTTGCCGCCGTCCGCGCGGATCGCGATGCTGGCGCCGTCGAGCATCACCGCCGAACCCGGCAGCGCCTGGTTGATCGCGTCGGTAACGCGCTTGGCGTTGGTCGCGTCGAACTGGTGGAGGTTGAAGGTCAGCCGGTCGCTGGCGGCAAAACCCGTGTCGACCGCGCGCTCGACCGTCGCGCCGCCGGCAATCCGGCCGCTCGACGGGACATTGACCGTCAGCTTCGATCCGTCGGCCGCATCGACGCCGAGGCCGCCGATGACCAGATTGCCCTGCACCATCGCGTAAATCTGTCCATCGGCGCCATAGAGCGGCGCGAGCACCAGCGTGCCGCCGCGCAGGCTTTTCGACTTGCCGATCGCCGAGACGGTGACGTCGAGGCGCTGGCCGGGCTTGGCGAAGGGCGGCAGTTCCGCGGTGATCATCACCGCCGCGGCATTTTTGAGCGCCGGATTGACCCCCGGCGGCAGCGTCAGGCCGAACCGCGACACCGCGCCCTTCATCCCCAGCGTCGAATAGTCGAGGCTGTCGTCGCCCGTCCCCGCCAGGCCGACGACGATGCCGTAGCCGGTGAGCTGGTTCGCGCGCAGTCCCTGGAACTGGCCCATGTCCTTGATCCGCTCCGCCTGCGCCGGCGCGGCGAAGACGAGGCTGGTCAGGAACAGGGCGATCAGGGTGATGAGGGTTGGACGCTGGGTCACTTTTCTGTCCTCTTTAGAACGGGCTGATGATCGAGAAGAAGCGTTGCAGCCAGCCCTGCTTGCTGGCGCGCGCGATCTCGCCCTTGCCGACGTAGCGGATGTGGGCGTTGGCGACGCGGGTCGACAGGATGCGATTGTCGGGGCCGATGTCGATCGCGCGAACGATGCCCGAGATCTGGACGCGCTCGTCGCCGCGATTGAGCGTCAGCAATTTCTCGCCCTTCACCAGCATCGTGCCGTTCGGATAGACTTCGGCGATCGTCACGCTGACTTCGCCCGACAGCGCGTTCGACTGCGACGCGTCGCCCTTGCCCTTGAACTGCTGGCCGCCGCCCATCGCGACGTCGCTGGGATTGAACAGCGACAGCGGGCCGGTCGTCGGCGGGGTCAGACCGATATCGCCGTCGCGCTGCGTCGCCGCGGCATTGCTCTTGGTCGCGGCGGTGCGCTCGACGAGCTGGATCGTGATGATGTCGCCGACCGCCCCCGCGCGCCCGCCAGAGGTCAGCGGCACATAGCCGCCCTGGAAGATCGCGCCGTTGGTCGGCGGCGCCGGCGGCGGCGGCGGCATCGTCACTGCGAAAGCATCGGGCGCGACCTTGTCCTTCGCGACGGCCGGAGCCGGCGCGAGGGCAAGCGCGATCAGCGCCAGCTTAAAGGGTCTGCGACGCATTTTTCATCATCTCGTCGGTGGCCGAGATCATCTTGGAATTGACCTCATAGGCGCGCTGCGTCTCGATCATGTCGACGAGTTCCTCGACGACATTGACGTTCGACCCCTCGAGCATCCCACCACGCAAAGAACCGCGCCCTTCCTCGCCGGCGCCGCCGACCTGCGGCGCGCCCGAAGCGGGGGTCTCGACGAGCAGATTGTTGCCGATCGCCTGCAGGCCCGCCGGGTTGGCGAAGCGCGCGAGCTCGATGCGGCCGAGTTCGGTGAGCGTGCCGTCGGGGCTGCTGGCCGACACGGTGCCGTCAGCGCCGATCGAGATGTTGGTCGCATCCTCGGCGATCTGGATCTGCGGCTGCACCGGCTTGCCGTCCGACGTCACGAGGACGCCTTCGGGCGAGCGGCCGAAATTGCCGGCGCGGGTATAGCCGATGCGCCCGTCGGGCATCTGGACCTGAAAATAGCCGGCACCGTCGATCGCGACGTCGAGGCCGTTGCCGGTCGTCGCGAAAGTGCCCTGCGTATCGATCCGCGCGGTGCCGCTGAGCGCGACGCCGGTGCCGAGGTTGAGCCCGGTCGCATAGCGATTCTCAGCCGTCGACTGCGCGCCCGGTGGAGTCATCATCTGATAGCTCAGCGTCTCGAAGCTCGCGCGGTCGCGCTTGAAGCCCGTGGTGTTGACGTTGGCGAGGTTGTTCGCGATCACCTGCATCCGGAAGCTCTGGGCATCCAGACCGGTCCGCGCGACGTGAAGGGCTCCGAAGCTCATTTCAAATTCTCCTTATCGGGGCAGCTGCATCAGATTGGCCGTCGCGCTGTCCATGTCGCGCGCGTCGGTGATCATTTTCAATTGCGTGTCCCAGCTGCGGCTCGCCTCGATCATCTCGACGAGCGCCGTGGTGGCAGCGACGTTCGATCCCTCGATCGAGCGGGTGACGAGGCGCGCCTCAGGGTCGTCGGGCAGGATTCCGCCGCCCTTGACGCGGAACAGTCCGTCGATCCCCTTGGCGATCTCCGACCCCGCCGGGGTCGCGAGCCGCAGCCGGTCGACCTCCTGCGGGCTCTGCGGATCGCCGCCGGCCGGAACGACCCAGACGCGCCCTTCGGCGTCGATGCTGATCGAATCGGCAGGCGGGATCGTTACCGGGCCCTGGCTGCCCTGGACCGGGCTGCCGTCGCCGGTGGTCAGGAGGCCGCTCGACGACAATTGCAGGTCGCCGCGCCGCGTATAGGCCTCGCCGCCGTCCTTCGCTTGAACGACGAGCAGCGCGTCGCCCTGCACCGCGACGTCGAGGTCGCGGCCGGTTTCGACGACGGTACCCGCCTTCATGTCGGCGCCGAGCACCTCCTCCGATGCAACCGCGCGCGTGTCGAAACCGCTGCCCTGCAGCCAGAGCGTCTGGGCTTCGGCCATATCGGCGCGAAAGCCGGGCGTCTGCGCATTGGCGAGATTGTTCGCGATCGCCGTCTGCCGGGCCATGCTGCCCCGCATCGCGGTGAGGCTGGTGTAGATGAGGCGGTCCATCTGGAAACTCCCGGCAGGCGGCTAATCGCGCGTCTTAGGTGCGCATGTTGATGATCGTCTGGGTCAGCGTCGACGCGCCCTCGATCGCCTTGGCATTGGCCTGGAAATTGCGCTGGGCGCCGATCAGCATCACCAATTCCTCGGTGATATCGACGTTCGAGCGTTCGAGCGTGCCCGAGCGGATCGTGCCCATCGGGCCGTTGGTCGCGGCGTCGATCGTCGGGTCGCCGCTTTCGCCGGTCGACTGCCAGTGCGCGTCGCCGATCGGGCGCAGCCCCTCCATCGCGGGGAAGGTTGCCATCGCGACCTTGCCGAGCACCTGATCTTCGCCATTCGCGTAGGTCGCGGTGACGAGGCCGTCGAGATCGACCGACACGTTGATCAGCGACGCCGTCGGATCGCCCGGCGCGCCGTCGGGAAGCACGAAGTCCGACATGCCGCCGAGCGTGCGATCGGTGACGTTGCCGTTGGCGTCGACGGGCAGGAGCTGGAGCTTCTGCCCCGTCGAGTCGACGACGGTGCCGTCGGGCAGCGGCGAAAAGGCGCCGTTGCGGGTATAGGTGACCTGGTTGCGCGGCGGCTCGCCCTTGACGACGAACAGCCCCTCGCCGACGATCGCGAGGTCGAGCGTCTTTTCGCTCGTCTCATACGACCCTTGCGTGAACTGCTGACTGATGCCGATCAGGCGCTGGCCCTGGCCCGCGACGGTCTTCGTCGACTGCGTCGGCGACGAAGCGAAGATGTCGCCGAAGCTCGCCTTGCTGCGCTTGAAACCGATCGAATTGGCGTTGGCGATATTGTTCGAGATGACCGACATGTCGGTCTGGGCGCCCTTGAGGCCCGAAAGAGACGTATAAAACGACATGAGATTATCCTTCCTGGGTGGTGATGGGGGTAGCCGCCGGAGTGGCGGCCTTGATGTCCTGGAGCAGCGCGGTCTGCGCGGTGAGCTGCTCCGAAATCTTCTGAAGCGTGCTGTTGGTCTCGCTGACCCCGGCAAGGCTCGAAAATTGCGCCATCTGCGCAACCATCTGCTGGTTATCGACCGGGTTGAACGGATCCTGCTGCGACAGCTGCGCGGTCATCAGACGCAGAAAATCGGTCTGATCGAGTTGCTGACCCTTGAGCGTTGTCGGCGAATAGGAGGAGTATTGCGAAGCGATGGAATCGACGGCCATGATTATTGTCCCAACCGCAGCGTTTCGTTGATCAGGCCCTTTGCGGTCTCGAGAACCTGAACATTATTCTGATACTGGCGAGCGGTCTCGACCATCTCGACCAGTTCGGCGGCGCTATCGACCGCGGCCTCCCACACATTGCCGTCCTTGTCGGCGAGCGGGTTCGACGGGTCGTGACGTTTGGTCGGCGCCATCTTGCTCGACGTGACCTGGTCGACCTGGACCGTCGCGCGGCCATGGTCGTCCATCACGGTGCGGAAGACGGGCTTCAGCGAGCGGAACGCTTCCTTCTCGCTGCCCGCGACGGTTCCCGCGTTAGCGAGGTTCGACGCGGTGGTGTTGAGCCGCACGAGCTGCGCCGACATGGCGCGGCCGCTGATATCGAAGACCGAGAAATTGCTCGCCATCGTCATTCTCCCTTGATCGCGCGCGTCAGCGTACCGATGCGGCCCTGGAGGAAGGAAAGGCTCGAACGATAGGCGAGCGCATTTTCGGCGAAGGCGGTCTGCTCGGTCGCCATTTCGACGGTGTTGCCGTCGAGCGAAGGCTGCACCGGAACGCGGTACGCCATCGCCCCCTCGATCGCGGTGCCGGTCGAGGCCCCCTGCTGCGCAAGGTCGAGCGCCTTGGAAAAATCGAGGTCGCGCGCCTTGTAACCCGGCGTCGCGGCGTTGGCGATGTTCGAGGCGAGCATCATCATGCGCTGGCTGCGCAGCTGAAGCGCCGCCGCATGCACGCCAAAGAGCTTCTCGGATGCCATCTACACGTTCCTTCATCTGTCGCCTGGCCGGCGACGGGGCTTTCGCCGGGGTCCGAACCGGCTTGCGGCCCGGACGCGCGGAAAAACACCAAGGCATAATGCAATGGGCGTGCCAAAATCATTTTATCGATACTTTTCAATTCGATGGAATCATCCGTTCGCCCGAACGGCGGATGGGCGCCGCGGTCTCGTCAAAAGATTGACGGCGGCCGCCACCGCCCCGCGATAATCCGCGTCAAAGCGCGACTGGCACGCATCGTGCAATTCAATCGGGCAAATCGCTGGACCAACCATGGAGTCCGTCATGACCCGCAAGATTGCTTCTTTTCTGACCGCAGCCTTCGCCGCCACTCTGGCCGTCGCCCCGTCCGCGGGCGCAGAGCAGGCGACCGAGGATTGGCAGACGATCGACATGCTGACACAGGCGGTGGCGAATGCGATGGGGCGCACCGCGACCCCGATCGACCGCCGCATCAAGCTCGCACGCTGCCCCGAACAGGCGTCGGTGGCGGCGGTCGATGCCCAAACGCTCGCGGTCCGATGCGCTTCGCTCGGTTGGCGCCTGCGCGTCGCGATGAGCAGCCCCGCGGGCGCCGCCCCGGTCGCCGCGAGCTATGCCGCGCCCCCATCGGCGCCGGTGATCCGCCGCGGCGACGCGGTTCGCGTTTCGATCGATACCGAGAATTTTTCGGTCAGCTATTCGGCGACCGCCGCCGAGGATGGGCGCGTCGGCGAAACGATCGCGCTGCGCGGCAACGGTCCCAAGGCGATGATCAGCGCCGTCGTCACCGGCCCCGGCCGCGCGCGGATGATGGATTGAGGATAATAGCTCGTGCCCCCGTCATCCCGGCGAAGGCCGGGATCTCGCCGGTGCGTTGTGGCGAGAGAGCGGGATCCCGGCCTTCGCCGGGATGACAGGAAACATACGACAAGCCCCACTGGCCCGGCGAGCGTCGATTTTCCGACGCCGCCGGGTTTCTTTTTTCATTTTTCCGGTAACCAGCCCTTAATGTCTCGACGCGCCGTCCGTTAAACCCCTTGAACCGCTTTCGCCAATGCGCGGACAGCCAAGGAGGCCATCATGTCGGGTGACAGCAAGATCGGGATCGTCGGCGGCGTCGGCCGCATCGTGCCCGTGCGCAAGCTCGCGGCGAGTCTGGCCTCCACCGCCGCGTCAGGCGCCGCTGCGCCGCGCGCCGCGCCATCCGGCGCGATGCCCGCCGCCGGCCTGATCCGCCTCGCCGGCGAACTCGCGGCCCAGCCGGCCCCCGTCGACACCGCGCGGGTCGCCGCGCTGCGCGGCGCGATCGCCGAAGGCCTTTATGTCGCCGATCCGGCGAAGATCGCCGGGGCGATGATCGATCGTCTCGGCGGAAGCGCCGACTGATGCAGGCGCGGATGGACGATATCCAGGCCAAGCTGAACCTGCTCATCGGCGCACTCGACGGGCAGGATGCCGGCGCGATCATCGCCGCGACCGAGGAGCTTGCCACTGCGGTGATCCTGTTTCGCGGCGCCCCCATTCCGGCGGGCAGCGAAGCCCGGGCGCAGACGCTGATCACCGCGAGGCTCGCGCAGCTCGAAGCCGCCGCGATCCGCGTCAACATCCTCAAGGACTGGACGCGTCAGAGGATTGACATGAACCATGCGATCCGCGGGACGCAGCACCGAGGACTCGCCTTAAACTATTGATAAACCATATGTTCTGGTGATCTTCCGGAAAATGGCACGATGATTGCGTTTGGTTTGCCGAACAAGCGGAACCAAAGCATGAATTCGATCAACCCCTATGCGACACCGGCGCCCGGCGCCGTCCCCGTCCTGGATGCGGTCCAGAATGCGTCGTCGCGCACCGGCGTCGACTTCGACTATCTGGTCGATGTCGCACGGGTCGAAAGCCGCTTCGATCCGACCGCGAAAGCGCCGACCTCGTCGGCACGCGGGCTTTACCAATTCACCAAGCAGACCTGGCTCGCAACCTTGCGGCGCCATGGCGCGAGCCACGGGCTCGGCTGGGCGGCCAATGCGATCGGTCAGGATGCGTCGGGGCGTTTCAGCGTCGCCGATCCCGCGCTTCGCAACCAGATTCTCGGCCTGCGCGACGATCCGGTCGCGTCGTCGAACATGGCCGCGGCGCTGACCTCCGACAATCAGGATTATATCGAAAGCCGCATCGGCCGCGCCGCCGAGCCGGTCGACCTCTATCTCGCCCATTTTCTCGGTTCGGCGGGCGCCGCGCGCTTTCTGACCGCCTGGGCCGCCAATCCCGATCAGGCGGGCGCGACGATGATGCCCGACGCGGCCGCGGCCAACCGGTCGGTCTTTTACGCCGCCGACGGCAGCATGCGCAGCCTCGGCGAGATTCGCGAGCGCTTCCGCGCCAAGCTCGACGAAGGCGGCGGCGCGCCGGGCGCGATGCCCGGCGTCGCGCCGCCCGTCCCCGGCTGGCGCATCCAGATGGCGAGCGCAAGCGGCGCGAACGGCGGCGGACGGCCGCCGCTGCCGATGATGGATATCCAGCCCATGCCCAAGACCCTGTCGATGGATTTCGCCGCGAGCGCCTATCGCCGCCTCGCCTCCTTGTCGGGAGGCAGCGCATGATCGCGGGCCTGAACGCGCGCAGCGTGGCGCGGATCGTCGGCAGCGCGGCGCTGCCCGCGGCGATGTTGATCCTCGTCGCGCTGATGGTGATCCCGGTTTCGCCGATCATCCTCGACATCAGCTTCGTCGCCAACATCATGATCAGCCTGCTCGTGCTGATGGTCGCGTTGCAGGCGTCGAAGCCGCTCGATTTCTCGGCCTTTCCGACGGTGCTGCTGCTCGCGACGCTGTTCCGCCTCTCGCTCAACGTCGCCTCGACGCGCGTCGTGCTCGTTCACGGCCACGAGGGCACCGCGTCGGCGGGCCATGTCATCGAGGCGTTCGGCCAGGTACTGATCGGCGGCGACTATGTCGTCGGCCTGTTCGTCTTCTTCGTGCTGATGATCATCAACCTGGTCGTCATCACCAAGGGCGCCGGGCGCGTGTCCGAGGTGTCGGCGCGCTTCACCCTCGACGCCTTGCCGGGCAAGCAGATGGCGATCGACGCCGATCTGAACGCCGGCCTGCTCACCCCCGACGAAGCCAAGGCACGCCGCCAGGAAGTGGCGACCGAGGCCGATTTCTACGGCTCGATGGACGGTGCCTCGAAATTCGTGAAGGGCGACGCGGTCGCGGGCCTGCTGATCCTGTTCGTCAACATCGTCGGCGGGCTGATCCTCGGCATGTTCAGCCACGGCCTGTCCTTCTCCGACGCCGGCAGCACCTATGTCACGCTCGCGATCGGCGACGCGCTCGTCGCACAGATTCCGGCGCTGTTGCTCTCGATCGCCGCCGCCGCGATCGTCACCCGCGTGACGTCGCCACACGACCTTTCGGGGCAGATCGGCAGCCAGTTCGCCTCGCCGCATGTCTGGATGGCGGTCGGCGGGGTGCTGTTCGTGCTCGGCCTCGTCCCGGCGATGCCGCAGATGCTGATCCTGCCCGCCGCCGCGATCGCCGGCGGCATCGGCTGGCAGCTTCGCAAGAACGCTGCCCTCGCCGAGGCCGCGCCGCCGCCCGCGGCGTCCGCGCCCGACCCGCACCATATCGAATGGGCCGACGTCAGCGAGACGAGCCCGTGCCAGCTCGAAATCGGCTATGCGCTCGTCGCGTTGGTCGACGAGCGCAAGGGCGCGCCGCTGATGACGCGGATCACCGGCATACGGCGCCAATTGTCGAAGGAGCTGGGCTTCGTCGTACCGGCGGTTAAAGTCACCGACGATCTGTCGCTGCCCGGCAACGTCTATCGCATCGCAATCGCCGGGGTGATCGTCGGCGAGGACGAGGTCTTCCCCAACGAGATGCTCGCGCTCGATTCGGGCGATCTCGTCACCAAGGTCACCGGTCGGCCGTGCAAGGACCCGACCTTCGGGCTCGACGCGCTCTGGATTCCCAAGAGCGCGCAGAACGACGCGATCGCGGCGGGCTATACCGTCGTCGATCCGGCGACCGTCGTCGCGACCCACCTCAACAACAGCATCGTCGCCTCCGCCACCGACCTGTTCGGCATCGACGACGCGCAGGCGCTGATCGATACGCTGAAGACCCTTTATCCGCAGCTCGCCCAGTCGCTGACGCAGGGCTATCCGCTGCCGCGCGTTGCCGCGCTCTGCAAGGCGATGCTGATCGAGCGCGTGCCGCTGCGCGATTTCCGCAAGATCGCCGAGGCGATGGTATCGCTCGGCAGCCTGCAACTCGGCGACGCCGACCTGGTCGAGGCGGTGCGCCAGCGCATCGGCGCGCTGATCGTCCAGACGATCGTGCCGAGCCGGATGCCGCTGCCCGTCGTCACCTTCAGCCCCGAGATCGAGGTGCTGCTCAACCAGGCGGTGCGCGCCAACCCCGGCGCCGAATGGCCGTTCGAGCATGGCATGGCGATGAAGATCGTCGAGCAGATCGGCGAAGCGGTCGAACCCCTGCTGCTGTCGACGCGCAGCTTCGCGCTCGTCGCCTCGCCGCTCTGCCGGTCGGCGCTGTCGCGGCTCGTGCGCGCGACCTTCCCCGACGTCGCGGTCATTTCCTACCTCGAGATACCGGCGAACAAGGCGACCGAGATCGTCGCGACGATCGGCGCCGAAATCCCCCGCCTCACCAGCGGCGAAGACGCCCAGATGAAGGACGAGCCCCATGAGAATTGAGCCCGCCGAGCAGTTCGCGGCGGCATCCGCCCGCGCGCCGATCCCGCGCGGCTATGGCGAGAGCGCCGAGGCGCTGGTCGAGGAATATGCGCCGCTGGTCCGCAAGATCGCCTGGCAGGTCCATTCGCGCGTGTCGCGGACGAGCGACCTCGAGGATCTGATCCAGGCCGGGCTGATCGCGCTGATCGAGGCGAGCCGCAGCTATGAGGAGCGCGGTTTCGCCTTCGCAACCTATGCGACGACACGCATCCGCGGCGCGATGATCGACCAGCAGCGGCGCGAAGCCGACGTCGGGCGATCGGCGATGGTCGCGGCGCGGCAGCTGCAGGCGACCCGCCGCGCGCTCGAACAACAGCTCATGCGTGCACCGAGCGCGGCAGAAATGGCCGCGGCGCTCGACATGTCGGCCGAGGAGTATTTCGCGCTGGAGAAGAATGCGACCCATGGCCGCTCGATCTCGATCGAGGATCTGATGGAGGACGGCAGTTTCCTGTTCGCCGACGACCGGATCGGCGCGGGCGAGGCGTGCGAGCAGGAGGATATGCTGGACGCGCTGCGCCAATGCGTCGGCCGGCTGGCCGAGCGCGAGCAGATGGTGCTGCAACTCTATTTCTTCGAGGAGCTTAACCTGCAGGAGATCGGCCTGACGCTCGACGTCAGCGCCGCGCGCGTCTGCCAGATCAAGCGCGACGCGATGGCGAAGATCGACCGGATGATGCGCGAGATGACCGAATGAGCGCGCCCGACCGGGCTCAGGCGGCGCGGCTGTATCCGCCGCGCACCGCCGCGTTCATCTTGTCGAAATAGCTTGCCATCTTCTCGGCGCCCGCTTCGGTGAGCCGGACGATCGTGCGGCGCCGGTCGCGCTCGTCGATCGTTCGCCTGGCGAGCCCCGCACCTTCGATCGCCGCGATCATGCGCAGGCCCGACGACAGCGGCACCCCGGCGCCGGTCGCCAGATCGCTGGCGCTCAGCGTGCGGCCATTGGCGTTCGCCAGCATCAGGTCGAGCATCATGTCCCAGATGGCGCCCGACATCTGCGCGGTGCCGAAATGGCTCTTGCGCATCCGCCGGATCTGGATGCTGAGCGATAGCTGGTCGATGAGCCGCGGCTGCGCTTCTTCAAGCCCGAAGGCCGCATCAGGCCTCGGCTGATCTTCGCCGGCGCTTTTCGCCAGCATGTCGTGAATCTGGTCGATCCGCGACCGGATTTCGGCGATGTCATGATCTGCGAATTGTTGCATGGAGCCCCCCGGCTGCCTTTCATCTTCAGGCCGCGGCTTCCCTTCGCCGATTGGTCGAACCCGATGCGTAGAGGATCAAGAAAAGGATCGGGTAGGAAATATACATTGAAAGCAGCGCATAGGGGCGCGCCAATATCTCCGAAAACATCAGCTTCTGAACATGCCCGAAAATCGCGATCAATTGCCATCCGGTAATCCAGTATGGCCAGAAACGATTTGTTTTCAGGGCGATAAACCAAAAACTCGCCAAGGCGACGATGTCGATCGCGAAGATATTATATTCAATATGCGACCAATTCGGTTGGGGTGCCAGGACCGTGGTGCAGACCGAGGCGAGCAGCGCGGTACAGGCTGCCCAGCGTTCCAAGGGGCCGCCGCGCCACATCGCGACGGCCACCGTGAGCAACAAAACCGCATAATAGCTCGCCACGGTCCACATCCGGATCATTTACCCCTGCGTTACGACGCGCGAGCGAGCGGAAGCGGCACGACGTCGCCGTCTTCGGCCAATGCGCCCGACGGCGGCTTGACGCCGGCACCGAACATGCGGGTGCCGAGGCCGACCTGTTTCTGCGTCGCGGTCAGCGCGATATGGGCGTCGGTGAGCAGCTGGCGGACTTCCCCGGCGGCGGCCAGCGCGTGTGCGACTTTCGCTACCGCTTCCTGGCCGACGATCGCCGACATATTGGTGTCGCGGCGCGCGGCGGGAAGCGCGGCGGCGAGCTGGGCGATGCGGATCATGGTTTCGTCGATGGCGTCTTCGGCCTGATGCAGTTCGCTGGCGATCTTTTTCGCCGCGGAAAGTCGTTCGTTCAGCATGTTTCCTGGTCCTTGAAAGCGAATGCCGACGGTTTCCCCCCCGCAGCATTCAGGTCAAAACACGACCCAGACCGACAAGGATCGAATAGAGAGCGGAAAAAGCCAATATGGTCGCAAAGGCGATCAGGATCGGCCAGATGATCCTTTCCATCAATCCGTGCCGGTTGGCCGGCTGGGACGCGGTAGGAAATGGCGAACCGATGTCGAAAAACCGCCGGATCGAACCTTGCCCCGGCTCGGCTTCATCGGCGGAAGCGGCCTCGCCTAGGTCGATCAATTGATATGTCAAAGGCTGATAGGGAGTAACTTGGTCGAATACACCGTGACGCGCGAGGACCGTTGCGGCTTCTATTCTGTTAGAAACATTAAGTTTTTTTAACACGCGCCGGACGCGTTCGTCGACCGTATGCGGCGACACATCCATAATGCGAGCAATTTCCTTGGAATTTTTGTGCTCGAAAACATGCCGCAACGTTTCGATTTGCGCGGCCGAAAGGAGACTGATGTAATTGTCTGGGTCACCCTGCACGCGTGAGGGCATAGAGCATCACGAGTCGAAATCAAGTTACGTACCTAAGCGATTCGCGCTCATGTTACCCGATTCTTTTCGCGACATGGCTCTCCGTCACCGCCACGAAGGCGCCCCGGTGGACAACATTGTCCGGCACGCGATAGGCTGGCGGCGATGACGATCGACAGCGACCACCCGGCGCCGAAGGACGCCGCAACCACAGACCGGCCGGTCCGGCGCCTTGGCCTCGCCACCCCCGGCGACGCCGAACTGATCCGCGTTCTGCCGGTAGAAGCGCCGGTGTCGGTCGAGGTGTGCGGCATCGGCTATGCCGTGATGATGGCGACCCCAGCCGATCTTGAGGATTATGCCCTCGGCTTTGCGCTGGCCGAGGGGCTGGTCGACACCCCCGCACAGTTGAACCGCGTCGACGCGCACTCGATCGAAGGAGGGTGGGCGCTGCGGCTGTGGCTGGCGCCCGAGCGCGCCGCGCTGGCGCTCGAGCGTGCGCGGCGACGGGTCGGCGAAAGCAGCTGCGGACTTTGCGGGATCGAGAATATCGAGGAGGTGCTGCGCCCGCTGCCCCCCGTCACCGCGCGGCTGGAGGTCGGCCGCGCGGCTATTGCCGCCGCTCTCGCCGCGCTGACCGCGCACCAACCGCTCGGCCGTGCGACCGGCGCCGTTCACGCCGCCGCCTTTTGCGCCCCGACCGGCGACATATTATGCGTGCGTGAAGATGTCGGGCGCCACAATGCGCTCGACAAGCTGATCGGGGCGCTGGCGTGGGCCGGAACCGATCCCGCCACCGGTTTCATCCTGCTGTCGGCGCGCTGCAGTTACGAACTGGTCGAAAAGACGGTGCGCGCGGGCTGTTCGCTGCTCGTCACCATATCGGCGCCGACCAGCCTCGCCGCCGACCGCGCCGCCGCCGCCGGGCTGACGCTGGTATCGCTGGCGCGCACGGATTCGGCGCTGCTCGTCAGCGGCGCCCTCGATTAGGATCCACCGATCGCGTTCACCGTGAACGCCAAAATCCCCATGTTGAAGACGAACGCCGCCATGCAATGACCAAGCACGACGCGCCGCATATGCGCGCCCGATATGGTGATATCGGACGTCTGGAAGGTCATGCCGAGCGTGAAGCTGAAATAGAGGAAATCCCAATATCCGGGTTCCTTCACTCCCGGCACCTCGATCCCGCCGCGATCGCGGCCGCCCGTCTGCCGGTAATAGAGATGGGCGTAGTGGAGGGTGAAGACGGTGTTCGCAAAGAGCCAGGCAAGGATCAGCGTCGCGACGATCAGCGCGATCTGCGCGTGGTCGAGCGGGCCGGGGCTAGCGATCAACGTGCCCACCGCGAACAGAATCACCAGCGACAGCAGCACCGAGATCGCGAGCAGCCCGGCGCGGTTCGCGTCATTATCCTCCGACCGGCGGCGCATCTCGGCGGCGTTCGATCGCAGCAGCGGCGCCTCTGCCGCGAGAAAGACCAGCGCGGCGAGGTCGAAGCCGACCAGCAGCGCGGCGCGCGGATTCTGCCCGAATGCTGCCGCCGCGCCGCTCGCGAGGAGCAGCACCGTCGCAAACAGCAGGAAGCGCGTCGGCGCCAGATGCCGGCCGGGAGCGAAGCGCCGCGACCCCATCGATATCAGACGGCCGGCGGCACGGCGACGATCCGCACCGGGATCGACTTGGCGGCGGGGCAGCCGCTGACCCGGTCGAACAGTTCGAGCGGCAGCAACGGGTTGAGTTCGGGATAATAGCCCGCGACCGCGCCGCGCGGCATCGGATAGTCGATCAGCGTCAAATCCTCGACGCGCCGCGCGAACCCGTCGGCGGCGATCGTTTCGAGCGCGATCTTCGCGCCCGGATCGAGCCCGCGCGCCGCGCGGTCCTCGGCATTGACGAACAGGATCATCCGGTCGTTGTAGACGCCGCGATAGCGGTCGTTGTAGCTGTAGATGGTGGTGTTGAATTGATCGTGCGAGCGCACCGTCGCGAGCCGCAGCATGGCGGGGTCGTCGACCGGTGCATTGGCCGCGAGCCCCGGCAGGATCAGGAAATTCGCCTTGCCGTTCGGGGTCAGCCACACCCGCCGCCGCGGCGCGACATCGAGGTGGAACCCCATCGGCGCATTGATGCGCTCGGCAAAGCCCTCGTAGAGCGCGGGATAGACCTCGGCGATCTTGTCGCGGATCGCGCCATAATCGTCGATGTAGCGCACCCAGTCGACCTTGCTTTCGGGCAGCGCCGCCATCGCCATGCGGCAGACGATCTCGATCTCGGGCCTGCAGTCGGCGCTTGCGGGATCGAGGACTCCGCGCGAGGCGGTAACGTTCGACATCGAATCCTCGATCGTCACGAACTGTTCGCCCGCCGCGGTCTCGATCCGCTCCGAGCGCGCGATCACCGGCAGGATCAGCGCCTCACGCCCGTGCACCAGATGCCCGCGGTTGAGCTTGGTCGCGATGCCGACGGTCAGGTCGAGCTTTCGCATCGCATCATAAGACCGATCCGTATCGGGGATCGCGCGTACGAAATTGCCGCCCAGCCCGATGAAGACACGCGCCGTTCCCTGCTCCATCGCTTCGACCGATTCGACGGTGTGATGCCCGTGCTCGCGCGGCGGATCGAAGCCGAAAACGTCGCGGACGCGGTCGAGATAGGCCTGCGTCGGCTTTTCGTCGATGCCGACGGTGCGGTCGCCCTGCACGTTCGAATGGCCGCGGATCGGCGAGATTCCGGCGCCCGGCCGGCCGAAATTTCCCTTGAGCAGCAGGATGTTCGCGATCTGCTGGACGAGGCTCGACCCGAGCTGATGCTGGGTGATCCCCATGCCGTAGCAGATGATCGTCGCCTTCGAGCGGATATAAATGTCGGCGCAGCGACGGATCTGCTCCTTCGAAATACCCGACGCCTCGACCATCGCGGGCCAGTCCTGCGCCCATATATCCGCCCCGAGCGCCGCGAACCCCTCGGTATGCTCGGCGATGAAGCCGCGATCGAAGATCGTCTCGCCCGCCGCCTCGCGTTCGAACATCGCGCGCATCATGCCTTTGAGGAAAGCGAGGTCGCCGCCGATGCGGATATGCACGAACTCGCTGGCGATCGGGGTCGAACCGAAGGTCGCCATCTGCACGACGTCCTGCGGCTCGGTGAAGCGGATCAGCGCGCGTTCGGGCATCGGGTTGACCGCGACGATCGGCACACCGCGCTTTCGCGCCTCGACGAGGCTGGTCATCATCCGCGGCGCGTTGGTGCCCGGGTTCTGGCCGATGACGAAGATGGCCTCGGCATGGTCGAAATCGTCCAGCACCACCGTGCCTTTGCCCACCCCGATCGCAGGCGGCAGGCCGCGGCTCGTCGGTTCGTGGCACATGTTCGAGCAGTCGGGGAAATTGTTGGTCCCATACTCGCGCACGAAGATCGAATAGAGGAAGGCGGCCTCATTCGGCGTGCGGCCCGAGGTGTAGAATTCGGCGTGGTGCGGGCTATCGAGGCCGCGAAGATGGCGGCCGATCGTCGCGAACGCCTCATCCCAGCTCACCGGCACATAATGGTCGCTCGCTGTGTCGTAGCGCATCGGTTCGGTGAGCCGCCCCTGCATTTCGAGCCAGTAGTCCGACTGCTCCATCAGCTCGGACACGCTGTGCGCCGCGAAGAAATCGCGCGTGACGCGGAATTTCGTTGCCTCGTGCGCGAGCGCCTTCGCGCCATTCTCGCAAAATTCGAGCTTCTTGGTGCAGACCGCGTCGGGAAAGGCGCAGCTCGGACATTTGAAGCCGCCGGGCTGGTTCATCGACAGCAGCGCGCGCGACCCCTTGGTGACGACGCTCTGTTCGAGCAGCACCTTCGCCGTCGCCGCCGCCGCGCCCCAGCCGCCAGCGGGGCTGTTATAGGTCTTGTAGCGGGGTCTATCCTCGGCCATCGCGCATTCCGGCAATCGTTTCGACGTGCAAGTAAAGCATAGCCACGCCGATTTATCCATCGGCCATCGGCCGACGAAAAGCGGCCAGCCCCCAGGGGCGAGGGCTGGCCGGATGCAGGCGGGCGCGGGCTAGCGGGTGCCGGGTGAAACCCGCGCCCTCCTGCGGTCAGGGTCGTCCGGGAACGCAATCAAACCCGGACACCCCCTTGCTAGACGCCGCCGCCCGTCCGCGGCATGACCGCCAGATGACAATATCGTAATCCACGGGTCAGCTTGCGGAGCGGGCCGGGCGCTTAAAAGCGACGCATGGCGAACGACACGACCAACGCGCAGCGACCGCGGATCAGGGCATGGGCGGCCGCCCTCGCGCTGCTGCTCGTCCTGCTCGGCGCGGGCGCCTATTATGCCCACGCCGGCTGGTATCGACGCGGCGTCTTCCACGACCTGCCGTCCGCCGCGGCCGATGCCGGTCGCCCCGCGATCGTCATGCTGTCGGGCGACATGGGCGACCGCGTCGGCATGACGCCGAAGGTCGCGGCGCGGCTGCACGCGCGCGGCTATGCGGTCGTCACCGTCAACAGCCTTGCCTATTTCTCGCCGCGCCGCACCGCGGCCGAAGCGGCGGCGCTGATCGCAGAAGCGATGCGCCGCGCGATGGCGCTCGGCAAGACCGACCGGGTCGTGCTGATCAGCCAGTCGTTCGGTGCCGACATGCTCCACGCCGGGCTCGCCGAATTTTCGCCCGCCGCGCGGCGCCCGATCCGCGCGGCCATCCTCGTCGTCCCCGGTCACGACATCGTCTTCCGCGCCTCGCCGGTCGAGCTGGCGGGATGGGAAATCCCCGACGCACTCGCCTGGCCCACGGCATCGCGGCTGACCTGGGCGCCGGTTACCTGCATCCGCGGCGCCGAGGAGCGCGGCAGCCTGTGTCCCGAACTGGCGATGCCGAATGTCCACCGGGTCGTACTGCCCGGCGGCCATCGGCTTCACGGCGACGATGCCGCGCTCGCCGGAGCGATCCTGCGCGCGATCGGAGACGCCCGATGATGAGGAGTTCGCGATGAAGACGATGGCAATGGCGCTGCTGATGGCGGTATCGGCCGGGCTGGCGCAACCGCAGCCGGTCCTTTCGCCGATCGGCGTCTGGCAGAATCCGAAGGGTACGGTCCGCGTCCGCACCCGGCCGTGCGGCGAACTGCTCTGCGGCAATATCGTCTGGGCGAGCCCGCAGGCAATGGCCGACGCGCGCGATGCCGGAGTGAATTCGCTGATCGGCACCGAATTGCTCGTCGGCTATCGCCGCACCGGCAGCGCGCGCTGGACCGGGCAGGTCTATGTTCCCGACCAGGGGCGTCGCTTCTATTCGACGATCGAGCAGAAGGGGCCGAACGGCCTCCGCATCTCGGGCTGCATCCTCGGCGGGCTGCTCTGCAAGCGGCAGGACTGGACCCGGCAATGACGCCGAAGGAGGATTGGGCGCGAATCGGCGCGCGCGCCATGGCATGGAGCCGCGCGAACAAGCGGCTGCTGTCGATCCTCGCCGCGCTCGCCATCGCGATGCTCGGCCTTTCGGCACTGTTCGGCCTGCTCCATTCGGTGCGCCCGCGCGCGATCCGTCACGCCTTCGACGCACTGTCGGCGGCGCAGATATTCGGCGCGCTGGCGCTCACCGCCACCAGCTATCTGCTCCTCACTCTCTACGACTGTTTCGCCCTCAGCGTGCTCGGCAAGCGGCTGCCGTGGCGCACCGCCGCGCTCGCTTCCTTCACCAGCTATGCGCTCAGCCACAATCTGGGGCTCGCGCTGCTCACCGGCGGCTCGGCGCGCTACCGCGTCTATCGCGCCGCAGGACTCGGCGGCGGCGAGATCGGCAGCGTCATCGCGCTCGCAAGCCTCGCCTTCTGGAGCGGGGTAATCCTGCTCGCAGGGCTTGCCGCCGCGGCGAGCACGCACATATCGCCGATCCTGCATTGGGGCCTGTCACTGTCTTCGCTTCACGTCGCGGGGATGGTCATTGTCGCGCTCTGCTGCATCCCGCCGCTGCTGCGCGCGTTCGGCGTCGAAGCGATCGAGGTCGGCGGCTGGCGCACGCCGATTCCCGGCCCGGCGATGAGCGCGGCGATGACGCTCGTCGCCGCGCTCGATCTCGCCGCGGCGAGCGCCGCGCTCTACATCCTCCTCCCCGCCCCCGATCCCTCGGCGTGGCCGCTCTTCTTCCTCGGCTATGCGCTCGCGATCGTCGCGGCGCTCGTCAGCCACGTCCCCGGCGGGCTCGGGGTGTTCGAGGCGGTGGTGATCGCCACCGTCCCCGGCGACAAGGCTGAATTGCTCGCGGCGCTGCTCGCCTATCGCGTTCTCTATTATCTTCTCCCGCTGCTGCTCGCCGCGCTGCTCCTCGCGTGGCACGAAAGCCGCGCGTGGCACGCGCCGGCAAGGGAACTCGCCGCCGCCGGTCAGTCGCTGCTGCGCGAACTGGCGCCGCCGCTGCTCGCCGCGCTCGTCTTCGCCGGCGGGCTGATCCTGCTCCTGTCGGGGTCGACCCCCGGCGATGCGGCGCGGATGCACGCCCTCAAGCATCTCGTGCCCCTGCCCTTCGTCGAGGCTTCGCATTTCGCCGCCAGCCTGTCGGGCACCCTGCTCCTCTTTCTCGCGCCGGGGCTGCTCCGCCGGCTCGACGGCGCTTTTGTGGCGACACGCGTGCTGCTGGTCGCAGCGATTCTTTTTTCGCTCGCCAAAGGGTTCGATTACGAGGAGGCGCTGATCCTCTCCGGCATCGCGACGGCGCTGCAATGGAGCCGTCCGGCCTTCTATCGCCAGACGTCGCTGATCGACGCGCCGCTCTCTACCGGCTGGATCGCGGCAGCACTGACCGCGATCCTCGCATCGGTCTTCGCGGGCTTTTTCGCCTATAAGCATGTCGCCTACGACAGCAGCCTGTGGTGGCAGTTCAGCCTGCGGGGCGACGCGCCGCGCTTCCTGCGCGCGCTGTTCGGCATCGCGGTGCTGCTGGCGGGGCTGGCGCTCTGGCGGCTGTTCGCGCCGTCGCCGCGCGCGGCGCGAACAGCCGCGGTCGGCTTCGACCAGCTTGCGCCCGCGCTCGCGCTCGCCGACCACACCGACGCCTTCCTTGCCTTCACCGGCGACAAGCGCTTCCTGCTCGCCGACGAAAGCGACGCCTTCCTGATGTACCGGGTGGAAGGCGCGAACTGGATCGTGATGGGCGATCCGGTCGGCAACGAGGCGCGCTGGTCCGACCTGCTGTGGAAATTGCGCGAACGCGCCGACGCCGCGCAGGGGCGTCTGCTTCTCTACCAGATCGGCGCGCGCACGCTGCCACACGCGATCGACCTTGGCCTCGCTATCGTCAAATATGGCGAGGAAGCGCGCGTCGAACTCGCCGATTTCACCCTCGCCGGCCCGCACGCCAAGACGCTGCGCCACGCCGAGCGCCGCGCGGTCCAGGACGGCGCCAGCTTCGCAGTCCTTTCCCCTGCCGAGGTGCCGGATCATGTCGCCGAACTCAAAGCCGTGTCCGACGACTGGCTGCGTGCGAAAGGACAGCGCGAAAAGGCGTTCAGCCTTGGCAGCTTCGACCCCGCCTATATGGCGCATTTCCCCTGCGCGGTGGTGCGGATCGGGGGGCGGGTTGTCGCCTTTGCCAACATTCTCGCCACAGCCAATCGCGAGGAGATGTCGGTCGACCTGATGCGCCACGTCGCGAACCTGCCTTATGGCGTGATGGATTATCTGTTCATCCGGCTGATGGAATATGCGCGCGCAGAGGGCTATCGCCGCTTCACGCTCGGCATCGCGCCGCTCGCGGGGATCGATGGACGCAAACTCGCCCCGGCGTGGGCGCGCGGCGCGGCCTTTCTGTTCCGGCACGGCGAGATGCTCTACGGCTTCGGGGGCCTCAGAAGCTACAAGGCGAAATTCGCGACCCGCTGGGAACCGCGCTATGTAGCCGGCCCGCGCGGCATGGCCTTCGCGCGGAGCATGGCAGCGGTCCACCGCATCGTCAGCCGCCCGCCAGCGGGAAAGAAAGCCGCCCCGTCGTCGCTGGTGCTGGCCTAGGCGGTGCAGGCTGTGTCCCCGCACCCCCCGACGCCACGACCGATGCCGCCCGCCGGCGCCCTGCTGCTGACGCTCGCGGCGGTGATCGCCCTCGCCATTCATCTGGTCGCCCCGCCGCACCGGCAGCGAAGCGACCAGCTTCCCGGCCTGACTTATGAGGCCAAGCGCAGGGCCCCGCGCGCGCCGCTCGCGCTGGTCGTCACCAGCGTCCAGGACAATGGTCCGGCGGCGAAAGCCGATATCGCGGCGGGCGATGTGATCGACGGCATCGACGGCCGGCCGATCGCCTCGCTTTCGTCGGTCGGACGCGCCGTACGAAGCGATGCGCGCAACGGCCCGTTGCTTCATATTCGCCATAAGGGCGAGAGCCGCTATAAGCATCTGCCCGGCCGCGCCCCATCCGTTCGCCCCAAGGAACCGCATGTCGCAAAAGATTCTCGTCGTCGAAGATGACCCGACCACCGCGGATTTCATCGTCAAGAGCCTGACCGGCGAAGGCTTTGTCGTCGATCACGCCGCCGACGGGCGCGACGGACTGTTCCACGCAACCGATGGCAGTTACGACGCGATCGTTCTCGACCGGATGCTGCCGGGAATGGACGGGATGGCGGTGCTTGCGGCCTTGCGCGCGGCGAAGGTCGCGACCCCGGTGCTCATCCTTTCCAACCTCGGCGCGGTCGACGCGCGGGTCGAGGGGCTGACCTCGGGCGCCAACGATTATCTGGTCAAGCCCTTCGCTTTCTCCGAACTGCTCGCGCGGCTGAAGCTGCTGATCGCGCGGCCCTCGGGCGGCACGCAGGTCGAGACGATCCTGTCCTGCGAGGATCTGGAGATGAACTTGCTGAGCCGCCGCGTCACGCGCGCGGGGCGCCGCATCGAGCTGCAACCGCGCGAGTTTCGGCTGCTGGAATATCTGCTGCGCCACAAGGAACAGGTCGTCACGCGCACGATGATGCTGGAGGGGGTGTGGGAATATCATTTCGACCCCGGCACCAATGTCGTCGACGTCCATGTCAGCCGCCTGCGCCGCAAGGTCGACGACGGCTTCGCGCGGCCGCTCGTTCACACGATCCGCGGCGCGGGCTATATGCTCGGCGCCGCGGACTGAGTCCGTGAGGCGCGGCTTCCTGCAATCGACGACGGTCCGGCTGGCGCTGGCGCTGTTGCTCGTCCAGGTCGCGGCGCTCGCGCTGGGACTGACGATCATCCACCGCTTCACCGAAGCGACGATCCTCGCCGACGCGCGCACCGCCGCCGAGGTCGCGCGCGACGACTTCGCCGAGGAATATCGGCGCGAGGGCGAGGCCGGGCTCGTCCGCACGATCCGCGATCGGCTCGCAGCACGCGACGACCAGAATTTCGTCGTGCTGCTGAAGGGTCCCGGTGGCGCGCCGGTCGCCGGCAACCTCACGCAATGGCCCGCGACCGTCGGCCCGGCCGAGCCTTGGCGGCGAATCAGCCTGTTCCGCGCGGGCGGGCTCGCCGCCGAGGAGATGGGGATCGTCACGACCCGCCTCCCCGACGGCCGCGTGCTGCTGACCGGCGAAGTGCTCGAAGCGCAGGCGCAGCTCGCGCGGGCGAGCCAGGCGGCGTTCCTTTACGCACTCGCGGCGGGAATCCTGCTCGCAGCGATCGTCGCGGCGCTGGCCGCCTGGATATTGGCGCGCCGCGTCGACGCATTCGCCCGCGCCGCCGCGGCGATCGCGGGCGGGAAGCTCGACGCGCGCGTGGAGCGCGATGAGACCGGCGACGCCTTCGACCGGCTCGGCGTGTCGATCAACGCGATGCTCGACCGGATCGAAACGCTGGTCGGCGAACTGCGCATGGTCACCGATTCGATGGCGCACGATCTGCGTTCGCCGGTGTCGCGATTGAAGGCCGTGCTCGAACAGGCGCTCGGCCGCACGCGGGACGAAACCGCCGCCACCGCGCTCGCGGGCGCGATCGACGAGGCCGACAGCCTGCACCGCCTGCTCGATACCGCGCTCGAGATCAGCCGCGCCGAGGCGGGGATCGGCCGCGACCAGTTCGCACGCTTCGCGCTCACGCCGCTGCTCGAAGACCTCGCCGAAGTCTATGGACCGCTCGCCGAAGACGAAGGCTTCGCGATCCATGTCGATTCCCCCGGCGAACTCGATGTCATCGCGCACCGCGAAATGCTGCTCCGCGCGCTGTCGAACCTGATCGACAATGCGCTCAAATATGGCGGCGGCGGCTCGGTCATCCGGCTCGCGGCAGCCCGCGGGGAAGGGAGCGAGATCGCGCTGTCGGTCGCCGACGACGGTCCCGGCATTCCCGAAGACCGCATCGGCGAGGCGGCGAAACGCTTCGTCCGGCTCGACCCCGCACGCGGCGGTTCGGGCGCGGGACTCGGCCTGTCGCTCGTCGAGACGATCGCGCACATGCACGACGGGCGCATGACGATCGCACGCGCCGCTCCGCGCGGCACGATCGTCACGCTCTGCCTGCCGATCGCTTCGGATTGACGCCGAAGCCGACCGGACCGCGCTAGGCGGGGCGCGCGGCCGCAGCCAATCTAAGGGCGTGAGCGAACAGGGCGCCCATATCCATCTGATCCTTCCCGACGCCGTCGAGCGCGCGGCCTGTTTCCGCACCCTCGCCGACCGGCCCGGACGGATCGTCCGCAGCTTCGCGAGCGGCGACGCCTGGATCGAGGCGGGCGCCGACGCCGACTGCGCGATCCTGCTTTTCCACTGGCGCCAGCCCGGCGGCGTCGGCGGCGAAGCGCTGCTCGGCCGGATCGGCTGGCGAAGCGACATCACCGCCTTCGTTGCCGCGAGCCGGCTGACGATCGCCGAAAGCCGCGCGATCCTGCGCGGCGGCGCGCATGACCTGCTCGCCGCGCCGCTCGACCCGCGCATCGTCCGCCGCACGATCGACGGCGCGGTCGCCGATTGGGCAGCGCGAGGCGCGGCGCTCGCGCGGCGGCGCGAGGCCGAAACCCGGCTCGCCGCGCTGACCCCGCGCGAGCGCGACATATTGGACGCGATCGCCGCCGGGCTCGGCAACAAGGCGATCGCGCGGCGGCTCGACCTCAGCCCGCGCACGGTCGAGGTCCACCGCGCGAACATCATGCGGCGCACCGATGCGGGCAGCGTCGCCGAACTGCTCCGACTCGCCTTCATCGCCGAGCTGGCGACGAACAATCATCTCCATAACGGAGCGGCTAGCCATTTTGGCGCGGCCATCAAGGCGGCGCGGCGCCTATAAGGAAAAGCGAACGGACGGTTGCCTTTGAGTTGGTCCCCATCGGCATCGCCGTTCGTGCCCGCGATCAACCCCACCTGATCGCGGGATCCCAGGCGGGACCGGCGGAGGATGTTCCACCTCCGCCGGTTCCAAACCGGCCGGGGTTGATCCTATCGGGAAACCAGCGCGCGCTGCTCGGCGCGGCCCATCGACAGCAGGATCGGATCGGCCGCCTGCCGCGCCATGAAATCACTCTTGCTTGCGATTCCCTGCCACGCGATGCCGATCAGCGCCTGCGCGATCGCGCCGCCCAGCGTGTCGCCGGGGCCGGGCAGGATGACGACGTCGGGCGCGAACTCCCTGACCGCGACCTCGACCGACAGCGCGAAATCATAGGGCGCGAGAATCTGGTGGCCGAAGGTGTAATCCCATATCTCCGCCGGATCGGACGCAAAGCGCCGCCAGATATGGCCGCGCCCGTCGACCAGCGGAATCGCCGGCGCGCCGAACAGCGACGCGGGCAATTCGGCCTTCGCCTTCTCCGAACTGCCGATCATCAACGGCGTGTGGAACGGCCCATGCCCCGCAAGCCGCAGCGGATCGCGCCCCGGCACCGGCGGCGCTTCGGCGAGCAGCGCGGCAAGGCCCGCCTCATCGCCCGCGAGCACGAGCATCCCCGCGAGGTCGATCGACAGTGCCAATGCATGGCCCGGCCGCGCCCCGATGTCGGCGACGAGCGCGAGCAATGTCTCGCGCAGGCCCGGCACCGGCCGCCAATCCTCGTCGACGATCTGCAGCAATATCTGCCCGCCGGGCCCGTGCGTCTGGCTGTTGAGCCCCATCGCATTGCTGATCCGGAAGCCGTCTTCGATCGCCACCGCGCCGCCGATCGCGAGGGCACTGTACCAACCCATCGAATTGCCGAGCGCCGCGACGACGTCGTATTTTTCCCGGTCGATACTCAGCCAGTCGAGCGCGGTCGCGGCATAGATCAGCGGCGCCGCGACATCGCCGCGCATATGCGCCGCGACGCTGAAACGCTCGGCCCCGTCGAGTTCGCTGACGGTCGGCTGGCCGCGTGTCCGGCGCTGCGCGTCGAAATTCGCGATCAGATCGGGAAAGCGCGTGCCGTGGAACCGCGCGATGCTACCAAGCTCGCCCTTGCCATAGGTGCCGCGCCCCGGCGCGACGACGATCGCGGTCTTCTGTTCGCCCATCACCAGCCCCTCTTCCCGGCCCCGTGCCCCTGCGAAAGCAGGGGCCCATCATCGAGCCTGACGGCATCGAGCGACCGGCTCCGTAAAACGAAAGCATCGGAGATGGGCCCCTGCTTTCGCAGGGGCACGGGCCGGGATATGATCATCGCGCCAGCAACTCCCTCGCTGCCGCCACGATCGAATCGCGGCTCGGCAGCGTCAGCGTCGCCGCCTTGCCCAGCGGGATGAAGCTGTCGTCGGCGGCGAGGCGCGCGAGCGTCTTCTCCGGCGTCTGTTCGACGAACAGCGCCATCAGCGCTTCGCTCTGCGACCCGGTGATGCGGCATTCGTCGACGATCAGGATGCGCTTCGCATCGCCGACCGCGGCAACCAGCGCCTCCTCGTTCACCGGATTCAGCCAGCGGAGGTCGATCACGCGCGCTTTCACACCATCGGCGGCGAGCAGTTTCTCGGCCTGACGCGACAAATAATATCCATTGCCATAGGTAACGATCGCAAGGTCGGTGCCGTCGCCATGCACCCCGACCTCGCCGAGCCGGATCGGCGCGCCTTCGCCCGGCGCCTCATAGACGCTGGTCCAGAGGCCATCGCCATCTGCGTGCAGGTCGCGGGTCATGTAGAGCGCGATCGGCTCGACGAAGACGACGACGCGCTGCTCCTCGCGCGCCAGCCGCACGCATTCACGAAGCATGTGGACGGCATCGCGGCCGTTCGACGGCACCGCTAGGATCACCCCCGGAATGTCGCGGAATACCGCAAGGCTGTTGTCGTTGTGGAAATGGCCGCCGAAGCCCTTCTGATAGCCGAGCCCCGCAATGCGGATCACCATCGGGTTTGTATATTGCCCGTTCGAGAAGAAGCTGAGGGTCGCCGCCTCGCCGCGAATCTGGTCCTCGGCATTGTGGACATAAGCGAGGAACTGGATCTCGGGCATCGGCACGAAGCCGTTGTGCGCCATGCCGATCGCGAGCCCCAGGATCGCCTGTTCGTCGAGCAAAGTGTTGACGACGCGCGCCGAGCCGAAACGCTGGTGGAGCTTGGCGGTGACGTTGTAGACGCCGCCCTTCGGCCCGACATCCTCGCCCGCGACGACGATTTCCTTGTGCGCGAGCATCAGGTCGGCGAGTGCCCACGACAACAGCCGCGCCATGTGCATCGGCTTGTCCATCTGCGCGGCATCGCTGCCGAACAGCGCCTTGCGGTCCTCGGCCGACGGCGTGTTCGCGCGGACCAGGTCGCGCTTGGGCGGGACGAGGCTTTCCATCACGCCCGCGGGGGTGGTAATCTTCGGCCGCTTTATCGCCGCCTCGGCCTGCCGCGCGAGCGTCGCGCCGATCTCTTCATAGGCGCCGGCAACTTCGGCGGGGGTCATCCAGCCCTGCTCGGCCATCAGCGCCGCGCCCGCGAGCAGCGGGTCGCGTGCCTCGTCGGCCTCGATCAGCGCCTTGGGCAGATAGACCGCCTGCACGTCGGATCCGGCATGGCCATAAAGGCGCACCGTGCCCATGTGGAGGAACACCGGCTTGCGGGTGCGGCGGGCGTAGTCGGCGGCTTCCTTCGCCCCGGCATAGGCGGACACGAGATCGGAGCCGTCGCACTGGATATAGTGCAGCCCGGCGCGATGGCGGAACTGCGCTTCGATCCACCCCGTCGGCGTCCGCGTCGAAATGCCGATGCCATTATCCTCGCAGAGGAAGATCAGCGGCATCGGCGAGCCCTGATAGGCCGACCAGCCCGCGGTGTTGAACGCGCCCTGCGCGGTCGAATGGTTCGCCGACGCATCGCCGAAGCTCGCCAGCACCACCGCGTCATCGGGCAGCGGACAGCCCTCCATCCCCAGCCTTCGCGCGATACCGATCGAGAAGGCGGCGCCGACCGCCTTGGGCAGGTGCGAGGCGATCGTCGAGGTTTGCGGCGGGATCGCCAGCGGTTTCGACCCGATCACCTTGTGCCGCCCGCCCGAAATCGGGTCCTCGCTCGACGCCGCAAAGCTCAGCAGCATGTCCCACGTCGGCGTCCCGCCCGGAAGCTGACGCGAGCGGTGGAGCTGAAAGGCGTTCGAGCGGTAATGGAGAAACGCCATGTCGGTGACGCGCAGCGCCGCGGCGACCGCGGCATTGCCCTCGTGTCCCGACGATCCGATCGTGTAAAAGCCTTCGCCGCGCGCCTGTAACGCACGCGACAGCCGGTCCATCTGGCGGCTGGTCAACTGCGACAGGAAAATATCGGTCGCCTCGGTGCGCGACAGGCCGACCCCCGCGGGATCGGGCGCATCGGCGCTCCGGGCCAGCGAACCGCTCGCCAGCGCGGCGAGGAATTTTTCATGTACTGCCTCAGCCGCGTCCACCGACATCCTCCGTCCGCTTTGCCGATCCGGTTGCGAATGAAACCATCGGCTCTGGTCTAGCGCGCGCTAGAACCAGGGCGGTCGGCGCGCAAGCATCTCTTGCCTTCTCGCGGCGCGGCGCGCTACCACCTTCGCGATGACCGAGCAGGGCGGGGCACTTTTTTTCCTATGATGTCGCTGTGGATCGCGCAGGCGTCGGCAAGCGGCTCGCCGGAAACCGGCGATGGGCAGGGCTGGCTCCTCGATCCCGAGCTTCTGGGCCCGGGCTACAGCCAGACGATGGCAGGCGATACGATCCAGACGGGCTTTCCGCCGCCACCGCCGGCGCGCGACAATCCGCAATGGGATCTCGGCTGGCTGCGCGATTTCTTCGAATGGACGGCTCCGGCGCTGAAGCCGTTGATGTGGATCGGCGCCGCGGCGCTGCTGCTCCTCATCCTCTATCATTTCGTCCCCGCCTTCGCCGATTGGGTCGACAATCTCCGCTTCGGCCGCAAGCGCCGCGCCGGGGAAGTCGAAGAAAGCATCGGCGAGGCCGGGGCGGGCGCGGCGCGGGCGCGGCTTGCCGACGCCGACGCGCTCGCCGCCGCCGGGCGCTTCGCCGAGGCGGTGCATCTGCTCCTCTATCGCAGCGTCGACGACATCGCCGGCCGCCGTCCCGGTCTCGTCCGCCCCGCGATGACCTCGCGCGAGTTGGCGGCCGCGGCCGATCTGCCCACGGTCGCGCAGCGCGCGTTCAGCCGGATCGCGCGCGCGGTCGAGATTAGCCTGTTCGGCGGCCGCTCGATCGACGATGCGGCATGGCAGGAATGCCGCACCGCCTATGCCGAGCTCACCGTGCCGAAAAATTGGGCGCGGGCATGAGCGGCGCGCGCGGCGGCGATCATGGCTTCAATCCGCTGCTGATCGCGGGGCTGGTTCTCGTCGGCGTCATCGCCTTCGTCGCGCTCTGGGCGCTGGTCGCGCTCGGCCCGCAGCTATCCAACGGCAACGACGGCGGCGGCCATGCGCTGTCGAAAGCGGCGCCGGGCTTTGCCGCGATCGTCGACCTCGCCGAGCGCGCGGGTGCCGATGTCGAGCTGCGCCGCCGCGTCGTCGATGACGACTCGTCCGACGACAGCGGGCCGCTCCTGATCCTCACCCCCAAGCACAACAGCAAAACCGAAGAAATCACGGACCTGTTGACCCGCCAGCGCGATCGCGTCCTGCTCGTGCTTCCCAAATGGCAAACGCTTCGCATCCCCGGCCGGACGCCGAAGCCGGGATGGGTCAGCGCCGGCTTTCCCGCCGCCCCAAGCGACGCGCTGCTCCCCGAACCATTGTTCGGCAAGGCTCGCATCCGCGCCCCGGAAGCAAAGGCGCAGGCAGTCGCGGCCGAGGTCGCGGGACGTCGCTTCGCGGCCTATCTTCCCGAGGATGCGCAGGTCGTCGACGGCGACGGCATCGAGCCGCTGATCGAAGGCGCGAACGGCGGCGCGGTGCTCTCACGCGCAAAGGACCGCGATATCTATATCCTCGCCGACCCCGACCTGATCGACAATCTCGCCTTCGCGTCGCGCGACCGGGGGCGCGCGGCGGCGATGCTGATCGATGCCGTCGCCGAAGACGCCGCCGCCGACGGCTTCGCCTTCGACCTGACGCTGAACGGCTTCGGCGGCCAGCGCTCGTTGCTCCGCTTTGCCTTCGTACCGCCCTTCATCGGCATCACGCTCTGCCTGATCGCGGCGGGGCTGCTCGCGCTGTGGCAGGCGTGGGTGCGCTTCGGCCCGGCGCTGAAGCCCGGCCGCGCGATTCCGGTGTCGAAAGCGGCGCTGATCGCGAACAGCGCCGACCTCGTCCGCCAGGCGCGCCGCGAGCTCGACGGCGCCGACGCCTATGTGGCGGGCCAGCGGAGCGCGATCGCGCGGCGGCTGCACGCCCCGAGCGGGATCGACGCGCAGGCGACCGACGCCTGGATCGACCGGCGGCTGAAAGCGGGCAGCGACCTTTTCTCCGCGTTGGCACGGCGGCTGCCGCTCGCGCGCAACAGACATGAGTTTCTGGAGGGCGCGCAGGCGCTCAGCGACATCAGGAAGGAATTACTCCGTGACGGCTAATATCGAGAGCGTCCAGGCGCTGGGCGCCGCGATCGAGGGCGAGGTCGCCAAGGCGGTGTTCGGCCAGGCGCCGCTGACGCGCATGGTGACGATCGCGCTGCTCGCAGGCGGCCATGTGCTGCTCGAAGGCCCGCCGGGTACCGCGAAAACCCTGCTCGCGCAGGCCTTTGCGCGCGCGGTCGGGCTCGATTTCGGGCGAATCCAGTTCACCCCCGACCTGATGCCCGGCGACATTTTGGGATCGAACCTGTTCAATTTCCAGACGTCGAGTTTCACCCTGACCAAGGGGCCGATCTTCACCGAACTGCTGCTCGCCGACGAGATCAACCGCACCCCGCCCAAGACGCAGGCCGCGCTGCTCGAGGCGATGCAGGAACGCCGCGTCACCATTAACGGCGAGCCGCACGCGATGAGCCCGCGCTTCACCGTGCTCGCGACGCAGAATCCGATCGAGCAGCAGGGCGTCTATCCGCTGCCCGAGGCGCAGCTCGACCGTTTCCTGTTCAAACTCGTCGTCGACTATCCCGACGCCGCCGAAGAGCGGCGGATCGTCGCCGACCATGGCGGCCGCTTCAAGAGCCCCGCGGTCGCCGATTTCGGGGTCGCACAGATTGCCGATGCCAAGGCCATCGGCGCGGCGATCGACGTGATTGCGACCGTCCGCCTCGCCGAGGAGATCGTCGACTATATCGTCCGCCTGGTCCGCGCGACGCGTGCCAGCGCCGATCTCGAATGCGGCGCCTCCCCGCGCGCCGCGACATTGCTCGCGCGCGCCGCCTGCGCGGCTGCGGCGCTCGAAGGACGCGACTATGTGATCCCCGACGACGTCCAGCGACTGGCCGCCGGGGTGCTGCGCCACCGCCTCATCCTGTCGGCCGCCGCCGAGATCGAGGGCCGCAGCGTCGAACAGGTCGTCGCCGACATCGTCGAACGCGAGGATGTGCCACGGTGATGGGAAACGTCATCGACAATGTCATGCGTCCCCGCGAAGGCGGGGACCCAGGGAAGGCTGGCGCACGGTCGCCCTGGGTCCCCGCCTTCGCGGGGACGCACGACGAGGGGGCGGCCTGAAAGATGGCCGTCTACCCCACCCGGCGCGCGATTTATCTGCTGCTGCTCGGTGCCCCGGTGGCGCTGGCGCTCGGGCTGATCCGGCCCACGCTGTGGATCGTCGCGCCCGCGTGGATCGCCCTGATCCTGATCGGCCTGCTGCTCGACGCGATGCTCGGCGCGAATCCGCGCCGCCTCGCCCTCGCGGCCGAGGCGCCGCATCAGGCCGGGGTCGGTGACCCATTCGACCTCCGGCTCGTCGCGACCGGTCCCGCGGTGCCGCGCCGCGCCGAAATGGCGCTCGCGCTCGACGAGCGGTTCGCCCCCGGCGGGCGGCTTGCGGACGAGATGCTCCGCGCGAGCGATTCGGATGGCGCGCTCGTCCGCACCCTGCCGCTCGCCGCATCGCGGCGCGGGCAGGCGCGACTCGAGACGCTGTGGATTCGCTGGGCGGGGCCGTTTGGCCTCGTCTGGAAGCAGCGCCGCTTCGCGCTCGATCGCGTGATCGCCGTGGTCCCCAGCCTGCGCGCGGTGACCGAGGAGGGGCGCCGCCTGTTCCAGCGCGATAGCTGGTTCGGCCTTCGCCAGCAGCAGCGTCGCGGCGAGGGCAGCGAATATGAAGCGCTTGCCGAATATCAGCCCGGAATGGACCGGCGCGCGATCGACTGGAACGCCTCGGCGCGCCACGTCAAGCTGCTCGCCAAGGAATATCGCGTCGAGCGCGACAACCGCGTCATCCTCGCGATCGACGGCGGGCGGACGATGGCCGAGCCGGTCGGCGGCATGCCGCGCGTCGACCGCGCGGTGTCGGCGGCGCTGCTGCTCGCCTTCGCCGGGCTGAAGCTCGGTGACCGCATCAGCCTCTTCTCCTTCGCCGCCAAGCCGCAGGCGCTGACCCCCGCCTATATGCACGTCCAGGATTTCCCGGCGCTGCAACGCGCCGCGAGCCTGATCGACTATGCGCCTGTCGAGAGCAATTTCACCCTCGCGCTGAGCACCCTCGGCGCCCAGCTCAACCGCCGCTCGCTGATCATCCTGTTCACCGAATTCACCGACGCGACGAGCGCCGACCTGATGATCCGGGCCGCCGGCCGGCTGGTGAAGAAGCACCGGCTGCTGTTCGTCGTCATCCGCGACGACGAGGTCGAGGAGGTCGAGCGACGGCGGCCCGAAAGCGCCGCCGACGTCACGCGCGCGAACGTCGCCGCCGCGATGCTGCGCGACCGGCAGCTGGTGATCGCGCGGCTCCAGCGGCTCGGCGCCGACGTGATCGAGGTTCCCGCCGACGCGATGGGCGCGAGCGTGGTCGAGGCCTATCTCGGCATCAAGCGCCAGGGGAGCCTGTGATGCAGCCTGTGAGCGCGGCCGAGCTTCCCGCCTTTTCGACCAGCCGCTTCCGCGCCGAGCGCGAGGCCGACTGGATCGCCTTCGACCTGCTACTGACCAAGCTAGAGCGAAAGGGCGCGGCGGCTCTGACCAGCGACGAATTGCTCCAGCTCCCGATCCTCTATCGCGCGACGCTCTCCTCGCTGTCGATCGCGCGTGCGACCAGCCTCGACAAGGCGCTGCTCGGCCATCTCGAGGCGTTGTCGATCCGCGGCTATTTCCTCGTCTATGGCGTGCGCGAGACGCGGGCGAGCCGCATCCGCCGCTTCTTCCGCTATGACTGGCCCGCCGCGGTGCGCGCGGTGTGGAAGGAAACGCTGATCATCGCGCTCGTCATCATCCTCGGTGCGCTGACCAGCTATGCGCTCGTCGCGAGCAACCCCGAATGGTATTATAATTTCGTTCCCGAGGAGATGTCGGGCGGCCGCGATCCGCACGCGACGGTCGATTATCTGCGATCGACGCTCGGCCACGGCAAGGCGGCGGCCGACGAGCAGAGCAGCGGGCTCCACGTCTTCGCGACCTATCTCTTCACGCACAACAGCCAAGTGTCGATCCTGTCCTTCGCGCTGGGTTTCGCCTTCGGCGTGCCGACGATGATGCTCGAATATTATCAGGGCATCGGGCTCGGCGCGATGCTCGCGCTGTTTTCGGGCAAGGGGCTGGGGGTCGATTTCGGCGGCTGGCTGTTCATCCACGGCACGACGGAACTGTTCGCCGCCGCTCTGTCGGGCGCCGCGGGCCTGCGGATCGGCGCCGCGGTGGTCTTCCCGGGCGCGCGCGGCCGACTGGAGGCGGCGGCCGACGCGGGGCGGACCGCGGGCAAGGTGATGATCGGCGTCATCCTGATGCTGCTCGTCGCCGGCGTGCTCGAGGGCTTCGGGCGTCAGCTCATCACCGACACGATGCTGCGTTATGCCATCGGCACGGTGATGCTGCTCTTCTGGCTCGCCTATTATTATATCCCGCGCCGCGAGGATGTCGCATGACCGCCACCGCTCACGCGAAGCTGCGGTCGGCGCAGGCCAGGAAGGTCCGCGAATTCGTGACGCCCGAAGGCGTCGATCTGCAATTGCGCATCGCCAGCGCCGGGCTTCGCTTCGGAGCCTTGGTCGTCGATTTCGTCATCATCAACCTGGCGCTGCTGCTTTTCACCCTGCTCATGGTCTGGGTCGGCTTCGCGGTGAAGGGCGGCGTCGCCGAGGTCGTCTGGATGCTCGGCGCCTTCGTCCTGCGCACCTTCTGGTTCATCGGCTTCGAGCTCGGGTCACGCGCGGCGACCCCGGGCAAAAGAATGATGGGCATCCGCGTCGTCGCGCGCGACGGCGGACGGCTGACCGCCGACGCGGTCGTCGCGCGCAACCTGATCCGCGAGCTCGAGCTGTTCCTACCGCTGATGATGCTCGGGGTCGGCGCCGCCGAGGACATGGTGTCGGGCTGGACGCTCCTTGCCGGCGTGATCTGGTCGCTGACACTCAGCCTGTTCCTGCTTTTCAACCGCGACCGGATGCGGATGGGCGATCTGATCGCGGGCACCTGGGTCGTGATGGCCGAGCGCGCCAAGCTCGACAGCGACATCGCGGCGGAGGCGGAGGCCGGGGCGATCCGCTTCACCGACGCCGAACTCGCGGTCTATGGCATCTACGAGCTGCAGGAACTCGAACGCGTCCTGCGCGCCCGCGATGCGCGCGCGATGCGCGAGGTCGCCGACACGATCCGCGCCAAGATCGGCCGCCCGGTCGCCGAAGAGGATGACGCCTTCCTGCTTTCCTATTACCGGCAGCTCAAGGCCCGGCTCGAACGCGGGCTGCTGTTCGGCAAGCGACGTGAGGATAAATATGCCAGCGACTGACACGCTCTCCCCTTCGGTCACCGAGGCGCTGCACCGCCGCCGCTCGGTCCGTGCCTTCACCGACGCGCCCGTCGATCCCGATGTGCTGAAGGCGGTATTCGCTGCCGCGCAGCGCGCGCCGTCGGGCGGCAACCTTCAGCCGTGGCAGGTCACGCTCGTCACCGGCGAGCCTTGGGACCGCGTCAAGAGTGCGGTCGCGGCGCGCATCGCAATGGGGCGCGAGGGTCAACAGGCAGAATATGACATCTATCCCAGAGGCCTCACCGATCCGTGGGAAAGCCGCCGTTTCGGCGTCGGCGAAGCGCTTTACGCCTCGCTCGGCATCCCGCGCGAGGACAAGGCGGCGCGGCTCGCTCGGTTCATGGAAAATTATCGCGGTTTCGGCGCACCGGTGATGCTTTTCCTCCACTGCTCGCGCATCATGGGACCGCCGCAATGGTCCGACATGGGGATGTGGCTGCAATCGGTGATGCTGCTGCTCGTCGAGCATGGCCTCGCGAGCTGTCCGCAGGAATGCTGGGCGATGTACGGACAGACGGTGCGCGAGACGCTGGGCCTCGGGGAGGATCAGATCTTGTTTACCGGCCTCGCGATCGGCCACGCCGATGACGGGCAGGCGGTGAACCAATGGCCGGTCCCGCGCGTGGACCTGAATGAGGTAATCGATTGGCAGGGTTTTTGAGCATGGGGTTTCGGAAGATGAGCGGCAAGCAGGCGGGAAGCGCTCTCGCGATCGTCATGGCGCTCGCGATGGCGGGCTGCGCCGCGGTGCCGACGCCGCAGGCGCCGCCGCCTGCCCCGGCGCCGCGCCCCGCGCCGACGCCCGCGCCCCTGCCGTCACCGAGCCAGTCGTGGGAGGAAAGGGCGCTCAACCCTGGCGGCTGGCGCTATGACGCGGGCAGCCGCACCGCGACCTTCGCCCCGACCGGCAGCGCGAGCCCGCTGCTGACGATGCGCTGCGCCGGCGGCAACCTCCACCTGACCGCGCCGCTCGACGGCGCCGTCGCGCTCCGCACCAGCGCGGGCACCGACCAGATCCGCTTCGACGGCGGCGCCGCGACGGTGCCCGGCCGCGACATTCGGCTCGATCGCATCGCCTTCAGCCGCGGCCGCTTCGCGCTCGAATCGGGCAGCGGCGCGTTGACCCTGCCGGTGCAGTCGGAAATCGGGCGGGTCATCGAGGATTGCCGGGGGTAGCGGCGGCGATTTCAGGGCGGGGAGCCGACATCCCCCGTCATCCCCGCGAAAGCGGAAACCCAGTGTGCGTCGGCTGACCCTACACCGGGTTTCCGCTTTCGCGGGAATGACGAAGTTATGAGATATCAAGCGTCGCTTTCCGATCGCTTGCAAACTCCCGTCATCCCGGATCGAGCCCGGGATGACGATGTAAGGCAGGTCAGCTTGCAGGCGAATGCAGGTGCATCCCAAAGAGGCAGGCCGGTCGAAAAGCGGCTTTCCTACATTATCCGTCCGTGTAATCCTCGCCTTCGGCTCTTTGGATCGTCGATCACCCACCGCACTCAGCCATCATCGTCGCTTGCTTAACGCGACAAAGGAGACATTTCCGGCGCGTGCGTCCGTATCCTTTGTCTCCTTAAGGCCCCAAAAGACACAATTCGGACCCCGCATGCGGACCTTCTGTGGCTTCAGGCCCCCAGTTGCACCGTCCCGCCCCGGATCCAGCCCCAGCGGCACGGCCCCTGATATTCGCGCGCGTTCGCGACCGAACGGCCGACGCCGCACATATCCTCGTCGATCCCCGGTCCCGCGAAGACGATGCCGAACCAGGCGTCATCGTCGGTCGCTTCGCACACCGACACTTTCATGGTGCCCGCGAGCTTCGCTTTCACCGCGCGCGTTTCGCCCGGCGCCCAATAGACGTCGGTGCCGCCCGCCTTGACGCGGCTGGTGCTCGCGCAGGCGGGCAGGCTCGGACCCTCGGTGCCGATCATCACCGCGCGGGTCGCAAGCGGTTCGCCCGCGACGGTAGGGGCATTGTCGGCGGGGGGTGCGGGCTGGCTGCACGCCGCGAGCGAGGCCGCGAGGACGATGGTGACAGAGGCCGGGAGACGATGTTTCATGCCGCGAAACTAGCCGCCGCGGCGCGCGCGCGCAACGGCCCATCCGAAAACGCCGAGAGGCGCATTTTCGCTTGGGTTTTGCGCCCCTCGACCCTATATAATCGATATGACAGAACCGAGTGAGAACGGCGCTAGCGAAAGCGCTTCCAAACAGCCCAACGCAAACGCCTATGGCGCCGATTCGATCAAGGTCCTGAAGGGCCTCGACGCGGTCCGCAAGCGCCCCGGCATGTATATCGGCGACACCGACGACGGGTCGGGCCTGCACCATATGGTGTTCGAGGTCAGTGACAATGCGATCGACGAAGCGCTCGCCGGGCATTGCGACCTCGTGCTCATCACCTTGAACAGCGACGGATCGGTCAGCGTCGAGGACAATGGCCGCGGCATCCCGACCGGCATCCATGCCGAGGAAGGCATTTCGGCGGCCGAGGTCATCATGACCCAGCTTCACGCCGGCGGGAAGTTCGAGAATACGAGCGACGACAATGCCTACAAGGTGTCGGGCGGCCTCCACGGCGTCGGCGTCAGCGTCGTCAACGCGCTGTCGGAATGGCTCGAACTGACGATCTGGCGCGATGGCGAGGAGCATTGGATGCGCTTCGAGCATGGCGATTCGGTCGCCCCGCTCGTCGTCCGCGGCCCAGCCCCCGCAGGCAAGAAGGGCACGCGCGTCACCTTCCAGGCCTCGACCGAGACGTTCAAGAACGTCACCGAGTTCGATTTCGAGAAGCTCGAGCATCGCTACCGCGAGCTCGCCTTCCTGAATTCGGGCGTTCGCATCAAGCTGGTCGATGCACGCCATGCCGAACATGCGACCCACGATCTCTTCTACGAAGGCGGCATCGCGGCCTTCGTCAAATGGCTCGACCGCAACAAGAATCCGCTGCTCCCCGACCCGATCGCGATCAGCGCCGAGCGTGACGGCATCGGTATCGACGTCGCATTGGAGTGGAACGACAGCTATTATGAGAACGTCCTCTGCTTCACCAACAACATCCCGCAGCGCGACGGCGGCACGCATCTCGCGGCCTTCCGCGCCGCGCTGACGCGCACCCTGAACGGCTATGGCGACAAGTCGGGGCTGCTGAAGAAGGAAAAGGTCTCGCTGACCGGCGAGGATATGCGCGAGGGGCTGACCGCGATCGTCTCGGTCAAGCTGCCCGACCCCAAATTCTCGTCGCAGACCAAGGACAAGCTCGTTTCGTCCGAGGTCCGCCAGCCGCTCGAAAGCCTGATGGCCGACCGGATGACCCAATGGCTGGAGGAGAATCCCGCCCATGCCAAGGCGGTGATCCAGAAGATCGTCGACGCCGCCGCGGCGCGCGAGGCGGCGCGCAAGGCACGCGAACTCACTCGCCGCAAGGGCGCGATGGACATCGCCTCGCTCCCCGGCAAACTCGCCGACTGTCAGGAACGCGACCCCAGCAAATGCGAACTGTTCCTCGTCGAGGGTGACTCGGCGGGCGGCTCGGCGAAGCAGGGCCGCGACCGGCACGTGCAGGCGATCCTGCCGCTCAAGGGCAAGATATTGAACGTCGAGCGCGCGCGCTTCGACCGCATCATCTCGTCGAAGGAAGTGGGGACGCTGATCCAGGCGCTCGGCACCGGCATCCGCGATGAGTTCACCCTCGAAAAATTGCGCTATCACAAGATCGTGATCATGACCGACGCCGACGTCGACGGCGCGCATATCCGCACGCTGCTTTTGACCTTCTTCTATCGCCAGATGCCCGAGATCATCGAGAACGGCCATCTCTACATCGCCCAGCCGCCGCTCTACAAGGTCGCGAAGGGGCGGAGCGAGGTCTATCTCAAGGACGATAGCGCGCTCGAAAATTATCTCGTCGATGCCGGGATCGACGCGCTGCTGCTCGAAACGCCGGGCGGGGCGCGGTCGGGGAACGACCTGCGCGAACTGATCGAGCATGGCCGGCGGCTGCGCGCGCTGATGCGCTACGTCCCGCGCAGCCTCGATCATGGGCTGGTCGAGGCGCTGGCCTTCACCGGTGCGCTCGATCCGGCGCTCGACACCGCGGGCCGCCACAGCGCCGCCGAGACCGCCGCCGCGTGGCTCGGCGCCGCCGAGCGCGCGCTGACCGGCGGCAGCGAAGCCGTCTGGACCGTGCAGGCGGTCGAGGGCGGCGGCTATACGCTCGAACGCCGCTGGCGCGGGGTCAGCGACCATCATGTCGTCGATGCCGCTTTCCTCGCGAGCCAGGAGGCGCGCCGTCTCCACCTGCTGGCGAGCGAGCAGGCTGAAACCTATGCCCGGCCCGGCCGGCTGGTGAAGGCGACCGGCGCCGCCGCCATCGAGATCGACGCCGCCGAAGGCGAGGAAGAAGAGGTTTCCGCGGCATCGAACGCCAAGGCGAACCCGGTCACGCGCCCGTCCGAACTGCTCGACGCGATCTTCGCGCACAGCCGCAAGGGGTTGTCGATCAGCCGCTACAAGGGGCTGGGCGAAATGAACGCCGAACAGCTTTGGGAAACCACGCTCGACCCCGCGAACCGCTCGCTGCTGCGCGTCGACGGCGCGCAGGCCGACGACGTCAAGCTGATCTTCGAGCAGTTGATGGGCGACGAGGTCGAACCCCGGCGGGACTTCATCCAGACCAATGCACTATCGGTGGCGAATCTGGACGTTTGATAGTCGTTGAATAGCGCGGCACCAGCCCGCTCCCCCACCCGGCCTCCCATTTCAGGATACGCTGTTGGGAGGCCGGGCGGGGGAGCGGGCTGGTGCCGATTCCACGCAAGTGGACGTAATTTCGCTTCGATCCAACGCGCGGCGGCTTGTCATGACAGGCCGCCGCTGCTTTTGGCCCTCCACCGAAAAGGGGAGGATGTCATGCGGGCCTTTTCAGCCATGCTGATACCGCTTCTGCTGACGGTTTCGGCCGCGGCGCAGGAAGCTCAGATCACCGACGAGCCGGCCGCCGAGGCCGAGCAGGCGACCGAGATCGATGGCGGAATGGCGAGCTATTACGGCGACGAACTCGCCGGCAATCGCACCGCGAGCGGCGAACGCTTCGACCCCGATCAACTGACCGGCGCCCATCGCTCGCTTCCCTTTGGCAGCATGGTTCGCGTCACCAATGTCGCGAACGGCGACAGCGTCGTCGTCCGCATCAACGATCGCGGCCCCTTTTCGCGCGGCCGGGTGATCGACATCAGCCACGCCGCCGCCCGCCAGATCGGCATGCACCGCAGCGGCACCGCGCGGGTGAAGCTGGCGCTGCTCAACAACGATTGATCGCGGAACCAGCACCCAGACCTGCGCCGGACGCTAATCGAACACCGACCACCCCGCCGCATAGGCGAAATGTTCGAGCGCGATCGCGCCCACGAGCGACGTTCCCGCCTCGGTCAGCCCCGGCGACCAGACCGCGATCGATCCCTGCCCCGGCGCGATGCAGAGGATGCCGCCGCCGACCCCGCTCTTGCCCGGCAGGCCGACGCGAAAGGCGAATTCGCCGCTGTTGTCGTAATGGCCGCAGAGCATCATGATCGCATTGATGCGGCGGGCGCGGTGCGGCTTGACGACCTGTTCGCCGGTCAGCGGATCGCGGCCGTCCATCGCCAGGAACAGCCCGGCGCGGGCGAGTTGGCGGCAGCTCATCGCGATCGCGCACTGGCGGAAATAGACGCCCAGCGCCTCCTCGACCGGATGCCGCAAATTGCCGAAGCCCTTCATGAAATAGCCGAGGCTGCGGTTGCGCGCGCCGGTTTCTGATTCGGAGGCCGCGACCCCGGCGTCGATCGCCACGTCGGCATCACCGGCGCGGGCGCGCAGGAAATCGAGAATCTCGGCCACCGTCGCATCGCCGCTCCGCCCGTCGATCAACCGGTCGGTGGTCGCGATCGCGCCCGCGTTGATCAGCGGATTGCGCGGAATGCCGTTCTCGCTTTCGAGCTGGACGATCGAGTTGAAGGCGCTGCCCGACGGCTCGCGCCCGACGCTCTCCCACAGCGAACTGCCGAGGCGGCGGAGCGCGAGGGCGAGAGTGAAGACCTTCGACACCGACTGGATCGAAAAGGGGATGTCGACGTCGCCCGCGGCGTGGACCGTGCCGTCGGGAAGCGCGAGCGCGAAGCCGAAGCGGTTCGGATCGACCGTCGCCAGCGCGGGAATATAGTCGGCGACCTTGCCCTTGCCGCGGTGCGGCAGCGCGACGGCATAGGCTTCGGCGACGCAGCGGGCGAGGTCGGCGGTCATGCGCTTTTCCTAGCAACTCCACTCGCGATTGCATGTATTTTCTTTTTAGTGAAAATATTCTATAAATATGAAATCGATTGATTCGGGAGAAGAGATATGGCCGAGCATCCGCGCCCCAAGGGGCTTTCGAGCGCCGTCTGCTATCGGGACAGCAAGGCGGCGTTCCGCTGGCTCGAGGAGGCGTTCGGGTTCGAGCCCGTCTTTGTCCTCCTCGACGAACAGGGCAATCTTGCGCACAGCGAGATGGAATATGGAAATTCGACGATCATGATCGGCAACGAATGGTCGGACGATCACCGCAGCCCCGCGAACCTCGGCGGCAAGAACACGCAGACGGTGCACGTCCAGCTCAGTCGGGGCGAGGACATCGACGCGCATTGCGCGACGGCGCGCGCCGCGGGCGCCGACATCATCGCCGCGCCCGAGACGCAATTCTACGGCGACCGCACCTATCGCGCCAAGGATCCCGAGGGGCATATCTGGACCTTCGGCGTCACCGTCGAGGAAAAGACGTCCGACGAATGGGATGCCGAGGGCGGCTTCACGACCAAGACGCGGCTCGACGATTGAGCGCCGCGCTCGACCGGATGCTGGGCGCGCTCGCCGATCCGAAGCGGCGGCGCGCGGTCGAACTGCTCGGGCAAAGGCCGCGCAGCGCCGGCGAACTCGCGGACGCGCTCGGCCTCGCGCCGCCCGCGATGAGCCGGCATCTGCGGGCCTTGAAGGAAGGCGGGCTGGTCGAGGACGGCCACCCCGCCTTCGACGCGCGCGTGCGCATCTACAGCCTCAAGCAGGGCGCGACCGACGAGTTGAAGCGCTGGCTCGCCGAGACCGAGGCGCGGTGGACGCACCAACTTGCCGCGTTCAAATGCCATGTCGAAAGCGGCGAAGGATGAGCGGCGCGGCGTTGATCGTCGCACTGCGCGTCGCCGCGACCCCGCAAGCGGCCTTCGCGGCCTTCACCGAAGGCATCGGCCGCTGGTGGCAGAGCCATCCGCTCTTCCCGCTATCACCCCAAGGAGACGGTGCGCTGCGCTTCGACCCCGCGGGGCCGGGCGGGCGGCTGGTGACACGCTTCGCCGACGGCGAGCTGTGGGTCATCGGCGCGGTGCATTGCTGGCGGCCCGGCGAGCGCCTGACCTTCGGCTGGCGCCTGCCGAGCTTCGCCGCGGATCAGGCGACCGAAGTCGAGGTGCGCTTCGAGGCAGTCGGTGCCGAGACGCGCGTGACGGTCGAACATCGCGGCTGGGATGCGATCCCGCAAAGCCATGCCGCGCGGCACGGGTTCGAGCTGATGCTGTTCCAGCGGCGGCTGAGCGAACATTGGCGGGGGTTGTTGAGGGAGATGGCGGCTCTGGGATAGGGAAGCGAACATCCACCCATCCTCGTCATTCCCGCGAAAGCGGGAACCCAGAGTGAGGTCAGCCGACGCACGCTCTGGGTTCCCGCTTTCGCGGGAATGACGAAGTTGGGGATGAAAACTGCCGCTCACCTGCCGCCAATAAACTTTCGTCATCCCGGACTTGATCCGGGATCCATTCATCCGGCGCTGAGAGAATAGATCCCGGATCAAGTCCGGGATGACGAGGTAGGATAGGTCGGCTTCCGGCCGATAACGGATACACGCGCAATCATCCGCTCGGGCACTTGCCCCCTGCTCCCCGCAACGCCACATCAACCCCATGCGCCTCCCCGCCCCCTTTGCCGACTGGTTCGCCGCGCGCGGGTGGCGGCTGCGGCGGCATCAGGCCGATATGCTCGCGGCGGGGCAGCGCGGCGAGCATGCGCTGCTCGTCGCCGCGACGGGCGCGGGGAAGACGCTGGCGGGGTTCCTGCCGACGCTTGTCGATCTGGCGGCGAATCCGTCGGACCGGCTGCACACGCTTTATGTGTCGCCGCTGAAGGCGCTCGCCGCCGATGTCGAGCGCAACCTCCTCGGCCCGATCGCCGAGATGGGGCTCGATATCAGCGTCGAAAGCCGCAGCGGCGATACCAGTTCCGACAAGAAAGCGCGTCAGCGCGCCAGGCCGCCGAACATCCTGCTGACCACTCCCGAATCGCTGTCGCTCCTCCTCTCCTACCCCGACAGTTTTGCGATGTTCGCCGACCTCCAGACCATCGTGATCGACGAAATCCACGCCTTCGCGCCGGGCAAGCGCGGCGACCTGCTGAGCCTGGCAATGGCCCGGCTTCAGGCGATCGCGCCAAGCCTGCGCCGAGTCGGCCTGTCGGCGACGATCGCCGATCCGGACGCCTATCGCGCATGGCTCGCCCCCGATGCCGACGCGGGCACGGTCACGCTGGTCGAGGGCGAACCCGGCGCCGACCCCGACATCCGTATCCTGCTGCCCGAGGGCGCGGTGCCGTGGGCGGGGCATTCGGGGCGCTATGCGGTGCATCAGGTGATGGCACAGATCGCGAAGAACCGCACGACGATCATATTCTGCAACACGCGCGGGCTGGCGGAACTGATCTTTCAGGAGCTGTGGAAGGTCAACGACCTCTCGCTGCCGATCGCGATCCACCACGGCAGCCTCGACCGCGAGGCGCGCCAGCGCGCCGAAGCGGCGATGGCCGAGGGGCGGCTGCGCGCGCTCGTCGCGACCGCGAGCCTCGATCTGGGGCTCGACTGGGGCGATGTCGACTGCGTGATCCAGATGGGCGCGCCCAAAGGCTCGTCGCGACTGCTCCAGCGCATCGGCCGCGCCAATCACCGGCTCGACGAGCCGAGCCGCGCGCTGATCGTGCCGGGCAACCGCTTCGAATATCTGGAGGCACGCGCTGCATTGGACGCCGTGGGCGCGGGCGAGCGCGACGCCGACCGCTTCCGCCCCGGCGCGCTCGACGTGCTCGCGCAGCATGTCATGGCGCTCGCCTGCGCCGCGCCGTTCGACGAAGCCGAGTTGCTCGCCGAAATCCGCACCGCGGCGCCCTATCGCTGGATCGATGCCGACATTTTCGGCCGACTGCTCGGCTTCGTGCGCGACGGCGGCTATGCGCTCAAAAGCTATGACCGATTCCGCCGCCTGGCGCCCGACGGGAAGGGGCGCTGGCGCATTTCGCACCCCCGATTGGCGGCGCAGCACCGGCTCAACGCCGGGATCATCGTCGAGGCGCCGATGGCCGCGGTGCGCTTCAAAAACGGCCGTCGCCTCGGGCAGGTCGAGGAATATTTCGCGAGCACACTGACCCCCGGCGACACCTTCGCCTTTGCGGGGCTCAGCCTCGAAGTCGAATCGATCCGCGACACCGACCTGATCGTCCGCGCGACGACGCGCCCGGCGCGCATCCCCTCCTATATGGGTGCGCGCATGGCAATCTCGACCCGGCTGGCCGACCGGGTGCGGGGTTTCCTCGCCGATCCCGCAAGCTGGCAGCGTTTTCCCGAGGATGTCCGTTTCTGGCTGGAGATGCAGGCGCTGCGATCGGTGCTGCCGCGCCCCGGCGAACTGCTCGTCGAGACCTTTCCGCACGAGGGGCATCATTATATGGTCTGCTATCCCTTCGAGGGGTGGAACGCGCACCAGTCGCTCGGCATGCTGATCACCAAAAGAATGGAGCGGATCGGGCTGCAGCCGCTCGGCTTCGTCGCGTCCGATTATGCGATCGCGATCTGGTCGCTGCGCCCGGTGGCGAACCCCGAAACGCTGTTCGACGCCGAAATCCTGTCCGACGAGTTCGTCGAGTGGGTCGAACAATCGCATCTGCTGAAGCGCGCCTTTCGCGAGGTCGCGGTGATCGGCGGGCTGATCGAGCGCCAGCATCCGGGCAAGCGCAAGACCGGCAAGCAGGTGACCTTCTCGACCGACCTGATCTTCGACGTGCTCCGGAAATATGAGCCCGACCATCTGCTGCTCGAAGCCGCCTGGGCCGATGCGCGCGAGCGGCTGACCGACGTCGCGCGGCTCGGCGATCTGCTCGACCGCGCCGCGGGGACGATGGTGCACCGGACGCTCGAGCGGATCAGCCCGCTCGCGATTCCGGTGCTCGTCCTGATCGGGCGCGAGAATGTCGCCGCGGCCGACCTCGACGATGCGCTGCTCGGTGACCTTGCCGATGCGCTGGCGGAAGAGGCGATGCGCGCCGATTAGGGACTATGTCCCCCACGAAAGCGGGAATGACGGGAAAAGGCCAGGAGGATCGGGGCCGACCTTCCACGCCAGCGTTTCGCTTGCTGGGGTGCCGAAGCAGGCGTAGACTGGCGCAAAATATAATGAGGATGCCGGTCATGATCGACGCCATCAAGCCATCCGCTGCCTGGGCGCTGCTGCTCGCCGCGCCCATACTGATCGGGGCGGCCCAGCCGCCTGCCAATGCGTCGCCTGCCGGTTTGCCGCCTTCGACGCCGCAAGCACCCGCAACGCCAACAGCCGCCCCCAACGCAACATCGGCGCCCATTCCCGACACGCTGGCTCCGCCGGTCCTCGTCACGCCCTTCATCCAGCCGTTCGATCTCGACGCGACGCGGCGCATGGCGGTGAAGGTCATGGTCGGCGGCGAGGGGCCTTTTTCCTTTCTCGTCGATACCGGCGCGGAACGCACGGTGATCGCGCGCGAACTCGCTGAACGGCTGGGGCTCGCGGAGGGTGAGAAGCTCAGGATGGCGACGATCGGCGGGTCGGCGGTGGTGCCGAGCTATCGCGTCGCGGCGGTGGAGATGGCGAATCTGCGCCTCGCCGCGATCGATGCGCCGGCGCTCCTCGGCCGCCACCTGGGCGCCGCGGGACTGATCGGGGTCGACATGCTCGAGCAAAGGCGCGTGCTGATCGATTTCCGCAAGGAAAGCATGGAGATACTCGAAACGCGCAAGCGCGCGCGGCCGATCATCGACGACGACGACGCGATCGTCGTCACCGCGCGCAATTCGGCGGGTCGGCTGATTCTCTCCGACGCGCGGATCGACGGCAAGCGCATCGACGTCATCGTCGACACCGGCGCTCAAACAAGTGTCGGCAACCCCGCGCTACAGGAACTGGTCGCCCATCGCCGGGCCAACCGCCTGCCTTTCATGGTGTCGACGCTCGATTCGGTCACCGGCGAAACGGTGCCGGCGGTCCGCACCGCAATCAAGCGGATCACGATCAACGGCCTCGACGTGAATAATCTGCCGATCAGCTTCGCCGACAGCCAGGCCTTTCGTGCGCTGGGCCTCGAGAACCGGCCCGCGCTGCTGCTCGGCATGGACGGCCTCGCGCTGTTCGACCGGGTCGAAATCGATTTTCCGAACCGCCGCGTCGTCTTCGACATGCCGAGCGGCGCGAGCCGCGAGACAGGGCAGCGCTTCGCCGCAAGCGGAGAGCCGCGCATCGGATAGCTTGCGATGCGCGGACGGCGTTGCCATAGCGACGCCATGTCCGGCGCGGCGACCTTTGATTTTGCCGGCGAGCGCTTCGTGATGCTCGCCGACCGCGCGCTGTTCTGGCCGGCGCGCGGCGCGTTGATCGTCGCCGACCTCCACCTCGAAAAGGCGAGCTGGTACGCTGCCTATGGTCAGCCGCTGCCACCCTATGACAGCCACGACACGCTCGATCGGCTGGCAGGGCTCGCCGCCGCGACCGGCGCGGGCGCGATCTGGTGCCTCGGCGACAGTTTCCACGACCGCGACGCCGCGGCGCGCATCGTCCCCGCGATCGCCGACCGCCTGGAACGACAGGCCGCCGCGGCAAAGCTGGTCTGGATCGCGGGCAACCACGACGGCCTGACCGCGGGCGCGTGGGGCGGCGAGGTCGCCGACGAATGGATCCAGAACGGCATCGTTTTTCGCCACCAGAGCCGCGCGGACGAGGCGCGCCCCGAAATATCGGGACATTTCCACCCCAAGCTGCGCCTCAGCCTGCGCGGGCGGGGCGTATCGCGACCCTGCTTCGCGAGCGATGCGACGCGGCTGATCCTGCCTGCTTTCGGCAGCTTCACCGGCGGGCTCGACGTCGAGGATGCCGCCATCGCCGCGAATTTTTCAGGCCCCTATCGCGCCATGCTGGTCGCGCGCGGCCGCCTTCTGTCGCTGCCTTGTGGCGGAGCGGCGGAGAATAACGCTACGGCAGGCGTCTCGGCCGCCGCGAACCGGCGCTGACCCGCCCCGGCGGCGTCCCGTCCGGCCTGTGACCGAAAAGCATCACCCGATCGAAAACGACGCCGAAACCGGACCTTGGCTGGAAGCGTGGCGCGCTTTTTGGTTATGTTCGGGGCGCAACGAAAAAATCAAAATGAGAGGAGTGCCCACCATGAAATCTTCCCTTCCTGCCGCCCGCCTTTTGCGCAGCAGCGCGCTCGGCGTCTCGCTCGCCGTCGTCGCGGTCTCGGCCCCGGCCTTCGCGCAGGACGCGGCCGACCCCGCGACCGCCGACGACAGCGCCAACAGCGAGATCGTCGTTACCGCGCAGGGCCGCGCGCAGCGGCTCGCCGACGTGCCGGTCGCCATTTCGGCGGTCAGCGCCGAGGTGCTGCAGAACAGCGGCGCCAACGACATCCGCCAATTGAACCAGGTCGCGCCGTCGCTGCTCGTCTCGTCGACCGGCTCCGAAGCCAATGGCTCGGCACGCATCCGCGGTATCGGCACCGTCGGCGACAACCCCGGCCTCGAAAGCTCGGTCCCGGTGTTCATCGACGGCGTCTATCGCTCGCGCTCGGGCATCGGCCTCAACGAGCTCGGCGAGATCGACCGCGTCGAGGTGCAGCGCGGCCCGCAGGGCACGCTCGGCGGCCGCAACTCGTCGGCGGGCCTGATCAGCATCTATTCGAAGAAGCCCGATTTCACCTTCGGCGCCACGGGTGAGATCACCTATGGCAATTACGATTACTGGCGCCTCGGCGGCAGCGTCACCGGCCCGATCACCGACACGCTCGCCGCGCGCCTCGACGGCATATGGGTGAAGCGCGACGGCTTCCTGCGCGACACGACGAACAACACCGACGTCAATGACCGCGACCGCTATTTCCTGCGCGGCCAGTTGCTGTTCGAGCCGACCGACGCGCTGTCGATCCGGCTGATCGCCGATTATACCTATCGCAACGAGAAATGCTGCGGCGCGATCTATGTCGACAACAGCGTCAATCCCTATGTCGGCAATCTCAACAATCCCTCGACGCCGCTGTCGACCGGCGCCCCGACGAATCTGCCGCAGGCCGACGGCAACAACATCATCAACGTGCTGCGCGACATGGGCCAGCCGCTCGCCGCGTTCAATCAGGGCTACGACCGCAACCTGTCGGTCAGCGCAGGCCGGAGCTATGCCGGCAAGACCAAGGACTACGGCTTTTCGGGCCAGATCGACTATGATCTCGGCGGCGCGAAGCTGACCTCGATCACCGCCTATCGCGAATATCGCTCCGGCCAGGCGGGCGACCTCGACTATGGCGCGGTCGACATCCTTTATCGCGCGCCGAGCGACGACGCCTACCGCCAGTTCCACACTTTCACCCAGGAACTGCGCCTGCAGGGCGAGGCGTTCGACGGCAAGCTCGACTGGCTCGTCGGCGGCTTCTTCGCCAATGAGAAACTGACCGTGCGCGACAATCTGCGCTTCGGCAGCCAATATGGCCGCTTCGCCAACTGCCGTATCGTCTCGGGCGGCGCTCTTGCAGGCCTCTATTCGCCGGACAATGTCGGATGCGTCGTGCCCTTCGTGGCGCCGGGGGTGCCGGGGCTGGCCGCGATCGGCGGCGCCGCAGGCGCGTCGGGTGCCGATATCGTCGCCGCCATCACCGCGCTCGACGGCCTCAACAACCTCGGCAGCGTCGACGACCAATATCGGCAGAACGGAACGAACTGGGCGCTCTTCACCCACAATATCATCCACATCACCGACAAGCTCGATCTGACGCTCGGCCTCCGTTACACGCACGACAAGAAGAAATTCTCGGCCAACTTCAATAACGACAACACCGTCTGCACGACGATCCAGAACCTGGTCTACGACGATCTGGTCCAGCAGAATCAGGTCGGCGACAGCGAGGCGGTCCTGCGCCAGCGCGCCACCGCCCGCACCCTTGCGGGCGGACTGATCGGCCTTGGCTGTCAGGGCAATGCCACCGCCGAACTCGACGGCGTATCGATCAAGGATCAGCGCAAGGAACATAAGTTCACCGGCACCGCGATCCTGTCGTACAAGCCGGTCGACGACCTGATGGTCTATGCCAGCTTCGCGCGCGGCTACAAGGCGGGCGGGTTCAACCTCGATCGGTCGGCGCTGAAGAATCCCATTCAGATCGTGAACGGAATCCCGACGGTGACCTTCGCCCAGGCCGGCGGCGCGCAGGCGCTGGTCGGCAACCTTCAGTTCGATCCCGAACTCGTCACCAGCTACGAACTGGGCGCCAAATATGCGACGGGTCCGTTCACCGCGGGGCTGACCTTCTTCCGGTCGGACTTCAAGAACTTCCAGCTCAACACCTTCAACGGCTCGGTCTTCCTGGTGCAGAACGTCAACGGCTGCACGAGCGATCTTTCCGGCGCGGATCGCGACACGAACTCGGCGACCGGCGCATGCGCGACGGACGATGTGAGCTGGGGCGTGCGCACCCAGGGCTTCGAACTCGAGGCCTCGCTGGTTCCCGCGCATAATTTCCGCATGAGCGCAGGCCTGACCTATGCGCGGACCAAATATCGCGCCAATCTGGTCGGCAATTCGTCGGGCGCCCCGCTCGACGCCGCGCTGCGCAAGTTGCCCGGCGACAATCTGTCGAATGCGCCCGAACTGGTCGCGACCGGCAGCGTGACCTGGACGCCCGAGATCGGCAGCAGCGGGCTGACCGGCCTCGTCTATCTCGATGGCCGCCTGACGAGCGATTACAACACCGGCTCCGACCTCTTCCCACAGAAGGGACAGGACGGCTACGCGATCTTCAATGCCCGCGTCGGTGTGCGCGGGCCCGACGAGAAATGGGCGGTCGAGCTTTGGGCGCAGAATATCTTCAACAAGCAATATGCCCAGGTCGCCTTCAACTCGCCGTTCCAGGCCGGAACGACGGCGGCGCCCTTCACCGACCCGCAATATCCGGGCGGGCGCCAGATCTTCTCGATGTTCCTCGCGGAACCCCGGACCTATGGCGTGACGCTGCGCGGCAAATTCTGATCGCCTGAACAGTCGACAAAAGCCGCCCGCTCACCCCGGTGAGCGGGCGGTTTCTTTTTCTGGACGCTTTTCGCTGTCTTCGCATAGAGTTGCGCGATGTTCGCGATCGACTCCCTGCTCGTCAAAATCGCCCTGATCGGGGTCATCGGCATCGGCGCCCAATGGATCGCCTGGCGCACGGGCAGACCCGCGATCGCGCTGATGCTGGTCGCGGGAATCGTCGCCGGGCCGATATTGGGCCTGATCGATCCCGAGCGCGATTTCGGCGCGCTGCACGAACCGATCATCAAGCTCGCGGTCGCGGTGATCCTGTTCGAGGGCGGGCTGACGCTGAAGTTCCGCGAGCTCCGCCATGCCGGCGCGGCGGTGTTCATGCTCGTCTTCATCGGCGTTCCGGTCGGCTGGGCGCTGGGCACCGCCGCCGCTTATTACGGCGCCGGGCTGTCGCTGGAGCTGTCGGCGCTGTTCGGCGGCATCATGGTGGTGACCGGCCCGACGGTGATCGTGCCGATGCTGCGCACGCTCAACATCACCCCGCGCGTCAAGCATATGCTGAAGTGGGAAGCGATCGTGAACGATCCGATCGGCGCCCTGCTTGGCGTGGGCATCTATGCCTATATCACCCACGGCGGCGCCGAGGCGAACAGCACCGCGATCGTCACCGACGTCGTCGCGGCGAGCGTGCTGGCGATGCTGATCGGCGGCGCCGCCGCCTTCGCGCTGACCGCCGCCTTCGTCCGCGGCTGGGTGCCCGAATATCTGAAAGCGCCGGTGCTGCTGACGACGGTGATCGCGGTCTTCGTCCTGTCCGACCTGGTGATGCACGAAACCGGGCTGATCACCGTCACCGCGATGGGGGTGGTGATGGCGAATCGCGAAACCGATTCGAGCCATATGCTGATGCGCTTCAAGGAGGATCTGACCGTCCTCCTCGTCTCGGGCGTGTTCATCATCCTGTCGGCGACGCTCGACTGGACGGTGGTGACCAATTTCCAGGCGCGGTTCGTGCTGTTCCTGATCCTGCTGCTGTTCGCGGTCCGGCCGCTGACGATCATGATCGCGCTGCTCTTCACCCGCATTCCCTTCAAGGAGCGGCTGTTCGTGGCGTGGATCGCGCCGCGCGGCATCGTCGCCGCCGCGGTGACCGGCCTGTTCGCGCTGCGCCTGTCCGACTATGGCGTGCCGGGGGCCGAGGCGCTGGTGCCATTGTCCTTTTCGGTCGTCATCGCGACGATCTTCGCGCACGGCTTCACCGCCCAGCCCTTTGCCCGCTGGCTCGGGCTCGACCGCGGCAAGGGCAATGGCGTGCTGCTCGTCGGCGCGAACAGCTGGACGATCGCCTTCGCCGAATTCATCAAGGCGCAGGGCAGCGACGTGCTGATCGCCGACGAGAGCAAGTTCGCGCTCCGCCGCGCGCGCCGCGCCGACCTGCCCGTCCATCAGGGCGACATATTGGACGCCGCGCACGACGACGAACTCGACATGGGCCGCTATCAGCAACTGATCGCGGCGACCGACAACGACAGCTACAACGCGCTGGTGTGCAGCGAACTCGCGCCCGAGGTCGGCCACGACCGGGTGAGCCGGATGCTGGTGACCGCGCAGACCGGCGCGCGGCGGCGCGGGCGCGTGCTGACGCTCGGCGGCACCCCGATCGAGGAGCAGCTCGACCGGCTGCAGGCAGGGTGGAGTTTCGGACGCACCCGGATCACCGAGAAGTTCCCCTATGCCGATTTCGTCGCGCGGATGCGCGCGTCGGGCGGCGACACGCTGGCGGTCCAGCGCGCCAGCGGCGAACTCGCGGTCTTTTCGATGCAGCACCGCCCGCCGGTCGAGCCCGGCGATACGCTATGGACCTTCGTCCCGCCCGATCCGGTGGTGGTGCCGGCCGCCTGATCAGCGCGCCCGCGCGGCCTGGTGCGCGATGTCGGTCATCAGCTTGCGAAACAGCACCGCACCCGCGGTGCCCGATGTTTTGAGCGCGCGCTCGCAATCGAGCAGCCGCGTCATCAGCCGCGCGATGCGCAGCGAATCCCAGATGTGGAGCTGCGCGGTCACCGCGCTCTGTTCCTTCCAGAAGACGCCGCTGCTCCGCGCCGACACGACGGTCGCGGGGTGCGCGCCGGCGTCGACCGCGTCGCGCAGCCGCGCGAGCTGCATCGCGCGGATGCCGAGCGCGCGGATGATGCGGATCTCGGCAACCCCGACCGCCGCAGCCTTGCTCAGCATGTCGGGCAGCTCGCGCACCTTGCCGCCGAGCGCGACGTTGATGCATTCGCTGACATCCTCCTCGTGCGTCGCGGCGCCGAGCGCGGCGATGTCGGCGGGGGTCACCTGCCGCTGGCGGTCGGGCGCGGCGTCGAGGTAGAGCGCGATCTTCTCGATCTCGCGGCGCATCAGCGCCTGGTCGCCCGACACGAGATCGACGAGCAGTTGCGCCTCGCCGTTGGCGAGCCGAAGCCCCTCCTCCTGCGCCGCCGCCATCGCGATGCCGACGAGCGCGCGCCGGTCGGGCTGGTAGCAGATCGCGGCGACGGCGTGGCTCGATCCCTCGATCAGCTTGACGAGCTTCGATTTCGCGGTCACCGATGCGCCGGTCGCGATCACCGGGTTGATCGCAGTGTCGGCGGCGAGCAGCGCCTCGACCGCGGCGAGGCTGTCGTCGCCGCTGCCCGAAATTTCGAGGCGGATGATCCGGCTCGGCGAAAAGAGCGACATCGACGCCGCCTCGGCCGCGAGCAGCGACGGGTCCTGCGAGAGTTGCGATCCGCTGAGGTCGAGGCGTTCGGCCTCCTTGCCCGCGAGGCCGATCAGATGGCCCGCGACCGCCGCCATCGTCGCTTCGTCGGGACCGGTCAGAAGGATGAGGCGAACCGCGGGGTCGAGGCGCGTCTGGCGTTCGAGGTCGGCGGGCTTGACGCTCTTCATTGCCCGGCGGGCGGAGGCGCAGGGGCATCGGCCGACTGGCCGCCGCCGCGATCGGCGAAGACCGCGAGGCGCGCGACGATCTGGTCGGCAACCCCCGAGGCGAGGCGTTCGAGCGAGGTCGATTCGGCGGCGATCGTCGCATATTCGCTGCCGACGACGTCGATTCCGGCGTCCTGCGCCGCGGTCGCGTCGAGCAATACCTCGCCCGACGCCGCATCGACGAGCTGGTAGCGCGCGCGCAGTGTCCGCCGCTCGCGCGTCACCGCATCGTCGGCGCGGACGCCGAAGCCGGTGATCGAATCTTCGAGCCGGACGTCGAGCCGCAGCCTTTTGCCCGCGCCGTGCCCGCCCTGCGTCGCCTGCAGCCGGTCGCGCAGCGCATTGCGGACAAGGAAGCCCGAATGCCCCTCGATCGGCGCGACGTCGACGTCGGCGAGCACCTGCGCCACCGCTCCCTTGCTGCCGCTTGCATAGAGCGGCCGAAGACCGCAGCCGCCAAGGACCAGCGAGGCGGCGATGAGCGAGGAGGCGAGCAGTCTGCGCATCAGAGAGTGATGACCCCTATCCCCGTTCGTGTCGAGCGAAGTCGAGACACCCAGAAGTCATGCACGACCGACGGGCATCTCGACTTCGCTCGATGCGAACGGGAAGGGGGAAGCCATTCAGAGCCATCAGGGAACGATATTCACCAAACGGTCGGGGACCACAATCACCTTCTTCGGCGCCGCGCCGGCGAGCAGCTCGGCGATGCGCGGGCGCGCGAGCGCCGCGGCCTCGGCCGCGCCCTTGTCGATTCCCTTTGCAAGCGTCATCGTATCGCGCAGTTTGCCAGCAACCTGGATCGCGATCGTCACCTCATCTTCGACGAGCAGTGCCGGATCAGCGGCGGGCCATGCGGCATCGGCGACCATCGCGGTCGGGCGCTGCGCATCGGGCAGCGCCGCCCACGCCTCCTCGGCAAGGTGCGGCATCATCGGCGCGACGAGCAGGATCAAGGTGCGGCACGCCTCGGCGCGGGTCGCCGAGGGCTTCGCCTTCTCGATCTCGTTTGCGAGCGCGTGGATCTTGGCGACCGCCTTGTTGAACCCCAGCGCCTCGACATCGGCCGCGACCCCGGCGACCGTCTGATGCAGCTTGCGCGCGAGCGGCTTGTCCTCGCCGCCGTCGCCGACATTTTCGGTGTCGCCGAACAGGCGCCACAAGCGCTGGACGAAGCGCCACGCGCCCTCGATCCCCGCCTCGCTCCACGGCAGGTCGCGTTCGGGCGGGCTGTCGGACAGCATGAACCAGCGCACCGCGTCGGCACCGTACTGGTCGAGAATGGCGTCGGGATCGACGACATTCTTCTTCGACTTCGACATCTTGATCACGCGGCCGACGGTGACCGGCGCGCCATCGGCGTCGAGCGTCGCGCCATCGGCCGAGCGGCTGATCTCGTCGGGGGTGAAGAAGAGCGGCGGCAGGCCTTCGCCCTGCGCCCGGCTATATGTTTCGTGCGTCACCATCCCCTGCGTGAACAGGCTGGCGAACGGCTCCTTGATGTCGATCATGCCGAGCTTGTTCAGCGCGCGCGTCCAGAAGCGCGCGTAGAGAAGGTGGAGAATCGCATGTTCGATGCCGCCGATATATTGATCGACAGGCAGCCAGCGGCGGATCACCTCGGGATCGAACGGCTTGTCCGCCGGCGCACTGGCGAAGCGCAGGAAATACCAGCTCGAATCGACGAAGGTGTCGAGCGTGTCGGTCTCGCGCACCGCCTCGCCGCCGCAGCTCGGGCAGGCGACATGCTTCCATGTCGGATGGCGATCGAGCGGATTGCCGGGGACCGAGAAATCGGCATCCTCGGGCAGCACGACCGGAAGCTGGCTCTTCGGCACCGGCACCAGCCCGCACGCCGGGCAGTGGATGAAAGGGATCGGCGTCCCCCAATAGCGCTGGCGCGAGACGCCCCAGTCGCGCAGGCGCCAAACGGTGGTGCCCTTGCCCCAGCCCTCATGTTCCGCGCGCGCGATGATCGCGGCCTTCGCTTCGTCGATGGTCATGCCGTCGAGGAAATGGCTGTTCACGAGGCGGCCGGGGCCGACATAGGCCTCGTCGCCGTGGAAGACCTGCACGGTCTCGTCTCCATCGGCAATGACGCGGTGGACCGGCAGTTCATATTTGCGCGCGAAATCAAGGTCGCGCTGGTCGTGCGCCGGACAGCCGAAGATCGCGCCGGTGCCATAATCCATCAGCACATAGTTCACGACCCACACCGGCAGATGCCAGTCGGGATCGAGCGGATGCTCGACCGCGAGGCCGGTGTCGAAGCCCAGCTTCTCGCCGGTCTCAAGCTGCTCCGCGGACGTGCCCTGGCGGCGGCATTCGGCGATGAAGGCGGCCAGTTCGGGCGAATCCTTCGCGAGGCGTTCTGCCAGCGGATGGTCGGGCGAGATGGCCGCGAAGCTGGCGCCGAACAAAGTGTCGGGGCGCGTCGTGAAGACGTCGAACCCCGGCGCGCCGCCCGCGAGCCTGAACGAAAATTCCAGCCCCTGCGACTTGCCGATCCAGTTTTCCTGCATCAGCCGCACCTTGTCGGGCCAATGGTCGAGGCTGCCGAGCCCTTCGAGCAGATCGTCGGCGAAGTCGGTGATCTTGAGGAACCACTGCGACAATTTCTTCTTCTCGACCAGCGCGCCCGATCGCCAGCCGCGGCCGTCGATCACCTGCTCGTTGGCGAGCACGGTCATGTCGACCGGATCCCAGTTGACGTAGCTTTCCTTGCGCGTGACGAGCCCCGCGGCGAACATGTCGAGGAACAGAGCCTGTTCCTGCCCATAATAGTCGGGCTCGCACGTCGCGAGCTCGCGGCTCCAGTCGATCGCAAGGCCGAGACGTTTGAGCTGCGCGCGCATCGCGGCGATATTGTCGCGGGTCCAGCCGCCGGGGTGGACGCCCTTTTCCATCGCGGCGTTTTCCGCCGGCATCCCGAAGGCGTCCCAGCCCATCGGATGGAGGACGTCGTGCCCGGTCATCCGCTTGAAGCGCGCGAGCACATCGCCCATCGCATAGTTGCGGACATGCCCCATATGGATGCGCCCCGACGGATAGGGGAACATCTCGAGGATATAGGCCTTGGGCTTGTCGCCCGATTCATTGGTCGCAAAGCTGTTCGCGGCATCCCATCCCGCCTGCCAGCGGGCATCGGCGGCGAGGGCGCCAAAGCGCGTTTCGCGGGTCATGTGGTCGGTTACCCCGTTTGGTCTGTCTTACATGATCGTCATCCCGGCGAAGGCCGGGATCTCGACGGCGCATCGAGGCGCGAGAGCGAGACCCCCGGCCTTCGCCGGGGCGACGAGGTTGATGGCTTAACCCTCGATCGCACCACGGCGCAGGTCGCGGGCGCGGGTGAGGATGATTTCCTCGAGCTTCTGCACCGTCGCCGCCTGCACCGGCGCATCGACCCAGGCGCCGCCCTGCGACACCTGGCGCGAGGCGGCGACGCGGAGCGCATCGGCGCGCAAATCGCGGTCGAGGATCGACACGGTGACCTTCATCCGCTCGCCCGGATTCGCGGGATTCGCATACCAGTCGGTGATGATCACCCCGCCCGAGCTGTCGGCCTGAAGCAGCGGCATGAACGACAGCGCGTCGAGCGAGGCGCGCCAGAGATAGCTATTCACGCCGATCGTCGTCACCTGCGACGCCGCGAGATCGGCCTTTGGCCGCTCCTTGCCGCCGCAAGCCGAAAGGCCGAGCGCCGCGACCCCGAGCAGAGCGAGCGCTGCCGAGCGCGAGGCAAGAGCGGAAAGCTTGGACATGCCGGAACACCTTATCTTTGGGCGCCAGAAAAATGGCGCGTGCGGAAATCTTGAGGCGTCTCTATCGCCCTTGCCGCCGTCCGGCAAGCGCGGCAATCGCGTCTTTCCGGCCGTTCACCTCCTGCTCAGCTTCGGGCCGCACTGTGGTGTTCGCGCAACAACTTCGGCGAAAAGCCCGAGCGGTGTGATGATTCGTTCGCTAAGCACTGGAATTATCCGGACCAGAAGCCTATCTGACGAGTCGATTGGGGATGGAGTCGCAGAATGATGGCGCGCAAGCCGCGACATTTCTGGAAAGCAGGGCTGTTCGCCGCCGCGGCGATTTCGGTCGCGCTACCCCCTGCCCTCGCCGCGATGACCCGCGCCGACCGCGCCCGCGATACCCATTTGTCCGAAAGCCTACTCGGCCAGTTCACCCCCGCTTCGGGTGATCAGCGCCTGATCGCGCGCTATAACAAGATGTCGGCGGAAGCCCGACGGAGCTTCAGCTTCACCCCCGCGATCACCGACCGGACCCGCGAGAACCGGGCCATCACCGTCGTCATCCGCGCCCGCGACGACGCATCGAGCGCCGCGCGCACCGCCGCGCTGGCGGCGACGGGCCGCACCAGCATGCCGATCGCGATCACGCCGGTCGCCTATAATCTCGGCGCATCGGTCGGCTTCCAGAAATTCGTCACGCCGGCACTGCCGCGCGGGGTCGATCTTCGCAACCTGCCGGTCGCCAAGGCGCCTGAGCAGGCCGAACGGAAATCGCGCTTCGCGACGCGCGTCACCAGCCATTCGAACGATCCGGCCGGCGCGACCGACCGTGTCATCGCGCCCGGCGACGATCAGAATGTCGATGTCGTCAGCAGCTATCGCCTGACCAGGAATCTCGATGTCACGGCGGGCGTTCGCTATCGCGCCGACGACCGCGTCCAGCCGCTGACCGATTCGCGCCGCGACAGCCAGGCCGTCTACGTCGGAACCGCCTTCCGCTTCTGACGGCGCCGCACGGCCTTTTCATCCCAGCTATCGATCGCCGCCCAGCCGGCATTACGCGCGCCCGCACGGCGTAATGCCCGCACGCGCGGCGGAGTCATGCCGCCGAGCGCGATGGCCTTCGCTCCCGCCAGCCGCGCGAGCCGCAACCACGCACCGCGTCCGAGCGCCGGCGCGCCGGGATGCGAGCGCGTCGGGTGGAGCGGCGAGACGAAAGTCGCATCGACGCCCGCGCGGCGCGCGGCGCGCGCTTCGCGCTCGTCGTGCACCGGCATCGCGACGATCAGGCCGAGCCGATGCGCCGCCCCGGCGCGGGACGCGAGCGGCGGGCGGAGATGGACGCCGTCGGCGTTCCAGCGCTTCGCGTGCGCGGGATGGCCGGCGAGCAGCAACAGCAGCTTTCGCGTCCGCGCGATTCGCGCCAGCCGGCGGAACATCCGCCAGCGCGCACCCGGCGCAAGCCGGTCGTGGCGAAAGACGATGCCGCTGCCGGGAGGCAGGATCGCGGCGAGTTCGACGATCCCCGCAGCCGCTCGCTCGTCGCTGAACAGCCAGACATCCGGCAATCCGGGGGCAGGTTTGCGGGCAAGAGGGTGGCGCGGAACCATCGCCCTTCCTATAGGCGCGTGGCGAGCGCGCGCAACGCGCCCCCTTCGAGGACGAGCATATGGACGATGCGGCGGAACGGCTGGCCGACGTGAAGGCGGCAATCGCGGATGCGGCGAAGCGCGCGCAGCGAAAACCCGCGGATATCTGCCTGATCGCGGTGTCGAAGACCCACGACGCCGACGCGATCCGCCCGCTGATCGCCGCGGGACAGCGCCATTTCGGCGAGAATCGCGTGCAGGAAGCGGCCGCGAAATGGCCCGCGCTGCGTGCCGAAGCGGCGGACATCACCCTTCACCTGATCGGCCAGCTCCAGTCGAACAAGGCCGAGGAAGCGGTGATGCTGTTCGACGCGATCCATTCGGTCGATCGCTCGTCGCTGGTACAGGCGCTGGCGAAAGCCTGCGAAAAGACCGGCAGGCGGCCGCAGCTTTTCATCCAGGTCAACATCGGCGACGAGGAGCAGAAGGGCGGCTGCGCGGTGCGCGACCTTCCCGCGCTGCTCGCCGAAGCGGCCGAAGCGGGCCTGACGATCGAAGGCCTGATGGCGATTCCGCCCGCCGAGGTCGAGCCCGCGCCTTATTTTGCGCTGCTCGACGAACTGGCCGAACGCCACGGCCTGCCGCTGCGCTCGATGGGGATGAGCGGCGATTACGAGACCGCCGTGATGCTAGGCGCGACGCATGTGCGGGTGGGGACGGCGCTGTTCGGGTCGCGAGGGTCTGGAATTGATCAGAAGCCGATCTATCCTCCCTCGTTATCCCGGACTTGATCCGGGATCCATTCGCTCAGCGCCGGTTGAATGGATCCCGGACCAAGTCCGGGATGACGAGGGTCTGAAAGTCACACTCAGCATCTCTTATCTTCGTCATTCCCGCGAAAGCGGGAACCCAGAGCGTGCGTCGGCTGATCCCACTCTGGGTTCCCGCTTTCGCGGGAATGACGAAGATTTGGGAAAGGCCGCTCTCCACCCCAAAACCGCCTTCCCCGCCTATTGATACTCCACCGTCACCGGAATCCGCCCGCGATAGTCGCCGTCGCCGCTTCCCGAGACCTGCAAACGCCCACCAAAACGGAACTGAAGTCGGCCATCGGGGCCGAGGCGCGGGGCGCCGCCGAGGTCGGTGGCAAGGCCGGTAACGCGCGCGATACCGCCGCTGCCGCTTTCGAGATCGACCGACGTCGGCAGAAAGACGCGCACTTCGGCGCCAGGTTCGCCGCGCACCGTGACCGTGCCGGTCACCGCGAAGCCGCCAAGGTCGCGGACATCGCCGCTGAGGCGGCGCACGCCGGTGACGGGATCGAGCACGACCTCTCCGCCGCTGCTACCCGCCGCGACGCGGCCCATGTCGAGCTGGGTTTCGATATCGATGCGAAGCGGCGTGTCGGCCTTGCGACTCGCCATCGCCGGGCCGCTGTCCGGCTTGCCGCACAGCATACACTGCGCCGCGGCCGCCGAAGGGGCGGCCAAGCACAGGAAAAAAGCGGGAAAAAAGCGCAGTTTCACGGATGCCGCGATAACATCGTCATGGTTAATCCGGGGTAAAGTCGGCGACGCGCTATTCGCTGGTCAGACCGTCGCTTTTCAGCGAGACATGCGCGATGATCCATCCCGCGTCCGTCCGGCTCAACGCCGTTGCCACGGCAACGCCGGATCATGATATCCACCAAGCCTTCATCGACTGGGCGACCCCGCGAATCGCCGATACGCGTACCCGCGCGCTGTTCGCGCGGATGGCGGCGCGGTCGGGGATCGCGCATCGCTGGTCGGTCCTGCCGCCGACGCCCGCAGGCGGATCGCCGGTTGCGCCGGGCGGTTTCTACGACGTGCCCGGCCTGCCGCCGACCTCGGCGCGGATGGCGGCCTATGCCGACCATGCGCCCGACCTCGCGATGCAGGCGATCGCGGCGCTCGGCGCGGCATTCGATCCGGCGCGCGTCACGCATATCGTCGTCGCGAGCTGCACCGGTTTCGTCGCGCCCGGAATCGATCAGATTCTCGCGCGGCGGTTGAAGCTGGCCCCGACGGTCGAGCGCGTCCTGATCGGCTTCATGGGCTGCTATGCCGGGGTCACCGCGCTGCGCACGGCGCGGCATATCGTGCGGTCGCAGGCCGATGCCGTCGTGCTGGTCGTCAGCGTCGAGCTGTCGACACTGCACCTCAGCCTCGCCGACCGGCCCGAACCCTTGCTCGCGATGCTCCAGTTCAGCGACGGCGCCGCCGCAGGCATCGTGTCGGCCGCGCCCGGCGGGTTCGCGCTGGGCGAGGGGCGCAGCCTGGCGCTCGAAGACAGCGCCGACCTGATCCGCTGGGACATCGGCGACAAGGGTTTCGAGATGCATCTGTCGGGCGAAGTGCCGGGGCGGCTGCGCGAGGCGTTGACCGGCCTTGATGTGCAACGCGACCTGTTCGGCACGGCCGGCGCGCCGCCGCTGCTCGCGGTCCACGCCGGCGGGCGTTCGGTGCTCGACGCGGTCGAACATGCGCTCGCGGTGCCGGCGCAGGCGCTCGCCGACAGCCGGTCGGTGCTCGCACGCTTCGGCAATATGTCCTCGGCGACGATCCTGTTCGTGCTCGCTGCGATGATGGCGCGCGGCGCAAAAGGGGAGGGAATCGCCATCGCCTTCGGCCCGGGCCTCGCCGCCGAAGCGATCCGGTTCGAGGCATGAACCCCTTCACCAGCCTCGCCGGACCGATCGAGCGCGAGGAGGAGATGGACGCGAGCGAGCTTGCGCCCGCACGCTATGCCAAAGTGCTCGCCGATCTGTCGCGGATCAATGCGCTGACGCTCGCGCGGCGGCCGACGGTGGGCTTCCTCGAACGCGTTCGCGCGCGCAGCGGCAGTGCAGGGGGCGGCGGGGCAGGGGGAAGCGACGTGAAGCCGTGGCGCATCCTCGACGTCGGGTTCGGCGCGGGCGACATGCTCGCCCGGATCGCGCGCTGGGGCGACGCGCGCGGGGTGGCGCTCGATCTCGTCGGGGTCGATCTCAATCCGAACAGCGCGCCGGTCGCCGCAGCGCGGCTCGGCGGGCGGGCGCGGCTGATCACCGGCGATTACCGCGGTCTGGCGGGGCAGGGGTGGGACATCATCCTGTCGAGCCTCGTCGCGCATCATATGACGCCGGAGCAGCGCTCCGGCTTCCTGCGCTTCATGGAGAGTGAAAGCGCGCGTGGCTGGCTGGTCAACGACCTCCACCGCCAGCGGCTGCCGTTCGCGGGCTATCCGTTGCTGGCAGGCCTCGCGCTGGTCGATCCGATCGTTCGGCGCGATGGACAGCTTTCGGTGGGGCGCAGTTTCCGCCGCGCCGAATGGCAGGCGATGCTCGCCGATGCGCTGCCCGAAACGGCCGCTGAATGCCGCATCTTCCGCAGCTTCCCCTATCGCCTTTGCGTCGAGCGCATCCGATGAGCGATGCGCTTATCGTCGGCGCCGGACCCGCCGGGTCGGCGGCGGCGATCGGGCTGGCGCAGGCGGGCGCGAAGGTGCTGCTGCTCGAACGGTCGCGCGAGACCGGCGACGCGCTGTGCGGCGGGTTCCTGAGCTGGCGAACGCTTGCGCGGCTCGAAGCGCTCGGGATCGACCGTGCCGCGCTCGGCGGGCAGACAGTCACCCGCATGCGGCTGTTCGCGGGGCGCCGGTCGAGCGAAACCAGGTTGCCCGGCGCAGCGACGGGTGTGTCGCGCCGCCGTCTCGACGGCGCCTTGCAGGCGGCGGCCGTCGCCGCAGGCGCGGGGCTGGAACGCGGGGTCCATGCGACGGCGCTCGCGGGGGGGACCGTGCAGACGCGCGACGGCGCGACGCTGACGGCGCCGTCGCTTTTCCTCGCGGCAGGCAAGCATGGCTTTCGCGGATTTCCGCGCGAACCCGCACGCTGGCAGCGCAGCGATCCCGTCATCGGCCTGCGGCTTCGCCTTCCCGCGCATCCGGTGCTCGAACGACTGGTCGGCGATGCGGTCGAGCTTCACCTTTTCGATCGCGGCTATGCCGGGCTGGTGCGGCAGGAGAGCGGCGGCGGCAACCTCTGCCTCGCGGTCCATAAATCGCGCCTCGACGAAGCGGGGGGCGAGCCGGCGGCGCTGCTCCGCGCGCTCGGCGACGCGTTGCCGCCGCTCGGCGAACGGCTCGCGCGGGCCGACTGGACGCGCCCCGTCGATGCGATCGGCCACGTCCCCTATGGCTGGCGAACGACCGATACGGTCCCGGGGCTGTTCAAGCTCGGCGATCAGGCCGGGGTCATCCCCAGCCTCGCGGGTGAGGGCATGGGACTGGCACTCGCGAGCGCCGAGGCCGCGGTGGCGGCATGGCGGCGCGGCGGCCCCGCGGAAGCACCCGCTTTCCAGCGGGCTCTCGCGGTCTGCCTGGTGCGGCCCTTCGCGCTCGCGAACCTGATCTGGCGCGCGGGGGAAAACCCCCGCAGCGCGGGCCTGCTGACCTCGATTGCCATTGCTTTCCCGCCCCTTGTGCGGCTGGTGTCGCGGGTGACGCGTATTTAGAGGATTCGCGCAGAGAGCGCAGAGGATTTTGGTTCACGCGGAGACGCGGAGGCGCGGAGAGAGAAGATATGCCGCAAAGCAGCTTTCGATTCCGCCGGAGCGCCCGGGAGCATCGTTGCTGGACAAGGGGCCTGCCGGCCCGAGCCGTCTCTCTCCGCGCCTCCGCGTGAACCGGATCGAAGCCCCTTGTGGCGACAAGGCGCCGGGCCGATATAGGATCCAGCCGGGCGCCGCACGACGCCGCCACAAGGAGTTCCGACCATGACCGACCCGCAAACCGACAAGCCCCTCGACCCGATGGCGCATCATGTCCTGCGCGAGGGCGGGACCGAGCGCGCCTTCACCGGCAAATATACCGACCACAAGGGCGACGGCGTCTATCGCTGCGCCGGCTGCGGCGAGCCTTTGTTCGACAGCCGCACCAAATATAACAGCGGGTCGGGCTGGCCGAGCTATACCGCGCCCGCCGCCGAAAGCGCGGTGACCGAGCTGACCGACACCAGCCACGGCATGGTCCGCACCGAAGTGCGCTGCGCGAAATGCGAGGGCCACCTCGGCCATGTCTTTCCCGACGGCCCCGGGCCGACGGGGCTGCGCTACTGCATCAACAGCGCGGCGCTTGACTTCGAGGGGCGCGGGCAGGATGAGGCAAAGGCCGGCGAGGGTTGATCGACCTGCCGGCCTGACACATCCGGGGCACGTTCTGACCTCAAGGAAGGATTAGGTTTGCGCCGCGAACGACAGCAGGCATCCGCAGGTAAATCGTCATCGTCGGGCAAGGGCGGGTCCGGCAAGGGCTCGCCCGGCGGCCCGTCGCGCGGTCGCGTCTGGCTCCGGCGGCTGTTCCGCTGGGGTCTCGGCCTTGCCTTCGTCGGCGCGGTCGCGATCGCGGTTGCGGTCGGCATCGCCGTGCAGCGCATCCCGAGCTTTGAGGAGCTCAAGAAATCGCCCGCCGGGCAGACGATCCGCGTCCACGCCGCCGACGGCACCGTATTCCTGTCGCTCGGCCCCAATTACGGCCGCTGGCTGACGCTGACCGAAACGCCGCAGGTGATGCAGGACGCGATGGTCGCGGTCGAGGACCGCCGGTTTCGCTATCATCCCGGCATCGACCCCGTCGGCATGAGCCGCGCCGCGGTGTTCGCGGTCGAACATTATGGCACCGGGCGCCGCATGCAGGGCGCCTCGACGATCACTCAGCAGCTAGCGCGCAACATCTTCCTGTCGAACAGCTACACCTGGACACGCAAGGCGCGCGAGATGGTGCTCGCGCTCGCGCTCGAGTGGAAATTTTCCAAGGACGAGCTGCTCGAACTCTATCTGAACAAGGTCTATTTCGGCGGCGGCAGCTATGGCATCGACGCCGCGTCGCGGCGCTTCTTTGGGCATAGCGCGACCGAAATGTCGCTGTCGGAGGCCGCGGTGGTCGCAGGGCTGGTCAAGGCGCCGTCGCGCTATTCGCCGACCGCCGACGCCGCCGCCGCGCTCGGCCGTTCGGGGGTCGTCCTCGCAACGATGGTCGACGCAGGCTTCATCACCCAAAGCCAGGCCGACGGCGCCAAACCCGCCGACGTGCAGCTCGCGCAGGAGACCGGGCAGAACAGCGCGCGCTATTTCACCGACTGGGCGCTGCCGCAGCTCGACATGCTGATCGACGAGGGCAGCGACGCACTCGACGTCTTCACCACGCTCGACCTCGGCATGCAGCGCGCGGCGACTGCGGCGGTGCAGGCCGACACGCCGAAAGGGGTGCAGGCGGCGCTGGTGTCGATCGACCGCGACGGCGCGGTGCGCGCGATGGTCGGCGGCACCGACTATGTCGCGTCGAACTATAATCGCGCGACGCAGGCGCTGCGCCAGCCGGGATCGGCGTGGAAGCTGTTCGTCTATATGGCCGCGCTCGAAGCCGGGCATAAGGTCGACGACCAAGTCGTCGACGAGCCGGTGACGATCAACGGTTGGAGCCCGCGCAACTCGTCGGGGCGCTTTGCGGGGCCGATGAGCCTGCGCACCGCCTTCGCTTACTCGGTCAACACCGTCGCCGCGAAGCTGGGCGATGAGATCGGCTTTTCGGCGGTCGCCAACATGGCGCGTCGGTTCGGCATCACGACGCCGATCAACACCCATCCCTCGATGGTGCTTGGCAGCGCCGAGGTGCGGGTGATCGACATGACCGCCGCCTTCGCCGCCGTCGCGCGCAAGGGCGTTTCGGCGCAGCCCTATGCGATCACCAAGGTCACGACCGCCGACGGGCGCCTGCTCTATCAGCGGCCGGCCGAGCGCGGGCAGACGCTGGTCGACACGTGGGTCGCTGCCGGGATCACCGACCTGCTCCAGACCGCGGTCGCGACCGGCACCGGCCGCGCCGCGCAGATCGGCCGCCCGGTCGCGGGCAAGACCGGCACGACGTCGAGCAACAAGGACGGCTGGTTCCTCGGCTTTTCGAGCGGGCTGACCACCGGCGTCTGGATGGGCCGCGACGATGCGAAGCCCGTAGGCGGCCTGCAGGGCGGCCGCGCGCCGGCCAAGGCCTTTGCCGATTATATGCGCGTCGCGGTCGCACGGCGTCCGGTCGAGCCGTTCGATACCGAGGTCAAGCTGCCCGAATGGCAGCTTGAGGACGAAGGCGACGCCTATCTGGGCGAGCCGGGCGACGAAGGACTGACCGACGATAATGGCATGCCGATCGAGCTGCCCTATGACAGCCGCCCGCCGCAGGGCGACGCGCCGCCCCCGCCGCCGCAGGACGAGGGTCCGGTGCTCAACCAGCAATGGATCGAGGAACAGACCGGCCGCCGCCCGCCGCCGCCCGATGCGAACGCGGCGCCCAAGGCGGCGCCGCAAGGCAAGCTCATCACGATTCCGGCGCCCAAGGCGCCGTCCCCGCCGGCACAAAAGGGGCAAACCCCGCAGCGTCAAAGCGGGAATGAGGGAAATAACCCCTAGATCAGGATCGGGTTGGCTGAAACACCGCCTTCCTTATCTCGTCATCCCGGCGAAGGCCGGGATCTCACCGTCTCGACCTGACGCACCGGCGAGATCCCGGCCTTCGCCGGGATGACGATTCAGTCAAAAACGATCAGCCCCTACCCGAAGCGATAACGGTGCAGTCCCCGTCCCTCGCGCCGCAGCCACGCGCGCGCGGCACCGACGTCGCCGTCGTGCAGTTCGTCGACCAGCGCGTGAAAAGCCGCACTATGGTCCATGTGCCGCAGATGCGCGACCTCGTGCGCGACGGTGGCGCGGCGGACGTGATCGGGCGCCATTACCAGCCGCCAGCTATAGCGCAGGTCGCCGTCATGGGTGCAGCTCCCCCAGCGGCTGCGCGGATCGCCGACCCCGACGCGGCCGACGCGAAGCCCCGCGCGATCGGCGATCTCGCGGCTTTCGCGCGTCATCAGCGCGAGCGCTTCGGCCTTCAGCCAGCGCTCGATGCGGCGGCCGACGGTTTCGGCGGGTCCGCCGACCGTCAGCGCATCGTCCGCGAGCCGCACCGCGCGCGGCGCGGTCGCGGTCCAGTCGATCCGGCGCGGCACTCCGAACAGCGGTACCGCGGCGCCCGGCCCGACGAGCAGCGGCGCGGCCGCTTTGCCGACCTGTTCGGCCAGCCAGTCCTGCTGCTCGCTCGCCCATTTGAGCGCGCGCGCCGCATTGGCGCGCCGCGGCAGCGTCAGGCGCAGTTCGCCGCGCGCGCCGTCGAAGATCAGCTTGTAGCGCCGCGACTGCGCATGATGGACGAGCCGCACCGGCCACGGGGTTTCGCCCACCCATATCTGCGGGCGCTCGTCGCGCAGATCAGACGACGCGTTCGACAAGATGATTCTCCAGCGGCCCCGCGACATCCTCGCCGACCGTCCAGCCGACGATCGATTCGCCCGCGCGATGCACCGCGTCGCGGTCGCCGCAGACGAGATAATGCCAGTCGGGCAGCGGCTCGCCCTCGGCGCGAAGGCGATAGGCGCAGGTCTGCGGCAGCCATTCGATGTCGGCGACCTTGGCCCTGGTCAGCGTCAGGCAGTCGGGAACGTGGCGGCGGCGATGCTTGTAATCGCCGCAGCGCGCGGTCGAAAGGTCGAGCAGGCGGCACGCGACATTGGTCGGATAGATGCGGCCCGTGTCCTCGTCCTCCAGCTTGTGGAGGCAGCATTTGCCGCAGCCGTCGCATAGCGCCTCCCACTCGCCGGCGTCGAGGCTGGCGAGCGGCGCTTCCCAGAAGCGGCGCCCGGCCGGACTCACTTCACCCACTTCGCCAGCTCGGCCGCGACCTTGTCGGGCGCGCCCTCGTCGGGCTCGGTCGACGGATCGTCGAGCGGCAGCAGCGCGAGCGGCTTGCCCACCGGGTCCATCAGGAAAGCGAGCTGGCTGTGCGCCATCAGATAGCGGTCGGGGGCCGAGCCCGGCACCTTGTTGTAGGTGACGACATAGGCCTTCGCGACCGCCGCAATCTGCTCGGGCGTGCCGGTCAGGCCGAGCAGCCGCGGGTGATAGCGGCTGACGAAGGCCTTCAGCGCCGCGGGCGTATCGCGTTCGGGATCGACGGTGATGAACATCGGCGCGACCCGGGCGCCGCGCGCCGGATCGCTCTTCTCGAACGCCGACAGGCCGCGCATCAGCTTTTGCAGGTCGACCGGACAGATGTCGGGGCAATAGCTGTAGCCGAAATAGACGAGGCGGTATTTTCCCGCGAAGTCGGTGTCGCGCACGGTCTTGCCGTCCTGATCGGTCAGCGTGAACGGCCCGCCGATCTTCGCGCCGGCAAGCGGCGGATCGCCGGCGGGAGCGCCCGCCGGGGCGTTGCAGCCCGCCAGCATCGCCGCCGTCAGCAGAAGCAGGCTTGAACGGGCGAGCTTTCGTCCCATAATTGCGATATTCATCATGCGGCCAGCCTTGATCGGCTAAGGCCCGAAAATCAACCATTGTCGTACGGGGGCGCATTTGCCGTTCCTCGGTTCACGGCATATTGCGAGGGGTCGCTTATCATGGTCCGACGCGCGGAATTCCGCCTTGCTTTCCTGGCCCTGCTCGCCGCCACGGCGGCAGGCGCGTTGGCGCCAGCTCCGGCGTTCGCCCAGTTCCGCGGCGCCTATGCCTTCCTTCAGGCGGTCGAGAGCCGCGATGGCAACAAGGCGACCGAGGCGCTGAAAGACGACCCGTCCTTCGTCAACACGCGCAACCCCGACACCGGCGAGACCGCGCTGATCCTGGTCGCCAAGCGGCGCGATCCGACCTGGCTGCGCTTTCTGATCGGCAAGGACGCCGATCCGTCGATCGCCGACCGGCAGGGGATGACGGCGCTGATGCATTGCGCGCTGCTCAATTTCGCCGAGGGCGCCGAAACGCTGCTCGACGCGAAAGCGCCGGTCGACCAGACCAACCGCCGCGGCGAGACGGCGCTGATCCTAGCGGTGCAGGCGAAGAATGCCGCGGTGGTCCGCCTGCTCGTCCGCCATGGCGCGGACCCCGACAAGGCCGACCATATCGCGGGCATGTCGGCGCGCGACTATGCCAAGCGCGACGACCGCACTGGCCAGTATCTCGCGCTGCTCGACGCCAAGGCCGACATCGCGCCGCGCGATCCCGGCGCGGTGTTCGGCCCGAACTGATTCGCCGACCCGGGCGCGGGCCGGCGAAAATTTCGCGCAGAATCGCGGAGATCGCGGAGATTTTCTGTGTCCCCGCGAAGGCGGGGATTCATTTCCTGCCGGTTCCATCGCGCGCCAACCGGAGATGGACCCCCGCCTTCGCGGTTCAACAGGCCAGTTTAATTCCTCTGCGCTCTCTGCGCTTCTGCGCGAATGTATCTTCACGCCCCCACAATGTGATTCATGAATTGACACTAACATTGCAATGTGAAACAAACGCCGCATGTCCACACAGCTCATCGAACGCATCCGCGCCATCGTCGAAGACGGCACCATGTCCCGCTCGGGGCTCGCGCGCGCCGCGGGCCTGCACGCCAACAGTCTTCGCGACCTTGATTCGGAGAGCTGGAACCCCACCGCCGAAACGCTGCGCAAGCTCGAGAACTGGCTCGCGCACGGCAGCGACCTGTCGCCGATGGCGAGCCCCGAAGAGATCATTGCCGAGGCGCGCAACGGCCGCATGTTCATTCTCGTCGATGACGAGGATCGCGAGAATGAAGGCGACCTCGTCATTCCGGCGCAGATGGCGACCCCCGACGCGATCAATTTCATGGCGACCCACGGCCGCGGGCTCGTCTGCCTGACGCTGACGCGCGGTCGCGTCGAGACGCTCGGGCTCGAACTGATGAGCCGCAACAACGGGACCCGCCACGAGACCGCCTTCACCACCTCGATCGAGGCACGCGAGGGCGTCACCACCGGCATTTCGGCGGGCGACCGCGCGCGCACCGTCGCGGTCGCGATCGACGCCGGCAAGACCCGCGACGACATCGTCACCCCCGGCCATATCTTCCCGCTGATCGCGCGCGACGGCGGCGTTCTCGTGCGCGCCGGCCATACCGAGGCATCGGTCGACATCGCGCGGCTCGCCGGGCTCAACCCATCGGGGGTGATCTGCGAGATCATGAACGACGACGGGACGATGGCGCGGCTGGCCGACCTCATCCCCTTCGCGCGGCGCCACGGGCTGAAGATCGGGACGATCGCCGACCTGATCGCCTATCGCAGCCGCACCGACCGCCTCGTCGAATGCGTCTCCGACGAGCCGTTCGAATCCGATTACGGCGGCGACTGGCGGCTCAAATCCTATCGCAACAAGGTCGACGGCTCGGTCAATCTGGTGCTGCAAAAGGGACCGGTCGACCCCGACGGCGTGACTCTGGTGCGCATGCACGCCGTGTCGATCTTCGACGACATCATGGGGCGTCCCGGCCCCCGCAAGCGCCGCCTCCAGCGCTCGATGGATGCGATCGGCGAAGCGGGCGCGGGGGTGATCGTGATGCTGATGCGCCCGCTCCCCGGCTCGGCCGATGCCGAAGCGACTCCCGCCCCCGCGGGCGGCATGGACCTGCGCACCTATGGCATCGGGGCACAAATCCTCGCCGACCTCGGCGTCCATGCGATGGAATTGCTCACCCCCACCCACAGCAATATCGTCGGCCTCGAAGGCTATGGCCTGTCGGTCGTCGGCGAACGGTCGATCCCCGGCGAGGCCGAATAGCGCCGAACCCATGATCCGGACCGGGGAGGATGATGGTGCGGCGCCCAAATATGCACTTATCGAGCGCGAGCGGCGCTGGCTTGTTGATCTAGATCGTCGCCCCGCTCTCGGCGACCTGCCTGCCGTCCTGATCGAGGATCTCTACATCGAGGGCACCCGGTTGCGGTTGCGGCGGATGACCGACAGTACAGGCCTTTTGACCCGTAAGCTCACCAAGAAATACGAGGCCGCCGACCCGACCTCGCGCGAAATTGTCACCGCCTATCTGGTCGAGGGCGAATATGCCGTCTTCGCCCGCTTGCCGGGCCGGCGGATCGTCAAGCGTCGCTATCCGGTCGAATGGGAGGGCAAGCGCTTCAGCCTCGATATCTTCAAAGGCGCACTCGCACCGCTCGAACTGCTCGAAATCGAAGGACCCGACGCAGCCAGCCTCGCTGCGATCATCGCGCCACCCTGGACCGTGCGCGAAATTAGCCACGATCCCGCCTTCGAGGGCGGTTCGCTCGCCTCTCTCGAACGGTGAGCCAGTCGCTGGGCATCGGCTTCGCGGTCGTCGCCGCGCTGACCACCGCTTCATCGCACGCCATGCTCAAGTCGGGCGAGGACCAGGAAGCGGTGCGCGCGCTGTGCGGCGCGACATGGGCGGCCGCGGCCGCCGGTCCTTTGCTCTTCCTCGGCTGGCCGACCCCGGCGATGCTGCCGTGGCTCGCCGGGGCGGTGGTCCTGCACAGCGTCTATTCGCTGGTGCTCACCCGTTCCTACACGCTCAACGATTTCTCGGTCGCCTTTCCGATCGCGCGGGGCACCGCGCCGCTGGTCGCGATCGGCGCCAGCGCCTTGCTGTTCGGCGAAATCCCCGGGCTCGCGGAGACCGCGGGCGTGACCACGATCAGCGCCGGCATCCTGTCGCTGTCGGCTGGCGGCCGTATCAGACGCGCCGGGCTGATCGCCGCGCTGACGGCGGGGGTATTGACCGCCGCCTACACCGTCGTCGACGCCGGCGGGATGCGCGCGAGCGATGGGGTTCTACCCTTTCTCTGCTGGTTCTTCTTCGCAACTGGAAGCGCGCTGCTGCTCCAGTTCCGCCTCGTCGCGGGCCCGGCCGCCGCCGCGCGTCTTACCCGCAACCTCAGGCCCGGGATCGCCGCAGGCGGCCTCGCCATCGTCAGCTTCGGATCGACCCTCGTCGCGCTGCGCTACGCCCCCGTTGCCACGGTCAGCGCGCTGCGCGAAACCTGCATCCTCGTCAGCATCCTGATCGCGTGGCTGTGGATGAAGGAGCGTGTCACGCTCCACAGCCTGACCGCCGCCGTTCTGATCGCGGCGGGCGCCCTGCTTTTGCTGCTTTCGCATCTTGTCCCACCCGCTTAAGGAGTCCGTCATGGCCCATATATTGATCGTCGAAGCCCGCTTCTATTCGCACCTCAACGACATGCTGCTGGGTGGCGTGCGCAGCGCGCTCGACGCCGCGGGGCACAGCCATGAGACGGTGACGGTCCCCGGCGCGCTCGAGGTTCCCGCCGCCATCTCGCTTGCCGCCGATAGTTCGCGCTACGATGCCTATGTCGCACTCGGCGTGGTGATTCGCGGCGAGACCTATCATTTCGAGGTCGTCTCGAACGAAAGCGCGCGCGGCATCATGGCGCTGACGCTCGACGGCCTGGCGATCGGCAACGGCATCCTGACCGTCGAGAATGAAGAGCAGGCGCTTGCGCGCGCCGACAAGACGCGCAAGGATAAGGGCGGCGAAGCGGCGAAGGCCGCGCTCGCGATGCTGGCTCTGAAGGAACAATTCGGCATTGGCTGATCGACCGCCCCCCGGCCGCTATTCCGTCGTCGAACGCGGCGGGCGGCTGGTGGTGATCGATCGCGAGACCGGCCGCACCCCGCCAAGCGCCGCCGAGCGCATGGCCGACTATGACCGGCGGATGGGCAACGAGCCGGCCCTTCCCGCGGCGCAGCGATTTCCGGTCGATGCTTTCGCCGATCCATCAGCTCCGGTCATCGAACGGGTGATCGAGCCGCCCGTGCCGCCCGTGAGCGACCGGATGGTGGCGACCGTGGCGGCGATGAACCGCAAGCAACCGTGGCAGGACCAGCGGCCGGCCGCCGCTGCCGGCCCCGCGCGCATCGCGCAGCGCCCCCAACCGCGACCCCAATCGGGCGCGCGACCAGCCACGGGCGCCCGCAAGACGATCGTCACCGGCAAATGGTGGGATGCCAAAGGGCCGCGAACGATCGAGCTCGGCCCCAAGGGGCAGCAGGTGCTGAACGGCGGCTTCGCGACCCTCTTCTTCGTTGTCCTGATCGCCACCATCGTCGGGTTGTTCATCGCGCCGGTCCTGCTGTTCATAGGCGCGTTTCTCGCCTTCCGGTTCGGGGGCAAGATATTGGCGCCGATCGGTGCGGGGATCGTCGACAAGGCGCTCGCGGAGAGGGCATAACAACCCATCGCTAAAGAAACCGCGTGCCCCCGCGAAGGCGGGGGCCCATCTCCTGTCGGTGCCATTTAGAACCGTCCGGAGATGGGTCCCCGCCTTCGCGGGGATACACCAGAGTATTGTTCGATCCGGCCTAGGCCGCCACCAGCGCCGGATAATCGGTATAACCCTCCGGCCCCGGCGAATACCAGGTCTGCGGATTGTCGGCGGCCCATTCGGCGCCGGTGCGGATGCGCTCGACGAGGTCGGGGTTGCCGATGAACGGCCGGCCGAAGGCAACCGCATCGGCGGCGCCGCTGGCCAGCGCCTCCTCGGCGAGCGCGGCGGTGTAATCGCTGTTGAGGATCAGCGGCCCCTTGAACGCCTGCCGAATCGCGGGCGACTGTTTCGGCACATCGGTGCGCCCGAAGGTGCCGTCGGGGCCGGGCTCGCGCAGTTCGAGGAAGGCGATGCCGAGCGCATCGAGCGCAGCGGCGGCCGCGGGGAAGAGCTTTTCGGGGGCGCTGTCGTCGACCCCCTGCGTGTCGCCGTTAGGCGACAGGCGAACCGCGACGCGATCCTTGCCCCAGACGCCGATCAGCGCCTCGGTCACTTCGCGGAGCAGGCGAATGCGGTTCTCGACCGACCCGCCATAATCGTCGTCGCGCAAATTGCTGTTGTCGCGCAGAAACTGGTCGATCAGATAGCCGTTGGCCCCGTGAAGCTGAACCCCGTCGAAGCCGGCCTTCTTCGCATTCTCCGCCGCCTTCACATAGTCGCCGATCACGCGCGGAATCTCGTCGAGCCGCAGCGGCCGGGCTTCCTCCAGATCGCGGCGCCCGACCGGCGTATGCGCGCGGCCTTCGCCCTTGGTGGCCGACGCCGACACCGGCTGCTTGCCGTCGTTGAATACCGAATGGACGAGCCGCCCCATGTGCCAGAGCTGCGCGACGATGCGCCCGCCCGCGGCGTGGACCGCGTCGGTCACCGGCTTCCAGCCTTCGACCTGCGCGTCGGTCCACAGGCCCGGCGCGCTCGGCCAGCCGAGCCCTTCCTGCGAGATGCCGGTGGCTTCGGAAATGATCAGCCCGGCGGAGGCGCGCTGGCGGTAATAGTCGCGCGCCAGTTCGTTCGGCACGAAACCCGGCCCGGCGCGGCCGCGCGTCAGCGGCGCCATGATGATGCGATTCGGCGCCTCGATGGCCCCCAGCTTGATCGGGTCGAACAGTGATGCGGTCATGCTTTTCCACCTTTCACTTTTATCCGCGACGCCTTGGCCGGTCGCCGCTATGGCCCGCGAAGCTATGGTCGCCGCGGCGCCGGCACAATGGTGGGTAGCAAAAGAAAATCTAAATGAGCAACAAGAGCGACAGTGTGGACAGCACGCCCATGGCCGCGACCGTCAATCGCTGGGCCTTTGCGGCGCTTCTCGGCGGCAATCTCGCGCTGTCGCTGACCGCGCTGGTCGTACGCTTCGCCGACACCGGCCCGGTCGCGGCGGGCGTGTGGCGCCTGTCGCTCGCGCTGCCGGTGCTGCTCGTGCTCGCGTGGCGCGAAACGGGGGGGCGTCCGCCCTCGCCCCGCGCGCTCTGGATCGCGACCGGCGCGGGACTCTTCTTCGCCTTCGATCTCGCCGCCTGGCACCTCGGCATCCTGCAGACCAAGGTCGCCAACGCGACCTTGTTCGGCAACAGCGCCAGCCTGCTGCTCGTGATCTGGGGGATCATGCTGTCGCGGAGCTGGCCACGCAGCTGGCAGGCGCTCGCGATCTTCCTCGCCTTCGCGGGGTCGGCGCTGCTGATGGGACAGAGCTACGAAGCGTCGGCCGCCTATCTGGTCGGCGACCTGCTCAGTCTGCTCGCGGGCGCGCTCTACACCGGCTATGTGCTGATGATGCAGCGCGTGCGCGGCGAGGTCGGCGCCTGGTCGGCGCTCGCCATTTCGTCGGGTGCGGGCATCCCCGTGCTGCTCGTCACCGCGCTTGCGCTCGGCGAGACGATCCTGCCGCACGACTGGACGCCGCTGCTCGTCCTCGCGCTGATGAGCCAGCTTGTCGGCCAGGGCCTGCTGATCTGGGCGCTGCCGCGTTTCTCGCCGCTCGTCGTCGGGCTGACCCTGCTCGTCCAGCCGGTCGTCGCAGCGATCGCAGGCTGGCTGGTCTTCGGCGAGACGCTGAGCCTGTGGGAGATCGCGGGCGGCGCGATGGTCGCCGCCGCGCTCGTGCTGATTCGGTTGCCGAGCCGCGCCGCGCGGCCTATCTGATGGTCATGGCAGACACCCTTCCCGCCGATCCGACGCTCGACGAGATTCGCGCCGCACTCGCACCGTTGATCGCCGAGACGGCGGCCTTCGACGGTTTCAGCGACGCGGCGCTGGCCGACGCCGCGCAACGCGCCGGGGTCGATCCCGACGTCGCCCGCCTCGCCTTTCCCGGCGGCGGACGCGACATGGTCGACGCCTGGTTCGCGAGCATCGACGGCGCGATGGCCGACCGCTGGCCCGCCGAAAAGCTCGCACCGCTCAAGATTCGCGAGCGGATCACGACGCTCGTCGAAACGCGCATCGACCTGCTCGCCGGAACCCGCGAATCGCTGCGCCGCGCGCTCGCTCTGCTCGCGCTGCCGGCGAATGCCCCGCACGCCGCGAAGCTCGGCTGGCGCGCCGCCGACCTGATGTGGCGGCTCGCGGGCGACACCGCGACCGACTACAACCACTACAGCAAGCGCGCGATCCTCGGCGCGGTTTACGGCTCGACGATGGCGGTGTTTCTCAACGACGAGAGCGAAGGCTTCGCTGACACCCGCGCCTTCCTCGCCCGCCGCATCGACAGCGTGATGCGCTTCGAGGCGTGGAAACACCGCCGCGCATCGCGCAGCATCGAGCGCCCCAGCCTCGCCCGCTTCGTCGGCCGTCTGCGCTATCCGGGACGCTGAACGCAATTTACAAACAGGGCTGGCCTTCGCCTGCTGTTATTGATAATCGCTCGCAATGATCGCGAAGCTCGATTCCTCACCGCTCGGCATTGCCGTGCGCATCGCCCGCATCGACTGGAACGCCATGTCGCAGGACGAGGGGCGGCGCCTGCGGGAATTCGGGCTGCTCGAAGGATGTGAAATCACGCCGCGCCATCGCGGCAGCATCTTTTCGCGCGATCCGCTCGCGCTGACGATCGGGCGGATGCAGGTGATCATCCGCGCGCGGCAGGCCGCGGCGATCGAGGTCGAACCCGCCGCATGAAACGAATGATATGACCGGCGCCATCCCCTCCATCGCCCTCGTCGGCAATCCCAATGCCGGCAAGTCGAGCCTGTTCAACGCGCTGACCGGCGCGCGGCAGAAGATTGCCAATTATCCCGGCGTCACCGTCGAGCGAAAGGCGGGTCATGCGAGCTTCGCCGACGGCCGCCCGCTGTCGCTGATCGACCTTCCCGGCACTTACAGCCTGACCCCCGCGAGCCTCGACGAAGCGGTGACGCGCGACGTCGTGCTCGGCAAGCAGGCGGGCGAGGCGCGCCCCGACGCGCTGATCGTCGTCGTCGATGCCGCGAACCTCGACAATCATCTCTGCTTCGCGCTCGAATTGCTCGCGCTCGGCCTGCCGACCGTGGTCGCCCTCAACATGCTCGACCTTGCGACACGCGACGGGCTGACGCTCGATCCCGAACGGCTGTCGCGCGAACTCGGCGTCCCCGTCGTCCCGACCGTCGCCGTGCGCAAGCGCGGGCTTGCCGAGCTGCTCGAGGCGGTCGACGGCGCGATCGCCGCGCACCAGCCGCGCACCGCGGTGGCGCCGCCGCCGAACGACGCTTCGCTCCACCAGCGTGCCCGCGCGATCGCGCGCGCCGCGACGATCGACGAGACGCCGGTGCGCCGCTGGACCCAGCGCGTCGATTCGGTCGTGCTCCACCCGGTCGGCGGCCTCGTCATCCTGCTCGCGCTGATGTTCGTGATGTTTCAGGCGGTCTATGCCGCCGCCGAAGCGCCCGCCGACTTCCTCGAAGGCGGGATCGGCGTGCTGCAGGGCTGGGTCGTCGACACCCTGCCCGACGGCTTCCTGCGCGGGCTGATCGTCGAGGGGCTGCTCGCGGGCGTCGGCGCGGTGATCGTCTTTCTGCCGCAGATATTGATCCTCTTTCTCTTCATCCTGCTGCTCGAGGCGTCGGGATACATGACCCGCGCCGCCTTCCTGATGGACGGGCTGATGGGCAAGGTCGGCTTGTCGGGGCGCGGATTCATTCCCCTGCTCTCCAGCTTCGCCTGCGCTGTGCCCGGCATCATGGCGACGCGGTCGATCCCCGACGAGAAGGACCGGCTGACGACGATCCTGATCGCGCCGCTGATGACCTGTTCGGCGCGAATGCCCGTTTACACGCTGGTCATCGGTGCCTTCATTCCCGCACGAACCGTCGGCGGCTCGCCGGTCGGGTTGCAGGGCCTCGTCCTCTTCGGCCTGTTCCTGAGTGGCATCGTCGGCGCGCTGCTAGTCGCCTGGGTCCTTCGCCGTTCGGTGACCAAGGGCAATGCCGCGGGCTTCATGATGGAGATGCCGCGCTATCAATGGCCGCGGCTGAACGACATCGCCATCGCGCTATGGCAGCGCGCGTGGATTTTCCTCCGCCGCGCGGGCACGATCATCGCGATGACGACGGTGGTGCTGTGGCTGCTGCTGAGCTTTCCCAAGGCGCCCGCGGACAGCGACGTGCGCCAGGTCGACTATAGCGTCGCGGGCCATATCGCGAGCGGGCTGGAGGCCGTCGTGAAGCCGATCGGCTTCAACCACGACATCGCGCTCGCGCTGATCCCGGCGATGGCGGCGCGCGAGGTCGCGGTCTCCGCGCTCGCCACCGCCAATGCGATCGACGCCGGCGACGACGAGGAAGCGGTGGCGATGTCGCTCGGCGAGCGCCTTCAGGGCCGCTGGAGCCTCGCGACCGCGCTCGCTTTCCTCGCCTGGTTCGTCTTCGCGCCGCAGTGCATTTCGACGATCGCAATCACACGGCGCGAGACCAACGGGTGGAAATGGCCGCTGTTCATGGTTGGCTATTTGTTCGCACTCGCCTATGCCGCTGCTGGTATCACTTACTGGACGGCCGTCGCCTTCGGACTCGGCTGATCCTCCCAAACTTCAAGCGGAGCGGAGCGGCGATGGCTGGCAGCGTCAACAAGGTAATTCTCATCGGCAATCTGGGCGCCGATCCCGAAATCAAGTCGTTCCAGAACGGCGGCAAGATCGCCAACATCCGCATCGCGACCAGCGAACAGTGGAAGGACCGGATGACCGGCGAGCGCAAGGAGCGCACCGAATGGCATAACGTCGTGATCAACGGCGAAGGGCTGGTCGGCGTCGTCGAGCGCTACCTCAAGAAGGGCTCGAAGGTTTATATCGAAGGCTCGCTTCGCACCCGCAAGTGGCAGGACCGCGACGGCAACGACCGCTATACGACCGAAGTCGTGATCGCGGGCATGGGCGGCACCCTCACCATGCTCGACGGCGCACCGGGCGGCGGTGGTGGTTCGCGCGGCGGCGGCGATAGCTGGGGCCAGGGCGGCGGCAGCTCGGGAGGTTCGGGCGGCGGCTGGGATCAGGGCGGCTCGTCCGGCGGCGGAAGCTCGGGCGGCGGCTGGAACCAGGGCGGCGGCGGTTCGGGCGGCGGCAGCCGCCCGCCCTTCGACGACGATCTGGACGACGACGTCCCCTTCTGAGGCGCTGACCCATGGCGAGTGACCTGCTGACCGCCGCGGACGTCGCGCGCGGCGTGTGCCGGCTGTTCGCGCAGCAGGGGCTCGTCGCGATCCCCGAGGTGACGCTTCCCAACGGCCGCCGCACCGACCTCACCGCGATCGACGCGCGGGGCAATATCACGATCGTCGAGATCAAGGTCAGCCGCGCCGACCTGCACGGCGATGGCAAATGGCCCGATTATTGCGACTGGTGCGACCGCTTCTATTGGGCGCTTGCCGCGGGGCTCGACCCCGCGATCCTCGAAACCGAAGGCTACGAAAGCTCCGGCCTGATCGTCGCCGACCGCTATGGCGCCGCGGTGGTGCGCGAAGCCGCGCACCGCAACCTCGCCCCCGCGCGCCGCAAGGCCGAACTGCTCCGCATTGGCCGGCTCGCGATGCGGCGGTCGATGATCATCGCGGACCCCGAACTGGCAGCGGGTTGGGTTGAGGGGTGAGCGCCTGTCCGAATCATCTCACGCAAAGGCGCCAAGGCGCAAAGAAGACGAGCCGCGGCGGCGCATCTGGTCCCTGAACGGGCCGGACTTTGTCCGGTCAATCTCAGATGAACAGCCTCTTGCCCCAGGACAGGCAGCTCAACAGCGCGCACCCTCTTTGTGCCTTTGTGTGAGACTATCCAAAAATCACGCCGTTGGCGCAGTTCTTCTTTGCGCCTTGGCGCCTTTGCATGAGATCCATCAAAAACCCGCGCTCACCCCCGCGCCTGCATCCGCGCCAGATAGCGGGCGAGGACATCGATCTCTAGATTGACCGGGCGCCCCGCCACGGCTTCGTCCAGCGTCGTCATCGCCTGCGTGTGCGGGATGATGTTGAGCGTGAAATGCGCGGTGCCGTCCGGCTGATCGATCACGTCGTTGACCGTCAGCGACACGCCGTCGAGGGTGATCGAGCCCTTGGGCGCGATATGCGGCGCGAGCGACGCGGGCGCCTCAACAGTGACCTTGACGCTGTCACCCACGGGCTCGATCGCGACGATCCGCCCGACCGCGTCGACATGGCCGGTGACGATATGGCCGCCGAGTTCATCGCCAACGCGCAGCGCGCGTTCGAGGTTGAGGCGGCGCCCCGCGTCCCACATCCCCGGCGCGGTGCGCGCAAGCGTTTCGGCGCTCGCGTCGATCGCGAACCAGCCGCCCGGCCCGTTGCTGCCCGCATCGACGCCCTTGTCGACGACGGTCAGGCACGCGCCCGAACAGGCGATCGACGCGCCGAGAGCGATGCTGTCCACATCATAGCTTGTGCCGATGACGAGCCGCGTGTCGCCGCGGTCTTCATGGGTCAGGATGGTGCCGATGTCGGTGATGATGCCGGTGAACATAAAAGCCTCTTAATCCCTTCGCACCCGCTCGTAGACGTCGAGCCGGTCGCTGCCAAGCATCCGGCCGTCGGCGAGGCGCCAGCGGCCGTGCGCCGCAGCCAGGTCGGTCAAACCGATGTCGCCGAGCGCGGCTTTGCCGCCGCCGATCAGGATCGGCGCGCGATAGAGGAGCAACCGGTCGACGCGGTCGGCGGCCAGAAAGGCCGACGCCGCGCCGGCGCCGCCCTCGACCAGCACCGAATCGACGCCGTCGATCGCGTCGGGCGAAGCGACCGCGGTCCACCCTTCGGGCGCTGACCCGTGCGTCAGGAGCAATTTGCGCGGGCTGCGGTCTTCGAGCCCCGGCAGCCGCACGTCGAGCCGCGGCGCGTCGGCCGCGAACGTCCCGCGCCCGACGAGAATCGCCTGATGCATCGCGCGTTCGAGATGCCCATGCGCGCGCGCGCGGTCGCCGGTGATCCAGCGGCTCGCCCCGTCCGGCATCGCGATGCAGCCGTCGAGCGAGGTTGCGAGCTTGAGGGTGACGAAGGGTCGGCCTTCGTGCCGCCGCGTCCACCATGGCGCCATCGCAGCGCGCGCCTCGGCGGGCAGCACGCCCTCGACGACCTCGATCCCCGCCGCGCGCAGCCGCGCGATCCCGGCGCCGTCGGTGCGCGGGTCGGGATCGCGCGCCGCGATCACGACGCGGGCGACGCCGGCGGCGATCAGCAGGTCGCTGCACGCTGGACCGCGGTCGCTGGCGTGGGCGCAAGGTTCGAGGCTGACATAGGCGGTCGCCCCCCGCGCAGCGTCCCCCGCAGCCGCAAGCGCGACCGCTTCGGCATGCGGGCGGCCGCCGGCCTGGGTCCAGCCCCGTGCGACGATCCGCCCCCCCGCTTTCGCGGAGGCAGGCTGGACAAGAAGACAGCCAACATTGGGGTTCGGCGCCGCAGTCGGCCGCCCGCGCCGCGACAGCGCGATCGCGGAGGCCATCCAGTCGGCGTCGGTCGGCGGCGCGGGCTGCATCAGGGCTGGTTTTGTCCCGCCGGAGCGGATTGCGGCCCACGCGCCGCGCGTTCGGCCAGCGTCGAGCGCGTCCTCGCAGGCGCGGGCTTTTTCATCGCCGCTGCCGCCGCGGCGTCGCCCAATGTCTCGCGTGTCACCCGGTCGGCTTCGGTCGAATCATAGTCGACCCCCAGGCTTTTCGCGAGCCGCTGATATTCGGCGCGCTTTTCGGCATTGAGGCGCGTCGTCTCCTTCGCCCGCGCGACCCAGTCGGCGCGAATCTCGCCTTCGCTTCGCGTCGCCTTCCAATTTTCGAAATAGATGATCTGCGGCTTCGGCTTCTCATAAGGGATCAGATATTCCGAGACGCCGTGGAAAATAACCCACGTCAGCGCGAGCGCGACGCCCCAGATCGCCCAGCGATGCGGGCGCGGTTCGCGGATATAGCCCCAGAAATCACTGAGGCCGCCGGTGACATCCACTTTGTTGAACATTCGCATGGTCCCAATTTAGGGGAAGTCGATCGAGATTGCGAGCGCCCCATATCGCGACGGCGATTGCACACGATAGGGAGAGAAGGCGCTTATGATTGCAAAAAATGCAATTGCGGATGCTTATTTCGCAGTTGCGAAATTCATTGTGCAGTGCAATATCACACTTGCCTTTTAGGCATCCTCTCCCAAAAACTTTCAAGGGTCGCCCTCGGGCGGCCCTTTTTTTCGACTTTTTTGGTTGAGAGGGTCGATTCGGTTCGTTTCAGCGAATCGCCGCAGAATTTTTTGGCCGTGGCGGGCTGATTTGACCCATGTAGACCATCGTCATCCGGACTTGATCCGGAATCCATTGTCTCAACGCTGGCCTGAATGGACCCCGGATCAAGTCCGGGGTGGCGACGGTGAGAAAGCCTAACTCTCACGCCACAACCGATGGCTACGGGATGCAGGTGAAAAGCCGCCTTCGAGGGCAGCGGACTATCTTCAATCCTGCACCGGCATCCGCGTCTCGAAGCGCCGCACCTCGGCGATGAAGCTGCCTGGAAGCGGCGTCGGCTGGCCGCTATCGCTGTCGATATGAGCGTAGCGGATCTCGATGTCGGTCAGCCGCTCCACGCCTCGGAAAATCCCGCAATGCAGCGTGAAGCTCGTTCGGCCGAAGCCGCTAATCCGCGCCGCGATCGTGATCAACTCGTCGAGTCGCGCCGGGGCATGATAAGCGATCTCGCAATGTGTCTCGCGGATGTCTGTACCATATTGGTGAAAATAGGGGCCGGGCTGCCCCTCGCCAAGCGCGCGGAAATATTCGGTCACGCCGACATCGGCATAGACCAGATAATTGGCATTGAAGACGATGTTCTGGCCGTCGATCTCGTTGAAACGCACGCGCACCGTCTCCCGGACGCGGAAATCCTCGAGCGGAATCTGCTCCATCGCGGCGTCAGGCGGCCAGCGCGGCGGGGGTGCGGTCGAGCGGCGCGCAGGCGGCGGCAAGCCAGTCGCGCTCCTCGCCTGCCATGTCGGGCGCCAGCTTTGCCAGCACTTCGGCATGATAGGCGTCGAGCCAGTCGGCCTCGGCGGGCGACAGCAGGGCGACGTCGACGAGATCGCGCGCGATCGGCGCGAAGGTGATCGTCTCGAACCCCAGCATATCCTCCTCGGCGCCCGCGATGCTCTGCGGCACCACGACGACCAGATTTTCGATCCGGATGCCGAAATGGCCCGCCTTGTAATAGCCGGGCTCGTTCGAGAGGATCATGCCCGCGTGCAGCGGCTCCTCGGTTCCCGCCTGTCCGCCCGCGGGCTTGGCGATGCGCTGCGGTCCTTCATGGACCGCGAGATAGGCGCCGACGCCATGGCCGGTGCCGTGCGCATAATCGACCCCATCGGCCCATAGATATTGCCGCGCGAGAATATCGAGCTGGCTGCCGCGCGTCCCCTTGGGAAAGCGCGCGGTCGCGAGCGCAATATGGCCCTTCAGTACCTGCGTGAAGCGACGGCGCATCTCGGACGTGGGCGCGCCAATCGCGATCGTGCGCGTGATGTCGGTCGTGCCGTCGGCATATTGCCCGCCCGAATCGACGAGATAGAGCGTGCCGGTCTCGATCGCGCGGTTGGTCGTCTCATCTACCTTGTAATGCGGCAGCGCGCCGTTCGGGCCGGCCGCCGAGATGGTGTCGAACGACAGATCCCGGAGCGCGCCGCTGTCATCGCGGAAGGCGCGCAGCTTGGCCGCCGCACCGAGTTCGTCGAGGCCGCCCTGCGGCGCGGCCTCCTCCATCCATCGAAGGAAGCGCGCGACCGCGATCCCGTCGCGGACATGCGCCGCGCGGGTGCCGTCCAATTCGGTGTCGTTCTTGATCGCCTTGGGCAGCACCGCCGGGTCGCGGTGGCGTTCGATCCTCGCGCCCCCGCCTTCGAGCGCAGTGAAGATCGCCGCAACCGCGCGGTCGGGGTCGACCGCCACCTTCTTGCCCGCAAGGTCCGCCAGCGCCGCTTCAAACGCGTCGCGATCGTGGATGCGGACGCTGTTGCCAAGGTGCGCGCGCACCGCGTCAGTGACTTTCTGGGGCGCGATGAACAGGTCGGCGGTCGCGTCGGCGTGGAGCAGCGCGAAGGCGAGCCCGACCGGCGTGTGGCTGACGTCCTGCCCACGAATGTTGAAGGTCCAGGCAATCGAATCGAGCGCGGTCATCACCGTCGTGTCGAGCCCCTTCGCCTTCAGCCAGTCGGCGATGATCGCGCGCTTGTCGGTCGCGGCCTGCCCGGCAAGGCTGGTGTCGTAGACCGTGACGACCGCGTCGCTCGGCGCCGGCTGCTCGTCCCACGCGGCATCGATCGGATTGCTGTCCACCGCGACGAGGCTCGCGCCCTTCGCCGCCAGCGCCTTCTCCAGCCCGCGCGCCCAGTCGATGCCGTGGAGCCACGGGTCGTAGCCGACCTTTTGCCCCACGCTGACGTTGGCGCCAAGCCATTCGGCGACGCTCGACTGCGGCACCCCGACATAGTCGAACAGCACGCCGTCGACCTGGTCGCGCACCTGTACCGTGTAGCGCCCGTCGACAAATACCGCGGCCTTCGCGGGCAGCACCGCCGCGGTCCCCGCCGAGCCGCCGAAGCCGGTCAGCCACGCCATGCGCTGCGCATAGGCGCCGACATATTCGCTCATATGCTCGTCGCTGATCGGCACGACGAAGCCGTCGAGGCCGCGCTTCGCCAGTTCGGCGCGGACGCGAGCAAGGCGCTCTGCGTAAATTGTGCCGGGGACGGGGCTGGACATGGCTGGTTCCTTGTTCCTACATCGCAGGCAATCCTGCCCACCGGGGGCGATGCCGCGGGAGTCTTGTGATGCGTGCTATTTGGATGTTCCTGGCCGCAATTACCACCCCGCTCGTTGCCGCGTCCGGCGCTTTTGCCCCCACAGCCCGTGCCCAAGAGAAAGAGATCCCATTGACCGACAGTCCCGCGCTGCCCGCCGCCCCGGTTGCCGACAAGCGGCCGCACGAATCGACGCTGCACGGCAAAACCCTGTCCGACCCCTATTTCTGGCTGCGCGATCCGAGCTATCCGGTCGTCGATGACGCCGACATCCTCGATTATGTAAAAGCCGAGAATGCCTATTTCGACGCGGCGATGAAGCCGCATGCGAAACTCGTCGAAACCTTGTTTCAGGAGATGAAGGGTCGCATCAAGGAAGCCGATTCCTCGGTGCCGCAGAAGGACGGCGACTGGCTCTATTGGGTCGAATATGAGGAGGGTGCCGAATATAAGAAATGGTACCGCAAACCGGCATCGGGCGCGGGTGAGACTCAGCTGATCCTCGACGAGGTCGCGATGGCCGCGGGCAAGGATTATTTCCGCCTCGCCGAACTGTCGATCAGCCCCGACGGCAGGCTGATGGCCTATTCGTTCGACGATAACGGCTCCGAACGGTTCGAGGCCCGCATCCGCGATCTTGAGACCGGCGAACTGCTTCCCGATGTCATTCCGGGCACGCTGTCGTCGCTCGTCTGGACGGCGGGGAATGATGCGATCCTCTATGGCCTCGCGAACGAGAATTGGCGCACCGACAATGTCCGGCTGCACAAGCTCGGCACCCCGATTACGGAAGACAAATTGCTCTACAAGGAGCCCGACATCGGTTTCGGGGTCGGGATCGGCAAGACGGCGGCCGACAATTATATCGTCATCGGGACCGGCGATAACGAGACGAACGAGGTCTATCTGCTCCCCGCCGACGACCCCGAGGCGGAGATGCAGCTCGTCTCGGCGCGCCAGAAGGGCCGCGAGTACAGCGTCGATGAGCGCAACGGCACGCTCTACATCCTCACCAACGACGAGCATCCCAATTTCCGCGTCGCGACCGCGAGCATCGACAAGCCCGACGAATGGAAAACGTTGATCCCCGGATCGGATCACAGCTACATCACCGGCTTCTCGGTCTTTCGCGACTATTTCGTGATCGAAGCGCGCGAGGACGGGCTCGATCAGGTCGACGTCCGCAAATATGACGCGCCGCTGACCCCCGGCCGGATCGAATTCCCCGAGGCCACTTACGTTGCGGGGCTCGGCGACAATCCCGAATATCATCAGGACAAGCTGCGGCTCGATTATGAATCGATGGTCACGCCCGACACCGTCTATGATTATGATATCGCGACCGGAAATCTCGAAACACTGAAAGTGCAGGAAATCCCGTCAGGTTATAACTCGGCACAGTATGTAACCGAACGGGTTAACCTGCCGAGCCGCGACGGCACGACGATGATTCCCGCCTCGCTCGTCTACAAGAAGGGCACGAAGCGCGACGGCAGCGCGCCGATGCATCTCTATGCCTATGGCAGTTATGGCTATCGCATCCCGCCGGGCTTTTCGACGACGCGGCTCAGCCTCGTCGATCGCGGGATGATCTATGCGATCGCGCACGTCCGCGGCGGCGACGATATGGGGCGCGCCTGGTATCTCGCCGGCAAGACCGATCACCGCAAAAACACGTTCAACGACTTCATCGACGTCGCCAAGGGGTTGATCGCAAAGGGTTACACCAGCGTCGGCAAGATCTCGATCGAAGGCCGTTCGGCGGGCGGGCAGGTGATGGGCGCCGTCACTAACGAAGCGCCCGAATTGTGGGGTGCGGTGCTGGCGGGGGTGCCTTTCGTCGACGTGATCAACACGATGGTCGACGAAACGCTGCCGCTGACCCCCGGCGAATGGCCCGAATGGGGCAATCCGATCACCGACAAGGCGGCGTTCGACTATATGTTGAGCTACAGCCCCTACGACAATGTGACCGCCAAATCCTATCCGCCGATGCTGGTGTCGGCGGGCCTCAACGACCCGCGCGTGACCTATTGGGAGCCCGCCAAATGGGTCGCCAAGCTCCGCGCAACGCGCACCAACGACGCGACGCTGCTGCTACGCACCAACATGGGCGCGGGCCATGCCGGCAAATCGGGCCGCTGGGGCTCGCTCCACGAGGATGCCGAGGAGTTCGCCTTCGTGCTGACGCAGCTTGGGGTCGAGAAGTAGGCGCTCTCAGACGAGCGGCTTGCGCATCCGTATCAGCGGGACGTCGACGCCGTCGACCGGCGCGGCGGTGCGCTCGATCTCGACATAGCCGCTCGCGCGATAGAGCGGTTCGCCTGCCAACGTCGCCATCAATTCGGCGGCCGCGAAACCCGCGGCGCGCGCGGCGGCTTCCGACGCCTCCAGAATCGCGCGCCCGACGCCGCGGCGCGTGAAGGCGGGGTCGGTGTACATCGCGCGCACGCGCGCCGCCTCGGACCGGGGGTCGAGCAGGCGCGGCTCGCGCAAATCGCTGCTGTGATCGCCGCCATAGAGCGTCGCGCGCCGGCTCCAGCCGCCGCATCCCGCCAGCGCGCCGTCGATCATCGCGACGAAATAGGTAGCGTCGGCAACAAGCTGGGTATCGAGCCCCATCACCGCGTGACTCGCGCGCACTTCGGCCGCCGACAGGAAGCCCCGTTGCAGTTCGTCGATCGCGCGACGCATCAGCTCGCGCATCGCCGGCAGATCGTCGGCGGTCGCGACCCGAATCTTCACGCCCGGCGCGCCAGATAGGCGCGCGCGACGAGGTCGCGTTCGAGCGCCGCCGCATCGACGAAGCGATGCCCGGCGATGCCGACCGATTCGGCGCCCGCGACATTCGCGGCCACGTCGTCGACGAACAGCGCTCCCGCCGGGTCGATGCCGAATCGTTCGATCGCGAGGCGGTAGATCGCGGGATCGGGTTTCACCATCTTCTCGGTGCCCGAGACGATGATGTTCCGAAAACGATCGAAGACCGGCTGGGTCGGGCGAAACATTTCCCAGAATTCATGTCCGAAATTGGTGATCGCGAACAGCGGCACGCCTGCCGCGTCCAATCGCTCGACCAGCTCGAGGCTTCCGGGCACCGGCCCCGGAATCGTTTCGTTGAAGCGCGTCGCATAAGCGTCGATCAGCGCCGCCTGATCCGGAAATTCGGCCTTCAATTCGGGCACCATCTCGGCCAGCGGACGGCCCGCGTCGTGCTGGAAATGCCAGTCGGGGGTGACGACGTTGGTCACGAACCAGTCGAGCTCGCGCTCGTCGGTGATCAGCTTCGCGAACAGATAGCGCAAATCCCAGTCGAACAGGACGCGGCCGACATCGAAAATCACGCAGCGCTCGGTCATCGATCCTCCAGACACGCGAAAGCGCCGCCGGAAGCATCCGACGGCGTCACGCTGGCTCGCAGATGCGCACGGGGCGGCACGCGCCCCGGCAGGACCATCAGCCCTGGCGCGCCTTGAAGCGGCGGTTGGTCTTGTTGATCACATAGGTCCGGCCACGGCGGCGGATCACGCGGTTGTCCCGGTGGCGGTCCTTCAGCGACTTCAGGCTGTTGCGAATCTTCATGGGTCTTTTCCGTAAATCTTGGCGTTGTTACGCGAAGCGGCGCACCTATGGGGAAGCGCCGAAAAAGTCAACCGGCCCTTGCGCTAAATTCCCCATTTTCCGTTCGTGTCGAGCGAAGTCGAGATGCCCCTCCGCCTCTCGCTACCTCGATGGGTGTCTCGACTTCACTCGACACGAACGGAATCCGGGGCGGCCTTATCCCGCCAGCGCCTTCTGCCGCCGCCGCTGTACCGACGAGCCATAGCCCATCGCCTCGCGATATTTGACCACGGTGCGCCGCGCGATGTCGTGGCCTTCGGCCGACAGTTTCTGCGCGATCGTCTCATCGGACAGGATCGCCTTGGCATCTTCGGCCTCGATCATCGCCTTGATCCGGCTCTTCACCGCCTCGGCCGAAACCGCACCGTCGCCCTCGGTCGCCGAAATACCCGACGAGAAGAAATATTTGAGCTCGAACAGCCCGCGCGCGCACGACAGATATTTGTTGCTGGTGACGCGGCTGACGGTCGATTCGTGCATACCGATGTCCTCGGCGACCTGACGCAGGGTCAGCGGGCGCATGTGCGCGACGCCGTGGAGGAAGAAGCCCTCCTGCTGCTTGACGATCGCGCTCGCGACCTTGACGATCGTCCGCTGGCGCTGGTCGAGCGCGCGGACGAGCCAGTTGGCGCCCGCAAGCTGCTCGGACAGCCACGCCTTGCTCTTCGCCGCCGCGCCCTGTGCAAGTTCGGCATAATAGCGGCGGTTGACGAGGAGGCGGGGCAAGGTGCCGCTGTTGACCTCGACTGCCCATCCCTTCGCGGTCTGTCGGACATAGAGGTCGGGGACGACCGCCTGCACCGCATCGCCGCCGAATTTCAGCCCCGGCCTGGGGTCGTAGCCGCGCAGCTCGCGGATCATGTCGGCGAGATCCTCGTCATCGACGCCGCAGATGCGCTTCAATTGCGGGAAAGCGCCTTTCGCCACCAGATCGAGGTGCGCGATCATCGTCGCCATCGCGGGGTCGTAGCGGTCGGCCTCGCGCGCCTGAATCGCGATGCATTCGGCAAGGTCGCGCGCGCCGACACCCGACGGGTCGAAGCATTGGACGCCCGCGAGCACCGTCTCGACCAGCGCCAGCGGCACGCCGAGCTGAGCCGCAAGCTCCGAAAGGTCGGCGCGCAGATAGCCCACCTCGTCGATCAGCGCGACGAGTTGCGCCGCGACCACTGCCTCGACCCCGTCGAAACGCTCGCCGACCTGCGCGAGCAGATGGTCGTGGAGCGTGCCGTCATGCTCGGCGAAGCTGTCGAAATCGATGCCTTCGCTCGCCTCGCCCGACAGGCCGACCGAATCGCTCGCGCTGTCGTGGTGGAAGCGCTCCTCGGCGAAATCGACGTCGAGATCGTCGGCGGTTCCGGCGTCGGAGGATAGCGCCTGATCGGTATCGGTCTCGCCGGATGCCGCCGCGACCGGCGCTTCGTCGCCCGGCTCGTCCGCTCCGCCCCCGTCCGAATCGCCGTCGCGGTCGGCGGGCGCGGTATCGAGCAACGGATTGCCTTCGAGCGCTTCGGCCAGATAGGCCTCGAGTTCGAGGTTCGACAGCGCAAGCAGCTTGATCGCCTGCTGCAACTGCGGCGTCATCACCAGCGATTGCGACTGGCGTAAATCGAGGCGCGGACCCAACGCCATCGGCAGCTACCGCATCAAAGCGAAAAGCCCTCGCCAAGATACAGGCGGCGGACCTCGGGGTCGGCCACCAGTTCGGCGGGCGATCCGGCAAGCAGCACCTTGCCGTCGTAGATGATGCAGGCGCGGTCGACGAGGTCGAGCGTCTCGCGGACGTTGTGATCGGTGATCAGCACGCCGATGCCGCGGGTCTTCAGGTCGGCGACGAGGTCGCGGATGTCGCTGATCGACAGGGGATCGATCCCCGCGAATGGCTCGTCGAGCAGGATGATCGACGGGTTCGCCGCCAGCGCGCGCGCGATTTCGGCGCGGCGGCGCTCGCCGCCCGACAGCGCCATCGCCGCCGAATCGCGCAGCCGCGCGAGGCCGAACTCCTCGAGCAATTCCTCGAGCCGCCGCTCGCGCGCGATCTTGTCGGGTTCGGCGAGTTCGAGCACCGCCTCGATATTCTGGGCTACGGTCATGCCGCGAAAGATCGAGGTTTCCTGAGGCAAATAGCCGAGGCCGAGGATCGACCGCCGATACATGGGCAGCGAGGTGATGTCGGCGCCGTCGAGCATGATGCGCCCGGCGTCGGGCCGGACCAGCCCCATGATCGAATAGAAGCAGGTCGTCTTGCCCGCGCCGTTGGGGCCGAGCAGGCCGACGACCTCGCCCTTGCCGACCGACAGCGACACGTCGGAGAGCACCACGCGCTTGTCGTAGCTTTTGGCGATCGAAATGATCGCAAGACCATTGCCCGCCGCGGCATCCTCCTGGACATGCGCGCGGTGCTCGGAGACGCCATGGTCACCTTCGGCCGTCGCGGTCGTGGTTTCGTCGGTCATAAAGAGGTCGGTTCCGTTCTAGCCCCAAGCGCGCGTTACCGCAGCGATGCGGCAAAGGTCAATCTGGCAGGGATTTTGCAGGGACAAAAAGCCCCTCCCCTCCAGGGGAGAGGTTGGGGTCTTGAATAAGATCGCGTGTCCCCGCGAAGGCGGGGGGCCATCTCCGGCTGGTGCCATCATGAACCGACCGGAGATGGGTCCCCGCCTTCGCGGGGGAACACGGCTTGTTCACGCAAAGATGATCACGCTCGTAGGCTTCAATGTCCGACGCTTTCGCCCCGCTCCACCCCCGACAGCGCAAGCTGTTCGTCGATCGCCGCCATCAGCCGCGCCAGCGCCGCCTCGTCCTTCGCCTCGGCGCGCGCAACGAGCACGTCCTGGGTGTTCGAGGCGCGAAGCAGCCACCAGCCGTCGCCGGTCAGCACCCGCGCGCCGTCGGTGCGGTCGACCGTCGCGCCGTCGGCGGTCAGCCGGACCAGAACCTCGTCCACAATGGCGAATTTGCGGATCTCGTCGACCTGAAAGCGAAGTTCGGGAGTGTTGACCATTGCCGGCATCTCGCCGCGCAGTTCGGTGACGCTCTTGCCGAGCCTGGTCGCCGCTTCGATCAGCCGCACCGCCGCATAGGGCGCATCGTCATAGCCGTAATAATGGTCGGCGAAGAAGATATGCCCGCTCATCTCGCCTGCCAAAGGCGAGCCGGTTTCCTTCATCTTCGCCTTGATCAGGCTGTGCCCGGTCTTCCACATCAGCGGTTTCCCGCCGAGTTCGGCGACGCGGTCGAACAGCGCCTGGCTCGCCTTGACGTCGGCGATGATCGTCGCGCCGGGATGCTCCTTCAGCACCGCCGCGGCATAGATTTGCAGCAGTTGATCGCCCCAGATCACCCGCCCTTCGCCGTCGATCGCGCCGATGCGGTCGCCATCTCCATCGAAAGCGACGCCGAAATCGAGACTCTTCTCCGCGACCAGCTTCCTCAGATCGGCCAGATTCGCCTCGACCGTGGGATCGGGATGGTGGTTCGGAAAATGGCCGTCGATATCGGTATAGAGAAGATGGTGCTCGCCGGGCAGCCGCGCGGTGAGCTTTTCGATGACAGCGCCAGCGGCACCGTTGCCGGCGTCCCAGCCGATGCGGAAGGCGCCGCCGGCGAAATCCTGGGTCAGCCGGTCGACATAGGCGTCGACGATGTCGATGCTCTGCGACGATCCCTCGCCGCTTTCCCAGTCGCCCGCGGCGGCGATTTCGCCGATCCGCTGGATGTCGGCGCCGAAGAAGGGACGGCCCTGAAACACCATCTTGAAGCCGTTATAGTCGGGGGGATTGTGGCTGCCGGTTATCTGTATGCCGCCGTCCACATCCTCGGTTGACGCGGCATAATAGAGCATCGGCGTCGGCCCGAGCCCGACATTCAGCGCATCAACTCCGGCGGCGTTGATCCCTTCGATCAGCGCCTCGGCGAGCATCGGCGACGACAGCCGCCCGTCATAGCCGACCGCGACCCGCCTGCCCCCCGCGCGCCGGATCAGCGTCGCGAAGCTGCGCCCGATCGCGGTGGCGTCGGCGGCCGCCAGCGTGTCGCCGACGACGCCGCGGATGTCGTATTCACGCAGCATCGTCGGGTGGAAAATATGGGTCATGGCTGATCCTCTTGGGGGAGAAGGCGGTCAGGCGGCGGCGAACAGATCCCCGTCGGGATGAAACCGCTCGCGCGCCGGAAGGTTCAGTCCGCCCATCGCTTCGCGCAGTTCCTGCCGCGCGACGACATGGCCGATCCCCATGCCGCCGAGATGCGCCTTGTCGAGCAGGGTGAGACCGGCCGGGAAGAGCTCGCGATAGATGACGCGCTCGCCGAGCCCCGGGATGACGCGAAAGCCGACGCGGCGCGAGAGCTGGTTCAGCGCCTCGCCGACGCGGCGCATATTATGCGCGTCGACATGCTGGAGGCGGTTCCTGAGGATGATCCAGTCGATCGTCCGCCCGTCGCTCTTCGCACGCGCCTTGCGCGTGTCCCAGATGAGTTCGGAGTAGAAGCTGGGGCGCGTGACCTGAAATGTCTCGGGATCGACCTGACCGATCAGGTCGAAGTCGATGAAGCTGTCGTTGATCGGGGTGACGAGCGTGTCGGCGGTGGTCGCGAGATGGCGCGCGAAGACGTCGTCGCGCCCCGGCGTGTCGGCGATGAGATAGTCGACGCCCTCGGCCAGCCGCGCGACCTGCGCGTCGAGTTCTTCGATCGTCGAGCCCTCGAACACCTCGAAACGCGGGGTGGGCAGCTCGATATCGCGGCGCTTCGCGGTATTCTCGCGATTCTCGAGATAGCGGTGGAAGGTGCGCTGACGCGGGTCGAGGTCGATCCCCGCGACGCGCCAGCCCAGGCTGGTCAGCGCGACCGCGAAATGCACCGCGCACGTCGATTTGCCGGTCCCGCCCTTTTCATTGGCAAAGATGATGCGGTGCGGGGCGGGCGTCGTCATGAGCGTTGCGATTTTCCTGTTGGCGGCGCATGGGAGCCGCTCGGGGTGGTCGTCGCGCCGCCAATATCGGAGGCAGGGCAAGCGTGCAAATCATCCGTGACATCGCGATGCTGCGCCGTGCCGTTTCGGCACTGAAGCAGGGGGGAAAGAGCGTCGCGATGGTGCCGACGATGGGCGCATTGCACGATGGGCATCTGTCGCTCGTGCGCATGGGAAGGCGCGTCGCCGACCATGTCGTCGTCTCGATCTTCGTCAACCCGACCCAGTTCGGCCCGAACGAGGATTTTGCCGCCTATCCGCGCGATGAAGATCGCGACGCCGCGCTGCTGGTGGAAGCGGGCGTGGCGCTGCTCTGGGCGCCCGACGTCGGCACCATGTATCCCGCCGGTCATTCGACGCATATCGAGGTTGCCGAACTCGGCGCCGATTATTGCGGCGCGGCCCGGCCCGGCCATTTCGACGGCGTCGCGACGATCGTGTCGAAACTGTTCAACCAGGTCCGTCCCGACATCGCGATCTTCGGTGAAAAGGATTGGCAGCAGCTCGCGATCATCCGCCGCATGGCGCGCGACCTCGACTTCGCGCTCGACATTTTGGGGGCGCCGATCGCGCGCGACGCCGACGGCCTCGCGCTGTCATCGCGCAACGCCTATCTCTCGAAGGAGCAGCGCGGAGCCGCGACTGCCTTTCCCGGCGCGCTGAAGACGGCGGCAAAGGCGATCGCGGGCGGCGCCGATGTCGGCGAAGCCCTCGCGAAGGCCGAAGCCGACATCGTCGCGGGCGGCTTCGACAGCGTCGACTATGTCGCGCTCGCCGATGCCGACAGCCTCGAAAGGCTGACCGCTTTCCGCAAACCCGCGCGCCTGCTCGCCGCGGCGCGGATGGGCAAGACCCGGCTGATCGACAATCTGGCGGTGGAATAAACGACCCCGTCATTGCGAGCGCAGCAAAGCAATCCAGGGCGGTTTACACACACTCTGGATTGCTTTGCTGCGCTCGCAATGACGGAGAAAATACCGGATTCCCGGCCCTTTCTCGCATTATCTCCAAAAATCCGCGTCCTCGTTAACACTTTGTTGACCATAAACCGCAACTTTGGGGGCCGAGGTCTCCATGTGGGGTGGAGGCAAAGGGGGTTATCATGGCGAACAGTCTGAAGTCTGCCCAATATCTGATCGAAAGCCGTCTGCTCGACGCCGCGCGCGGCGACGCCAATGCCTATTTCGATCTCGGCATCGCTTTTTCCACCGGGACCGGCGGGGTCGATGTCGATCTGATCCAGGCGCATAAATGGTTCAATCTCGCCGCGCTCGGCGGCAGCCTCGAAGGCCAGCGCTGCCGTGCCGAACTGTCGGACGAAATGAGCCGCGACGAAATCGCCGAAGCCCAGCGCCAGGCGCGCGCCTGGCTCGACGAGACGGCCCGCCGCCCGGCGGCCCGGCGCTTCGCGGCCTGAGATTTCGCCGCTGCGTGGGGTTTTTTGGATCTCACGCGAAGGCGCGAAGAAGAAAAAGTCTCACACAAAGACACAAAGAGGGCGTGATGCCGTTCGATCGTTGCGACGGTTTCGATGTCCTTTGGAAAGGGGCCGGACAACGTCCAGCCAGATAGTCTCCGATGATGGTCGCGAGACGGAATCGGCAGAAACTGCCCTCTTTGTGTCTTTGTGTGAGATTATTCCCAAAAACCGGCCGCGCATTTCTCTTGGCGCCTTTGCGCCTTTGCGTGAGATTTATTCGGCCCGCCGAAAGGGCATATGCCCTTCCAGCCATTCCATTTCCTGCACCTCGGCCGCGCGCTCCTGTTCCAGATAGTCCGCGACCGCACGGCGAAAACCCGGATCGGCGATGAAGTGCGCCGACCAGGTCGCGACGGGGCCATAGCCGCGCGCAAGCTTGTGGCCGCCTTGCGCACCGGCTTCGACGCGGCGGAGGCCGCGTTCGATCGCGATGTCGATCGCACGGTAATAGCAAAGCTCGAAATGCAGATAGGGGATGTCGCGAACACAGCCCCAGTAACGGCCGTACAGCGTGTCGGACCCGAGGAAATGCATCGCCCCCGCGACAGGCGCCGCGCCGTCATAAGCGATGACGAGGATGATCCGGTCGGCCATGCGCCGCCCCATCAGGTCGAACGCCGCGCGGGTCAGATAGGGATGCCCCCATTTGCGCGCGCCGGTGTCCTGATAAAAGGCCCACATCGCGTCCCAATGATCGGGACCGATCGCCTCGCCCGTGACCTCCTCGATCCGCAGGCCCTCGACCGCCCGCGCGCGTTCCTTGCGGAGCTGCTTGCGCTTGGCAGAGGTCAGTGTGGCGAGGAAATCGTCGAAGCCGGCATAGCCCGCATTGGCGAAATGGAACTGGATGTCGCGCCGCACCAGCCAGCCCGCGCGCTCGAACAGCGGCATCTGCTCGGGCGCGACGAAGGTCGCGTGCGCCGACGACAGCCCGTTCTGCCGCACCACCGCTTCGGCGCCGCGGATCAGCAACAGCGCCGCCTCCTCGTCCTGCGCGAGCAGGCGCGGCCCCGGTACCGGCGTGAAGGGTGCCGCGATCTGCAGCTTCGGATAATAGTCGCCCCCGGCGCGCGCCCAGGCATCGGCCCAGGCGTGGTCGAAGACATATTCGCCCTGGCTGTGCGACTTCAGATAGGCGGGCGCAACGGCAACCAGCGCGCCGCCCGCGTCCTCGACCAGGATTGGCGCCGCCTGCCAGCCGGTGCCGGGCCCGACGCTGCCCGATTCCTCGAGCAACGTCAGGAAATCATGGCTGACGAACGGATTGCCCCCGCCCGCGAGCGCGTCCCACGCCGCCGCATCGACCGCGGCGACGCCGCCGCCGAGCGTGACGGTCCGCGCAGGCGGGTCGGCTTCGGCCACCGCGATCCTACGCCGGCTTCACCGCGACGATCGCATCGACCTCGACCGCGGCGCCGAGCGGCAGCACCGACACGCCGACCGCGCTGCGTGCGTGGCGACCCGCTTCGCCGAACAGCGATTCCATCAGTTCCGACGCGCCGTTCGCTACCTTCGGCTGCGCGGTGAAGCCGGGGTCGCTGTTCACGAAAACGCCGAGCTTGACGATCTTCTCGACCCGCGACCAGTCGCCGCCGACCGCCTGGCCGACCTGCGCGACGAGCATCAGCGCACAGCGGCGCGCGGCGTCATAGCCCGTCGCCTCGTCCATGTCGGCGCCGAGCCGGCCGGTGACGACCTGTCCATCGCGAAACGGAAGCTGGCCCGAGATATGGAGCAGTCCGCCTTGCTCGACCACGGGCACATAGGCCGCAACCGGCGCGGCGGGCTTGGGCAGGTCGAGGCCGAGGGCGGCGAGCTTGGCGGGGATGTCGGACATGATCGTTCCTTTATACAGGTTGCGGGGCCGGGGCCGGAATATTTTCGGCAAGCCGCGCCAATATCCACTCGCACGCCGCACTCCAATCGTCGATTCGCGCGTGGGCATGTTTCGCGGGGCGCACCTTGTCGGCGATCGCGGGCTCGCCGACGAAATGGAGCCGCCACACCTCGGGCGCCTCGATCGCCACCGAATGATGGTGGTTCGGCAAATCGTCGATGAACACCGCGACCGAGGGCCGGTGCTCCGCGATCAGCGCGCGCACCGGCTCGCCCTTGCCGCCGCGGCTGCCGATCACCGGCGCGTGGAAGCCGAGCGCGGCAAGCTGTGCGCCGCGCGCCGCCTGATGATCGGGGCCGACGTTGGTGAGCACGACGATGTCAGCGATGGCACCGATCGCCGCCATCGCCGCGATCGCGCCCGGAATCTCGGTCTGCCGCCCCATTTCGGTGCGGAAGAAGCCGTCGAGCAAGGGCCAGACCTCGGCCGCCTCCAGCGGCGTGCCGCACTCCTTGCGCTTGAGCGCCCCGGCGAAGCTCGCATCCTCCATGCGGAAGAGCACGCCATGCTCCTCGTCGACCCACTGCGCGAAGGGGACGACCATGTGCATCAGCACCTCGTCGCAATCGGTAATGACGAGCGGCCGGGTCATGCGTCCATCCTCTGGTTTCCTTCGAGCCGCCGCGCGGCGGCGGCAAGGGATTCGGGTTTCACCTCAAGCGCTTCGGCACAATCGATCAGATCAGCCTCATGGGCGGTGAGGAAGGAGAGGATCGCAGCGAGCGTGGCCTGCTCGCCGAGCGACGCGCGCAGCGAATCGGGATCGAGCCCGGTCAGGCCGAGCAGCCGCTCGGCGCGCGGTTCGTCGCTCAAGATCCAGCCGAGCGCGTGGAGCGCCAGCGCCGCATCATCCTCGTCCAATCGGAAATCCCTTCGCCGCGATGAATTGTGTCGTGCCGACGATTCGCCTACACGGGCCGCGCACGCAAGGTGGGGAAGAGATTTCACATGGGCAAGACCATCCTGGTCGTCGAGGATAATGAGCTGAACCTCCGCCTGTTCTGCGACCTGCTCAACGCCCATGGCTATCAGGCGCATCCGGTGCGCGACGGGCGCGATGCGCTAGCGAAGGCGCGCGAGATCGCGCCCGACCTGATCATCATGGACATTCAACTCCCGCACGTCAGCGGGCTCGACCTGATCGGCCAGATGAAGGCCGACCTGACGCTGCGCGCGGTGCCGATCATGGCGGTTACCGCCTATGCCGGAAAGGGCGACGAGGAACAGATCCGCGCTGCCGGGGCCGAAGCCTATGTCTCGAAACCGATTTCGGTGATCAAGTTCATCGAGAGCGTCGGGGCCTTTGCCTGAGCGGTGCGCGTGCCGCTGCGTGCCTCGTCACCCCGGACTTGATCCGGGGTCCATTCAAACCGGCGAAGAAGGAATGGGTCCCGGATCAAGTCCGGGATGACGAAATATGGGGTCCGCGCTCCAGCCATTCGGGTCGATCGCCTTCATTCGGAAAGGCGGGGACGACGGACAGCCGCTCAACGCTTCGCCTTACGCTCCCACGGGGCGTGATAATGCGCCGCGACGGCGGCGGCAGAGGTTTCGACCACCGAGGTCCAGAGGCGCTGGAGCCAGCTGGTTTCGGGTGCGATGCGGGCCATATTCGATCTCCTGCATCCGAACCGCAGGGAGGGGAGAGAGCCGGTCGGCTCGAACGGTTCGGATACGAACCATCTAGGCGATTCGCATCGACTATAGGCGCCGAAATTCGGCATATCGGCGACCAATTTTTGCGCTATAAGCCATAATATGCGAAAAATGATCGACCTCGACCGTTTCGACCGTCGCCTGCTCGACCTCGTCCGGCGCGACAATCTTCAGCCCGCGCGCGTGCTCGCCGATACGGTCGGACTGTCGATTTCAGCCGTGCTGCGCCGCCTTCGCCGGCTGCGCGAGGAGAAGGTGATCGTCGCCGACATCGCGCTGGTCGATCCCGCGCTCACCGGCTCGGCGCTCACCATGCATGTGCTCGTCCGGATGGAACAGGCGGGCGCGCAAACGATGGACAATTTTGCGCGCGAGATCGCCCGCCATCCCGAAATCACCGCCGCGTGGGATGTCACCGGCGACGATGATTTCCTGCTCAAGGTCCAGGTCGGGTCGATGGAGGAATATGACCTCTTCACCCGCCGCGCGCTGGGCGAAGACAAAGGCGTTCATTCGTTCAAGACGCTGATCACGATCCGCCATATCGTCGAGAATGAAGCCGCCCGGCGGCCGTTGCGCGATGGGTGAGGGGAGCCTCCGCTCGCCCTCTCCTTTCGTCATTCCCTACTGTCCCAGCACGACCTCGCGCTTGATTCCGATCGCGTCTAGAAACGCCGGATCGTGGCTGACGACGAGCAGCGCGCCATCATAGGCGGCGAGCCCCGCCTCGATCGCGGTCAGCGAATCGAGGTCGAGGTGGTTGCCGGGCTCGTCGAGGATCAGCAGCTGCGGCGGCATCGGCGCGCCGAGGACGCAGGCAAGGCCGGCGCGGAGCATCTGGCCGCCGCTGAGCGTGCCGGTGAGACGGTCGGCGGCATCGGCGCGAAAACGGAAGCGCGCGAGCGCCGCGCGGCACTGATTGTTCGTCGTGCCGGGATTGCGGCGGAGGAAATTGTCGGCGATCGACAGCGCAGGGTCGAGCAGCGACACGCGCTGGTCGAACAAGGCGAAGGGCACCGGCACGCGTACCCGCCCCGACCAGGGCGCGAGCGTACCCGCGACGAGCGCGAGCAGCGTCGACTTGCCCGACCCGTTGGGGCCGGTGATCGCGACGCGCTCGGGCCCGGTGACCGTCAGCGACAGATCGGCGATCACCGGCCGCCCCGGCGCATAGCCCGCGGTGACGCAACTCAATTCGAGCACGGTGCGCGAAGCGGGAAGGCCGGTCGAGGGCAGGCCCGCGGACAGCGGATCGACGATCTCGATCCGGCCGCGCGCCACCGAAACGGCGTCCTCGGCCGCACCGCGCTGGCGTTCGGCGAGGCGGCTGGCTGCGGCGCGCGTTTCCTCGGCGCGGCGTTTGAGGCCGCCGATGACGATCTTCGGCATGTCGCCGCGCGCCGCCTTGCGCCGCCCGCCGGAATCGCGCCGGTCCTGCTTCTCGGTCGCCGTCTGCGCCTGCCGCCGGTTCTGGTCGAGCCGCTTCTCGGTGCCCGCAAGCTCGGCTTCGGCGGCGGCGAGCTCGATATCCTTGCGCGCGCGATAGGCGCTCCACCCGCCACCGTAGCGCGCGGCGCCGAGCGCGGTCAGCTCGACGATCGCGTCCATCTCCTCGAGCAGTTCGCGGTCGTGGCTGACGACGATCGCGCCGCCGCGCCAGCCGCGCAGCAGTTCGCGCACCGCGGCGCGGCCTTCGCGGTCGAGATTGTTCGTCGGCTCGTCGAGCAGCAGGAAGTCGGGGGCACCGAACATCGCGCCTGCCAGCGCGGCGCGCGTTCGCTGGCCGCCCGACAAGGCGTCGAGCGGGGTGTCGGCGGACAATGGCAGGCCGACCGCGGCGAGCGCTTCGTCGATCCGCGCTTCGAGCGTCCAGTCGGCCTCGGCGATCTCGTCGATGCTCGCCTCCCCCGCCTCGGCCTTGCGGAGCAGCGCGAGACCCGCGTGCGCGCCGAACAGGTCGGCGATCGTCTCGCCGGCGCCGACCTGCACCGACTGGCGGAGCAGCCGGGCGCGGCCGTCGATGGCGACATGCCCCGATGCGGGCGTCAGCTCGCCGGTCAGCAGGCGCAGCAGCGTCGACTTGCCGACGCCATTGCGCCCGACGATGCCGGTGCGTTCGCACGCAAAGGCGAGATCGAGGTTCGAGAGAATGGTGCGATTATCGGGCGTGGACCAACTGACGTTGGCGAGGGTGATCGAGGGCATGGACAGAAGTTTCCTGAAGGCACGGCTTGCGGGCGATGCGGTCAGTTCAGATCCATGATCCTGTTCACTCCTTTGGTGTCGCGTGGACATGAATATAGGGCGGATCGGTGCGAGGGCAAGCGGAATGGCCGGGGCGACGTGGGGCTTTGGACCTCCCCATCTTCGTCATTGAGGGCAGGACGCCGCCTTACAGCTCGATGATGATCCGCACCTTGTCAGCGCTGGTTCCGACCATCGTCGCAATCTGGGCGCGGCTGCGCTCGATCAGATCCTGAAGCGCCTCGGGCGGCTGATCGCCGAGCAGTTCGGACGTCGGCACCCCCAGGATCGCGGCGAGCGCCGCCATGCGGCTGTGCTTGGGCCGCGCGCGCCCCTTTTCCCAGCCCGAAACCGCGGGCGCGCTGACGCCCATGCGGTCGGCAAGCTGGGCCTGGTTGAGGCCCGCCTGCGCACGCAGACGCTGAAGCCGGCGGCCGAAGGCCTGATCGGCGGGCGAAGCGGCCTCGTCGTCGAAGAGCGGATCGTGGGTGACGCTGCTGCGGAGCTGCGCGGCGCTCAGCGTCGCGGACGATACCGGAGTATCGAAGCGGCAACCCGCGAGGCGGTCGCTGATCCACATCACCGTCGCCGGGCTTTCGCCCGCGTGCGGCAAATCGATCCCGATCGAATCGCCGACCGCAAGATCGGCGTCGCTTTCGAGAAGCATTCCTGTTTCCGAAATATTGTGGACGAGCACCGCAATGCCGCCACCGCCGCTCTGCGTCCCCAGCGCCGGAAGGCTGAGCTTGCGGCGGGCGCGGCCGCGCTCGTCGGCGCCCGCCGCGGCGGGAAGAAAATATGCGGTTATGACCATGGCGACAGATGTCGGAGCAAGCGGTTAAAAGAAGGTTAGCGCAAGGCGTCGAAGGACCGGAATGCACGGGTATGTCGCGAGTTGCCTATGGTCCCCGCTTATGCGGCAAAGCGAGCGCGATCAAAGCCAGCCGATCGTCCGGAACCGCCAATAAAGAAGGCCGCAGATACTCGCCATCAGGGCAATGGCGAACGGATAGCCGAAGGTCCAGCCGAGTTCGGGCATATGCTCGAAATTCATCCCATAGATTCCCGCGATCGCGGTCGGCACCGCGAGGATCGCCGCCCAGGCCGCAAGCTGGCGCGTGATCGCGCCCTGCCGCTGCTGCTCGAGCAGCGAATTGGTATCGACGACCGACCCCGCGACTTCGCGCAGCCCCGACAGGCGGAATTCGGCGCGTTGGACATGGTCCCACACATCGCGGAAATAGGGGCGCACCGCATCGTCGATCCACGGCAGGTCGGCGGCGCCGACCAGGCGGGCCGCAACGTCCTTCATCAACCCGACGATGCGCTGGAACCGGATGATCTCGTGCCGCTGGGCATAGAGGTGGCGGATCTCCTCGGCGTCGAGCGGCGTGTCCATCACGCTTTCCTCGACCAACAGCAGTCGATCCTCGATTGCGTCGACCACCGGAAAATAGCCGTCGATGATGAAATCGAGGATCGCATAGAGGACATAGTCAGGGCCATGTGCGAGTTTCGCGGGCAGCGTTTCCAGCCGCGCGCGCACCTCGGTATGCGCGCGCGCCGAGCCGTGGCGGACGGTGACCGCGAAATGGCGCCCGAGGAAGATCGCGGTCTCGCCCGACTGGATCGTGTCGCCATCCAGCGTGGCGGTCGCGGCGATGACGAAAAGCTGATCGCCATAAACCTCGACCTTGGGAAGCTGCTTCGCCTTCAGCGCATCCTCGACCGCGAGCGGATGGAGATGAAAGCGCTTTGCGATCCCGCCGAGTTCTTCGGGAGTCGGCTCGAACAGGCCGAGCCAGAAAAAATCCGCGTCGGCGCAATCCTCGGGAATGACGTCGTCGGGGCCGAGGTCGCGGACGAGCTTGCCCTCGTGATAATGGCGGGCGGCCATGATCGGCATCTCTTCGAGTCCTTATGCGGCCACGGCGATGGCGGGAATGCGGTTCATGCAGAGCGTTGTGGCGCGAAGTCGGCCCAGCGCCAAGGGCTATCGTGGCCGGACGGGCCGTAGCCCAGTCTTTCCGAGAGGCCCCGCGCGACCTTTCACCACGAAAAAGGGCGGCCCTCGGCCGCCCTTCTGGCTTCCCGCTCAAGCGGGAGTGAAGCCTTATCCACCCACGCGCCGTCGGCGCATGGGGAGAGGCATCACTTGATCTTGGCTTCCTTGAACTCGACGTGCTTGCGCGCACGCGGGTCATATTTGCGCACCGACATCTTCTCGGTCATCGTGCGCGGGTTCTTCTTGGTGACGTAGAAAAAGCCCGTGTCGGCGGTGCTCACCAGCTTGATCTTGACGGTCGTCGGCTTGGCCATGGCCCTGTTCCTCAAACTATTGACACATCCGCAGGGACATCCGGCGCATGTGGCGGGACTGGGGGCCCCGGCGGTTGCTGTGAAAAACAAAGAGGGCCGCGCGTCGGGCGCCGCCCCCATTTATCCGCGCGCCATTGGCCGGATTCGGCGACGATGTCAAGCCGTGCGGCGAGGAAAAGCGGGAGCGGACGCAGGGACGCGCCCGCTCCCGGGAGGGGTCTCAGCCGTTCCTGATCTGAAAGCGCACGGTCATTTCCTTCCAGCTTTCCTCCGCCACGCCGCCGCGCGTCGCGGGCTTGAAGCGCCATTTCGTCAGCGCGCGCCGCTTCGTCGCGTCGAAGAAGCCCTGACTGTCGGTGCTGACGAGCTCGACCGCCTTGACGCGCCCATCGGTGCCGATCAGCACGCGCACCCGGACGCTCCCCTCGATCTCGCGGCGCTGTTCGTTCGCCGGATAATCGGGCTGGAAGCTGCCGGCGAAGCGCGGATCGACCTCGGCGACGAGGAAAGGCGCGGGTTTCGGCGGCAGCGGCGGATCGCCGGCGCCCGAACCCGATCCCGTGCCCGCAGGCGGCGTATAGGGCGGCGCGGGGTCGAAAATCGGCGGGTCCGACGCGATCGGCGGTAGCGGGGACGGCACGGGCGCCACCCGCGTCTGGGCAGGATCGGTCTGCGGCTTGGGTTCGGGTTGCGGTTCGGGCTTCGGCTTGTCGATGGTGAAGTCGGTCCACGTCTGCGGCTCGGTCCGCGGCTTCTCCTTGATGATCATCGGCGACAGCGCGACCGCAACCACGAGCGCAGCGGGCAGCCCAAAGGCGAAGATCGCCGCAACCGGGCGATGCGTGGCGCCGGGGTCGTAGCTTTCGCGTGCAAACGGCGCGGGTCCGGCGGGCGCGCTCTGCTTGGCGGGACTCGCGATGATCGCGGACATCATGGGAATCAGGGTCATGGCACCTCTCCTTGCCTTATCGACCCGGTCCCCGTGCGATGACCGCCGCTATGAGCCGGGTCGAATTAAGAGATAATATAACATCTCTATTTTTGTCAAGTAACGGCATTGGGAGATGACAGGGAGTCTCGTTCGATGAAGAGCCCGCCTCAGGCGGAAAGGCGTGCGACCGCCTGATCCTTGGCAATCAACGGCAGCAGTTCGGCCATGTCGGGGCCGTGATCGCGCCCGGTCAACGCGCGGCGCAGCGGCAGGAAGAGCGCGCGGCCCTTCGCACCCGTCGCCGCCTTCACCGCATCGGTCAGCACGCGCCACGGATCGGCGCCCCAGTCGAGCCCCGGCGCCACGGCTGCGGCGGCGGCGAGCACCGGCCGGTCGCTCGACTCGGGCGCGGGCGACGCGAAGGGGCCGTCGAACACCGCGACCCAGTCGGCGGCTTCGGCAACGGTCGCAAGATTGGGGCGGATCGCGTTCCAGCGCGCTTCGCCGATCGCGACCGGCAGGCGCGGCGCGACCGCGGCATAATCGGTGTGGTGCAATATCTTCTGATTGAGCAGCGCCAGTTCGGCCTCGTCGAAGCGCGCCGGCGCGCGGCCGAAGCGCGCGAAGTCGATGCTTTCGATCAGCGGCGCGGGCGACGTCATCGGCTCGACCGGATCGCTCGTCCCCAGCCGCGCGAGCAGCGCGACGAGCGCGATCGGTTCGATCCCCTGCCCGCGCAGGCCGTCCATGCCGAGCGAGCCGAGCCGCTTCGACAATTTTCCCTCGGTCCCGACGAGCAGTGCCTCGTGCGCAAAGACCGGCGGTTCGGCGCCGAGCGCCGCGAACATCTGGACCTGCGCCGCGGTGTTCGACACATGATCCTCGCCGCGCACCACATGGGTGATGCCCATCGCGATGTCGTCGATCACGCTCGGCAGCAGATAGAGCCAGCTGCCGTCGGCGCGGCGCACGACCGGGTCGGACAGCGTCTTCGGGTCGAAATGCTGGTCGCCGCGGACCAGGTCGGTCCAGGCGATCGGCGCGCCATGGTCGAGCCGGAACCGCCAGTGCGGCGCGACCCCCGCGGGCACTGGCGCATCGGCGGGCTTGCGCTCATAGACCGGCGGCAACCCGCGCGAGAGCAGGACCTTGCGGCGAATCTCGAGTTCCTCGGGCGTCTCGTAACAGGCATAGACGCGGCCCGCGGCCTTCAGCTTCTCAAACTCGGTCTCATAAAGCGCGAAGCGCGCCGACTGCCGCTCCTCGCCGTCGATATCGAGTCCGAGCCACGCAAGGTCGGCGCGAATCCCGTCGACATATTCCTCCTTCGACCGTTCGATGTCGGTATCGTCGATGCGCAGCAGAAAGCGCCCGCCAGCCTTGCGCGCCCATAGCCAGTTGTGAAGCGCGGTGCGGACATTGCCGACGTGGAGCATACCGGTCGGCGAGGGGGCGAAGCGGGTCGTGACGGTCATGCAGGCGCCTATAACCCGATTCGCGCGCGACGCGAGTCCGCGCGCGCCTACCCCGTCCGAAACCCGTGGGTGATCGGATAGCGCCGGTCGCGGCCGAAGTTGCGCGTCGACAATTTGACCCCCGGCGGCGCTTGGCGGCGCTTATACTCGGCGATCATCAGCAGCCGCTCGATCCGCGCCACGGCGGCGCGGTCGAAACCGTAGCGCGCGACGACATCGTCGACGCTCGCTTCCTCCTCGACGAGCATGTGGAGCATGCAGTCGAGATCGGCATATGGCGGCAGGCTGTCCTCGTCCTTCTGGTCGGGGCGCAGCTCGGCGCTCGGCGGCTTGGTGACGATATTGGCGGGCATCACCGGCGTCACCGGGTTGCGCGACAGCCGCGGCACATGCGCGTTACGCCATTCGGCAAGCGCGAACACCGTGGTCTTGTAGGCGTCCTTCAGCGGATTATAGCCCCCCGCCATGTCGCCATAGATGGTCGCATAGCCGACGCTCATCTCGCTCTTGTTGCCCGTCGTCAGCAGCATCGGTCCGAATTTGTTGGAAAGCGCCATCAGCGTCACCCCGCGAATGCGCGACTGGACATTCTCCTCGGTCGTATCGACGTCCTTGTCGGCGAAGCTGTCCGCGAGCATCGCATCGAACGCCTCGACCGCGGGCGCGATCGGGATGGTGTCGAGCCGGCACCCGATCATCTGAGCGCAGCCCCTCGCATCATCGAGGCTTTCCTGGCTGGTGAAGCGGCTCGGCAGCATCACGCACCAGACCTTGTCGGGGCCGAGTGCGTCGGCGGCAATGGCGGCGCAGATCGCCGAATCGATGCCCCCCGACAGCCCGAGCACGACGCCGGGGAAGCGGTTGCGTTCGACATAGTCGCGCAAGCTCAGGATCATTGCGCTGTAGATATCGGCGGGATGCGCCTCCCACGCGGCGATTGCGCCCGCCTCACAGGTCCAGCCGCCTTCGCCCTTCGTCCAGCGCGTCACGCGCTCCTCGCTTTCCCAGTCGGTCAGCCGGTGCGCGGCGGTCCCGTCGGCGTTGAGCACGAAGGAGCAACCGTCGAACACCAGCTCGTCCTGCCCGCCGATGCGGTTCAGAAATATCAGCGGCAGCCCCGTCTCGGCAACGCGCGCCGCGAACACCTGCGTCAGGCGGCGGTCGTCCTTGTCGATTTCATAGGGACTGCCGTTGACCGAGATCAGCATTTCGGCGCCCTGATCGGCGAGGTGCCCGCAGACCGCCGGAAACCATCCGTCCTCGCAGATCGGCAGCCCCAGCTTCACGCCGCGCCATTCGATCACATCAGGAAGCGGGCCCGGAGCAAAGACGCGCTTTTCGTCGAAGGTGCCGTAATTGGGCAGTTCGTGTTTGCGCCGCGTCGCGACCACGCGGCCCTCGTCGAGCAGCGCGACGATATTGTAGAGCCGCCCCTCGGCGTCGCGCTCGACCGACCCGACGAGCATCGCCGGGCCACCGTCGCCGGTCTCGGCCGCCAGTTCGGCGAGGACCGTTGCCGCACGCTCGGCGAGCGCGGGCTTGAGCACCAGATCCTCGGGCGGGTAGCCGATCAGTTGCAGTTCGGGATAGAGGATCAGGTCGGCATCGCCGTGCCGCGCGCGAACGTCGCGCATCGCGTCGGCATTGGCTGCAAGGTCGCCGACCGACTGGGTCATCTGCGACAGGACGATGGAGAGCTCGGTTGTCATGCCGGGGGGTTTAGGCGCAACCGCCCTGCCCATTCAACCGAAGAGAAGCGCCCACAGCGTCCGTCCCGGGGCCATCGCGAAAACGCCGGCGGCGACCAGTCCGAAGAATATCCCGCGCATCGTCTTCAGATGGCGATCAATATCGCCCATCCGCGCAAACCAGATCGCGCGCGGCAATTGCACGAGCGTCAGCACCGAAAAGACATGGATCGGCCCGATGCCGCCGGTGAGGGTGCGAATCCAGAAGCTGTCGATCGCGGTCACCAGCATCAGCAGCGCCCAGACGCGCCCGCCGATGCGGTGCGCCGTATCGCCCTTGACCGGGCGCCACAGCAGCCAGGCGCCGAGCGGGAGCGCGGGAAGCACCGTCGCAAGATGGACCCATATCGCGAGCGGCGGAGTGCGATAGGCGGACGGCGCGCCCGCCACCAGCCGCACGGCAATGGCGAGCGCGGTGACCCCGGCGATCAGCAGCACGGTCAGCGCGATCCGGCGGACCAGCGCCGAGGCGTTGCGGGTGGAAGCAAGTGCGGTCATGGGTCGATCCTGTTCTTTTTCCGGTGACATTTTCCGGCTGTTCGCCAGTCGCCCCTTCCTCCTGCCGCGCCGCCGTTCGCCGGCAAGCGCCGCTTCGCCGATCCGGCCGATTTCTTCGCAAAGCGGGGCGCGCGGCCCATTGACGCTTCGCGAACGGGCCCACACAAGCCGCCGGATGGCAAAGCGGCTGGCGATGGAATTGATGGCGATGGCGGCGCTCGGCCTGCTGCTCGGGCTGCTCGGCCCGTTCGGCACCTTCGCGCTGCCCACCGCCGAACGGATGCTGGTCTGGGTGATCTGGCTGCTCGCGGGCTATGCCGTCTATCGCCCGTCGGGGATCGTCGCCCGCTGGCTGTGCGAAACCACCGGATTGCCGGGACCGGCGGGCACCATGCTCGCGCTTGTCGTCAGCAGCTTTCCCCTGACCCTGATCATCGCGGTGATGTCGATGGGGATCGGCTTTCCCGAAGTGCTCCGCTGGCCCGGCTTCTGGCGGCTCTATTTCTATATATTGATCATCTGCGCCGTCGTCGCCGTCACCATGACCGCGCTGTTCGGACGCGCGCCGGCGGGCAAGCCGCACGCGCCAGCCGCCGTAGCGGTCGATGCCGACGTGCCGCGCGCCGAAACGCCATCCATCGTCTCGCCGCCCTCGCTTCCCCTGCCGCCCGGCTTCGGCCCCGTGCGCGCCCTGAAGGGCGAGGATCATTATGTCCGCGTCATCGGCGAGGCGCGCGAAGAACTGGTCCTGATGAGGATGCGCGACGCCATTGCAGGGCTCGGTTCCGTCGACGGCCTTCGCGTCCACCGGAGCTGGTGGGTCGCCCGCGATGCCGTCGCCTCGGTGCGCCGCGACGGCCGCTCCGCCATGCTGACATTGGCAGGCGGACAGGAGGTTCCGGTGTCGCGCGACATGATGCCGCAATTGCGTGCCGCGGGGTGGCTTTAACCCCTTCCCCTATCGGCGCCCGCTGGCTAAGGGCGGCGCAATCCCACTCACCGCGAAAGGGCCCCCATGAAACTCATCTCCGGCAACAGCAATCTGCCGTTGGCCCGCGCGATTGCGGATTATCTCGAACTGCCGCTGACCGACACCAGCGTCCGCCGCTTCGCCGACGAGGAAGTCTTCGTCGAAATCCACGAAAATGTGCGCGGCCAGGATGTGTTCGTCGTCCAGCCGACCAATTTCCCGGCCAACGACAATCTGATGGAGTTGCTGATCCTCACCGACGCGCTGCGCCGCGCCTCGGCGAAGCGCATCACCGCGGTCGTCCCCTATTTCGGCTATGCCCGCCAGGACCGCAAACCCGGCCCGCGCACGCCGATCTCGGCCAAACTCGTCGCCAATCTGATCACCACCTCGGGCGCCGACCGCGTCCTCGCGATCGACCTCCACGCCGGGCAGATCCAGGGCTTCTTCGACATTCCGACCGACAATCTCTATGCCGCACCGGTGATGAGCGCTGACATCCAGGCGCGCTTCGGCGGCAAGAATCTGATGGTCGTGTCGCCCGACGTCGGCGGCGTGGTGCGCGCCCGAGCGCTCGCGAAGCGGCTCGACAACGCGCCGCTCGCGATCGTCGACAAGCGCCGCGAGCGCGCCGGCGAATCCGAAGTGATGAATATCATCGGCGACGTCGCGGGCCGCTTCTGCATCCTCATCGACGATATCGTCGATTCGGCGGGCACCCTCTGCAACGCCGCCGCCGCGCTGAAGGCCGCGGGCGCCGAGGGCGTCGTCGCTTATTGCACCCACGGCGTCCTGTCGGGCGGCGCGGTCGCCCGTGTCGATGCGAGCGAGCTCACCGAACTCGTCATCACCGATTCGATCATGCCGACCGACGCGGTCAACGACAGCGGCAAGGTCCGCGCGCTGACCGTCGCGCCGCTGCTCGGCGAAGCGATCAAGCGCATCGCCGACGAATCGAGCGTGTCGTCGCTGTTCGACTAGGCTGGCGTAGCGTGGCGCCGCCTTCAGGGCTGTCGTGTGTCCCCGCGAAGGCGGGGACCCATCTCCTGTCGGCGCTATTTTGCACGGGCGGATGATGGACCCCCGCCTTCGCGGGGAACAGGTTTTTTGCTTTGGGAAACAAGATGACCCTCGAATCCGACATCGCGCTCGCCCATCGCCTCGCCGACGCCGCGGGCGCGACGATCCGTCCCTTTTTCCGCGCCGCCTTTTCGCACGAGGCCAAGGCCGACGCCTCGCCGGTGACCGAGGCCGACCGCGCCGCCGAAGCCGCCATGCGCCGCCTGCTCGATGCCGAGGCACCGCGCGACGGCATCATCGGCGAGGAATATGGCGCCGAACGGCCAGAGGCATCGCGCCAATGGGTGCTCGATCCGATCGACGGCACCGTCAGCTTCATGGCCGGTCGCCCGATCTTCGGTACGCTGATCGCGCTGCTCCAGGACGGCTGGCCGCTGATCGGTATCATCGACCAGCCGATCGCCGGTGAGCGCTGGGTGGGCGCGACGGGGCAGCCGACCCTGCTCAACGGCAAGCCCGCGCGTACGCGCACCTGCCGCAACCTGTCCGACGCCGTGCTGGCAACGACGGGCCCGCAATATTTCAGCGACCACGACGGCGAGCATTTCATGGCGCTCGCGGCAAAGACGTCGCACAAGCGCATGGTCTTTGGCGGCGACTGCTATAACTACGGTCTGCTGGCCAGCGGTCATATCGACCTGGTGGTCGAGGCGGGGTTGAAGCTCCACGATTATGCGGCGCTCGTCCCCATCGTCGAGGGCGCGGGCGGGACGATGTGCGACTGGAACGGCGAGCCGCTGAACGCCGACAGTGACGGCCATGTCATCGCATTAGGCGATCCGGCGCGGCTGGAAGATGTTATCGAAGGGCTTGCCTGCCACCATTAGGGCCAGGCCCCAGGGAGAGAGACATGGCGTTCGACGGAAGCTGCCATTGCGGCGCGGTGACCTATACGGTCGAGGGAGACATTCCCACGACGGCGATGAGCTGCAACTGCTCGCACTGCCGGCGCAAGGGCTTCCTGCTTTCCTTCGTGCCGATCGACCAGTTCCAGTTGACGGGCGGCAGCGACAAGCTCGCTTCCTACACGTTCAACAAGCATAATATCGACCATCAATTCTGCACCGACTGCGGTTGTCAGGGCTTTTCGGTCGGCACCGGCCCCGACGGCAAGAAGATGGCGGCGGTCAACCTGCGCTGCGTGCCCGAGGCCGACCTCGATTCGCTGACAATCCAGAAGGTCGACGGCGCAAGCTTCTAGGCCGCTTCCCCGCTTGCAATTCGGCGCGAATCCGTCTAGGCGCGCGCCTTCGCACGATAGATTAGCGGACCTGCCTGGCGACAAGGGCTGCCAGGGCCGGTCGATATCGTCGCTTAAAAAGGAGACGAAAATGCCCAAGCTGAAGACCAAGAGCGGTGTGAAGAAGCGCTTCAAATTCACCGCCTCGGGCAAGGTGAAGCACGGCGTTGCCGGCAAGCGTCACCGCCTGATTTCGCACAATTCGAAATATATCCGCACCAACCGCGGCACCAGCGTGCTCAGCGATTCGGACACGGCCCATGTACGCCTCTGGGCGCCGTACGGCCTGAAGTAAGGAGCGCTAGACCATGTCACGCATCAAACGCGGCACGACCACGCACGCCAAGCACAAGCGGATCCTTGATCAGGCGAAGGGCTATTACGGCCGTCGCAAGAACACGATTCGCATCGCCAAGCAGGCGGTCGAAAAGGCCGGTCAATACGCCTATCGCGACCGCAAGGTGAAGAAGCGGACCTTCCGCGCCCTGTGGATCCAGCGCATCAACGCTGCGGTCCGCGCCGAAGGCCTGACCTATTCGCAGTTCATGCACGGCGTGAAGCTGGCCGGGATCGAGCTGGATCGGAAGGTCATGGCCGACTTGGCGATGAACGAAGGCGGCGTTTTCACCGCGATCATCGCACAGGCGAAGGCGGCGCTGCCCAAGGCAGCGTAAGGCTTTCGGCGAAATTGCTGAAACAAAAGGGCGGTCCTTCGGGGCCGCCCTTTTTCGTTGGGCTGCGATCACCTGCGCCGGATGTCGGCTTTGGGGTGGGGGGCTACCCCTGCCCACCTTCGTCATTCCCGCGAAAGCGGGAACCCAGTGTGGGGTTAGCCGACGCACGCTCTGGGTCCCCGCTTTCGCGGGGATGACAAAGTTAGGAGATGCCGGGGCATCCGCAATCGGTCGTTAGCCGACGCCCTGCGGTCCTCAAACAGGAACGGCGCGAAGGTTTCCCCCCGCGCCGTTCCGACAATGGCTTATTGGAAAACCATCGCCCCCCTCCCTCCGAACCGGATAGCCGTGGGTCGCAGAAAGCATACGGCCGGCGGAAGTGTCCCTATGGCGCGACATATGCCGTCGCGGGCCTGCGAAAAATTGTAAAAACCCGACAATCGCTTCGTCTGAACTGTTGTTTTTTTACGCGCCGCTCCGCATGAGATGACGTCATGACCGTGGGAGAAACTGCCAGCGGGCCGGCGGCCGGCGTGCGCGTCACGACGCGCTTCTTTCCCGTATCGGAGCCGCTTCGTCCCTATTGCAGCATCATCTACCTCACCGAGGTCGAGGCGTCCCCCGGAGTGCGCGTCGAGGATTATCTGCATCCCGAATGGGCAAATCTGCGCTTCATCGATGGTGAACCCTCGCTTGCCGCGGTCGGCGGCGACACGCCGGCCCCCGCGCCGCGCTTCATCGTCACCGGCCCAACGAGCCAGGCGACCTATTTCGCCGCGGGCCGGATGCGCGCTTGGGGCATTGGAATCCTGCCCGCGGGCTGGGCCAAATTCTTCGCGCTTCCCGCCGAGGATCTCGCGGACCATTTCGTCGATGGCGCGCAGCATCCTGCATTCGCCGCGCACGCCCCGCTCGCGGACGAGCTTCGGCAGGCAAATGATGCGGAGAGTGCGGCGCGCCTGCTCGACGACCATTTCGCCGGTCTGCTCGCCGCCGCGCCGCCCGACGATCCCGCCATCTTCGCCGCCCACGCCGCGCTCATCGACGACGAATTGACCAGCGTCGCCGAACTCGCCGAAAAGCTCGGCCTCTCCGAGCGGTCGGTCGAGCGATTGTCGCGGCGCGCCTTCGGTTTTCCGCCCAAGCTGCTGCTGCGCCGCCAGCGCTTCCTGCGCAGCCTCGCGCGCTTCATGCTCGACCCGTCGATGAGCTGGATCGAAACGCTCGACTATCATTATTATGATCAGGCGCAGTTCACGCGCGATTTCCAGCGCTTCATGGGAATGAGCCCGCGCGCCTATGCCGCGCGGCCGAAGCCGATCCTCGGCGCTGCCGCGCTGGCGCGCGCCGCGGCGGCCGGCGAAGCGGTGCAGGGACTCCACAAGCCCGGCGGATAGCGCGCGTTTCGCGCCGCCGGACTTGACCCGTGCGCCGCCTTCGGTGCAAGCGGCAGACGACCGACGCGCGGGGGACCGCCGTCCCCCGAACGATACAGAAACGAACGACGATGAGCGAGACAGAAGCCTTGAAAGCGAAGCTGCTGGGCGAGATTGAAACCGCAAGCGATCTCGACGCGCTCGAGGCGCTGCGCGTCGCGGCGCTCGGCAAGGCGGGGAGCGTGACCGGGCTGCTCAAGACGCTCGGCGGCATGACCCCCGAAGAGCGCCAGACCGAAGGGCCGAAGATTCACGGCCTGCGCGAAGCCATCACCGCCGCGATCGGCGCACGCAAGGCCGCGCTTGAAGGCGCCGCGCTCGACGCGAAGCTTGCCGAAGAGACGCTCGACATGACGCTCCCCGCCGCCGCCGCACCCAAAGGCAGCGTCCACCCGGTGAGTCAGGTGATGGACGAGCTTGCCGAAATCTTCGCCGACATGGGCTTCGCGGTCGCGACCGGGCCCGAGATCGAGGACGACTGGCGCAATTTCACCGCGCTCAACATTCCCGAGACGCATCCCGCGCGCGCGATGCACGACACCTTCTATTTCCCCGACACCGATGCCGAGGGCCGCGCGATGCTGCTGCGCACCCACACATCGCCGGTGCAGATCCGCACGATGATGAGCGAGCAGCCGCCGATCCGGATCATCGCGCCGGGGCGCGTCTATCGCAGCGACAGCGACGCGACGCACACGCCGATGTTCCATCAGGTCGAAGGCCTCGTCATCGACCGCGGCATCCATATGGGGCATCTCAAATGGACGCTCGAAACCTTCCTCAAGGCCTTCTTCGAGCGCGACGACATCGTGCTCCGCCTGCGCCCCTCCTATTTCCCCTTCACCGAGCCTTCGGCGGAGGTCGATGTCGGCTATGCCCAGGAAAAGGGGCGGCGGATCGTCGGCGGCAACGGCGACGACGAGGGCCATGCGTGGATGGAGCTGCTGGGCAGCGGCATGGTCAACCGCCGCGTCATCGCGAACTGCGGGCTCGATCCAGACGAATGGCAGGGCTTTGCCTTCGGCATCGGCATCGACCGGCTGGCGATGCTCAAATATGGCATGGATGACCTGCGCGCCTTCTTCGACGGCGACCTGCGCTGGCTGGCGCATTACGGGTTCGGCGCACTGTCGGTGCCAACGCTGAGCGGGGGGATTTCGGCATGAAGATCACCCTCGACTGGCTCCGCGAGCATCTCGATGGCGACTATTCGGTCGCCGATGTCGTCGGCGCCCTCAACCGCATCGGCCACGAAGTCGAAGGCGTCGAGAATCCGGCCGAGAAGCTCGCGGGCTTCCGCGTCGCCAAGGTGCTGACCGCCTCGAAGCACCCCCAGGCCGACAAGCTGCAGGTGCTGACCGTCGACACCGGCGACGGCGGCGATCCGCTCACCGTGGTCTGCGGCGCGCCGAACGCGCGCGCGGGGCTCGTCGGCGTACTCGGGCTGCCCGGCGCGGTGGTGCCCGCGAACGGCATGGAGCTGAAGGTCGCCGCGGTGCGCGGCATCGAATCGAACGGCATGATGTGCTCGACGCGCGAGCTGGAGCTTGGCGACGATCATGACGGCATCATCGAGCTGCCCGCCGACGCCCCGATCGGCACGCCCTTCGCCGATTATGCGGGCGCGGGCGATCCGGTGATCGACATTTCGATCACCCCGAACCGGCAGGACTGCATGGGGGTGCGCGGGATCGCGCGCGACCTCGCCGCTGCCGGGCTCGGTACGCTGAAGCCGCTCGACGTCCCGACGATCCCGGGCGAAGGCGCGCCCGCGACCGAAATCCGCACCGACGATCCCGACGCCTGTCCCGCCTTCTTCGGCCGCACGATCGCCGGCGTGACCAACGGCACGGCGCCCGACTGGATGCGCCGCCGCCTCGAAGCGGTCGGGCAACGCTCGATCTCCGCCCTCGTCGACATCAGCAATTATGTGATGTTCGACCTCGGCCGCCCCAGCCACATCTATGACCGCGCCACGCTGACCGGCGCACTCGTCGCGCGGCGCGCAGAGGCGGGCGAGACGGTGACCGCGCTCAACGGCAAGGATTATACGCTCATCGACACGATGACCGTGATCGCCGACGAGCGCGAGGTCCACGACATCGCGGGCATCATGGGCGGCGAGCATAGCGGGTGCAGCGAAGCGACGACCGACGTGCTGATCGAAATCGCTTACTTCACCCCCGAACGCATCGCGCTGACCGGGCAGGCGCTCGGCCTGACCAGCGACGCGCGCAGCCGCTTCGAGCGGGGGGTCGATCCGGCCTTCCTCGACGACGCGACGGCAATCGTGACGGGTCATATCCTCGCCATCTGCGGCGGCACGCCGTCGGCGGTGACGCGCGCGGGCACCCCGCCCGCCGAGGTGAAGACGGTCGATTACGACCCGGCGCTGTCGGCGACGCTCGGCGGCATCGCGATTCCGGCATCGCGCCAGAATGAGATACTCGAAGCGCTCGGTTTCTCGATTATCGAGCAGGCCGGGCACTGGCAGGTCGCGGTGCCGAGCTGGCGCCGCGACGTCGACGGCGCGCCCGATCTGGTCGAGGAAGTCACGCGGATCACCGGATTCGACGCGATCGAATCGGTGCCGCTGCCGCGCGCCGATGGCGTCGCCCGGCCGACCGCGACCGCCGAACAGATGCTCGAACGCCGGGTGCGCCGCGCCGCGGCGGCCGCGGGCTTCCACGAAGCGGTGACGTGGAGCTTCATTTCCGAACGCGAGGCCGCACCCTTCGGCGGCGGCATCTGGAGCCTCGCCAACCCGATCAGCGAAGACCTCAAGGTGATGCGTCCGTCGCTGCTCCCCGGCCTGCTCGCCGCCGCGCAGCGCAATCAGGATCGCGGCGCCGGAAGCATCCGCCTGTTCGAGATCGGCCGCCGTTATCGGGACGATTGCGAACATCCGACGCTTGGGCTGGTAATGGCGGGCGACAAGACCCAGCGCGGTTGGCAGACCGGCAAGGCCGCGCCCTTCGACGCCTTCGACGCGAAGGCGGCGGCGCTGGCGCTGCTCGACGCCGCAGGCGCGCCCGCCGAGCGGCTGCAGGTGATGGAAGCCGTTGCCGGACCCGGCATCTGGCATCCCGGCCAGTCGGCGACGTTGCGGCTCGGCCCCAAGGCGGTGCTCGCCGAATATGGCGCGCTGCACCCGGCACTGACGAAACATTTCGACGTCGATGGCCCGGTGATGGCGGTGCAGATCTTCCTCGATGCGATTCCGACGAAACGCGCGAGCGGCCCGGCGCGTGTGGCCTATGCGCCGCCCGCGCTGCAATCGGTGCGCCGCGACTTTGCTTTCCTCGCGCCCGAGGGGCTGGCGGCCGCCGATCTGGTCCGCGCGATCCGCGGCGCCGACAAGGCGGCGATCGTCGACGCCCGGCTGTTCGATCGCTTTGCCGGCCAAGGGGTGCCCGAGGGGCAGGTTAGCCTCGCGGTCGAGGTTGAACTGCAACCGCAGGAAAAGAGCTTCACCGACGCCGATCTGAAGGCGATTGCCGACAAGGTGGTTGTCGCGGCGGCGAAGCTGGGGGCGGTGCTGCGCGGGTAGGGCGGCCCCGACAAGGCCCAGGCCGCGCGGACAAAGTCCTCCCTCGCTGGAGCGGCGGCTTGGGGTGGAGCGCGGACATTCCCAACCTTCGTCATTCCCGCGAAAGCGGGAACCCAGAGCATGCGTCGGCTGACCCCACTCTGGGTTCCCGCTTTCGCGGAAATGACGGGAAACAGTCGGAATCTGCTCGCACGGTCTGGAGCCCGATGCGAATTTCGTGCAACTTGTCCCGGCAACAGAGTCTGGGGAGAAACCCGCCATGAATACCCGCCATCTCGTCGACCCGGATATCGCGCCGGTGCTCGACATCTTTCCGCGCATCGACCTGGAATCGGTGCCCATCGCCGATATTCGCGCCAGAGCGTCCGAAACTTATGCCTTCCTGCCACCGCCGGTCATCGCACCCGAAGAGGTGCTGATCCCGTCGATCCACGGCGGGCCCGATATTCCGATCTTCCTCTATCGTCCGGCGGAAACCCGGCCGGGCAGCGGCGCGATCCTGCATATTCATGGCGGCGGCATGGTGATGGGGTCGATCCGGCAGATGCAGGCGGGACCGGCGGCACTAGCCGCAGCCGCCGGCGTGCCGGTCGCCTCGGTCGAATATCGGCTTGCGCCCGAACATCCCTTTCCGGCGCCGCAGGAGGATTGCCATTCGGCGCTGGCGTGGCTTGCGGGGCAAGCCGATGCGCTCGGGTACGATACGAGCCGCATCGTCGTCGCGGGCGAAAGCGCGGGCGGCGGGCTGGCGGCGGCGCTGGCGATCATGGCACGCGACCTCGGCGGCCCGGGAATCGCAGGGCAGCTTCTCACTTATCCGATGCTCGACCATCGCACCGGCGGCGATGCCTGCCCCTGGCGTAATCCGACCACCGGCGAATTCATCTGGACGCGCGCGAGCAACCGCTTCGGCTGGCGCGCTCTGCGGGGCGATTACCGCGCCGACGACGCGCGGCGCGGCTGGTTCTCGCCGAGCCTCGCCGACGATCTGTCGAACCTGCCGCCTGCCTATATTGCGACCGGCAGCCTCGACCTCTTCTTCGACGAGAATCTCGACTATGCGCGGCGGCTGACCGCCGCCGGGGTGCCGGTCGAGCTCCACAGCTACGCCGGGGCGATCCACGGCTTCAACGCGGTTCCCGATGCGCCGCTGTCGCAGCGCTTCAACGCGGGGCTGCTCGCCGCCGCCGCCGCGATGACCGGCGCATGAGCGGCGCGCCGATCGAGCGGCTCGCAACCTGCCATTGCGGCCGGCTCCAGCTCCGCTGCATCGGCGAACCCGCGAAAGTCTCGCTCTGCCATTGTCTCGACTGCCAGCGGCGGACCGGGTCGCTGTTCAGCGTCGCGGTTTTCTATCCCCGCGTCGCCGTCTCGCTGGCCGCGGGGGCTGCGAAGACGTTTCGGCGGACATCGGCGAGCGGTTTCGACGTCACGTTCCATTTCTGCCCCGAATGCGGATCGTCGCTGTGGTGGGAACCCGACCGGCTTCCGGATCGCATCGGCGTCGCCGTCGGCGCCTTTGCCGATCCCGATTTTCCGATGCCCGAGCAGGCGGTCTGGGCGCAGGACCGGCACGCGTGGCTGACGCTGCCGGAGAATATCGCCGCGCATGAACGAAATCCGGTGAAGGCGGGCACAAGCTGATCCCCTCTTTGGGCAACGTCGGCTTTCCGCCCCAAAGCGGTCCGGTCGCAGCCGCTCGCGCCTCTGCGCCGACGATATGGCTTTGAAAAAATACCGCCCTATATCTCCGACAAGAACGGGGGATCAGGCTTGATCAGCCAGGGCCATTATCAGCTCTTCGGAACGGCGACCGGGGTCGCGGCAATCGGCTGGAAGGGCGCCGGCATAGCGAGCTTTCGTCTGCCCGCGCCGACCGCGCCCGAGACCGAGCGCGCCATTTTGCGTCACCTTCCCGGCGCGAGGCGAGCGGAGCCGCCGGCCGGGATAGCGGCGGTCATCAACGCCGCGATCCGCTATTTCGAAGGCGAGCGGGTCGAGTTTTTCGAAGCGCCGGTCGAACTCGGCGAACCGCCGCCCTTCTTCGCGCGGGTCTATGCCCATGTACGCAAGCTCGGCTGGGGCCAGACGACGACGTATGGCGCGGTTGCCCGCGCACTCGATGCGGGCCCCGAACATGCCCGCGCGGTCGGGCAGGCGATGGCAACGAATCCCGTGCCGCTGATCATCCCCTGCCACCGGGTCATGGCTGCGGGCGGAGGGATCGGAGGGTTCTCCGCACCGGGCGGCGCTTTGTCCAAGGCGCGGATGCTCGAGCTAGAGGGCGTGCCGGTCGCGCCGGTGCAACACGGATTCGATTTCTAGGGTCAGGACCCTAAGCCGCCACCGCCTCTTCGCTGCGGCTTGCCGCCGCCTCCAGCAGCCGCTTTTCGAGGCTCTTGACCCGCGCCGCAGCGTCGATCTTGTCGCCGATCAGGTCGGTGACATAGAAAGTGTCGACCGCGCGCTCGCCATAGGTGGCGACATGCGCGCTGTGCACCGTCACCTTCGACTGGAACAGCGCATAGGCGAGCTGGTTGAGCAGCGCCGGGCGGTCCTGCGCATTGACCTCGATCACCGTGAACCGATTCGACGCCTTATTGTCGATGAACACGTTCGGCGCGATGCGGAACGCCTCGGCGCGGGTGCGCGGCAGTGCGCGCGCTTCGAGTTTCGGCAGCAGCTTCTGGCGATTGGCGAGTGCGTCCTCGATCGCGCGGGTCAGGCGGTCGATCTGCCCCGCCTCGGCGAACGGCCGGCCGAGCGGGTCCTGGACGAGGAAATTGTCGAGCGCCATGCCGTCGCGCGTCGTGTGGATGCGCGCGTCGATGATGTTGCCGCCCGCAAGATGGATGCCTCCCGCCATGCGGTAGAAAAGCCCCGGATGGTCGGCGGCGAGCACCATCACCAATGTCGCGCCGCGATCCTCGTCGGGCACCGCGGCGATGTGGAGCGGGGCGTCGCCCGCGGCCTCGATATGGCGAAGGTTGGCGGCGATCACCTCGACCGGCTCAGCAATCCAATAGCTTTCGGGAAGCCGCTTGATCAGCGCTGCGAAGCGCTTTTCCCCGATACCGAGCAGCTCCGCCACCGCTTCCTTCTTGCTCGCGATCCGCGCCTCGCGCCCGCGCTGCTTGTGGCCGAGGCGCAGCACCTCCTCGGCCGAGTCGAACAATTCGCTGAGCAATTGGCGCTTCCAGCTGTTCCACACCCCCGGCCCGACCGCGCGGATGTCGACGACGGTGAGAACGAGGAGCAGGCGCAGCCGCTCGGGGCTCTGGACGATCTGCGCGAAGTCGAGGATCGTCTTGAAATCGGCAAGGTCGCGCTTGAAGGCGGTCGCCGACATCAGCAGATGGTGGCGGACGAGCCACGACACCGTCTCGGTCTCGGCTTCGCTGAGCCCCAGTCGCGGGCAGACGCGCAGCGCGAGTTCGGCACCGAGCACACTATGGTCGCCGCCGCGCCCCTTGGCGATGTCGTGCAGCAGCACCGCGACATAGATCACCCGCCGCGAATGAAGCTGGTGCATAATCATCGTCGACAGCGGGTGATCCTCCTTCAGCCGGTCCTGCTCGATATCGGACAACAGGCCGATCGCACGGATCGTATGCTCGTCGACGGTATAATGATGATACATGTCGAACTGCATCTGCGCGACGACGCGGCCGAAGTCGGGAACGAAGCGGCCGAACACCCCCGCTTCGTTCATCCAGCGCAGCACCGTTTCGGGGTCGCGCGGGCTGGTCAGCACGTCGAGGAACAATTCGTTCGCGCGGGGTTGGCGGCGCACGCCCTGCGTCTCGATCAGCTTGGCGTCGTGGCGCGCCTGGCGCATCGCCTGCGGATGGATCTCCAGCCCATGCTTGTCGGCGAGCGCGAAAATCTCGATCAGCCGCACCGGGTCGGCCGCGAAAAAATCGTCCGACGGCAACGCGAGCCGACCACGGTCGAGGACGAAACCATGGAGCTTGCCCGGCCGCCGCCGCAGCGTCGGCAGGAAGCGCCGCCCGCGCGCCGCGAGCTGCTCGTCGAGATGCGCGAGGAAGGTGCCGGTCAGGTCGCCGACGCTTTTCGCATGAAGGAAATAGAGCTGCATGAAGCGCTCGACCGCGCTTTTCCCCGGCCGCTCGGCGAAATGCATGCGCTGCGCGATCTCGCGCTGGAAATCGAAGGTCAGCCGGTCCTCGGCGCGCCCCGCGAGCGTATGGAGGTGGCAGCGCACCGCTAGCAGGAAATTCTCGGCGCGCTCGAACTGGCGGAGCTCGCGTTCGGTGAGCAGCCCGGCGTCGACGAGCTCGGGAACGGTGCGGACGCGGTGGATGAACTTGCCGATCCAGAACAGGGTGTGGAGGTCGCGCAGTCCCCCCTTCCCTTCCTTCACATTGGGTTCGACGACATAGCGCGAATCGCCCATGCGCTTGTGTCGATCGTCGCGCTCGGCGAGCTTGTCGGCGACGAAGGCGCGCGCATTGCCCGCGACAACCTCGGCATCGAAGCGCGCCGCGGCCTGGTCGTAAAGGTCGCGGTCGCCCCAGATGAAGCGCGCCTCAAGCAGCGCGGTGCGGATCGTCAGATCCTCCTTCGCGGCGCGGATCATCTCGTCGATCGAGCGCGAGCTGTGCCCGACCTTCAGCCCCAAATCCCACAGCGTATAGAGCTGCGCCTCGATCACCTGTTCGGTCCAGCTCGTCTGCTTGAACGGCGTGACGAAGCCGATGTCGATGTCGCTGAACGGCGCCATCTCGCCGCGGCCGTAGCCGCCGACCGCGATCAGCGTGATCCGCTCGCCCGCCGAGCGGTTGCTGGCGGGATAGAGGCGGTCGACCGTGAAATCGTGGCTCAGCCGGACGATCTGGTCGATCAGGAAAGCGGTCGCGTTCGCCGCGACACGCCCCGACGAGGGATGGTCGAGCAACCGGCGGTCGATCTCGGCACGCCCGGTTTCGAGCGCCTCCTTGAGCAGCGCGACCATCGCACGGCGGCGCGTGCCCGAATCGCTCGTCTCCTCGGCGATGGTATCGAGCCGATCGGACAGCGCGCGGCGATCGATAATCGCGCGGCGGTTTTCGAGATCGTCGAACAGGTCGCTCATCCCGAACGCCCTTCAAGAAAGTTGCGCTCTCCCGCGAAGGCGGGAGCCCATCTCCGGCCGGCGCAAAATGGAACCGACCGGAGATGGGTCCCCGCCTTCGCGGGGACACGCTGCTTTTTCGACGATCCGGCCTGAATCGCCATTAGACCTCACCCGCCACGATCTGCTTGAGCCGGTAGAGCGCATCGAGCGCTTCGCGCGGCGCGAGCGCGTCGGGATCGATGGCGGCAAGCGCCTCGCGCAGCGCGTCGGTCGCGGCGGCGGGGGCTTCGGCAAGGGTCGCGGCGAAGAGCGGCAAATCGTCGAGGCCCGCGGCGAGCCCGCCGGTCTTCTCGCGCCCCGCCTCGAGTTTCGCGAGCACCGCCTCGGCACGCTTGACGACGGCCGCGGACACCCCCGCGAGGCGCGCGACCGCGAGGCCGTAGCTGCGGTCGGCGGGCCCCTCGGCGACTTCGTGGAGCAGCACCAGATCGCCCTGCCACTCGCGCGCGCGGACATGGTGGAGCGACAAGGCGTTCAGCGTTTCGGCAAGCCGCGTCAGTTCGTGATAATGCGTCGCGAACAGACAGCGGCATCGATTGACCTCGTGCACCGCCTCGACCACCGACCAGGCGAGCGCGAGCCCGTCATAGGTCGAGGTGCCGCGCCCGACCTCGTCGAGGATGACGAAACTGTTCGGTGTTGCCTGCGCGAGGATCGCGGCGGTCTCGACCATCTCGACCATGAAGGTGGAGCGCCCGCGCGCGAGATTGTCGCTCGCCCCGACACGACTGAACAGGCGGTCGACGAGCCCGAGCCGCGCCGACGCCGCCGGCACGAAGCCGCCCGCCTGCGCGAGCACGACGATCAGCGCATTCTGGCGCAGAAAGGTCGATTTACCGCCCATGTTGGGGCCGGTGACGAGCCACAGCCGGTCGGCTTCCGACAGCGACACATCGTTGGGGACAAAGCGCTCACCCGATTTGGCGAGCGCCGCCTCGACCACCGGATGCCGCCCACCCGCCACGTCGAGGCACGGTTCGTCGGCGAGGTCGGGGCGGCACCAATTGTGGCTCATCGCATGATCGGCAAGCGCCGCGGCGACGTCGATGCGCGCCAGCACGTCGCAACTCGCCGCGATCGCCTCGCGCCGCGCCACCGCGGCATCGGTCAGCGCTTCGAGGTGCGCGGCCTCGGCGGCGATCGCGTGAACGCCCGCCTGGGTGACGCGGCTCGCGGTTTCGTGAAGATCGGCCGAGTTGAAGCGCACGACGCCCGCCAGCGTCTGGCGATGGGTAAAACCCGATTCGGGTGCCATCAGCGCGTCGGCGTGCTTCGCGGGCACCTCCACATGATAGCCGAGCACGCCGTTATGGCGGATCTTGAGCGAGGCGATGCCGGTACGATCGCGATATTGCGCTTCGAGCGCAGCGATTGCCTTGCGCCCGTCGCGCGCGGTTTCGCGCAAGGCGTCGAGCGCATGGTCATAACCCTCGGCGACATAGCCGCCCTGCGCGGCGTCGACCGGCGGCGTTTCGATCAAGGCGCGGGTCAGTTCGTCGACGAGCGCGCCATGGCCGTCGAGTCCCGGCAGCAGCCGCGCCAGCAAAGGGGGCAGGTCTGGGCGCCGCGCGAGCCGTTCGCGGAGCAACCGCGCGCCGCCGAGCGCATCACGAAGCTGCGCGAGATCGCGGGGCCCGCCGCGCCCCGCGACGAGCCGCCCGAGCGCGCGCCCGGCATCGGGCAGCGCGCGCAGCGCGGCGCGCAGATTGCCGCGCCACAGCGCATCGCGCGCGAGTGCGTCGACAAGGTCGAGCCGGTCGAGGATCGCCGCCTTGTCGGTGAGCGGGCTCGCGAGATCGTCGGCGAGCAGCCGCGCGCCCGCCGCGGTGACGGTGCGGTCGATCGTGCCGAGCAGGCTGCCGTCGCGCGCACCCGCCATCGTGCGGACGAGTTCGAGGCTTTCGCGCGTCGCGGCGTCGATCGCCATCCGCCCCGACGCCGATACGCGAAGCGGCGGCTGGAGGAAGATCGGTTGTCCGGTCGCGACATGATCGAGATAGGCGGCGAGCGCGCCCATCGCCGCCAGCTCGCCGCGGGAGAACTGGCCGAAACCGTCAAGCGTCTGCACGCCGAAGAAGCTTTCGAGACGCTTCTCCGCCGCCGCGCTCGAAAAGTCGGATTGGGGGCGCCGCACGACCTGGCGCGCGACCCATTCGGGCACCTCCTCGGCCTGTTCGCTGACCAGCAGTTCGGAGGGCGCGAGCCGCGCGAGTTCGGCGTCGACCTGCTCGGGGCGCACCGCCACAACCTCGAACCGCCCGGTCGAGATGTCGGCGGCGGCAATCGCGACCTCGCCCTCGCTCCCGACCCGCGCGAGCGCCGCGAGCCGGTTCGCGCTGCGCCCTTCGAGCAGCGCCTCCTCGGTCAGCGTGCCCGCGGTGACGAAACGGATGATGTCGCGCGCGACGAGCGCTTTCGAACCACCGCGCGCCTTCGCCTCGGCCGGGGTTTCGATCTGCTCGGCGATCGCGACGCGGTGCCCCGCCTTGATCAGCCGCGCGAGATAGGATTCGGCGCTATGCACGGGAACGCCGCACATCGGCACCGGCGCGCCGCCATGCTCGCCGCGCGAGGTCAGCGCGATGTCGAGCGTCGATGCCGCCGCCTTGGCATCCTCGAAGAACAATTCGAAAAAGTCGCCCATGCGATAGAAGAGCAGGCAGTCGCCCGCTTTCTCCTTCAGCGCCCAATATTGCGCCATCATCGGGGTGGCGGCGGGGGCGCTGTTACTGTTGGCGGCGGGGCGGGCGGTGGCAGGCATCGCACTCTGCTTAGTGATTGGGGGCGGCATGGCAAGGCGTGGGCGACATGAGGGCAGCTTTGAGTGGGGAGCGAACGGTGGAGGATGGCGCCGCTTTCCCCTCCCGCAAGCGGGAGGGGCAGCGAGACTTACGAACTTTGTTCGTCAGTCGCAGCGGGGTGGGCAACCGCAACGCCGCTGGCCCACCCCACAACCCCTCCCGCGGGCGGGAGGGGAGAAGAGTAGCCGAAACCGCCCTTCGCAGACCTGTAAATCTTATCAGACCCACGGAGTTTGTTCGCCCGCCGCGCGAATCTTTTTCCCGAGGCTCGCTCCGTAGGCAGTTACATTTCGCCAAGGTGACGCTAGGGGATTGGGAAACGGGCGCGCGTCTGGAATCGAACCAAGGGGAAAAACATGGACAGCGGCAACAAGGTGCAATTCTCGGACCGCGAGGCCCTGCTCTATCATAATTACGGCCGGCCCGGGAAAATCGAGATCATCGCCTCGAAGCCGATGGCGACCCAGCGCGACCTCAGCCTCGCCTACTCGCCCGGTGTCGCCGTCCCGGTCAACGCGATCGCCGAGGATCCGGCCAAGGCCTATGATTATACGATCAAGGGCAATCTGGTCGCGGTGATCTCGAACGGCACCGCGATCCTCGGGCTCGGCAATCTCGGCGCGCTCGCCTCGAAGCCGGTGATGGAAGGCAAGGCCGTCCTCTTCAAGCGCTTCGCCGACGTCGATTCGATCGACCTCGAGGTGAAGACCGAGGACCCGCAGGCGTTCATCGACGCGGTCGAACTGCTCGAACCGAGCTTCGGCGGCATCAACCTTGAAGACATTGCCGCGCCCAACTGCTTCATCATCGAGGCGGCGCTCAAGGAAAAGATGAACATCCCGGTGTTCCATGACGACCAGCATGGCACCGCGATCATCACCGCCGCCGGCCTGATCAACGCCTGCCACCTGACCGGCCGCGATCTCGGCGAGATCAAGGTCGTCGTCAACGGCGCCGGCGCCGCGGCGATCGCCTGCACCGCGCTCATCAAGGCGATGGGCGTGCGGCACGAGAATGTCATCATGTGCGACCGCAAGGGCACCATCTATCAGGGCCGCACCGAGGGGATGGACCAGTGGAAGTCGGCGCACGCGGTGCCGACCGAGGCGCGCGACCTGACCGCGGCACTGAAGGGCGCCGACGTCTTCCTGGGCCTGTCGGCCGCGGGCGCGCTGAAGCCCGAGATGGTCAAGGACATGGCCCCCGCGCCGATCATCTTCGCGATGGCGAACCCCGATCCCGAAATCTCGCCGCCCGACGCGCGCGCGGCGCGGCCCGATGCGATCATCGCGACGGGGCGCTCGGACTATCCGAACCAGGTCAACAACGTCCTCTGCTTCCCCTTCATCTTCCGCGGCGCGCTTGATGTGCGCGCGACCGCGATCAACGAGGAGATGAAGATCGCCGCCGCCTATGCGATCGCCGACCTCGCGCGCCAGCAGGTGCCCGAGGAGGTCGCGGCGGCCTATGGCGGACGCGCCTCGAGCTTCGGCCCCGAATATATCATCCCCTCGCCCTTCGACCCGCGGCTGATGGAGATCGTCCCCGCCGCGGTCGCCAAGGCGGCGATGGACACCGGCGTCGCGCAGCAGCCGATCGCGGATCTGGAGGCCTATCGCACCAGCCTGCGCGCGCGGCTCAATCCGACGACCTCGGTGCTGACGCTCGCCTATGAAGCGGCGCGCGCCAATCCGAAGCGCGTCGTCTTCGCCGAGGGCGAGGAAGAAGTGGTGCTGCGCGCAGCGATCCAGTTCCGCGACGGCGGCTACGGCATTCCGGTGCTCGTCGGGCGCGAGGGGCTGCACGACAAGCTGCGCGCGATGGGGGTCACCGATCCCGAAAGCTTCGAGGTCCACAACAGCGTCAATTCGCCGCATGTGCCGCAGATGGTCGAGATGATGTACGAGCGGCTTCAGCGCCGCGGCTATCTCCGCCGCGATATCGAGCGCATGGTCAACCGCGACCGCAACATCTTCGGTTCGCTGCTCCTCAAGCTCGGCCTCGGCGACGCGATGATCACCGGCGTCACCCGCACCTATTCGCAGACGATGCGCGAAGTGCGGCGCGTGATCGACCCCGCCGAGGGCAAGACAGCGTTCGGCATCCATGTCCTCGTCGGCCAGCATCACACGGTGTTCATGGCCGACACCACGGTCAACGAACGTCCGTCGGCCGAAATGCTTGCCGACATCGCCGAGCGCACCGCACAGGTCGCGCGGCGGATGGGGCACGAACCGCGCGTCGCCTTCCTTTCCTATTCGACCTTCGGCAACCCGCCGGGGTCATGGCTCGACAATATCCGCGAGGCGGTCCACATTCTCGACGAGCGCAAGCCCGAGTTCGAATATGAGGGCGAAATGGCGCCCGACGTCGCGCTCAATGCGAAGGTGATGGAGAAATATCCCTTCTGCCGCCTGTCGGGAGCCGCGAACGTGCTGATCATGCCGGGGCTGCAATCGGGCAATCTGTCGGCGAAGCTGCTGCGCGAACTCGGCGGCAGCGCGGTGATCGGCCCGATGCTGATCGGGATGGAAAAGCCGGTGCAGGTCGCGACCATGGCCTCGCCCGCGTCGGATCTGGTGACGCTCGCGGTGCTCGCCGCGGGGGGCATCGCAGGGTAACGAGAGGGCTCCCCTCCGCTACAGTCTGTCCTGTCGAGATGGATTCAATCGGCGCAAGACACTTGTGCGCAAAAAGAGCTGTGTGTCCCCGCGAAGGCGGGGACCCATCTCCGGCCGGTTCAAAATAGCACCGGCCGGAGATGGACCCCCGCCTTCGCGGGGGAACAGTTGTTTTTTAAGGACAAGTCAGGCTCCCAGACGGATCAACCTGAACAGGACATCGATAATCTTTACTGCCCCTGCGACCCACCGCCGCCCATGCCGGGGGCGCCGACTGCGCCGATATTGCCGAAGATATCCTCGAAGAAGCTGCGGTGGCGGCCGAGCGTCGGGGTCTTGTCGCCTTCGGGGCTGATCTTGCTCACCAGTTCGAGGCCGGTCTTGTCGACACCGACGACGTTGCCTGCGGGATCGAAGCGCACGCGCAGCACCTGCTGCGCGACGGGGCGCGGGCGGGCGAAGGCGAGCTGGCGGGTCTCGCGCGAGACATAATAATATTCATTGTCGCTGAACTGGCCGACGAAGGTCGGGCGGCCCAGCGTCTTTTCGACCGATTCGCGATTGTCGACGCCGGGGGTGATCGCGGTGGTGAGCACCGGATCGACGACATAGCCCTGCCGCCCCTTGAGCTGCGCGCAGCCGCTGGCGGTCAGCGCAAGCGCCAGCCCGGCGACGATCAGGCGCACGGGGCGGGCGGGAAGCATGGGGGTCTGGATCGGCATCAACTATCTCCGTTGCGCCGCTTTGCGCGAGCGCTGGCAATCGCGCCTCTTAACCGCAAGCAGACGGCAGGCACAAGCGGCTTATGCCGCGGCAATGCTTGCGCCAAGCTGACTCGATTTTGGTGGAGACGGCACCGGCCCGCTCCCCCACCCGGCCACCCATATGATACTGCCGTCGGGTGGCCGGGTGGGGGAGCGGGCCGGTGCCGAACGGTTTTCGCGCATCGGAAACCGAATCCGACGCCCCTTTTCGGATGGGGTGATTCCGCCTAAGCGTGCGCGATGTTCTCATCGCTCCGCAAGCTCTTCAAACCCGACGCCGATCCGCGCGAGGCACGCCGCCCGCTATGGAATGCCGTCATCGCCGCTGCGCGCGCGCCGCACTGGTATAGCGACGGTCAGGTTCCCGACACGCTCGACGGCCGCTTCGACATGATCAGTCTGGTGCTCGCGCTCGTCCTCCACCGGATCGACGACGATCCCGATCAAGCGGTCGCGGGGGTTCAACTCACCGAATTGTTCGTCGACGACATGGATGGCCAGATGCGCCAGATCGGTTTCGGAGACATGGTCGTCGGCAAACAGATCGGGCGGATGGTCGGCGCGCTCGGGGGCCGGCTCGGCGTCTATCGCGCGCCCGACGGGTCGGACGAGCTCAAGGCAGCGCTGGTACGCAATTTGTGGCGCGGCAAGGAGCCGCCCGAAGCGGGACTGGCGCATGTGCTGGCGGGAGTCGCGGACTTGCGCGCGGGCCTTTCGGCGATGCCGGTCGCGGCGCTGGTCGCCGCCGACCGCCTGCCCGGACAGACGGCATGACCGTGCCCGAATTCTCGCATCTCGTCACGCTCGCTGAAGCAGGCCAAGGCCGCACGGTGGCGATCGAAGCCGACGAAGCGTCGCGGGCCGCGATCGCGCGGCGGCTGGCCCTGGTCGCGCTCGACCGCTTCGCGGTGGCTGCCGAGGTGCGCAGCGTCGCGGGCGGGATCGCGGCGACGGGCACGATCGATGCCAAGGTCGTGCAAAGCTGCGCGGCGACCGGACTGCCGGTGCCCGCCCGGCTCCACGAACCCTTCGACCTCCGCTTCCTCCGCGACGCGTCGCCGGCGAGCGACGAGGAGGTCGAAATCAGCGACGCCGACCTCGACATATTGCCGCTCGAAGGTGAGCGGATCGACCTCGGCGAAGCAGCGGTGCAGACGTTGTCGCTGGCGCTCGATCCCTTCCCGCGTCACCCCGACGCCGACCGCATCCTCGCCGAGAAAGGCGTGCTCAGCGAGGAACAGGCGGGGCCGTTCGCGGCGCTCGCGAAGCTGCGGGGGAAGCCCGCGGAATAGAGTCATCTTCGATTGAAAGCATCTGTGTTCCCCCGCGAAGGCGGGAACCCATCTCCGGCCGGTTCAAACTGGCACCAGCGGAAGATGGGCCCCCGCCTTCGCGGGGGAACACGGCTTTCCAATCCAAGATGACCGCGCTTCAATCCTCGGGCTCATCCTTCGGCGTTTCCTTCACCAGATCGGCGGCGACAGCGTCGAGGCCAGGTTCGTCGCTGGCCGGCGCGTCCTTCGCGGAGGCTTCCTTCGCATCGCCGTCGTCCTTTTCATGCGCGACCGGCAGCGAACCGCCGAGCGCTTTCGCGAGGCCGACAAGCTGTTCGCCGAGCACCTTGTCGACCGCGGGTGCGACATCGGCGACCTTGAAGCGCATATAGCCGCCGACGACATAGTCGAAACGGATCGCGCTGCCCGTCGCGGTCGGCTTGATATGGATCGTCAGCGTGCCGGTGACCGCTTCGCTCTGGAGCGGACCGAAAGCGCCCGACAAGCGCATCATCTCGCCCGGCTTGGCGAAGATGATCCGCGCGTGCTGGACGCTGCCCATCGCGCCGCCTTCGCCGGGAAGTTTTTCGCAGAAGCAGCCGCCAGCCTGTGAATCGAGCCAGAAGTTTGCGGCATCGCCCGACCAGCTATGCTCCTTCGACCACCATTTGTCGGGGAGGCGCAGCATCTTCCAGACATCGTCGGGGGTCGCCGCGACCTGCGCGGTGTGCGCGACGGTGAAGCCGATGTCGCTCTGGTCGATGACCTTCGCCTGCGCCGGCACGGCCGCAAGCGCAGCACCGCCCAACGCGACGAGCGCGAGATATGATTTGAAACCCATGCCCCAGTCCCCCTTCGTCGTCCTCATAGACGGCGGCGGAAGAGCTGACTAGCGGGCGCTTCCCAGGATCGCCTCGATCGCGTCGTTGACATGGTCGATGTCGGCCATGCCGTCGACCTTGCTGACGATGCCGCGCGCTTCGTAGATCGGCAGGATCGGCGCGGTCTTGGCGCGATATTCGGCCATCCGCGTGCGCACCGTTTCCTCATTGTCGTCGGGGCGACGCTTGAAGTCGTGGCTGCCGCAGACGTCGCACGTATCGGCGACCTTGGGCAGCTTGTAACGGTCGTGATAGCCTTCACCGCATTTGGCGCAACTGAAGCGGCCGGTGATGCGGTCGACGAGCGCATCCTCCTCGACCACCAGTTCGATCACATGGTCGAGCTTGCGGCCGCGCGCCGAGAGGATCGAATCGAGCGCGTCGGCCTGCGCCGCGGTGCGCGGATAGCCGTCGAAGATCACCGAGGTTTCGCCGCCGAGCTCGTCGAGCCGTTCGCCGATCAGGCCGGAGACGATTTCGTCCGACACCAGTTCACCCGCGTCCATCACCGCCTTTGCCTGGAGGCCGATCGGCGTTCCTGCCTTGACCGCGGCGCGCAGCATGTCTCCGGTCGAAAGCTGGACCATGCCATGTTCGCTTTCGAGCCGCGAAGCCTGCGTTCCCTTGCCCGCCCCCGGCGGACCCAGCAAAATGATGTTCAGCGTCATGCAAAGCCCCTGTTTCCAGTTCCGTCGGGGTGGCCCTAACCGACCGGTCAGCGCCGCGCAACGCCGCCCTTCAATTTGGCCTTCTTGATGAGATCGCCATATTGATGCGCGAGCATGTGACTCTGGATCTGGCTGATCGTGTCGATCGTCACGTTGACGATGATCAGCAGGCTGGTGCCGCCGAGCTGGAAGGGCAAACCCGACCCCGCGATGAAATATTCGGGAACGAGGCAGATCAGCGCCAGATAGACCGCGCCGATCACGGTGATGCGCGTCAGCACGAAGTCGAGATAGGCGGCGGTGTTCTTGCCCGGGCGGATGCCGGGGATGAAGCCGTTCTGGCGCTTCAGATTGTCGGCGGTTTCCTCCGGGTTGAAGACGACCGCGACGTAAAAGAAGCAGAAGAAGATGATGCCCGCGGCATAGAGCGCCATGTAGAGCGGCTGGCCGTGCGCGAGATACTGGTTGAGGGTGACGAGAAATTCGCCCCACGCCGTATCCTGCTGGACATTGCTGCCGAGCATCTGGGTGACGGTGAGCGGCATCAGCAGCAGCGACGAAGCGAAGATCGGCGGAATCACGCCTGACGTGTTGACCTTGAGCGGCAGGTGGCTGCGATCGGCCTGCATCATGCCGCGCTGCGTCGCGCGTTTCGGATATTGGACGAGGACGCGGCGCTGCGCGAGCTCCATGAAGCTGATCACGGCGATGATCAGGACCGCGCCGCCGATGACCGCGATGATCGTGCCGCCGCCCATCGAGCCTTCGCGCACCTGGGTGAACATCTGCGCGAAGCTGCGCGGAAGCTGGGCGAGAATGCCCGCCATGATGATCAGCGAAACGCCGTTGCCGATGCCTCGGCTGGTGATCTGTTCGCCGAGCCACATCAGGAAGAGCGTGCCGCCGACAATGCTGATCACGGCGCCGATGCGGAACATCATGCCCGGATCGACGACCGCCGCGACGCCCTGGCTCTGGCCGAGCGTTTCGAGGCCGACGGCGATGAAATAGCCCTGGATCGCGGTCAGGAACACCGTGCCGTAGCGCGTGTACTGGTTGAGCTTCTTGCGTCCGCTCTCGCCCTCTTTCTTGAGCGCGGCGAGGCTGGGGGCGAGCGCCGAGGCGAGCTGAACCACGATCGACGCAGTGATATAGGGCATGACGCCGAGCGCGATGATGCTCATGCGCTCGAGGCTGCCGCCCGAGAAGGTATTGAAGATGTCGAGGATGCCGCCCGACGCCGCCTGCGAATAGAGCCGCGACAGCGCGACGGGATCGACCCCCGGCAGCGGCACGAACGACAGGAAGCGGAAAACGATCAGCGCGCCGATCGTGAACCAGAGGCGGTTCTTGAGTTCGGTCGCCTGGCCGAACTTCGAAAAGTTCAGGCTGGAAGAAAGCTGGTCGGCGCGAGAGGCCATGGGTGTTATTCCTCGAGTGGCGGACCGCGCCCCCCGCGACCCGGCGCCTATGTGCGTTCGACGGTCACGAAGCGCAAGGGGAAAGGCCCATTTAGCGGTGAGCCGACGCTCCAATGCCGCTTTTGATATTCGCTCGACACGAACGGAAAACAGGTTCGTGTAAGGAGAATGGGGCGGCCCCTGAGAGCCGCCCCATCCGATATCGCTTATTCCGCCTTGGCTTCCGGCGCCGCGGGCAGTTCGATCTTGCCGCCGGCCTTTTCGACCGCCTCGATCGCGCCCTTCGACGCGCCGGCGACCGCGAAGGTCAGCTTGGCGGTCAGTTCGCCCTTGGCGAGGAGGCGGACGCCGTCCTTGCCGCCGCGTGCAACGCCGGCGGCCTTGAGCGCGGCGTGGTCGACGGTCTTCTTGGCGTCGAGCTTCTTCTCGTCGATCAGCTTCTGGACCTGGCCCAGATTGACGATCGCATAGTCCTTGCCGAAGATGTTGTTGAAGCCGCGCTTCGGGATGCGCATGTGGAGCGGCATCTGGCCGCCCTCGAAGCCGTTGATCGCGACGCCGCTGCGGGCCTTCTGGCCCTTCTGGCCGCGACCGGCGGTCTTGCCCTTGCCCGAGCCGATGCCGCGTCCGACGCGCATCCGGCCCTTGCGGGCACCGTTGTTGTCACGAAGATCGTTGAGTTTGATAGTCATTGCACTCGCTTTCGCTGTGTTCGCGCTATGGACCACCCAAGGGGTCAGTCCGGTTCGATTTCATTCGACGGCTGAAAACCGGGATAGGGCCCGGCCTTCTCCATCACGATGGCCTGGGCGACATAACCGCGACCATCGACATTGGTAATCGAGGGGCTGCCGTGAAGCTGCCACCCCCGGTTGAGCAATCCCTCGACCCGCGCGCAGAAGGCGCTGTCGTCGGGACCGGTCAACAGGCGGTAGAGCTTCATGTCGGTTTAGCCCTCGACGACTTCCACCATGTGCGGAAGCTTGCGGATCATGCCGCGCACTTCGGGGGTGTCGACCAGTTCGACCTCGCGGTGCATCTTGCCCAGGCCGAGGCCGGTCAGGATCGCACGCTGGCTCTTGGGACGACGGATCGGCGAACCGATCTGGCGGATCTTGATCTTCTTGTCGGCCATTGTCTTACTCCGTCACCGCCGCGGCCTCGGCCTCGGCTGCGCGGTCGGACGAACCGCCACGCTTGATCAGGTCCGAAACCTTCTTGCCGCGACGCTGCGCGACCGACTTCGGGCTGGTCTGCTCGCCGAGCGCCTCGAAGGTCGCGCGGATCATGTTGTAGGGGTTCGAGGTGCCGACCGACTTGGTCACCACGTCGGCGACGCCCAGCGATTCGAACACGGCGCGCATCGGGCCGCCGGCGATGATGCCGGTCCCCGCGGGCGCCGAGCGCAGCGTGACGTTGCCCGCGCCGAACACGCCGCGGCCGTCATGGTGCAGCGTGCGGCCGTCGCGCAGCGGAACGCGGATCATCGCCTTCTTCGCGGCGGCGGTCGCCTTCGAAATGGCTTCGGGCACTTCGCGCGCCTTGCCATGACCGAAACCGGCGCGGCCCTTGCCGTCGCCGACGACGACGAGCGCGGCGAAACCGAAGCGCTTGCCGCCCTTCACCGTCTTCGAGACGCGATTGATGTGGACGAGCTTTTCGATCAGCTCCTCGCCGCCATCCTCGTCGCGCGGACGACGATCGTCGCGGCGGCCACGGCCACCGTCACGACCACCGCGACCGCCGTCGCGGCCGCCACGGCCACGGCGGGGAGCGCCGGTGTTTTCGGTCGCTTCGACAGCGACTTCGGCGTTCTGAACTTCGTCTGCCATGATTAGAACTCCAATCCGCCTTCGCGCGCCGCGTCGGCCAGCGCCTTGATGCGCCCGTGGAACAGGAAACCGCCGCGGTCGAACACGACCTGCGTCACGCCCGCCTTCTTGGCGGCGTCGGCGAGGCGCTTGCCGACATCGGCAGCAGCAGCCGCGGTCGCGCCGGTCTTGCCGCGCACATCCTTGTCGAGCGTCGAGGCTGCAGCCAGCGTCTTGCCGGCGGCGTCATCGATAAGCTGCGCATAGATATGACGACCCGAACGGTGCACCGAAAGACGCGGACGCCCGGCGGCGCGCTGACGGAGCGCGGTGCGGACGCGCTGGCGACGTTTTTGGAAAGGGGTAAGATGTGCCATGGCTTACTTCTTCTTGCCTTCTTTGCGGAAGATGTACTCGCCGCGATATTTGATGCCCTTGCCCTTATAGGGTTCGGGCTTGCGCCAACGGCGGATTTCCGCCGCGACCTGGCCGACCTTCTGCTTGTCGATACCGCTGATCTCGATCGTCGTATTGTCCGGCGTCTTGATCTCGATGCCCTCGGGCACCGCGAAATCGACATCGTGGCTGTAGCCGAGCTGCAGCTTCAACGTCTTGCCCTGCGAGTTGGCACGATAGCCGACGCCGGTGATTTCGAGCACCTTGGTGAAGCCCTCGGTCACGCCCGTGACCAGGTTCTGCACCAGCGTGCGCTGCATGCCCCAAAAGGCGCGCGCTTCGCGGCTGTCGTTCGCGGGCTGAACCGAGATGCTGCCTTCGCCGACTTCATAATTGATGTTGTCGGAAAGCGGCATCGCAAGCGTGCCCTTCGGCCCCTTGACCGACAGCTGACCGCCATCGATCGCGGCGGTGACGCCGCCCGGGATCGCTACTGATTTCTTACCAATGCGCGACATCAGAACACCTCCGCCAGCACTTCGCCGCCGACATTATGTTCGCGGGCTTCGGCGTCCGAAAGCACGCCACGCGGGGTCGACACGATGGTGATGCCCAGGCCGTTGCGCACGATCGGCAGCTCTTTCGAACCCGAATAGACGCGGCGGCCCGGCTTCGAGACGCGGGCCACGTGGCGGATCGCCGGCTGGCCCTCGAAATATTTGAGTTCGATGCGGATGCCCTTGTGCTGGCCCTTCGCGCCCAGCGATTCCTCGCTGTAGCCGCGGATATAGCCTTCGCGCTGGAGCACATCGAGAACGCGGACGCGCAGGGTCGAGGCGGGGGTCAGGACGCTGTCCTTCTTCGCCTGCTGGCCGTTGCGGATGCGGGTGAGCATATCACCCAGGGGATCGGTCATTGCCATCTTGTCAGTCCCTTACCAGCTCGACTTCACAACACCGGGGATCAGGCCCTTGTTGGCCAGATCGCGGAGCTGCACGCGGCACAGCCGGAATTTGCGGTAGTAAGCGCGCGGGCGGCCCGTCAGCTCGCACCGGTTGCGGATGCGGGTCGGGTTACCGTTGCGGGGGATTTCCGCCATCTTGAGGCGCGCGATCAGACGCTCGCCATCGTCGAGCGAGGTGTCGGCGGCCATCGCCTTCAGCTTCGCGTAACGGCCGGCATATTTCTTCACCAGCTTCTTGCGACGCTCGTTCTTGTTCGTCGAACTCAGTTTCGCCATGACTTAAGTTCTCTTTCCTTCTTGAAAGAGCCTGCCTGGTCCCGGAGGGATCAGGCGGCTTCCTTTTCCTGCGCTTCGATCGGGAAGGGGAAGCCGAACAGCTTGAGCAGTTCGCGGGCTTCCTCGTCCGTGCGAGCGGTGGTGGTGACGATCACGTCCATGCCGCGCACCTGGTCGATGCGGTCATAGTTGATCTCGGGGAAGATGATCTGTTCCTTGAGGCCCATGGCATAGTTGCCACGGCCGTCGAAGCTCGTCGCCGACACGCCGCGAAAGTCGCGGATGCGCGGCATCGCGATCGTGATCAGGCGATCGAGGAACTCGTACATGCGTTCGCGGCGCAGGGTGACCTTGCAACCGATCGGCATGCCTTCGCGCAGCTTGAACTGGGCGATCGACTTCTTCGCCTTGGTCACGACAGGCTTCTGGCCCGCGATCAGTTCCATCTCGGCGGCCGCGCTCTCGACCTTCTTCTTGTCCTGCGTGGCTTCGCCGACGCCCATGTTGAGCGTGATCTTCTCGATCTTCGGCACTTCCATCGCATTCTTGTAACCGAATTTCTCGGTCATCGCCTTGACGATCACATCGTCATAGCGCTTGCGCATGCGCGGGGTGTAATTGTCAGCCATTGATCGTCTCCCCGGACTTCACGGCCACGCGGACCTTCTTGCCGTCCTTGGTTTCAAAGCGGACGCGCGTCGGCTTGCCGGTCTTGGGATCGGCGAGCGCGACCTTGCTCGCGAAGAGCGGCGCTTCCTTGCGCTCGAGGCCACCCTGCGGGTTCTGCTGGGTCGGCTTGCGGTGACGGGTGATGACGTTGACGCCCGCGACGACGACCTTGCCGTCCTTCGGCAGGCTCTGCGTCACTTCGCCGGTCTTGCCCTTGTCCTTGCCGGACAGGACGACGACCGTGTCACCCTTCTTGATCTTGTTCGCCATGATTAGAGAACCTCCGGCGCCAGGCTGATGATCTTCATATAGCCGCGGCCGCGCAGTTCGCGGACGACGGGGCCGAAGATGCGGGTGCCGATCGGCTCCTCATTCTTGTTGACCAGCACGGCGGCGTTGCTGTCGAAACGGATCACCGAGCCATCGGCACGGCGCACGTCCTTCGCGGTGCGGACGATGACGGCGCGATGCACGTCGCCCTTCTTCACCTTGCCGCGCGGCTGGGCTTCCTTGATCGACACGACGATCACGTCGCCAACGCCGGCAACACGGCGCTTCGAGCCGCCAAGCACCTTGATGCACTGGACGCGCTTCGCACCGCTGTTGTCGGCGACTTCCAATTGTGACTGCATCTGAATCATCGATGCACTTCCTTCTTCCTTGGCCTACCGGGGCACCCCGGCGGTTCCGTGAAACTCTTTACGCGATCTCGTCGGCCTTTTTCGCCTTGGTCGAGATTTCGACCTTGTCGAGAACCTTCCAGGTCTTCAGCTTCGAAATCGGCTTCGTTTCCTGGATGCGGACGGTTTCGCCAGCCTTGATGGCGTTGTCCTCATCGTGGGCGTGATACTTTTTCGAACGGCGGATGATCTTGCCGTAGAGCGGGTGCTTGACCTTCCGCTCCACCTTCACCACGACGGTCTTGTCGCCCTTGTCGGACACCACCGTGCCGGTCAATATGCGCTTCGGCATGGGTTGGTCTCCTTATTTGGCGGCCGAGCGCGCGCGCCCGGTCTGCTCGGTCTTGACGCGCGCGATGGTGCGACGCACTTCCTTGACCCGCGATGCCTTTTCCAGCTGGCCGGTGGCGGCCTGGAAACGGAGGTTGAACGCCTCGCGCTTCAGTTCGCCAAGCTGTTCGGCGAGCTGGTCGTCGGTCTTCTTGGTCAGATCTTCGGTCTTGGCCATGGCCCTCAACCCTCCAGGTGCGAGGTGTCGCCGAGGCGGGCAACGACCTTCGTCTTGATCGGCAGCTTCATCGCCGCGCGTTCGAACGCCAGCGCGGCCACCGGGCCGGGGACGCCGTCGAGTTCGAACAGGATGCGGCCGGGCTTGACGCGGGCGGCCCAGAATTCAGGCGAGCCCTTGCCCTTGCCCATGCGGACTTCGGCGGGCTTCGACGACACGGGGACGTCGGGAAACACGCGAATCCAGAGGCGGCCCTGGCGCTTGATCGCGCGGCTGATCGCGCGGCGGGCCGCTTCGATCTGGCGCGCGGTGATGCGCTCGGGCTCCATCGCCTTCAGCCCGTAGGAGCCGAAGTTCAGGCTGGTGCCGCCCTTGGCGAGGCCATGGATGCGGCCCTTGAAAGCCTTGCGGAACTTGGTTTTTTTCGGTTGCAGCATGTCAGCAGTCCTTAGCGGCGATCGTCACGGGCCGGACGGACGCCGGTCGTCTGCGCGTCGAGCATCAGACGGTCGGTCGCCATCGGGTCATGACCCAGGATCTCGCCCTTGAAGATCCAGACCTTGATGCCGCAGACACCGTAAGCGGTGTGCGCTTCGGCCTCGGCATAGTCGACGTTGGCGCGCAGCGTGTGCAGCGGCACGCGGCCCTCGCGATACCATTCGGTGCGCGCGATTTCCGCGCCGCCGAGACGGCCGGCGCAGTTGATGCGGATGCCTTCGGCGCCGAGACGCATCGCCGACTGCACCGCGCGCTTCATCGCGCGGCGGAAGGCAACGCGGCGTTCGAGCTGATCGGCAATGCCCTGCGCGACGAGCTTGGCGTCGACTTCGGGCTTGCGGATCTCGACGATGTTCAGCGACACGTCGCTGCCCGTCATCGCGCCGAGCTGCTTGCGCAGCTTTTCGATGTCGGCGCCCTTCTTGCCGATGATGACGCCCGGACGGGCGGCATAGATCGACACGCGGCACAGCTTTGCCGGACGCTCGATCACGACCTTCGAGATCGCGGCCTGCGGCAGGTGCTTGAACACGAACTTGCGGATCTTCAGATCCTCGACAAGCATGCGGCCATAGTCCTGGCCCTCGGCGAACCAGCGGCTGTCCCAGGTGCGGTTGACCTGCAGGCGCAGGCCGATCGGATTGCTCTTCTGGCCCATCTTACGCCTCTTCTTCCTGTTCGCGGACGACGATGCGGATGCGGCTGAAAGGCTTGACGATCCGGGTCGACTTGCCGCGGCCGCGAGCGTGCCAGCGCTTCATCGAGATCGACTTGCCCACGCTCGCTTCCTTGACGACCAGCGCGTCAACGTCGAGGTTGTGGTTGTTCTCCGCGTTCGCCACGGCGCTGGCGAGAACCTTGCGCACGTCGACGGCCATCGCCTTCTTCGAGAAAGCGAGGACGTTCATCGCGTCTTCGACCTTGCGGCCGCGGATCAGCGCGGCAACGAGGTTCAGCTTCTGCGCCGAGCCGCGAATCTGCGTGCCGACCGAGAGCGCCTCATTGTCCGCAACGCGGCGGGGGGACTTTTCCTTGCCCATTAGCGTTTGCCCTTCTTGTCGGCCGCGTGGCCGGGGAAGAAGCGCGTCGGCGCAAATTCACCCAGCTTCATGCCGACCATGTCTTCATTGACCGACACCGGCACGAACTTGCGGCCGTTGTAGACGTTGAAGGTCAGCCCGACGAACTGCGGCAGGATGGTGGACCGGCGCGACCAGGTCTTGATCGGCGCAGAGCTGCCGCCGTCCTGGGCCGTTTCGGCTTTCTTGAGGAGATGAAGGTCGACGAACGGACCCTTCCAGACCGAGCGAGCCATGGCTTACCTCTTCTTCTTCGCGTGACGCGACCGGATGATCATCTTGTCGGTCGACTTGTTGTGGCGGGTACGGGCACCCTTGGTCGGCTTGCCCCACGGGGTCACCGGATGACGGCCACCCGAGGTGCGGCCTTCACCACCGCCGTGCGGGTGATCGACCGGGTTCTTGGCAACGCCGCGAGTCAGCGGGCGCTTGCCGAGCCAGCGGCCGCGGCCCGCCTTGCCCAGATTGGTGTTCTGGTTGTCGGGGTTCGACACCGCGCCGACCGTGCCCATGCACTCGCCGCGAATGTAGCGCTGTTCGCCCGAACCGAGACGCACGATGACGAGGCCGCGGTCACGACCGACGACCTGCGCATAGGTGCCGGCCGAACGAGCGATCTGGCCGCCCTTGCCCGGCTTCATCTCGATATTGTGGACGATCGTGCCGACCGGCATCTGCGACAATTCCATCGCGTTGCCCGGCTTCACGTCGGTCTTCTTGCCCGCGACGATCGTGTCGCCGACACCGAGGCGCTGCGGCGCCAGGATGTAAGCGAGCTCGCCGTCCTCATATTTCACCAGCGCGATGAACGCGGTGCGGTTCGGGTCATATTCCAGACGCTCGACGGTGGCCGGCATGTCCCACTTGCGACGCTTGAAGTCGATGAAGCGGTACTTCTGCTTGTGGCCGCCGGCGATGCCGCGCGAGGTCACATGACCCTTGTTGTTGCGGCCGCCGGTTTTGCGCTTGCCTTCGGTCAGCGCCTTGACGGGCTTGCCCTTCCACAGCGACGACTTGTCGACGAGGATCAGGCCGCGCTGCGCGGGGCTGGTCGGGTTATAATGTTTGAGTGCCATTTTCTCTGCCTTCCCGAGCCGCTCAGACGCCCGTGGTGACGTCGATCGACTGGCCTTCGGCCAGGCGAACGATCGCCTTCTTCACGTCGCTGCGGGTGTAGGGCTTGCCCTTCCAGCGCTTGGTCTTGCCCTTGGTGACGAGCGTGTTGACGCCGACGACCTTGACATCGAACAGCGCCTCGACGGCCGCCTTGATCGCGGGCTTGGTCGCGTCATTCGCGACCTTGAACACCACGGCGTTGTTTTCGCTGAGCAGCGTCGACTTTTCGGTGATCACCGGAGCGAGGATCACGTCATAATGACGCGCATCGACAGTTTTTGCCTTAGCCATTGAAACGGGCCTCCAGCTTTTCGACCGCCGCGCGGGTCAGGACCAGCGTGTCGGCACGGATGATGTCATAGACATTGGCGCCCGCAGCCGGCATCGCGTCGATGCCGATCAGGTTGGCCGATGCCATCGCGAAGCTGGCGTGGACCGCGTCACCGTCGATGAACAGGGCGCGGTTGCCGAGGTCGAGCTTGCCGAGCTTGCCGGCGAGCGCCTTGGTCTTCGCGTCCTTGAGCTCGAGCGTGTCGAGAACGACGATCTTGCCGCCCTTCGCCTTGTCGCTCAGCGCCATCTTGAGGCCGAGTGCGCGAATCTTCTTGTTCAGCGAATGGCCGAAGGTGCGAGCCCGGGGACCATGCGCCTTACCACCGCCGATGAAGATCGGCGCCTTGCGATCGCCGTGACGGGCGGTACCGCCACCCTTCTGGCGACCGAACTTCTTGCCGGTGCGGGCAACGTCGCTGCGCTCGCGGGCGGCGCGGGCGGGGCCACGGCGCTTTTCGAGCTGCCACGCGACGACGCGGTGCAGGATGTCGGCACGTGCGTCGACGCCGAAGACGTCGTCGTTAAGATCGATGTCGGCGCCAGCCTTGCCATCGAGGGTCTGAACCTTGACCTTCATGATCAGGACTCCTGTGCGCCGTCGGCGGCCGCGGTGTCGACGACGGTTTCTTCGACCGGCGTTTCGACCGGCGCGTCAGCCGGGGCATCGTTGGTGTTGGCCGCGCTCTTGATGCCCGCCGGATAGGGGGCCTCGGGATGACGCGGCAGCTTCACCGCATCGCGGACGAGCAGCCAGCCGCCCTTCGAGCCAGGGACCGAGCCCTTGACGAAGAGAAGACCGCGCTCGACGTCGGTGCGGACGATTTCGAGATTCTGCTGGGTGCGATTGCGCGCGCCCATGTGGCCGGCCATCTTCTTGTTCTTGAAGACGCGGCCCGGATCCTGACGGTTACCGGTCGAACCATGCGCACGGTGGCTGATCGAAACACCGTGGGTCGCGCGCATACCGCCGAAACCCCAGCGCTTCATCGCACCGGCAAAGCCCTTGCCCTGCGTCACGCCCTGGATGTCGACGATCTGGCCGGCGACGAAATGGTCGGCCGAAAGCTCGGCACCGACGTCGAGCGTCGCGTCGTCGGCGACGCGGAATTCGACGAGCTTCGCCTTGGGCTCGACCTCGGCCTTGCCATAGGCGCCACGCTGCGGCTTGGCGACGTTCTTCGCCTTGGCCGAACCGGCACCCAGTTGAACGGCCACATAGCCGTCGCGGTCCTTATCGCGCACGGAGACGACCTGGCAGCCTTCGAGGCTCAGGACGGTGACGGGCACGTGGCGGCCGTCGTCCTGAAACAGGCGGGTCATCCCCATTTTCTTCGCGATCACGCCAGTACGCATGATCATACTCCTCAACAGAGGCCGGGCGGACCATTCCGCACGGCTTGCGGGAAGCCAGCAGGCAAAGCCCGACGACTACCCTCCCAGCCCGTGATTTCGATGCATCGCCCCGTCCGGGCTGAGGTGCCGCCATCCCGAAGGAGAAGCGGCGAGACGGGGGACGCAGCCCGGTCTGAAATGCTTCCGGTGGAAGCGACCGGCGGTATCCACCCTATCGTGATGCAGGCGCCGAAGCGTCCTGCCGATAGAGACCCCCGCTTTCGCGGGGGCTGCGTTGGCCTTAGGCCAACTTGATCTCGACGTTCACGCCCGCGGCGAGGTCGAGCTTCATCAGCGCGTCGACCGTCTGCGGGGTGGGCTGCACGATGTCGAGCAGCCGCTTGTGGGTACGCACCTCGAACTGCTCGCGCGACTTCTTGTCGATGTGCGGACCGCGGTTCACGGTGAATTTCTCGATGCGCGTCGGCAGCGGGATCGGGCCGCGAATGAGAGCGCCCGTGCGACGTGCCGTATCGGCAATGTCGGTGGTGGCCTGATCGAGCACGCGGTGATCAAAGGCCTTCAGGCGAATGCGAATATTCTGCGTTTCCATGACTTATCCAGTCGAATCCCGTCTGACGATGCGAAAGAGCCGAAATGGCCTGTCCCGACTTCCTATTGGAAGCCGGAGCGGCCATCAAAAACCTTTAAGCTACGAGCCGCGCGAATCGATCCGAATCGCGCGGCTCGCGGCCCTATATTACTTTGTGATCGTCGCGACAACCCCCGCGCCGACCGTGCGGCCGCCTTCGCGAATCGCGAAGCGCAGACCCGGGTCCATGGCGATCGGAGCGATCAGCTTGACCGACAGCTGGACGTTGTCGCCCGGCATGACCATCTCGGTGCCCTCGGGGAGGATAACCTCGCCGGTGACGTCGGTGGTGCGGAAGTAGAACTGCGGACGATAGTTGGCGAAGAACGGCGTGTGACGGCCGCCCTCGTCCTTCGACAGGACATAGACTTCCGAGGTGAACTCGGTGTGCGGCGTGATCGAACCGGGCTTGGCCAGAACCTGACCGCGCTCGACTTCTTCACGGCCGACGCCGCGGATCAGCGCGCCGATGTTGTCGCCAGCCTGGCCCTGGTCGAGCAGCTTGCGGAACATTTCGACGCCGGTGACGGTCGTCTTCTTGGTGTCCTTGATGCCGACGATTTCGACTTCTTCACCAACCTTGACGATGCCGGTTTCGACGCGACCGGTGACGACGGTGCCGCGGCCCGAGATCGAGAACACGTCTTCGATCGGCATCAGGAAGGGCTTGTCGAGCGGACGCTCGGGCTGCGGGATCCAGCTGTCGACGGCTTCCATCAGCTTCAGGATCGCGTCCTTGCCGATGTTGTCGTCGCGGCTTTCCAGCGCGGCGAGGGCCGAACCGGCGATGATCGGAATATTGTCGCCGTCGAAGTCGCGCTTCGAAAGCTCTTCGCGGATTTCGAGTTCGACGAGCTCGAGCAGCTCGGGATCGTCGAGCTGGTCGACCTTGTTGAGGAAGACGACCATGGTCGGAACGCCGACCTGCTTCGCGAGCAGGATGTGCTCCTTGGTCTGCGGCATCGGGCCGTCAGCGGCCGACACGACGAGGATCGCACCGTCCATCTGCGCGGCGCCGGTGATCATGTTCTTCACATAGTCGGCGTGACCCGGGCAATCGACGTGCGCATAGTGGCGACCGTTGGTCTCATATTCGACGTGCGCGGTCGAAATGGTGATGCCGCGCTCGCGCTCTTCGGGCGCCTTGTCGATGTTCGCGAAGTCGACGGCCGCGTTGCCGGCGATGTTTTCCGCGAGCACCTTGGTGATCGCTGCGGTCAGCGAGGTCTTGCCATGGTCGACGTGACCGATGGTGCCGATGTTGCAGTGCGGCTTCGTCCGCTCAAATTTAGCCTTGGCCATGATGGTATAACCTTCTTGTTCAGTGTTTGCGTTGATCAGTCGCGGACGAGCCTGCTGAATCAGGCGCCGCCCTTAGAGGGTCTTGCCGCGCGGCGCAAGTCCGCGCGGCTTCGATCCGTCAGGCCATCTTGGCCTTCACTTCTTCGGCCACGTTGTTCGGCACTTCTTCATAGTGCGAGAACTGCATGGAGTATTGCGCGCGGCCCTGGGTGAACGAGCGGAGCTGGTTCACATAGCCGAACATGTTGGCGAGCGGGACCATGGCCTCGACCACCTGGGCGTTGCCCCGGCTGTCGGTGCCCTGAATCTGGCCGCGGCGGCTGTTGAGGTCGCCGATCACGTCGCCCATGAACTCCTCGGGAGTCACGACCTCGACCTTCATCACCGGTTCGAGCAGCTTGATGCCGGCCTTCGCCGCCACTTCGCGCATCGCCGCACGGCCCGCGATTTCGAACGCCAGCGCCGACGAGTCGACGTCGTGATAGGCGCCGTCCGTGAGCTTGATTTCGAAGTCGATGATCGGGAAGCCGATCATGTGACCGTTTTCGGCCGATTCGCGCATGCCCTTTTCGACCGACGGGATATATTCGCGCGGAATGTTGCCGCCCTTGATCTCGTCGATGAAGGTGATGCCCGAACCGCGCTCGCCGGGAGCGACGCTGACCTTGACGCGGCCGAACTGGCCCGAGCCGCCCGACTGCTTCTTGTGGGTATAGTCGACGTCGACCGGCTTCGCGAGCGATTCGCGATACGCCACCTGCGGCGCACCGACATTCGCTTCGACCTTGAACTCGCGCTTCATGCGATCGACGAGGATGTCGAGGTGAAGCTCGCCCATGCCCTTGATGATCGTCTGGCCCGATTCATGGTCGGTCGAGACACGGAACGAGGGATCCTCGGCGGCCAGGCGGTTGAGCGCGATGCCCATCTTTTCCTGGTCGGCCTTGGTCTTGGGTTCGACCGACAGCTCGATCACCGGTTCGGGGAATTCCATCCGTTCGAGGATGATCGGCGCGTTGGTCGCGCAGAGCGTGTCCCCGGTGGTGGTTTCCTTGAGGCCCGCCAGCGCGACGATGTCGCCCGCATAGGCTTCCTCGATGTCCTCGCGGCTGTTGGCATGCATCAGCAGCATGCGGCCGATCTTTTCCTTCTTGTCCTTCACCGAGTTCAGATAGGTGCCCTTGGTGAGGGTGCCCGAATAGATGCGGGCGAAGGTGAGCGAGCCGACGAACGGATCGTTCATGATCTTGAACGCGAGCAGCGAGAGCGGCGCCGAGTCCGACGTCGCGCGCGAGTCGGGCTGGTCGTTCGCCGGGTTGATGCCCTGAACGTCGGGAATGTCGAGCGGCGAGGGCAGATAGTCGACGACCGCGTCGAGCAGCGCCTGGACGCCCTTGTTCTTGAACGACGAGCCACACAGCACCGGTACGAAGGCCTGCGCCAGCGTGCCCTTGCGGAGCAGCGCCTTCAGCGTCGCGACGTCGGGAAGCGTGCCTTCGAGATAGGCCTCCATCGCGGCGTCGTCCTGTTCGACGGCGAGCTCGACGAGCTTTTCGCGATATTCGGCGGCCTTGTCCTTGAGGTCCGCGGGGATCTCTTCATAGAAGAATTCGGCGCCCAGGCTTTCGTCCTTCCAGATGATCGCGCGCTCGTTGACGAGGTCGACGAGGCCGACGAAATCGCTTTCGGCGCCGATCGGCAGATAAAGGACGGCCGGAACCGCGCCCAGACGATCGATGATCGTCTGCACGCAATAATAGAAATTGGCACCGGTGCGGTCGAGCTTGTTGATGTAGCACATGCGCGGCACGCCGTATTTTTCGGCCTGGCGCCACACGGTTTCCGACTGCGGCTCGACGCCGGCAACGCCGTCGAACGCGGCGACCGCGCCGTCGAGGACGCGCAGGCTGCGCTCGACCTCGATGGTGAAGTCGACGTGTCCGGGGGTGTCGATGATGTTCAGGCGATGCTCGGGGCCCTTGCCTTCATCGGCCTTCCACAAACAGGTAGTGGCAGCCGACGTGATCGTGATGCCGCGTTCCTGTTCCTGTTCCATCCAGTCCATCGTGGCGGCGCCGTCATGGACTTCGCCGATCTTGTAGGACTTGCCGGTGTAATAGAGAATACGCTCGGTCGTCGTGGTCTTGCCGGCGTCGATGTGCGCCATGATACCGAAATTGCGATAGCGTTCGAGCGGATGGCTGCGTGCCATGGTCTTTTCCTTGGATTTGGGGAGCGGCCGGTGGGGCCGCCCCCGATATAGGAAGAATATTTACGATTGCGAGACGCCGGGGCGTCCCGCTTTCCCTTACCAGCGGTAGTGGCTGAAGGCGCGGTTCGCTTCGGCCATGCGATGGGTGTCTTCGCGCTTCTTCACGGCGTTGCCGCGGTTGTTCGACGCGTCGAGCAGCTCGCCCGACAGGCGCGCGGCCATCGTGGTTTCGCTGCGGTTGCGCGCCGCGGCGATCAGCCAGCGGATCGCCAGCGCCTGCGCGCGGTCGGGACGGACCTCGACCGGAACCTGATAGGTTGCACCGCCGACGCGGCGGCTGCGGACTTCGATGTTCGGGCGGATGTTCGCCAGCGCTTCGTGGAACACGCCGATCGGTTCCTTCTTGGCGCGGGCTTCGACCGATTCCAGGGCACCGTAAACGATGCTCTCGGCGACGGACTTCTTTCCGTCCAGCATGACGCTGTTCATGAATTTCGACAGCACGATATCCCCGAAACGGGGATCGGGCAGGATTTCGCGGCGCTCAGGACGACGACGACGAGCCATGGGTAATTCCTTTTACAACAGCATCCCGCCGCCAAAGCGTCGCGGGATGATCAAATAGCCGAAAAAGCGGACCTTACTTGGGTCGCTTCGCGCCGTATTTCGAACGGCTCTGCTTGCGGTCCTTCACACCCTGCGTATCGAGCACGCCGCGCAGGACGTGGTAACGCACACCGGGAAGGTCGCGGACACGACCGCCGCGGATCAGCACGACGCTGTGTTCCTGGAGGTTGTGGCCTTCGCCGGGGATATAGGTGATGACTTCGCGCTGGTTGGTCAGGCGGACCTTGGCAACCTTGCGGAGCGCCGAGTTCGGCTTTTTCGGGGTCGTCGTGTAGACACGGGTGCAAACGCCGCGCTTTTGCGGGTTTGCGTCCATCGCCGGAACCTTGGACTTCACCTTCTGGGGAGTCCGGCCCTTGCGGACCAGCTGGTTGATCGTGGGCATGAATGCTTCACCTTTATGTGTCCGCCCATCAAAGCGAACGGTTACTGTACCGCGGTGGATGAAGCTCCGGCCGCTCACCCGCCGAAAATGGCGAAAAACGGCCGACCTGATAACAGCAAAAGACCCCGGCGGAATCGCATTGATCCTCCGGAGGCTCCATCCGCGCCAGCAATGTTCAAGCGCTGTTGTAACTGAAAAAGGCGGCAAACCGCCCTTTTCGGTCGAGCGCGCCCCTAGCGGCGATTCCCCCGTCGGTCAAGGGGCGAGGCTTCGCGGTCGGTAATATTGTTGCGCCGCCGCGTCCGCGCTATCCCCTTGCCATGTCCGCGCCGCGCCACGCCAGCTTTGCCCCGCACGTCGCCCGCGATACGCGCCTGCTGATCCTCGGCAGCCTGCCCGGTGCGCGATCGCTCGCCGAACGGCAATATTATGCGCATCCGACCAATCAGTTCTGGCGCCTGCTCGGCGATGTCCTCGCCCGGCCGCTCGCGGCGATGCCCTATGCCGAGCGGCTGGCGGAGCTGCACGCGATGAAGGTCGGGCTGTGGGACGTGATCCGCAGCGCCGAACGGCGCACGAGCAGCGATTCGCTGATCCGCGAAGCCGAGCCGCACGACCTCGCCGCGCTGGTCGCCGATCTGCCCGCGCTCCGCATGATCGCGTTCAACGGCGGCAAGGCGGCGGCGATCGGCCGACGCCAACTGCCGCCGCTCGAAGGCATCGCGATCGTCGACCTGCCGTCGAGCAGCGCCGCGCACACGATCGGCCTTGCGGCGAAGCGTGATCGCTGGCTCGCGCTGCGCGCCACGCTTTAGAACCCCATCGCGAAGCGGAGCGCCGCGCCCTTATCGTCGGGCAGCGCCGCGATGTGACCCGGATCCCGGCGCCACCATGTGTTGGCGATGATATCGCCGCCGAACAGCGACAGCGCGTAGCTCGCCTCGATCACCAGTTCGCGGCCGGTCGGCGCCAGATTATAGGTGCGCCGCCCAAAGGTGGCGGCGCCGGTGTCGTAATCATAGGCGACGGGCAGCATCAGATCGAGGCCGCCATGGGTAACGCGCAGCGGCTGCGCGAAACGCAGCGCGGCGCGATCGCCGGTCCCGAACAGCCCCGCCTTGGCGATGTCGAACGAAAAGGCGGCCGAGCGGAGCGTGCCGCCGGCGATCAACCCGCCGCGATCGGGCCGCGTCCACATCTGGCGCCACGCCCCCGACAGGCTCCAGCCGCCGTCGAGATCGAGCCCGAGGCTGGCGTCGCCGACGAGGCTGGCCACGCCACCGGCGCCGAAAACGGGGCCAAGGCGCGCGCCGAGAAGGCTGTCCGATTCGCGGATCCAGCTTCCCCCCAGCATCGCGCGGACGCGGCCGAAGCGCCCGTCCCACGCCGCCCCCAGCCGCTGGTAGCGGCTGTCGCGGCCCGAACGATAGCGGAGCAGCGGATCGTCCTGCCAGCGCGATCCCGACACCCAGCCGTTTTCGGCGGTGAGGCTGAGCCTTTGTCCATGGCCGAGATCGCGGCGAAGCAGCAGCCCGGCGCCGGGGCTCGCCGCGAAGCCGAGACCCTCCTGAGCCGCGTCGCCGATCAGCATCGCGTGGTTCGATTCGCCGCGTTCGCCCGCAACCAAACCGCTGAGGCTGCGCCCCGCAGCAAAGCCGATCCGCGTCCGATCGTCCAGACGCGCAATCATCGATGCCGCGATCGTGCGCGCCTGCCGCGCATCGCGGTACGACAGCCCCGCCGGCGCATCGCTGCCGGGCGCGGTCAGGATCGAAAGCGCCAGCGCGTCCGACGCGGCGCTTTGTTGGCGCACGAGGCCGCCGATCGCGCCCGACAATTTGAAATCGGGGCGCCGGGGCATCAGCGACCGGCCGAAATCGACATTGAAGGCGCGGCCATATCCGTCGGTGACCAGTCCGACGGCGGTCGCCGCGCCCATGCCGCCCGCATCGCCCATCGGGCCGCCGAGCAGGCCGAGCGCGGTATCGAGCCGCACCGCGCTCGACGTTCCCGCTAGGGTCGTCGCGCCCATCGGCTGAAAGGCCCGCGCAATATCGAGAATGCCCTGCCCGAACACGGCATCGTCGCCCGCCGCCCCCGCATCGCGTGCCGACTGGTAAAGCAATTGCACGATCTGCTGGCTGGTCAGATTGGGAAAGGCCTGCGCGATCAGCGCGACGGCGCCCGCGATCTGCGGCGCGGCAAAGCTGGTACCGCTGAGAACGAAGACGAAATTGCCCTCGGTCTCGAGCACGCCGTCCTTATAGGCGCAGCACACATCCTCGCCGAGTGCCGCGAGATAGGATCCGGCATAGCCGCCGGCGCGGTTGCTGAAGCTGGAGATCACGCCCTGGTCGTCGACCGATCCCGCGATAATCACCAGTCCGCCGCCGGCATCGCGCAGGCCCTGCGCGAAAAGCTCGGGATTGTTCGGATCATTGCCGTTCGCGGTCGTGTCGCCTTCGTTGCCGGCCGAGAGGACGACGATGATCCCCGCCGCGGTCGCGCGCGCCACTGCGGCGCGCAGCGCCGCGCCGGGCGGGTCTTCGCCGCCCAGCGAGATGTTGACGACGCGCGCGCCGGCGCTGATCGCGCGGTCGAGCCCCGCCGCGATCGCGCTGTCGCCGAAACGGCAACCGCTTTCGTCGTCATCGGGATCCTCGGTCGCACAGCTTCCCGGCCGGTCGGCGCGCAGCACGAGCAGGCCGGCGTTGAAGGCGATGCCGAAGGTGCCGGCATCATTCTTGCCGCCGAGCAGCACCTGCGCAACGTTGGTTCCGTGCGTTCCCTCGGCATCGATGCCGCGCGATCCGGCGACGTCAGCCGAGGCGGGCGAAATGCGCCCGGCAAATTCGGGGCTGTTCTCGTCGATCCCGTCGTCGATCACCCCCGCCAATATGCCCTGCCCGGTCGCGCCCGCCTGATAGGCGGTGATCGCACCGTGGAAATTCACCCCGTCCGAGCGCCGCGTCTCGGCGGTGTTGAAATTGCCGGTCGGCGGCGGCGTGGGAGTCGGCGTGGGCGCCGGAGCAGGGGTAGGAGTCGGAGCGGGAGTAGGGGCAGGCGGCGGCGCAGGGGTCGGCGACGGCCGCGCTCCACCGCCGCCGCAACCGGCGAGCGACAGGGCAGCGACGCTCAGAAGCAGCGGCAGAGGTCGCCGGGCAATCTCCCGGACCGAACGGCGCCGCACGCTCTCCATCATCGCCCGTCTCCCCTATCCCCTCATGATCATAGCATTTTCCGGTTTAGACCCAAAGCCGTTGCCGCAAAGTAAAGCATCCGCCTTGCCGCCGCGCCGCCCGGCCCTTATGCGGCCGATCACCATGACCGTGCCGATCGACCATATCGACAATTGGATCTTCGATCTCGACAACACGCTTTATCCGCCGTCGGCGAAGCTGTTCGATCTGATCGACGCGCGCATGGGCGCTTTCATCATGCGGCTGCTCGATGTCGATGCGGTCGAGGCGCGGCGGGTACAGAAGCAGTATTTCCACGACCATGGCACGACGATGGCGGGGTTGATGCGGCATCACGGCGTCGATCCCGAGGCTTTTCTGGTCGGCGTCCACGATATCGCGCTCGACCGGCTGACGATCGACACGCGGTTGCGCGCAGGCCTCGAACGGCTGCCGGGGCGAAGGCTGGTCTTCACCAATGCCGACGCCGACTATGCCGCGCGCGTGCTCGAAGCGCGTGGGATCGCCGACCTGTTCGACGGCATCTGCGACATCCGCGTCACGCGCTACACGCCCAAGCCCGACGCGGGGGCCTATGCCGCGATGATCGACCATCTCGGCGTCGATCCCGCGAAGAGCCTGTTCGTCGAGGATATGGCGCGCAACCTGACCCCCGCCAAAGCGCTCGGCATGACGACCGTCTGGCTGGACAATGGCAGCGAAAGCGGCCATCGCGACCACCTGACGGGCCATGTCGACTTTCACGTCAACGACATCGCCGATTGGCTCGACGACCTTCCTTTACCTTGGGGACTTTCATGACCGACCTGCAAACGACGATCGAAGCCGCCTGGGACGCGCGCGACACGCTTGGGCTGACGACGACCGGCGCGGTGCGCGAGGCGGTCGAAACCGCGATCGCCGGGCTCGACGACGGCAGCTTCCGCGTCGCCGAACGGGACGCGGGCGGTGCGTGGCAGGTCAACCAGTGGCTCAAGAAAGCAGTGCTGCTGTCGTTCCGCCTCAACGACATGGAGATCGTCGAGGGCGGGCCGGGCGGTGCGACCTGGTGGGACAAGGTGCCGTCAAAATTCGCCGGCTGGGGCGAGAACCGCTTTCGGGACGCGGGTTTCCGCGCGGTGCCCGGTTCGATCGTCCGCCGCGGCGCCTATATCAGCAAGGGCGCGGTGCTGATGCCGAGCTTCGTCAACATCGGCGCCTATGTCGGCGAGGGGTCGATGGTCGATGCCTGGGCCACCGTAGGAAGCTGCGCGCAGATCGGCGCGGGCGTCCATCTGTCGGGCGGCGCCGGAATCGGCGGCGTGCTCGAGCCATTGCAGGCGGGGCCGGTGGTGATCGAGGACGGCGCCTTCATCGGCGCGCGCGCCGAAGTCGCCGAAGGGGTGATCGTGCGCGAGGGCGCGGTGCTGTCGATGGGCGTCTATCTCGGTGCCTCGACCAAGATCGTCGACCGCGCGACCGGCGAGGTCTTCATCGGCGAAGTGCCGCCCTATGCCGTCGTCGTCCCCGGATCGTTGCCGGGCAAGCCGCTCCCCGACGGGACGCCGGGCCCGTCGCTCTATTGCGCGGTGATCGTCAAGCGCGTCGACGCGCAGACGCGTGCGAAGACCGGCATCAACGAACTGCTGCGCGACTGACGTCGCACCAAACACCTCGTCATTGCGAGGAGTATCCAGCGCGTGACAAGCCGCTCTGGATTGCTTCGCTACGCTCGCAATGACGGAGTGAATTACCGCTCGCTCAGATAATAGCGTTCGCGCGCCGTCAGGTCATCGCTCAGGTCATAGACGATCGGCTGGCCGGTCGGGATCTCCAGCCCTGTGATGTCGGCATCCGAAATGCCCGACAGATGCTTGACCAGCGCGCGCAGGCTGTTGCCGTGCGCCGAGATCAGCACCGTCTTGCCGGCCTTGAGCTCGGGCGCGATCGCGCTTTCATAATAGGGCAGGACGCGGGCGATCGTGTCCTTGAGGCTCTCGGTCGACGGGATCGCGATGCCCGCGTAGCGCGGGTCCTTCGACAGATCGTAAGGCGAATCGGCGGCGAGCGGCGGGGGCGGGGTGTCGAAGCTGCGGCGCCAGATCTTCACTTGCTCGTCGCCGTGCTTCGCCGCGGTCTCGGCCTTGTCGAGCCCGGTGAGGCCGCCGTAATGCCGCTCGTTGAGGCGCCAGTCCTTGGTCACCGGCAGCCAGAGGCGGCCCATCGCCTCGAGCGCCAGATTCAGCGTCTTGATCGCGCGCGTCTGGACCGAGGCGAAGCCGACGTCGGGCGCGATGCCCTTTGCCTTCATCAATTCGCCCGCCGCCCATGCCTCGGCCGCGCCCTTTTCGGTGACGTCGACATCCCACCAGCCGGTGAAGCGGTTTTCGAGATTCCACTGCGACTGGCCGTGGCGGATGAGGATGAGCTGCGGCATGGTCTGTCCTTCGGCTGGAGGGGATTCGCCGCCCCCTTAGCGCGGGTTTTCGCCGAACGCCAATCGCCCCCTTGAAATGGTTTCATCCGTTACCAGATGGAGGGCATCCGGCCGCCGATACGGGGCCGGACGGCGATCGCGGCGCGTCGCATGATTCGGGCCGCGGTCCCTTTGCTTCGCTTTGACAGGAAGGAATGACCCATGCGTAACAGCTTCGACTGGACCCCCTATCGCCGTTCGACCGTCGGCTTCGACCGACTGTTCGATTTCCTCGAATCGAGCGGTTCCGCGGACAATTATCCGCCCTTCGATATCGAGAAGATCGCCGACGACCATTTCCGCATCACGGTCGCGGTCGCGGGCTTCAAGAATGACGAGATCGACATCACCGCGCAGCAGAACATGCTGACCGTCAGCGGCCGCAAGGCGCCGGCGAAGGAAGGCGAGGGCCGCCAGCTCCTCTACAGCGGCATCGCGACGCGCGCGTTCGAGCGCCGCTTCCAGCTCGCCGACTTCGTGCGGGTCGACAAGGCCGATCTCGCCGACGGCCTGCTTATCATCGACCTGGTGCGCGAAGTGCCCGAGGCGATGAAGCCGCACAAGATCGCGATCGGCGGCGTCACGCCGTCGGTGATCGAGGACAAGAAGGCCGCCTGAGCCTTTTGAGTCTTGCCCTTCGGGGCATCAGAACGGGGTCCGGCTCCCTCTCCCGGACCCCGTTTTCTTTTGGCGATCGCGTAAAAATACGAGGGCCGGATGGGTATCCGCTGCTTACGATCAGAGCCGCCGGGTCATGAAGCGGCTAAACGGGTCCGGCCGATAGTCGGCGAAGGGCTCGCAATCCTCGAAACCGTGACGCCGATAGAGCGCCAGCGCGGGTTCGAAGGCTGCGCCCGATCCGGTTTCGAGGCTGAGCCGCTCGGCGCCGCGCGCCCGCGCTTCGGCGATGATATGGCCGAGCATCCGCGCGGCGACGCCCTGACGAAGGAAAGCGTCGGCGGTGCGCATCGACTTGATTTCGCCATGCGCGCCATCCAGCATCTTGAGCGCGCCGCAACCCGCCAGTATCCCCTCCTTGTGGATCGACCAGAAGGTCACGCCGCCCGCGCGCAGACCGTCGAAATCGAGGAAGTGACAGCTTCCGGCCGGCGAATTGGCTAGCATCCCCGCGAAATGCCGTTCCAGCAGCGCGCGGATCGGAGCGCCCGACAGATCATCCTCGACGATCCGCCAGGCATCGCTCACAGCATCTGGTCGAGCGTCTGGAGACAGGCGTGCGCGAGCAGCTTCGAACGTTCGGGCGACCAGCCCTGCACCGGATCCGGCAGGTCGCGATTATCCTTGAACGGCATTTCGAGCGTCATCGACACCGCACCGAAACGCTCGGCAAGCTGAGTCGTCGACATGCTGAGATTCGCCTGGCCCGGCGCCGAAAATTCATAGCCGAGCTCGACCTGAAAATCGGGGGTATTCGCGGCAAGCGCGGTCTGAAACGCCCGATATTTTGCGGTCTGCGCATCCGTCAGTGACGGAATGCCTTCAAAACCCGCGAGGAAGACCGCGGGGATCGCCTCGTCGCCATGGACGTCCATCGCCCAGTCGACGCCGCTTTCGTCCATAGCATTCCGCACGCACAGCACTTCGGGGCTGCGCTCGGCGGTCGGATTGTCCCATTCGCGGTTGAGGTTCACCCCGGCATAGTTGGTGCGCAGATGGCCGCGCCGCGACCCGTCGGGATTCATGTTCGGAACGATATGGAAACGGCATTTGCCCAGCAGCGACCGCGCATGAGGATCAGCGGGATCGGTGAGCTTTTCGAGCGCGCCTTCCATCCACCATTCGGCCATCGATTCGCCCGGATGCTGGCGCGCATAGAGCCAGACCTGCGTATCGCCGCTGCCCATTTCGAGGCAGTCGATCGGCTGGCCCTCCAGGCTGGTGCCGAGGCAGCGATAGGTCACCCCCTCGCATTCGGCGATCGTCGCGACCAGATCATGGTGGCGCTCCATCGAATAGGGTGCGAAATAGGCGATCCAGAGCAGCGGTCCTTCGGCGGTATGGCGGACCGTCAGCGTGCCGGCATCATAGCTGGTGTCGAGGCGGAACCAATGCTCGCGGTCATAGCTCGCGGCGGCGGCATAGCCGGGCCAGCCGTCGGGATAGGCCGAGTTCGCCAGGCCGGTGATTGCCAGTTCCAGCGGGTCGCCGGCGCTGCAGGCGACGCGAAAGTGAAACCATTGATAGAAATCGGATTCGCGATCCTTGCGGATGGAAAGACGCGCCGAAGTGCCCTCGACGCTGTCCACGACGATATTGCCGCTGTCGAACGCGGCGTTGATGCTGATAGTCATGGGACGCTGATAGTGCGTCCCGATTCGCCGGGAAAGTCCTTGAATAGAGCTTCGGCCAATTTTGCGGCGGCGAGCGACGGCTGCGCGGCGGGCGCCTTCACCGGCACCGCGGTCAGCGCGCGGCCTTCCCAGATCGCCTGTCCGGTCGCGGCATCGTCGATGCGTACCGACAACTGGAGATCGGCCATGCGCTTCGGCCCGCCGCCGAGATTGATCCCGAGCCCGAGTCCGACCCCCGATCCATAGCTGCCGGTCGAACCGCCGACCCCCACCGACACGGGCGAGCGGCGGGCAGCAGGCGGCGGCTCGCTGCGCTCGAACGCGATACGAACGAGCAAAGGCGCCTTTTCGTTGCTGCCCGCCGCGACGAGTCCCTGCCGCTGGAGCTGCTGATCGACCGCAGCACGGTAGCTGTTCCATTCGAGCGAGGGCATAGCAGCCGCCGCGCCGTCGAGTGGCGCCGTCGCAACCGCGTAGCGCGTTCCCGGCGCCCAGCCGGGAACGGCGTTATGGAAGCGGGTGACTTCGACGGGCGGGACCGCAGTCGCGCAGCCGCCGAGCGCAAGCGCCGCTGCACCGAGCAGGGCGACGGAAAGATGACGCATCATCTGCGCATCATGCGCCACAAAAAATGGCCTGGCAATGAACGGGATGCGGGTCGCGCCCCGTTCAAGGAATCAACGATAGAAGATGTGATTGTCGATCGACGCGATGCGCGTCTTGCGCCAGCCCGGCGAGACATAGCGCGCGTGGAAGAAAAGGGCGCCCGGCGCCTGGGTCTTCCAGCTTCCGTCGCGCGCGATCTGCGCGATGGCGACGGCGTTGTTCCACTGGGCCGCGTTGCGGATCGCCGGCATCTTGCCGCCGCGCACGAAGCTGAACTGGCTCGGCTGGTGGACGACGCCGCACAGGCTCTTGGGAAAGCGGCCCGACTTGGCGCGGTTGATCACGACATGCGCGACCGCGAGCTGGCCCGCCAGCGATTCGCCGCGCGATTCGAAATAGACGGCACCGGCAAGGCAGCGGAGTTCGGGATCGATGTCGGCCGGACGGTCGGTCGCGGCGACGAGTTCGGCGAGCGAGTCGACATCCAGCGTCGGCTTCGGCTCGGCCGCGGACTCGTCCCTGCTTTCGGAAAGGGGATTTTGGGGAAGCGTCACGACCGGCTGTTCGCTTGTCGTCGCTGCATCCGCCGGGCCGCTCTGCGGCGCATCGGCGCCCGGCAGGGTGATGGCGGGAAGATTCGCGCTGGTCGCGAGATCGCTCGCGAAGCCCGGTTCGGCCAGCAGCAGCATCGCGGTGGCCGTCATGCCGACGGCAGCCACGCTGGCGGCGTTCAAAATGCGACTCATATAATCCGTCAAAAGGGCGGCTGATGGACCGAAACCTCAAGACAGGCGGGTGAGCACTATCTGGCTCTATGCCGCCTGCGGCCATCCTCCGACTGCGTGTCCGAACCGTTTTTCGGGGCCCTTGCCAAGGCAGGGCAACCCACGGAACGACCTACGCGTTATGGAATGGGCGCCAGTTATTGTGCGCCGCAACAGAGTCAAGTTAACGCGGCCCACTCCGCGACGAGTTGTGGCGCATCTGCGATATCCAGTTCGACGATCCACAGGTCGGGATCGGCCTTTCGCCGCCGTTCCTGATAGTTTGCGCGGGCTTCACCATCTTTTGGGTCATCGGGGCCCACGGCCTGCCAGATATGGTGTCCGTCCTGCGAAAAGCGGCGTTCAAGCAGCGGTCCGGGCTCGCCGCGATCGCTGCATTGGACGAGGATGATCCCCGAGGTTTCGTCCCCCCGCGCGAGGATCGCCGCGAAACCGCCGGCCGCTTCGGTGCGGCGGATGAGGAGGTCGACGAGAAAGCGACTCTTGAGCCGAGCCACGGAAACGGTCGCGCGTCTAGGCCGCGTCGCGCGTTTCGGCATCGACGAGCATCGCATAGAGCGCCTCGTCGCTTTTCGCGCCGCGCAGCCGTTCGGCGATGCTGTCGTTGCGGAGCATCCGCGAAACGCCCGCGAGCGCCTTCAGATGATCGGCGCCCGCGTCGAGCGGCGAGAGCAGCACGAACAGCAGGTCGACCGGCAGGCCGTCGACCGCCTGGAAATCGATCGGCCGGGCCAGTTGCAGGAACAGGCCGCGCACCCCGGTGAGGTCGGCCATCTTCGCGTGCGGCAAGGCAATGCCACGTCCGAAGCCGGTCGAGCCGAGGCGCTCGCGCTCGAGCAAGGCTTCGCTGACTTCGCCGGCGTCGAGGCCGAGCGAGCGCGCGGCAAGATCACCGACGAGCGGGAACAGCGCCTTTTTCGAATCGAGCTGGACATGCGCGCGCACGGTCGCGGGATAGAGAAGGGAAGATAGGTTCATCGCTTTGGTCAAATCATATCCGCCGGGCGCCGCCCGGTTCATCCTGTTGGCAAACGATCATGGGATCGGTCGTGTGGCAGGCCCCGCCATCCGGGTATCAATGGGCGCGGCCCTTAGGCCGGATGGCGGAGAAAATCCAGTCCTATTGTCCGGAGCTTCTATCCCTGGCGCGGCTCGACCCAACCGATCGTGCCGTCGTCGCGGCGATAGACCATATTGTGCGACCCGGTCTTGCTGTTGACGAACAAGAGCGCGTTGGTGTTGCGAAGGTCGAGCATCATCACCGCGTCGGACACGCTGCTGGTCGGGATATCGACGCGCGTTTCGGCGATGATCGCCGGGGCGTCGCCGGCCTCATCCTCCTCGGCACCGCCGTCGAACACGACATAGCTCGCATTTTCCACGAAATCGTCGATCGACGCGGCGGATTGGCCGTTGAGGTTTCCGCGGTCCTTCAATCGTCGCATATAGCGTCGAAGCTGTTTTTCGATGCGCTCGGCGGCGGCCTCGAAGGCGACATGCGCGTCCTGCGCCTGGCCGTGCCCCTTGAGCACGAGCCCCTGCATCACATGCGCGACGATATCGCACTGGAAACTGTCGTGCGGCCCCTTGCCGAAGGTCGCGTGCGCGCCGAGCGCGCGGGAGAAATATTTGTCGGCAATCGCGTTCATCCGGTCCGACACATGCGCCTGGAGCGCTTCGCCGGTTTCGATCTGGTGTCCAGAGACGCGGATTTCCATTTTTCTTCTCCTTCCAGAATCGCGGCGGCGGCCGGGGCCGCCGTCACGGACTATCGTGCCACAGCGGTCCTGTGAGCTTGGCAACGAATTCGGCATGGCGCGCCAGTTCGGCCGCGCTGGCGGCATGAGCGCGCGGTTCGCGAAAGGCGCGCGGCGGCGCGGCGACGCGAACGGGATCGGCGGCGGCATGCGCGGCCGGCGCGGTTTCCGCCGCCAGGCCGAGGCCGATCTGCCGCCCGCCGGTCATTTCGATATAAAGATGCGCGAGCAGTTCGGCGTCGAGCAGCGCGCCATGCTTGACGCGGTGGCTGCGGTCGATGCC